>JAYFNX010000001.1:0-18191 GCA_034933245.1 Candidatus Pelethousia sp.
GGCCCATCCATCCCAGCGCGTTGCCCTGGGAGTCAATCTCGGCCTTGTCGAAGCCCAGTTTCTTCATTTCCGCAATGGTGCGTTTAATAACGCCCTCTTCCTCACAGCTCTCGCTGGGGATGGCGATCAAATCCCGCAGGAACTTGGTCATATCGGGCAGGTAATTCTGAGCTGTTTGCTTAATTTTTTCGAAATCCACGGTAGTTCCTCCTGTTGCTTATACTGCGCTTATTTTTATGTGGTGCGATTCATTTCCCGGCGTCTGCGCCGCAGTCCAAATAGGAATAGAGGGTATACTTGCTGATGCCGAAATACTTGGCGATCTTGTCACCGCTTTTCGTGATGAGCAGCGCGCCCGCGTCGTTCAGGAAAGCGATGGCCCGAACCTTATCGTCCTTGTTCATCATGGCAACCGGCTTGCCCACAAGCTGCACGCTCTTTTCCAGCAGATCATCCAATAGCTCGTTGACGTTGGTGGGAATATGTTCGGGCTCGGAACCGGGCCCGCCTGTCTGCACGATGTTGTTGATGACGGACTGGGCCATCATCGCCTCCGTGAGGTCGTAGTTTATGCAGAAGATACCCGTCGCCTTTCCCGTTTCGTCCTTAATATAAACGGAACTGGAACGGAGAATGCGGCCGTCGTTTGTCTTGGTAAGGTAGTTATAATGGTCCGGCAAATCCCGCCTGCCCTCCCGCATTGCGTCCAGCACAATGTGGCTTGGCCCGGCCTTTGCATCCCGCCGGGACACATGCCCGTTTTCAATGCAAGCAATGGTATTTTCCGGATCGTTCCCCGTTAAATCGTGGATGACTACTTCGCAATTGCTGCCGAACTGCAGCGCTAAGGCATTTGCGATCCGCGTGAGCAACTCCAGCACATCCCTGCGCATATCCGTCCTCCTTCTTCCCGCCCGAAGGCATTTTGCCCCGGACCGCCCCGAATCCGTCTTGTTTCCTAACCCTCATGATACCATATCCGCCGCGAATTTCAATAGAAACCCCAAAACTTTTCTTGCCAACTAAAAAATTTTTGGCAGATAGCTTTGAGGCCTTGAAAAGCGCTGGGAAGCTATGATAAAATAAAGGCACCTAAAAGAAATGCTTCTATGTTTCGTCTTGTATCAGCGGGCTGTAAGGGAGTGCTTCGCGCACGGGCTGACGATTTTTCATCGTCGTTCTCGTGCGTTTTTTCGTAGTTCCAGTTCAGCTTTTCGTCCTTTCTCATGAATTAAGCTATTAAATAGGAGGTTCTCGCGCATGTATCTAATTGCAAACGGAAAACTCATCACACGGGACAGCGCTAAGCCCTATATTGAAAACGGCGGTGTGGTTGTGGATGGCACCAAAATATTGGAAGTGGGCGAAACGGCAGCCCTCAAAGCAAAGTATCCTGCGGCTACATTTATCGACGCCAAGGGCCTTGTGATTATGCCCGCCTTCATCAACGCCCATTCCCATATTTACAGCGGCTTGGCCCGTGGGCTTTCCATGAAGGGCCATAATCCCACCAACTTCTACGAAATTCTGGACGGCATGTGGTGGAAGATCGACCGGCATCTGACTTTGGAGGATACCCGCCGCAGCGCTTACACCACCTATATCGACTGCATTAAGACCGGCTGTACCACGGTTTTTGACCACCACGCCAGCTTCTGTGAAATCGAGGGCAGCCTTTTTGCCATCGAGGAAGTAGCCAAAGAATTGGGTGTGCGCACCTGCCTTTGTTACGAGGTCTCCGACCGGGACGGCGAGGCCAAGTGCGACGCGGGCATTAAAGAAAACGGCAATTTTATCACCCATTGCGAAAAAGAGAACGACCCCATGGTGAAAGCCATGTTCGGCGGCCACGCGCTCTTTACCATTTCGGATAAAACCTTTGAAAAGATGGTAAAAGAAAACAACGGGCGCACCGGTTTCCACATTCACGTTTCCGAAGGGATGAACGACGTATACGATTCCCTGCGCACCTACGGCACCCGCAGCGTGAACCGCCTGCTGAACCAGGGCATTCTCGGCCCCAAGACCCTGCTGGGTCACTGCATCCATGTAAATCCCGCGGAGATGGACATTCTAAAAGAAATGGACACCATGGTGGTGAACAACCCCGAATCCAACATGGGAAACGCCGTGGGTTGCGCCCCCATCCTGCAAATGATCCAAAATGGCATCCTGGTTGGCATGGGAACGGACGCTTACACCTTCGATATGCTGGAAAGCCTTAAGGTAGCCCTTATCATCCAGCGGCACAACGCGTGCATGCCCAATGTGGCCTGGTGCGAAGTGACGGATATGCTCTTCAAAAACAACCGGGAAATCTGCGCCCGTTACTTCCCGGATGCACTGGGTGTGCTCAAGGCCGGCGCCGCTGCGGATGTGATCGTCATGGATTACAAGCCATTCACCCCCTTTAGCGCAGATAATATCGACGGCCATATGATCTTTGGCATGACGGGCCGCCAGTGCGAGACCACCATGTGCAACGGCCGCCTGCTTATGAAGGACAGGCAGCTTATCGGCATCGATGAAGAGGCAATCAACGCCCGCACCCTGGAGGTTTCCCGCAAACTCTGGGGCCGGCTAAACGGCTGTGAATATTAAGAGGAGGAAGCGAAGATGTCCGAACGCATGACCCCTATTCCCTTTCCCAAGCTTATGAACTGGCTCCTTTCGGAGCATGATTCCCATGGCTCCGTTTTCGGCGTAGCCACCCCTTATGTAAAAAAGGATGTTTCCAAGGTTCTTTCCCTCTTCGGCGAGAAGCTGGAAACTCCCTTCGGCCCCGCCGCGGGCCCCAATACCCAGCTTTCGCAAAACATCATCGCCGCCTATTATGGCGGAGCCCGGTTCTTCGAGCTTAAGACCGTGCAAAAGATGGACGGAGAAGAGCTGGCCGCCTGCATCGCACGCCCCTGCATTCTCGCTTCGGACGAGGGATATAACTGCGAATGGTCCACGGAGCTCACCGTGCCCCAAGCCTTCGACGAGTATGTGAAAGGCTGGTTTGCCTTGCGGTTTATGGCCCATGCATGGGGCCTGGGCGCGCCGGACGGCTTCATGTTCAACATCAGCGTGGGTTATGACCTGGCCGGCATTCAAACCCCCAAGATGCAGAAATTCATCGATGGGATGATGGACGCTTCCGTCACGCCCATCTTTAAGGAATGCGTGGATACCCTCTGCTCGCTTTTCCCCGAGGACGCCGGTTTTTACCGGGCCACGCCCGGCCGGATTGTATCCGGTGTTACGGTATCCACCCTCCACGGCTGCCCTCCGGGGGAAATTGAGGCCATTGCGAGCTACCTCATCACCGAGAAGCAGCTGAATACCTTCGTTAAATGCAATCCTACCATATTGGGTTACGAATGGGCCCGCAAGCGCATGGACGATATGGGTTACGATTATGTGGCCTTTGACGATCATCACTTCAAAGAAGACCTGCAGTGGGAGGATGCGGTGCCCATGTTCCGGCGGCTCATGCAGCTGGCGGCAGATCATGGCCTGGAATTCGGTCTCAAGCTTTCCAACACGTTCCCCGTGGACGTCAAGGCCGGTGAATTGCCCAGCCAGGAAATGTATATGAGCGGCCGGGCGGAATTCCCCCTCACCATTGAGATGGCCCGGCGCTTTTCCTTGGAATTTCAGGGGAAGCTGCGTCTCTCCTATTCCGGCGGCGCGGACTTCTTCAATATTGAACAGCTTTTTGACGCGGGCATCTGGCCCATCACCATGGCCACAACCATTCTCAAGCCCGGTGGATACAGCCGCTTGTCCCAATTGGGAGAGCTGTTCGATCAAAAGGAATTCCATTCCTTTGACGGGGTGGACTTCCTGGCCGTAGGCCGTTTGAGCGACAGTGTCTATCATAATTCCCACTACCGCAAGAGCATAAAGCCCCTGCCCTCCCGCAAGCTGGCGGAAAAGGTACCTTTGGTGGACTGCTTTACGGCGCCCTGCAAGGGCGGTTGTCCCATTGGCCAGGATATTCCCGAATATATCGAACTTTGCGGCAAAGGGGATTATGTAGGTGCGCTCAAGGTAATCACGGCGAAGAATGCGCTGCCCTTTATTACCGGCACCATCTGCGCCCACCATTGCATGGATAAATGCACCAGGAATTTCTATGAAGAGTCCGTCCAGATCCGCGCCGAAAAGCTGAAGGCCGCGGAAGGCGGTTACGAGGCGCTGATGGCAGGCCTGGCTGCGCCCGCTAAAAAGGCGGGGCCCAAGTGCGCCGTTATCGGCGGCGGCCCGGCAGGCATAGCGGCCGGTTATTTCCTGGCCCGGGCAGGCATTCCCGTTACGGTATTTGAAAAGCAGGCCCAACTTGGCGGCATCGTGCGCAACGTGATTCCCGAATTCCGCATTTCCCATGCGGCCATCGATAAGGATATAGCTTTGGCCAAAGCCGTCGGCGCGGAATTCGTCTGCGGCAAGGCCGCCCCCTCCCGGCAGGAACTGGAAGCGCAGGGTTATGCCTACATTCTCCTGGCCGTGGGCGCGGAAAAGCCCAGTACGTTGGATATTCCGGGCAATGTCATGAATGTGATCGAGTTCCTGTATAAGGCCAAAAACGAGCCGGCTTCCCTGGCTCTGGGCAAGGCCGTAGCCGTCATTGGCGGCGGCAACACCGCCATGGATGCCGCCCGGGTTGCCAAGCGCGCACCCGGCGTAGAAAGGGTAACCCTCGTTTACCGCCGCACGAAAAAATACATGCCGGCGGATGTGGAGGAACTGGAACTGGCCATAGCGGACGGTGTGGAGTTTGCGGAGCTGCTCTCCCCTGTCAAGCAGCAAAACGCCAGCCTTACCTGCCGGCGGATGGTGTTGGGCGAGCCGGACGCAAGCGGCCGCCGCCGCCCCGTGGAAACCGACGAAACGGTGGAAATCCCATCGGATGTGGTAATTGCCGCCCTGGGCGAGAAGATCGACCCGGTCGTATTTGCGGCATATGGCGTAGCCCTGGATGAAAAGGGCCGTGCGCCCATGCGCAGCGGCAACGTTTTTGTGGCGGGGGACGCCCTTCGGGGTCCGGCCACGGTGGTGGAAGCCATTGCGGATGCCGCCGCCTTTGCGGAAGCGGTTATTGGCGAGGCCCATGCCTATGCCATTCCCGATGCGGCCACGGCTTCCTACGAAGCCTGCCTGGCTAAGAAGGGGATTTTAGCCCATGCCCGCACGTGCGAGTCGGAACGCTGCTTAGCCTGCAACGTGGTTTGCGAGGCCTGCGCCACCGTTTGCCCCAACCGGGCAAATGTGGCCATCCGGGTTCCCGGCCATGCCATGCGCCAGATTCTCCATGTGGACTATATGTGCAACGAATGCGGCAACTGCGAGGCCTTCTGTCCTTATGACAGCGCGCCCTATAAGCACAAGTTCACCTACTTTGCCAATGAGGGGGATTTTAACGACAGCACGAATGCCGGCTTTATGGTGATTTGCCCCCATTGCCCCGTCGTGAAAGTGCGGCTGGACGGCAAGACTGCGGAGTATGATCTGAGCAAGGCCGATAATGGCCTTCCCAAGGAACTTGAACTGCTTATTCTTACCATCTTAAAAGATTACGCTTACCTTCTCGCCTAGGAGCCGATGAGTAAGCTCCGCGCCCAAGCCCTTTGCAGGCTTGGGCGCATCCATCTTCAACCGTATCCCTCTCCATCGAATAATGAAAGGAATAGCCTATGGCAACCTTCACCGTAAACGGTCAAACCGTGACCGTAGAAAAGAACCAAAAACTGATGCGCTACCTGCGGGATACCCTCTGCCTTACCTCCGTAAAGGACGGCTGTAGCGAGGGCGCCTGCGGAACCTGTACCATTCTAATCGACGGCAAGGCGGTCAAATGCTGCGTGCAGCAGACCGACCGCATGGAAGGAAAAACCATTCTTACGGTGGAGGGCCTCTCGGATTTTGAGAAGGAAGCCTACACTTATGCTTTTGGCGAGGCCGGAGCCGTGCAGTGCGGCTTCTGCATCCCGGGCATGGTTATGTGCGCCAAGGCGCTGCTGGATCAAAACCCCGCCCCCACGAAGCAAGAAATCGCCCATGCGCTGCGGAACAACATCTGCCGCTGCACGGGTTATGTAAAGATCATCCGCGCCGTGCAGATGACGGCGGAAATTCTCAGCGCCGGCAAAATACCCGAAACGCCTGAAAATTGGAAAGTGGGCGGCCGGGTGCACAGGCTGGATGTACGGGAAAAGGTGCTGGGTTATGGTGAATATACGGATGATGTTTATATGGAAGGGATGCTCCACGCAAGCGCCGTTCGTTCCGCTTATCCAAGGGCCCGTGTCCTAGCCATCCATACGGAAGCCGCCAAGGCCCTGCCGGGCGTGGCCGGGGTATTTACCGCCGCGGATATTCCGGGTCTGGTGAAAGTAGGCCATCTTAAGCGGGATTGGTTTGCCCTGATCCCCGTGGGCGAATGCACCCATTACCTGGGGGACGCCATCTGCCTGGTAGCCGCCGAAACGCCGGAGATTCTGGAGCAGGCCAAGGCCTTGGTGGATGTGGAATATGAGATCCTAGAGCCCATCCGCAATCCCGCGGAATCCATGGCAGAGGGCGCGCCCAAGCTGCATCCCGATGGAAACCTGCTGGCCCATAAGCACGTGAGCCGGGGCGATGCCATGGGAGCCATTGCCGCTTCCAAGCATGTGGTGCACGGTATCTTCCATACGCCCTTTACGGAGCACGCCTTCCTGGAGCCCGAATGCGCCGTAGCCTTTCCCAAGGGGGACGGCATTCTGGTCTATTCCTCGGACCAGAGCACGTACGATACTCAGCACGAAACCGCGCCCATGCTGGCCTTGAGCAAGGAGCAGGTTATGGTGGAAAACAAGCTGGTGGGCGGCGGCTTCGGCGGCAAGGAAGATGTGACGGTTCAGCATCACGCTGCCCTTTGCGCCCTGCTTACGGGAAAACCCGTGAAATGCAAGCTGACCCGGCCGGAGAGCATCTTGATCCACCCCAAACGGCACCCCATGGATATGGAATTTACCTTGGGTTGCGATGAAAACGGCATAATCCAGGGCGTAAAGGCAAAGGTCGTGGCCGATACGGGGGCCTATGCCAGCCTGGGCGGCCCTGTGCTGGAGCGCGCCTGCACCCATGCAGCCGGGCCTTATAACTATCAGAATTTTGAGATTGACGGCTATGCCTGGTATACCAACAACCCGCCTGCCGGTGCTTTCCGGGGCTTTGGCGTAACCCAAACCTGCTTTGCCATCGAAAGCCTTCTCAACCAGGCAGCGGAAAAGGTCGGCATTTCCGGCTGGGAAATCCGCTACCGCAACGCCATCCGCCCTGGGCAAACCCTGCCTAACGGACAGATCGTGGATGCATCCACCGGCCTTGCGGAAACCTTGGAAGCCGTAAAAGAGCAATATGAAAGCGCGAAATATGCCGGAATTGCCTGCGCCATGAAAAACGCAGGCGTGGGCGTGGGGATTCCGGACACGGGGAGGGTTCGTCTGCTCATCCGTAACGGTAAAGTGGAAATCCACAGCGGTGCAAGTTGTATCGGCCAGGGTCTGGGTACCGTTCTTATTCAGATCGTAGTAGAGTCCACCGGTCTTCCCCGGGAGCAAGTGGAATACCTCCAGGCCAATACCTTTAACGCCCCGGATTCCGGCACCACCTCCGGCTCCCGCCAAACCCTTATTACGGGCGAAGCCGCCCGGCGCGCCTGCCTGCTCTTCAACGATGCCCGCCATGGCCGTACGCTGGAAGAAATGGACGGCGAAGAATACTACGGCCATTACCTTGCGCGGACGGATCCCCTGGGCAGCAATAAGCCAAACCCCGTAAGCCATGTGGCCTATGGATATGCCACCCAGGTGGCCATCCTGGGAGAAGATGGTAAGATCGAGAAATTTCTTGCCGCCCATGATGTGGGTAAGGCTGTGAATCCCACCTCCGTGGAGGGGCAGATCGAAGGCGGCGTCGTCATGAGCATGGGTTATGCCCTTACGGAAAGCTATCCCGTGGTGGATTGCAAGCCAACAGCAAAATATGGTACACTTGGATTGTTCAAGGCCGATATGATCCCCGAAATTCAGTCCATCATCGTGGAAAAGCCGGGGCTCAAACTGGCTTATGGGGCCATCGGGCTGGGCGAAATCACCTCTATCCCCACGGCTCCCGCCATTGCAGACGCCTACCATACGTTCGACGGCAAGTGGCAATATACGTTACCGCTGGAAGGCACCCCCTATTCCCGCAAGAAAAAGTGAGGAACCTTATGCAAGATTTAAATCGCTACATTGATCACACCTTATTAAAGGCCGAAGCGACTCCCGTACAGATCGAAAAGCTTTGTTCGGAAGCCTTGGCGTACCATTTCGCCAGCATTTGCGTCAATACCTGTTATGTGCCGCTTTGCGCCCATCTGCTCAAGGGGAGCGATGTGGCGGTATGCTGTGTGGTCGGCTTTCCGCTGGGGGCAATGCTCATCGATGCCAAGGCCGCCGAAACCCGCCTGGCTGTAGCCGCCGGCGCGCAGGAGGTAGATATGGTCATCAACGTGGGCATGGCCAAGGCAGGGGATTGGGCTTACGTCCAATCGGATATTCGGGCCGTGGTGGAAGCTGCCGGCACCGCCCATGTGAAGGTCATTTTAGAATGCTGCCTTCTCACGGATGCGGAAAAGGAGCGAGCCTGCGCCTGCGCAAAGGCCGCCGGCGCTGCTTTTGTAAAAACCAGCACCGGCTTTTCCACGGGTGGCGCTACCATCCAGGATGTGGCCCTTATGCGTCGCTGTGTGGGCCCGGAAATGGGCGTAAAGGCAGCTGGCGGCGTCCGCACGAAGGAGGATGCCCTGGCCATGATTCAAGCGGGGGCAACCAGGTTGGGCGCTTCCGCCGGAATTGCCATCGTAACGGGTTAAGGTTGATTCGTACAAATGAAAAGATCCGGCGCAAAATTTGCGCCGGATCTTTATTTTTATGGTTCATTCGCTTCGTATAGCCGTAAGCGGGCTGAGCCGCATGGCCCTAATGGCCGGGTAAAGGCCCGATATCATGGCCACCATAATGGAAAAAGCCAGGGAACCGATGGCCAGATAGGCCGGGATAATGCTCTTGAAGCCGCTTTGCCCCACAAACATGTTGATCACGGCGGAGAGGCCGAAGCTGAGGCAAATGCCCAAAGCCCCGCCAAAGAGGCCGATGAAGGCCGCTTCGCTCAGGAACATGCCCGCAATGTTGCTCATGCGGCACCCCAGTACCTTGATGATGCCGATTTCCCGCGTCCGCTCGTAGATGCTCATCATCATGGTGTTCATGATGCCGATGGCGGCCACCAACAGGGAAACCCCACCGATGGCGCCCAGCAGATATTGAATCTGCTGCATCTGCTTTTCCGCCTGCTCCACAGCATCCTGCAGGCTGCTGGTGCCAAAGCCCATTTCGTCTATGGCGTCCTTCACCGGGGCTACCGCTTCGGTGCTTTCGCACTTAACCGATACCTGCTGGTATACGGAGGTATCCAGATTCATCCCCGGATTCTCCTTGGCCAGCCGCTTAAGGGCTTCCAAATCCATCAGGCAATACCAGGAAAATTCGTTGGTATTGGGCGAAACCATGCCCACCGGCGTAATGCGGTATATCTTGCCGGGCTGGTAGCTCGGGTCCATCCCCGGGTCAGGTTGCGCGCTGCCATAATCAAAGGTAAGCTGAAACCGGGCATCCATGGTAATCTTGGGGTTGCCGTCTTTATCCACCGCCTGCTTGCCCGTATTGGGATCCCGGAACCAATTGAGCACATCCTGGCTCAGGACGATCTCGTAGGTGTTGCCCCCCCGCTTATATTCCGGATAGCGGCCTTCGGCAAGATCAATGCCAAAAAGGGGCGCCACCTCCGCGTCGATTCCCATAATGGAGCAGTCGCTTACCCATTTGCCGCTTTTGAGCATGCCCCAGGTGGTAATCTGCGGCATCACCGCCACAACGCCCGGGATACTTTTGAAGGTTTCCACGCTTTTTTTATCCAGCTTCTTTTCCGTGCTGCTACCGCCCCCTGCCTCATTCTCCACATAGCGCCAGGAACTGACGGTAATATTCGTAAGGCTGCCCATGCTGGCATAGCTCTCCACGATGGAGGCGCGTATGCCGATGCCCAAGCTCATCATCACCACAATGGAGCTCGTGCCGATTACCATGCCCAGCACGGTTAAGAATGCCCGCAGCTTCCGGCGCCATAGGTTCATGAACGCCGTGTGGAGCATATCCGAGAGCTTCATACATCCTCCAAAGACCGTGCCCGTTTTTTCCGGTAAAGCATAATGCCACCCACAGATAAACCGCCCGCGGCAAGGATGCAGAGCACCCAGCCCCACCAGGGCATACCGCCCTCTTCCACCCCGGGGCCGTAGACTTCAATGCCGCCTTCCATGCCATCCATCCCTTCCATGCCCTCCATGGAAGGATCGACCATGCTGACTTCCTCGTTTACCGTAAGGGTGAAAGGCAGGCGTTCCTCGTTAGGCTCGCCGTATACATCCTCATACGTGATGACAACCGTGCCCGCAATCTCCCCCGCCACCGAGGGGATGATGGAAAAATCCGCGGCCATGGTGCTGCCGCTGCCGATATTGCCCCCAAAGTAACTTTCCTCCATCGCCAGGCCTTCGCCCTCTACATCCACCATGCAATTATAGATAGAGGATTTACCCATATTATAAAGCTTCACGTACATGCCGCAGCTCTGGCCCACCCAGGCTTCGGAATCGTAAATGGTGGGGTCGTCGCACTTGATGCGGATCTTCTGCAAAATGGGGATGGCGATGGTTTCCGCCGCGGTGTAGGCCGCGTTGTTGGACGCCCCCTCATAGCCGAAATCCAGCCCCAGGGTATAGGCTTTGGCCTCCGTATCCGGGGCCGTTTGCAGCGAAATGGTTTCCGTTTTGCTTTCGCCCTTGCTGATCTTGGAAATATAGATGGCGTTGCTGCCGCCGCTGGCCGGAACCAGCTTGGCGACCTCCGCCGTATCCTTAAAGCGGATCTGGAGGTTCTGAATCGCCTCCGAAGCCGAGGTATTTTTGATGGTGATGGTTACCTTAAAGGTCTCCCCCGCGTAAATCTTATCCGAGCTGATTTTATAGCTCTCCACAATCAGCTTGGGGGTGGAGCCGCCCGCGTCGCTGGCGGTGGGCGCAAGGCCCTTCTCCACGTTTACAAACAGGCTTACGGTGCTGGTCTCCAGGGTGCCGCCGTTGCCCCAGGCGTCCGCGCCCACCCGGTAGCTAAGGCTGAAATCCACCTGTTTCACACCCGTGGTTGCCTTTTTGCTCAGGCGTAAATTATATTGAAATTCGATGATGTCCCCCACGGCCACGCTATTCGGATAGGAAAGCATATAATCCACGGCCTCGATATCAAAGGGGTATTTTTCGATATCATTGGAAAGCACCGGCGCAATCTTCACATCGTATACGCTGCTGCGATAGCACTTGAGGGGCACCCGAATGGAGATCGTCTCGCCATAATCCCCCGCGGGCGCGGGCACCACCTGTCCATAACGGTCCACCGGGCTGATGCGCAGCTTGGCTTCCTTATCTTCTGGCGTAGGAGTGGGGGAACTAGTTGTCTCGGCCGCCTGTTTTTTAATTGTATAAGAATCATAATCCTCTGCTGCTTGCCCACCGCCAAAACCGAAGGTGAGAAGTTCCCCATTGGTGGCACTATATGTATTAGGTTGTACATTATTCTTAATAATACCTGTTGCGGATGCCCATCCCCCTCCACTGGGAATCGAAATATAACTTTTTGTATCGTCACAAACTAGGCTAACATTGGCTAAGATGCTTCCACTCCCTGGGCTGATAGCTTGAAGCTGTATTTCTCCGCCTGTCGTATTGGATATAAAAAAGTTCATACTTACGTTGCCACTCACTTCTGTGAAAGAAGCGGGCGCAATACTCACACTCGGGTTATCATTCGCCGCCCTCGCTACGCTCATCATGCCCATGGAAAGGGTGAGGGCTAATAATAGCGCCAGGGCGCGGTTGCTCTGTTTCATATCGGTTCCCCCTGTAAAAACTTATGCTTTCGTATTATATCGGATGTCCGTAATCCGGCCGTCCAGGATGTTGATTACTTTGTCCGCAAAGGCGGCCATATTCGGATCGTGGGTGACCATGATGAGGGTTTTCCCTTTGGCCCGCACGGTATCGCAAATGGAATGCATCACATCGTCGCTGGTGGTGGAATCCAGATTGCCCGTAGGCTCATCCGCAAAAATAATGTCCGGGTCCGTCACCAGGGCCCGGGCAATGCCCACCCGCTGCTGCTGGCCGCCGCTCATCTGGGAGGGTTTGTGGCGCATATGGCTTTCCAGCCCTACCGTCTTGAGCGCCTCCTTGGCCCGGCGTGTCCGTTCAGCCGCGGGTATGCCGCGAAAGGAGAGGGGAAACGCCACGTTTTCCAGCGCGGTATAATAGGGCATGAGGTTGAAGGATTGAAAAATAAACCCCACGTACTTTTGCCGGAACACGATGAGTTCGCTTTGAGTCATGCGCTCCAGGTGTTTGTTGCTGATGATGATCTCGCCGCTGGTGGCGGGCTCCAGCCCGGCCAGCAGGTTAAGCAAGGTGCTCTTCCCGCTGCCGCTGCGGCCGATGATGCAGCAAAGCTCCCCGGGCACTATGGTAAGATCCACCCCGCGGAGGGCATGCACATCCACGCTCCCCACGCGATAGATCTTCTTGACGTTTCGCACGTCAATGATGGGTTTTTGCTCCATCCTTTCCTCCCATGCTAAATTTTGCATCGCTCTTCATCCTCCAGTGTACAACTGCCACCGACAATTCACAAATGAATAATTGGTAAATAATCATCCAAAAAAGGCGGCCTTCCGCCGCCTTTCGCATCAGATTTTTCGGTGTTGCTACCGGCCCAGCCTTTCAAGCAAATATCCTTCCATCCCATCCCGGTTGGAAACAGCCAGCTCGCCCACACCGGCGTGCGCCATCACAAAAACCAAAATGAGAGCCCCGGGCAGAATGGTTTCCTCCCGGCCTGCCAGCAGAGGCTGCGCATGGCGGCCCGCGTCTCCCAGGCTGTAGAGCCATTCCACCAGCTCGTCCAACGCCGTGTGGCAGATGCGCATGCAGCAAGCCTTCTCCGGATCAAAGGTTTTCTGGCCCATCATCAGCGCGGCAATGGTCAGGATCGTTCCGCCGAGGCCGGTATACGCCTCGCTTCTTTGCGGAGGGAAGTGCAGCACTTCCTTACAGCGGGCAAAAACGGCGCGCTTCATTTCATTTAATGAGTGGGCGGCCATGCATAGCTCACGGGCGCGCACGCAGCCGATGGGGGCGCTGTGCACAAAATCCCCCAGAAGGATCTGGGTGCTGCCTCCGCCGATATCGAGAATGCCGCCCGCGCCCCCCGTTGCCCCGAGCTGCGCCAAACGGGCTTCCTCCTCCCCGCTGAGAACCGTTACCTCCATCCCCAGGGCTTCCGCCCGCCTGCAAAACGCCTCCCGGTTGGCGCTATCCCGCACGGCGCTGGTGGCGTAAGCATAAATGGGCAAACCCCGCCCATGCGCATCCAAAGCAAAGGCCTCCATGGCCCAAAGGGAGCGCATCATGGGCACTTCGGCCAGCCGGCCTTTCTCTTCCAGGCCTTCGGCCAGCCTCGTGGTGCGCAATTGTTTGGGCTCCATGCTGGCTCTCCCGGCCTCGTCTATCCTGCCACAGGCATAGCGGATGGAGTTGCTGCCAATATCCATGATGGCTGCCTGTTTCAATATATTTGCCCTCCTAAATATGATTTTCGCGCAAATGGTGGCCATTTGCGCGATGGATTGTTGAAGTTTCGTTTCCTGCATACCATGGCGGTGCCGTCTTTTCTATTCTATGCTAAACTTAATATCCCCGGGCTTTACATAGCCAAGTTTCTCTCTGGCATACTGTAAGAGGTATTCCTCGCTCTGGGCGTATTCGATCATATATTCCAGGCGCTGTTTTTCGATTTCCAGCGCCGCATATTCTTCCCCAAGGGCCTGCTGCTCCTGCCGGATGGCTTCCAGCTTGCGCTCTTGCGAAACAAACACAACACCAAGGGCGGCCACCAAAAGCGCCCCGGCCAGAAAACCAATCCGTTTTTTATTCCAGCGTTTCCCGTTTTGCTTGTCCATAGTTTCGATACTCCTACTCCTATAATTTAATCCATGCCCTGCCGCTTGGCAACCATTATTTTAATCTTTGCCGCGACTGCCAGGATAAAGCGGCTTACAAAACGGGCATAAACATATACCCCCAGGCATATGCCCAGAAGCAAATAAAACCGAGGAACGCCTCCATTAATATAGAATAAGAGGAGCGCAACCATGCAAAAAACCAGTACATAATAGGCGGCATCCAAGAGCCCGTTCCAAAACCGGCTCTTGAAAAAAAACCGTAACGGCCGCAACGCATCATAGAGCGCGCCTATGAGAAGCCCGCCGTATATGGCTGCGCACAGGGCGGGAAACTCACCCATTGCTCTGCCTCCCTACCGGAACAGTCTGGACATAAAGGAACCCTGGGGTGGCGCCTCGTCTGTATATTCCAAGGCCAGGATCTCCCCTTCCAAAATAACCTGCCCCGCGTCCAAATCAAGCTTGGTCAAGTGCAGCCCGGACCCTTCGATGCGCAACTCCCCCGCCTCGGTTAGGAGCTGAACCTCTTGCTCGTTAAAGCTGTCCACATCCTTCACGCCGCTTACCCGCATGAGCTGCCGTTCGTCAATGTGAATGGAATGTGCGCGAATGCGCCCTCCCTCTATGGCCTTCTGATCGTTCATAGCGGATGTCCTTTCTGTTAACTTTAAAATATATATGCGCAAAAAGAAGAAAACATTCCAGGATAAAATAAGCACAGATTATGGCGATTTTTGTTTATCATTTTTATAATATACATAATTCATAAAAATGTTGCTTTGTGGCGCTTGACTTTTGCTGTTTCTGCCCTTACTATATTACATATACGCTAGAGTCACGTCATATTCGTTCTCTGCGTTTGCATCGCTTTCATGACCTCCAACGGTGTACAACAGCATAAAGCCAGGTTTGGATTGCCATTAGTTGGGCATACTTTTATGTATCCCCATCCAATACGATGCGGCAACGCCCCGCCTGTTTAACTATTCATTATTTTTATGGATGCGAATAGAACGATCCCTTGCGTTTCTGGGCCCTGTTCTATCGCGCACGAAAGGAGTTGACCCCGTGACTAGAGAAATGCTCCAAGAAAAAAGCCTAAACGACCTTCGAGAGGTTGCTAGGCTGCAAGGCGTTAAGTCCTTGACAAAATATCGTAAGAGCGAGTTGGTAGATATCATTATGAATGGTGGAAAAATGCCCGAGGAAGGCGCTCAATCGCAACCGGAAGCGGAAGCTGTGGAACAGGTGGAAGAAACCGCCTCCCGGCCTCCCGTAGCCCCGGAACCGGCCCGGGTTCCCGAGGAGCGCGGCTACCAGCCCCGTTACAGCGCCCCGGCCTACCAACAGCGGCCGGCTTACCAGCAGGGCGGTTATTCAAATAACCGCAGGCAGTATCCCCAGCAGCGTCAATATGGCGGCTACAACAGGGGGTATCAAAACTATCAGCAACCCAATTATCAGCAAAATTACGGCACTTATAACCGGGATTACGGTCAGCAGGGCTACCCGCAGCAGCAACAGCAAGCCTATGCGCCGCCTTCTGCGCCTTACGGGCAAGGCTATCATGCGCCGGCTCCTTACGAGCACGACGAAGGCTTCCACCGCTCCGAACGTACGGATCGGCCGGAAGGGTACTATAATAAAGAATATGGTACCAGCAACCCCGCCGTTCCCGAACTTTTGGAAGGAGGAGAATGCGGCGAATGTGAAGGCGTATTGGAAGTTTTGCCCGATGGATACGGCTTCCTGCGCAGCGAGAATTACCTGCCCGGCAATCATGACGTCTATGTTTCCATCGCGCAAATCCGTCGTTTTGGCCTGCGCACGGGGGATATGGTAACGGGTAAAACCCGTCCGGGTAAGGATGGCGAGCGTTTCCTCGCTTTGCTCTACATTACGGCCATCAATGGAGAAGATCCGGAATTAGCCCCTAGCCGGAAGCTTTTTGAGGGACTGGTACCCATCTATCCCAATGAGCGTCTTACCCTGGAATGCGGCTCGACCGAACAAGGCCAGAACCGGGCCATTCGCCTGATCGACTTGATTGCGCCCATTGGCAAGGGGCAGCGCGGCCTTATCGTCAGCCAGCCCAAAAGCGGAAAAACTACTCTGTTAAAAAATATTGCCAACGGCATTGCCACCAATTATCCGGATGTTACTCTTCTGGTTTTGCTGATTGATGAGCGGCCCGAAGAAGTGACCGATATGCAGCGTTCCATTAATGGCGAGGTTCTATACTCTACCTTTGATGAGTTGCCGGAGCATCATACCCGCGTTGCGGAAATGGCCCAAGAGCGTGCCATGCGGCTGGTGGAACAGGGTAAAGATGTGGTGGTTCTGATTGATTCCATTACCCGCCTTGCCCGAGCCTATAACCTTACCATCCCCGCTACGGGCAAAACCCTTTCCGGTGGTATGGATCCTGGCGCCCTCCATAAGCCCAAGCGTTTCTTTGGCGCAGCCCGTAACATCGAAAACGGCGGCAGCCTAACCATTATCGCCACCGCCCTTATCGAAACCGGCAGCCGCATGGACGATATCGTCTATGAAGAGTTTAAAGGCACCGGCAACATGGAAATTCACCTGGACCGCAAGATGAGCGAAAAACGCATCTTCCCCGCCATCGATATATACAAAAGCGGTACGCGGCGCGAAGAACTTCTCCTGTCCTCCGATGAACGGGAAGCCGTATTCGCCATGCGGCGGAACCTGAGTTCCGGGAACCCTTCGGAGGTTACGGAGCAGCTCATTGGCATGCTGGAAAAGACGGCCACCAATGAAGAATTTGTTGCCCGCTTAAAAGGGTGGATGAACGTTTATGAGAAGGATGGCTATACAACAGGCAAGAGCTTCATGAAATAGGAGCAGTCATTAAAAGGGCCGTTATGGGAGATATTTTGCTTGCATGGCGGCCTTTTTTAGGTTATAATAGTTTCGTTCGGCACGTGCTGCGTGCCAATGCAGCAGGAGGGTGGCTAATCGCCCTGCGCCAAGCAAATATGAATGGAGGTTAATGATTATGAAGCGTGATATTCATCCCAATTATGGCGAGAGTATCGTTCGTTGCGCCTGCGGCGAAACCTTTAAGAGCGGCTCTGTCAAGGGCGAGCTCAAGGTTGAAATTTGCTCCAAGTGTCATCCTTTCTTCACCGGTCATCAAAAGCTGGTGGATACAGGCGGCCGTGTAGACCGTTTCAAGAAGCGTTATGGCATGAACTAACAACAATATCTGCAAAGAAAAAGCCGCTCCATGGGGGGTGGCTTTTATCTTTGCTTTTAATCTTGGTGCTGGCAACCTCCCTCTTGCCGATGCATTCTGCCAACGATCAAAATCCGCTGAGCATTGCTGGCCATGATCCAATCTATTGTTTCCAAGTTGTTGCATGGATAAAAATGAAACTACGCTACCTCGATGCGCCTCGCGTTGTAGGCTTATATCGGCTGGTTATCCCTGATCCGTCATTTTGGGGTATCGATGGTCGCCCTGACGTCCTGGCACCCCACCAGTTCCTCTGCAGAGGGTTATGATCCGATAAATAAGTGTCCAATGGAACACAGCGGTTTATGCTGGCAAGGCGATCAGGGAGGGCCTTCTTGGGTTCCCGGTCTGCCCCAGCGAAAGTTAAGGGCAGGGAGAAGCGGCGCGCTGTAGCGCAAGGTAAGCGTAAAACGCTTTGCTTTTCCGCTACGTACCTCAGGCTCTATTGGTTTCCTTTGGATGTCGCAAGATATCTTGTGACTTCCTTTTCCCTCCAACTATTGTCTGAGATTCTATCCCACAAGTAAAGACGTCCCTCCGGTTGACGGTTAAGGACCCGATATAGGGAAGAGGGTCGCGGTATAGTGCAAAGCGCGGCAGGGGAGCGTGTTAGAGACGACGCGAGGCATTAACGCAGATGTATGGTAGGCTACACAAAATAAATGAAAAAGCACCCTGATTGGATGCTTTTTCATGTGGAATCCGGCAGCTACCTATGTTCCCAAGCCGTCGCCAGCTCAGTATTTTCGGCGTATAAGGGCTTAACTTCTGTGTTCGGTATGAG
>JAYFNX010000002.1:0-2087 GCA_034933245.1 Candidatus Pelethousia sp.
GCCCAATTCCCCGGCGCAAAGTGCGTATATAAGGGGAACTTGCGCGAGCTTTCCCAATGCATCGCGCCACAACCGGCGGATTTTTTTGCCCATACCTGCCGCCCCACCCCGCAACTCCAAAGATGATAGGAGGTACTCGATGCGTAGTATCCTTTGGATTAATTCCTTGCTTTCTTTTTTGTTTTTAACCAGCTATGGTTATCAGTTTGTTTATCTGCTTTATGCATTAGCCAATCCCGGGGCGACAGCCCCGGTTCGCAGGCAAACCTCCCTTGTCCCTTCCGGCCGCAGGTATGCGGCCCTTATTTGCGCACGAAACGAAGAAGCGGTGATCTCCGGGCTCCTTCAAAGTCTAAAAGCCCAAACTTACCCAGCGGATCTCTTGGAGGTCTTTGTGGCTGCGGACAACTGCTCCGATTTGACGGCACTGGTGGCCAGGCGAGAGGGCGCCACTGTGTTTGAACGGTTTGATTCCACCCGAGTGGGTAAAGGGTACGCCTTGCATTTTCTTTTGGAATCCCTTTGGGCGCAGCGGGGCCGCCTTGCCTTTGACGGTTATTTTATCATCGATGCGGACAACCGCCTCGCCCCGGATTTTGTGGCGCAAATGGACAGCGTATATGCACAGGGGTATCGGGTGGTGACGGGGTATCGCGCTTCCTCCAACTATGGGGATAATTGGATTTCCGCCGGCTATTCCCTCTGGTTCCTTCGTGAATCCCGCTTTCTCAACGGCCCGCGCATGGGGTTGGGAACCAGCTGCACAGTAACCGGCACGGGGTTTCTGGTCCATCCGGACATTTTTATAAAAAATGGCGGTTGGAAGCATTTCCTCATCACCGAGGATGTGGAATTTTCAACCGATTGTATCCTCGCGGGCGAACGCATTGCCTACTCCCCTAACGCCGTGTTTTATGATGAACAACCTGTGCGCTTTTCCCAATCCTGGCGGCAGCGGCTCCGCTGGTGCAAAGGTTATCTTCAGGTGCTTCGGCATTATGGCTTGCGCCTTGCTCGCGGGATGGTAGAGCCCCATGGTTTTGCCTGTTTTGATATCATTATGTCGATTCTGCCCGCATTGTCCATCGGCCTTATCGGTTGCACCCTCAACCTGGGTTATGGCCTTTGGGCGGCTCTTTGGGAAGGGGGAAGCTTGCAGGTTCTTCTGGGCTCCTTCCTGGGCGGCATCGGGCATATGTATGCAACGCTTTACTTCATCGGCCTAACGGTAACAGTGGCCGAATGGAAGCGGATCGCCTGTTCCCCCTTTAAAAAGCTGCTTTACACTTTCACCTTCCCTCTTTTTACCTTTACCTACCTGCCCATATCCATTGCGGCTCTGTTCCAGCCGGTAGAGTGGAAGCCCATTTACCATGGCGCGGATGCGCGGCATCCAAAAAAAGCCGGGTGGTTGCATTTAAGCCGGATTCGGGGTAAAATAGAAGTGCCGCGCTAGGCGGGGAGTTAGCGGTGCCCTGTACCTGCAATCCGCTACAGCAGGGCGGAATTCCCTTTCCAAGGCATGTGCCCGTGGGGCTGGCCCCCGCAAGGGGCGTTGAGGCCCGAGTCCCGTGCAATCCAACTCTGTGAACCATGTCAGGGCCGGAAGGCAGCAGCATTAAGCAGCCGTATGGGTGTGCCGCGGGGTTGCCCGGGCGGAGTTACCTGCGAGAGTACCGCCTGTGGGAACATTGTCGAAGAACGGGTGCGCGGTGTTTTAAAAAAGTGGAAAGAAACTTTCCACTTTTTTATTTTACGCTTGATTTCTGCATCCGGCGTTCCTTCCGATTCAGCGCGCGCGTTGCTGGGGCTGAAGGCAAGCTTTTGACCCTCCGGACCTCGAATCTTTGCAAGGCCTGCAACGGTAAAAAAACGGCCCGGCGCTTCATCTCGCGCCGGGCCGGAGAAAGTAATTTCGATCGGGTGTTAGTCGGCCAGAAGGGCGGAAACCACGCCGGAGGCAAACGTGCGTCCACCCTCGCGGATTGCGAAGCGCAGGCCCTCATCCCTGGCGATGGGGGTGATCAGGTTGATCTCCATCCGGATGTTATCCCCAGGCATAACCATTTCTACGCCGTCAGGCAGTT
>JAYFNX010000003.1:0-10409 GCA_034933245.1 Candidatus Pelethousia sp.
GATGGGCGGGTTGCTCCCCCCGAAAAAGAAAAAACGACGGCTTTCCGTAAAGGAAGCCCGCCGCATTTTGATTCAGGACGAAACGGAGAAGCTCATCGACATGGATGAGGTGACCCGGGAAGCTGTGGAAAAGGCCGAGCAGGATGGCATTATCTTTATCGACGAGATAGATAAGATAGCCGGAGCCAGGCAGATGAGCGGCCCGGATGTTTCCCGAGAAGGCGTCCAGCGAGATATCCTGCCCATTGTGGAGGGTTGTACGGTGAATACCAAATACGGCCCGGTGAAGACGGATTTTATCCTTTTCATCGCCGCAGGCGCTTTCCATGTGGCCAAAGTGACGGATCTGATTCCCGAGCTGCAAGGCCGTTTTCCCATCCGGGTAGAGCTTTCGGCCCTTACTACGGAGGATTATAAGCGCATTCTCACCCAGCCTGAGCATGCTATTACCAAACAATATGCCGCCCTGCTTAAAACCGATAATATCGTGCTCAGCTTTACGGAGGACGCTCTCACGGCCATCTCCCAATTTGCCTACAGCGCTAATGAAACCAGTGAGAACATCGGCGCTCGGCGCTTGCACACCATTATGGAAAACCTGCTGGAGGATATTTCCTTTAACGCAGGGGGCGACTATCCCCTTACCAAGGTGGAAGTAGACGAGGCGTATGTAAAAGAGCATATATCCAAGCAATATCAAAACGAGGATTTACAAAAGTTTATTCTGTGATGAAAATGAAGCGACTGCGCAACTGCATAGGAAGCCTTGCTCTCGGATCGATCCTCACCGGCTGTGTGGCTGCTGCTAGCACAGCCAATGTGGTCGTTCTGGAGGCGGCTCCCGTTTTAGCCCAAGCGGAGCTTCTTACGCCGGCTCCCATTCAGGAAAACGGGGAAATATTTACAGCCGGCGCCATGGCGGGGGAAACGGGCGGGCTTGTGCAAATTACCCCGCCGCCTGATATGGTATTGGACGAGTCCCCTGCGTTTACCGGGGAGACAGCATCTCCTTCTGCCGCCATAGAGGCCGCGCCTACGCCAACCCAGGAGCCGGAGCCGTCACCCACACCGAAACAAACCGCAAAACCATCCCCTACCCCCGCTTATCAGGTGGACGAGCTGGATGAATATTTGGACGGCTACGTTAACGCCAAGACCATCAACCTTCGCAAAGGTCCCGGCACGGAATATGATGTGCTGGGCGAATATGCGCGCTATGACGAGCTGCTTGTGACGGGTACCTGCGAGGAATGGTACCGGGTGAAGCTGGACGGGCTTCGGGGCTACATGCTCAAAGAATATGTAACCGTTGGCAGCGCGCCCACGCCTACGCCCAAGGCCACAGAGAAGCCGAAAGCCACCGCCACGCCCAAGCCAACCGCAACGCCGGAGCCGGAGGCCACTCGAACGCCCAGCATATCCTCCGAATCCGAAGAGCTATACCTTGCGGCGCAGGTGGTATATAAGGAGGGCGATAAGGGAAGCTATGTGGCGGTGGCCAACGTGATCTACAACCGGGTATGCAGTAGCAAATTCCCAAACTCGATTTACGATGTGGTTTATCAGAAGAGCCAGTTTTCCACCAGCAGCCTGAAAACCCCGTCCAGTGCGGCCTTGGCCGCGGTACAGCAAATCTTCGTGGATAAGAATCTGCTTCTTCCCGCTGAGGTGTTGTATTTTCAGGCCGCCAGCAGGGGTACCACCCGGGATGGCTACACCTATTACGGTACCTTCGGCGGAAATGTTTTCTTTTACAAATAGTGCCCTTTTGCGCACAAATAGAATGATGGAACCCGGCAAAGACTAATACCGCTACTTCTTTCAGGAAAGGCGGTATTTTTCGTATGCAGGCAGTCATTATGGCGGGAGGAGAGGGTAAGCGTTTGCGCCCTCTTACCTGCACCATGCCCAAACCCATGGTACCCTTGCTCAACAAGCCCGTAATCGATTATTGTGTGGAGCTGCTTACGGCCCACGGCATTTCGGATATGGTGGCTACCCTTCATTATCTTCCCAATATGATTCAGCAGCATTTGGGAGACGGACGGGCCTTTGGCGCAAACATCCGCTATAACATTGAGGATAAACCCCTGGGCACGGCGGGCAGCGTTCGGGCGGCCGTGGGAGAGATCAACAGCCCTGTTCTGATCCTCAGCGGGGATGCCATTACGGACGTGGATCTATCCGCCCTTGTCGCCCAGCATGATAAGAGCGGCGCGGCGGCTACCATTGTGCTTAAACGGGTGCAGGTGCCTACGGAATACGGCGTGGCCATCCTGGATGAATCCAATCGCATTACCCGGTTTTTGGAAAAGCCGCAGCTATCCGAAGTGTTTAGCGATCTGGCAAACACGGGCATCTACCTGCTTGCGCCAGAAGCCATAGAGATGATTCCCAAGGATACAAAATATGATTTCAGCATGAACCTGTTTCCCGCCATGCTGAAAGCCGGTATGCGGATCGAAGGCTTTGTGACCGAAAACTATTGGTGTGATATTGGAGATTTAGAGCAGTATCTCAATGCCCAGCGGGACATGTTGCAGGGCAAATGTACCTTTGAAACCCTGGCGGTGGAACGAGAAGGAATTTGGATTGAGCATGGGGCAAAAATATCCTCCGATGCCGCCGTTATGGCCCCTTGCTATATTGGCCGGGAGGCGGAAGTGGCCGCCGGCGCTTTGCTGGCAGATGGAGCGGTGATTTGCAGCGGGGTTCGCGTAGGCGCGGGCAGCAGCATCAAGCGCTCCGTGCTCATGGCGGATGCGCGTGTGCGAGAAAATACGGAGATTCGTGGCGCCGTCCTCTGTGAAGGTTCCCATGTGGAAAGCGGGGCGCAGATATTTGCGCATACGGCCTTGGGAGCGGGGAGCAGCGTGGGCAAAAACTGTTCCATCACCGCGGGCGCTTCCCTGTGGCCCAATAAACGCCTGGAGGATGATACCGTTTGCGCCGAGGACGTTGTCTGGGATGACGGTATGCAAAAGAGCGGGCTGGATCTATGCGTAAAAGGCTTTTCTGACCATGATATGGGGCCCGAGCGGGCAGCCAGGATAGGTGCTTCCTTTGCTGTGGCAAGGAAAGCCGCGGGAAAGGAATTGGCCGTGGCTACGGATGGAAGCCAGCAGGCGGTTATGCTTAAACATGCCCTTATTTCCGGCATTCTGGCCCAGGGAGCGGACGTGTGCGATTTGGGCTATTGTTCGTATTCCGCTTATGAACATGCTGTCCTTAGCTTCGGCATGGAGGGCGGGGTCTATATACGCCACGATGGGCAAAGCCCGCACGAAACGGAATTGGTGCTCTGTGATGAAAAAGGTTGCCAATTGGTCGGCGGCGCCTTCCGGTCCTTCAGGCAGGAACTCCTTGCGGGGCCGCATCATCCTGTTACAGCCAGACGCTTGGGCATTCTCCAGCCTTTAGGTGGAACAGCGAGGGCATATGAGGCCCATTTGGCCAAAACCATGGGGGCGGTAAAGATACCGGAAACAAACGGGATTAAAATTGTTTTGGGCAGAGGAGGCGATGTGTATGACGCCGTCGCCCGTGTTTTGTTGCCCCTCGGTTATACGGTACAGTACATGGACGAGACGGATCCTGAGCGCCTTCATGGAGCTATGGTGCATGCCGGTGCGGAGCTTGGCCTTGTGCCTGGCCAGGAGGGGGAGCTAACCTGCATATGGCGGGACAGGTATATCCGGGAAGGCGAGCGCCTTACCATCTTCATCCTTTCCGCATTAAGCGAAGACAGGCTCAAAGGGGAAGTCGTGCTACCCGTGCGGGTGAGCGAAGAGTATGTGGCGTATATCGAAAGCAGAGGCTGCCTCGTGCGCCGCTGCCCGGACTTAAGAGCCAAATGGCGCAGGCAAGCCCTTGAAGAAAACTGCTATCTTCCCGAGCTGTTTGAACCGGAGGCCGCCATTTTGCGCCTTACGGAGCTTGGCAGGCTGGAACTTCTCGGCAGCTATCTGGAAGTGATCCCTCGGGCCTATGAGTCCGAAGCCAATGTGGGTTGCTCCTGGAAGGAGATGGGCAGGGTCCTGCGGAGCCTCGTGGAAACCGAGCGCAGCGAACGGGTGGAGCTGATCGACGGTGTAAAGGTGAAAAGCGACAATGGCTGGATTCTCGTGCGGCCCAACCGGGATTTTACGGCCTGCCGTATTATTGCAGGAAGCTATAACGCCGAATATGCGAAGGAACTTACGGATCTGTATTTGGACAAAGTCCGTTCCATTGCCCAGGACAAAACGGAAAATTCGTGATACAATGGACGGAGCTTTGAGCATAAAAGGAGGCCCCGTCCATGTTTCATATCGTATTGGTGGAACCGGAGATTCCCCCGAATACAGGCAATATATCCCGCACCTGCGCCGTAACGGGAACGGCCCTGCACATGGTGCGGCCCTTTGGTTTTAGCTTAGGTGACAAAATGCTCAAACGCGCCGGTTTGGATTATTGGAGCAGCCTAGAATTGCATTATTACGATGCGTTCGAAGAAGTAGAGGCCGCCTATCCTAACGCCCGCTTCTTTTTAACTTCCACCCACGCCACCCGCTCCTATGCGGATGTACGCTATCAGGACGGTGATTTTATTGTGTTTGGCAAGGAAACGGCCGGTTTGGGGAAAGCCTTGCTATCCCGGCGGGAAAAGGATACGATTCGCATCCCTATGCGGCCAGAACAGCGGTCGTTGAATTTATCCAATTCCGCTGCCATCGTACTTTATGAAGCGCTGCGCCAAACAGGGTTTCCGGGGCTGCGATAAAATTTTCAAAAATCCTCGGTTTTTGTTACCAAAGGCTTGACAGATAGGCGTATTTTGGGTAGAATATCACTTGTGTGTTCTTTAGGATCGGTCTTTGCGGCCACAGCCCCGGAAGCAAGGTACCTCCCATGGAGCAACGTAATTTTCACACTGCTTTTTAGGAGGACAGCCATGAAGACCTATATGGCCAAGGGTGAGACTGTCGAACGCAAGTGGTACGTGGTCGATGCGGAAGGTATGGTACTAGGCCGCCTCGCATCCCAGGTAGCCGCTATCCTGCGCGGCAAGCATAAGCCCATATATACCCCCCATGTGGACACCGGCGACCATGTCATCATCGTAAATGCGGACAAGGTCACCATGACGGGCAATAAGCTCGATCAAAAGAAATATTACAGGCACACCGGCTATCCCGGCGGCCTTCGCGAAACCTCATACCGCGACTTGCTCGAAAAGAAGCCTGAATTCGCTGTGTACGAGGCCATTCGGCGCATGATGCCCAAGGGCCCTCTGGGACGCAAGATGCTCAAGAAAGTCCGCATTTATGCTGGCACGGAACATCAGCACACAGCCCAGGTCCCCGAAACGCTCGTGCTCAAATAAGGGAAAGGAGGAACAAGTAAATGGCTAACATCACGCAATACCTCGGCACTGGAAGGCGCAAGAAGTCCATTGCTCGCGTTCGTCTCGTTCCCGGCAGCGGTGCAATCACCGTAAACCAGCGCGATTTGGATGATTATTTCGGCTATGAGACCCTTAAGATGATCGTGCGGGCTCCGCTGGCCCTTACAGACACCCAGGGCAAGTTCGATGTACGCGTAAACGTGTGCGGCGGTGGCACTACCGGCCAGGCCGGTGCCATCCGGCATGGTATCGCTCGTGCTCTTATCGCGGTTGATCCGGAATTGCGCGGCGCCTTAAAGCGGGCGGGATTCCTAACCCGCGATCCGCGCATGAAGGAGCGCAAAAAGTACGGACTCAAGGCTGCCCGCCGGGCGCCCCAGTTCTCCAAGCGCTAACGCTTTTTTCCGTTTGTTTTCCAATGGCTTTGGCTTTTGCCAAGGCCTTTTTATTTGTGAAATGCATAAGCATGCTGTATAATTATAGACGTATATAACCAAAAGGCTGATATACTGCAATAGCATCATGGCAAATTTGGAGGGGGAAGATGGCAAAATTATTTGGTACGGACGGCGTGCGCGGAATTGCAAACCAGAATTTAAGCTGCGAGTTGGCCATGAAAATTGGCATGGCGGGAGCCCAGGTGCTAACCAGCGAGGTACGCCATCCCCGTATCCTGATCGGTCGGGATACACGGCGCTCCGGAGATATGTTATCCTCGGCTATTGCGGCAGGAATCTGCGCAGTGGGGGGGGATGTAGTTGATCTGGGCGTCATCCCCACACCGGCTATGGCCTATCTGGTGCGTTTATATGCCGCGGATGCGGCCGTTATGGTTAGCGCCAGCCACAATACCATGGAATACAATGGAATCAAATGGTTTAACGGGGATGGCTTTAAGCTTTCCGATACGCTAGAGGAAGAAATTGAGCATATGATAGAGCAGGGTTGCTCTTTTCAGCGGCCTCTGGGAGAGGATGTTGGCCACGTGATTACGGCCAAGCGTGCTCGTGAAGAATATAAAGAGTTCCTCAAATCCACGGCCACGGAGTCTTTTGAAGGGCTTACCGTCGTGCTTGATTGCGCAAACGGGGCGTCGTCCGGCATTGCTTCAGAGGTGCTTTTAGACCTAGGCGCCAAGGTTATATCCAGAGCCGATGAACCCAACGGCAGCAACATCAACGATGGCTGCGGATCTACCCATCCGGAGCTGCTGCAGGATCTTGTGGCTGAAAGCGGCGCAGATGTGGGCTTTGCCTTTGATGGAGATGCTGACCGGGTTATTGCTACGGACGAGCGGGGGAACATCGTGGATGGTGACCGTATCCTGGGCATATGCGCCAAGGTGATGCATGCGGAAGGCAGTTTGAGCGGCGATACGCTGGTGATCACGGTCATGAGCAACATTGGATTAAAAAAATATATGGAAAGCGCGGGTATCAACGTATCGGAGACTGCTGTGGGGGATCGGTATGTGCTGGAACGCATGCTGGAAAGAGGCTATAATCTAGGCGGTGAGCAATCCGGCCATGTGATTTTTCTGGATCAGAATACCACGGGAGACGGCATGCTTACGGCAATTCAGGTTCTCAATATTTTAAAAAGATCCGGAAAGCGCATGTCATCCCTGGCCAGCGAGGTACCTATTTATCCCCAGGTTTTGGTGAACGTGGTTGTGGATAATGAGCAAAAGGCCCAAGCAATGAAGGACCAGGAATTGCAAACCCAGGTTGACGAAATTTCGGAGGGACTGCGGGATAGTGGGCGCATCTTGGTCCGCGCCAGCGGCACGGAACCCTTGATACGCATCATGCTGGAAGGCAAGAATGAAAGCGAACTGGAGACATTGGCCGGGGATGTGGCGCGAATTCTTAAGCGCAAATATAATGGAAAAATTAAGATGTAAGTAAAAAGGACACGAAAAAGGCGGCGCAACCATGCGCCGCCTTTTTGCTACGGTCTTTTTTAGAAGTCCGTCTTTTCCAGAATATATTGCTCCAAATTGGCGATGGGGAGCCGGATTTGACCCATGGTATCCCGATCCCGGACGGTAACGCTGGCATCCTCCAGAGTATCAAAATCAATGGTAATGCACAAAGGCGTTCCAATCTCATCCTCCCTGCGGTAGCGCTTGCCAATTTGGCCCGCATCATCATAATCTACCATGAAGCGTCGGGAAAGCATAGCGTATACTTCCTGGGCCTTTTCTCCCAGCTTGTTTTTTTGCAGGGGCAGAACAGCCGCTTTAAAAGGCGCCAGGGCAGGATGCAGATGCAGAATGTTGCGCACATCGCCATTTTCCAGGGTTTCCTCATCGTATGCATCGCAAAGGAACGCTAGGGCAACACGATCCGCGCCAAGGGAAGGCTCCACACAATAAGGAATATAGCGCTCGTTTGTGAAGGGGTCCTGGTATTCCAAACTGGTGCCGCTGTGCTCGGAATGGGCTTTGAGATCGAAATTCGTACGGCTTGCAATGCCCCAAAGCTCGCCCCAGCCAAAGGGAAAGAGGAATTCGATATCCGTCGTGCCATTGCTGTAATGGGAAAGCTCCGCCTTTTCATGCTCGCGCATACGGACATGATCCGGCGTCATCCCTAAATCCATCAGCCATTTTTTGCAAAATGCCTTCCAGTATCCATACCATTCCAGCTCGGAGCCGGGCTGGCAGAAAAACTCCAGCTCCATCTGCTCAAACTCCCGGGTGCGGAAGGTGAAATTACCCGGCGTGATCTCATTGCGGAAGGATTTACCAACCTGCGCGATACCAAAGGGCAGCTTTTTGCGGGTTGTACGCTGCACATTGCGGAAGTTCACGAAAATTCCCTGGGCAGTTTCGGGCCGCAGGTAGATTTGGCTGGCCGTATCCTCGTTAACGCCCTGGAAGGTTTTAAACATCATGTTAAACTTGCGAATGCCCGTAAATTCCTTTTTGCCGCATTCGGGGCAGGCGATGCCCTGTTCTTTGATATAATCAGCCATCTGCTCATGGCTCCAGCCGTCGGGATGCACATCAAGGCCGTGGGTATGGGCATAGTCCTCAATCAGCTTGTCCGCGCGAAACCGCGCCTTGCAACCTTTGCAGTCCATAAGCGGGTCGTTAAAATTCACAACGTGCCCGGAAGCCACCCAGACCTCGGGATTCATGAGAATGGCAGCGTCCATACCCACATTATACGGGCTTTCCTGAACGAATTTTCGCCACCATGCCTTTTTTACATTATTCTTGAACTCCACACCCAGCGGACCATAATCCCAGGTGTTGGCTAAACCGCCGTATATTTCGGAGCCCGAGAAGATGAACCCTCGGTTTTTGCAAAGGGCCACAATTTTGTCCATACTGAAGTTTGCCATATGTTCGTCTCCCTTCGGAAATTACTGACATTCCTAACATTCCCACTATCATACCATAGCCATTCGGCCACTTCAATAGCGCACCGCCTAGAATTGAAAGCCTTCCGCCCATTTTTCCCAGGAGCGCGGCACACAATTTGTCACTTTGGCGTACTATATCGTAGCAAGAGCGCTGTGCGCTTAAAAAACAAGGAGGCAACTATATGTGGAATTGCGGTAACTGTGGCGGGAACAACTGCTGGTGGATTATCCTGCTTCTGCTCATCTGCGGCTGCGGCAACAATGGTTGCGGCTGTGATAACAACTGCGGTTGCGGTGGTTGCGGCGGCTTTGGTGATAACAATTGCTGGTGGATTATCCTGCTTTTGCTCATCTGTGGCTGCGGCAACAATGGCTGCAACAGTGGTTGCGGCTGTGATAACAACTGCGGTTGTGGCGGTTGCAACAACAATTGCGGCTGCTAAGGGCTTGAAGCCAAGATACTCGGACGAAGCTCATACGAGAAGGAGGCGGGCTAATTGTCCGCCTCCTTCTCGCGTATGAGCGCAAGCTTTTCAGCCCGTTTGAGCTTTTTTATGGCGCATTCCCGGCGCATGGCCTGGGATTTTGTTTCAAAGGCCTCCCAATAAACCAGGGAAACCGGCAACCGTCCCTTAGTATACTTGGCTCCGTGGCCTGCATTATGGTTGGAGAGCCGCTTTAGTAGCTCGTCTGTATAACCTGCATATAGGGAGCCGTCCGCGCAAAGCAAAAGATAAGCGTAATACATCAATAACCCAACTCGGCATCCGTTAGGATGAGATGCAGCTCTTTCACCCATCCGGGCTTATAATCGATAACCGTGGTTACCCGGCAGATACGGTCCAGCGCATTACAATCGTGACATGTACCGTCTACGGCACAGGGGGTTTTGCGGTTAAGCCGTTTGGCGTTTTTGGGGGCAACAACCTGCTTTATCCGCTGATACCCTGCGGATACGTCCTCCGCCAGTTTGTTTTTGCCGATGATGAGGGCCACCTGTTTGGGACCTGCAAACATACCGGCCACCCGGTTGCCCGTACCGTCTATGTTGACGAGTTTCCCATCCCGCGTAATGGCGTTGGAAGAAGCCAGGTACCAGTCCGCGCTGTTTTCTTTTGTAAAGATATACGGATCCTCGGCCGGTGGCGTAACGGAGTGGCTGAAGACAACGTTACCGTTGGCGCAGAGGGCTTCGTACATGCCCAGCCCTGCCAGTGTCATAGACCCGCCCAGGCCAACGCTGTGTTTTCCCACCAAGGTTAGGGCAATTGTCCGCGCGTCCTCGGCGGATGCGGCAGTATGGACGGTAAAACCATGCTTTTGAAGCGTTTGAACCAGCGTATCATAATCGGAACAGAACATATAAGAAAGCCTCCCCGTAAAAGTAGGATTTTCTCTATCATACCATGTGGTCATTTCTCTTGCAATTTGCACGGGTTTCCAGTATCATTCAACTTGGAAATTTCTTTTTTAAAGGGAATGGAGGATAGGATGGCTTACCAGAGGGAACTGATTCGCAATTTCTGCATCATCGCCCATATCGATCACGGAAAATCTACCCTTGCGGATAGGATGATGGAGCTCACCGATACCGTGGCCCTTCGGGACATGGAAAACCAGCTCTTGGACACCATGGATATCGAACGGGAAC
>JAYFNX010000004.1:0-85098 GCA_034933245.1 Candidatus Pelethousia sp.
TTTCCGAGCGTCTCGGCCATTTCCAGTACGCTCAGCCGCTGTTTTGCCACTTTGGTAGTCGGGTCTTTTTCTACAATCTTTCCTGCCATTTTTATCTCCTCCAACATCAATATATCATTTGCTTTGATGTTAGACAAGACCTTTAGTCATACACATTATGCTCATTCTAGAGAATAGCTTTGCTTTCAGACTATTACCAAAGACCGTATCAGTCGTATGCCACAAAGGCTATTTTAGAAGTTTGTGGTAATATTTTTTTTGCTTATCATAGACATAGCCGTTTGCCAGCAAAACGATATTTGAAGTGTCGTTATTTTCATCAGGCTGCACAACGATTCAGCTGCCCTGGTTTTATGGCCCAGGAGCAATGTTAGTAAATCAATCCTTCTAGGCAGCGATTGGGACCACGGTTTGAGGGGCGGGCGGCTGCCGAGGCTCGAATGCGGCCTGATCTAATTGTAGTATCGGATCCAACGCTGCGTCAACACTTGTGCTTCAAACATGGTATCGAAAAGTTTTCCATTGAGAAACTCGGCTCGCATGCGAGCATTGAAGCTTTCGATATAACCGTTTTCCCATGGGCTGCCCGGTTCGATATAGGCTGTGATGAAACCAGCATCTCTGAGCCATTTACGAATCTGCCTAGCGGTGAATTCACTCCCGTTATCGCTTCTCATGTACTCTGGAACACCACGGATCAGCATGAGGTCAGATAGCAATTCAATCACATCATTGTTCCGCCAGCTTCGCTCGGCACGCTGGCAAGGCATTCGTGTGTATGTTCATCCAGAACGTTCAGAAACCGAATCTTTCGACCATTACTGGTGCTATCTTCTACAAAATCATAACTCCATACATGATTCTTATGCTCTGCTTTCAGACGGATGCAACTGCCATCCGTTAGCCATAGTCAGCGCTTTTTTACCTGTCTTTTGGGAAGTTTCAAGCCTTCTTCCCGCCAGATTCGTTCCACACGCTCATGATTGATGAGGATACCATCATTCCGAAGCATGTAGTTAACCATCCGGTACCCGGCTCGACAGCAATTGGTAAGCAGTCTGATGATCTCCCTACGAAACTCATCTTTTTCACTACGTTTTACTGGTTCATCCCTAGTATTGACATTAAAGTGCTCTCAACAAATTTAAAAATTGAATCTTGAAAATTTATACTACATTATGATGACACAATTAATATATTTTTGTATTTTATAGCCAATTCTTGTATTGTTCGTATAAAGGATATATAATCCACATGAAATGAATTCCTGTGATTGATTGAATTCTGTATAGTCGCTAATTGTCTTTTATTGGTTTTATTAAAGCTTTCAAAGATTTCTTTACAATAACCACCGGTAGAACGGAGCGGCCAAACTGGAGCGGTATTTCTTCTCTCCTAAAAGAAGCGCTTCGTCCCAAAGCGTGCCTGCATGGCGCGCTGCACGAAAAACACAGGTATAACGAGAGGCAGGTACTGTACTATGAAAGCAAAAATGGTTGTTGGCTTGCTGGTGATTGCAGCGATTGTGCTGGTTCTACCGTCGGCAATGGCGCGGGCGGATGGCACATATGACGGCCTCATTATAATGGGCGGCGCCGAAGAGGTAGATTATTCTTATAACGGCAGCAACAGGCTGACGATACTGATCGGTACGCCGCTAACACTATCCGGCAGCACCACCACCATGGGCGTTGCAATCAATACCAACGTCACCGCAAACCTGACGCTTCAAGACGCTACGATTGATGCACGAGGAGCCGGCGCCGCCATGCATCTATTTAATGGCGCGGCACTGAACCTCACGGTGCTGGGGAATAATACCCTAAGGAGTAAAGATAACTATGGGGGGATTGATGTTGTTTCCGGTAAGACGCTGGTGATTACGGCGGCAAGTACCGGCACGCTTAACGTTACGGGCGGCAACGATGGTGCGGGCATAGGCGGCGGAAATGGATGCTCCGGCGGCCATATCACCATATGGAGTGGAACAATAAATGCAACGGGAGCCCATGATGGCGCGGGTATCGGCGGCGGCAGAAGCGGCTGCGGTGGTACGATTATTATCCATGGCGGTACTGTTAAGGCCATGGGAGGCAGTGGAGCGGGCGGATCTATTGGCGCCGGTGCGGGTATTGGCGGTGGCGCTGGGGGGGACGGCGGTAATATATCCATCTACGACGGCACAGTCGAAGCCGAGAGCAGTTTTTGGGCTGCGGGCATCGGCGGCGGTTTGTGGGGCGATGGCGGCACCATCGTTATCAGTGGCGGCACGATCAAAACGACGGGTAACATCGGAGGCGCCGGCATAGGCGGCGGCGCTGTTGCGAACGGCGGCAATATCACCATCAGCGGCGGCACAGTCAATGCGACAGGGAACTACGCAGGCGCGGGCATCGGCGGCGGCCAAAGCGGCGATGGCGGCACGGTCAAAATTACGGGAGGCATGGTATTCGCAAATTCCCTGACGGGTCCGAAGGATATAGGCGCCGGAGCACCTTATGATGATGCTGTGCTTTCCGATGGTTCCCTGGAAATATCAGGCACGGCGGCGGTGTTTCTAAAAAACGATACGTGCCTCTCTCCCACAACGTCTACCCACACGCATATCAATGCCGTGGGCCACACGGCGAGCACGGCATTTTATGGGTATCCGGTGGCCTGGAGCGGCGATTTCGGCGCCTACCTGATTCTTTACCCGCTTTCCTACGAACTGAACGGTGGGGAAGCCAGCCCGGCAAATCCACCGTACTACGGCCCACAGTGCAGCAGCTTTGTGTTGACCAATCCGATAAAAGCAGGCTATACGTTTACCGGCTGGACGGGCACGGATATTGCGGGGCTGTCATTAAATGTAACCATTTTGCCAAGTCTCACGGGCAACCGCGCCTTTACCGCAAACTGGGCGTCCAACACATATGACGAGGCGGTTCCCACTCCCAGAGGAACTGTTGTGAACTGCACACGAGGGGTCAACGTTCGCAGCGGGCCTGGTACAAATTACCCGATAATCGGAATTGCGTCCAGGGGCAACACATATCTGTTGCTTGGGCAATCCGGCTTGTGGTACAAGGTCAATTTTGGCAGTAAGACGGGGTATATTTCAGCAAGATACTTCTTGGCATCCTCCATGGGACAGATTTCGCAACCAACCTCTCCCATTCCGGAATCCGGACAGGGTCTGATCGTCAACTGCCGTCACAGCGTGAATGTTCGCAACGGGCCTAGCACAGATTACCCGATAATCGGGTTCGCTCCCAAGGGCGCAGCGTATACGGTCACCGGGCGATTCGGTGTATGGTACAAGATAGAGTTCGGCAGCAATACGGGGTATATTTCAGCAAGATACTTCTCGGTATCCTCTTCGGCGTCGGTGCTTTAACATCTATCGCCCAGGGGCCTTCCATAAAGAGTACAATTGTTAATTGTAATTATTGTGTGAATGTGCGCAGCGGACCAGGCACGAATCATTCAATTATCGGTTCTGCACCTAAGGGCACGGCGTTCACGGCAACCGGGAAGTCCTGCGGCTGCATGCTCTTGGTATGGCGGCTGACGTAATAGCTACGTATATGGATGTGGATCTGAAAACCGTAGAGTGGGTGCTCGTACGGGTCAAAAATGAAATTCCGACAATTAAACGAGGTATAGCCACTGGTGGCCATACCTCGCTTATTTTGTTTCGCTTCACTTACATTCTATGTGTAGCTGTTTGCCCATCCCTTCTGCAAGGCGCTGGAGCAGCTTCGCAGAGGGGTTATAATCCCCCTGCTCAATCCGGCTGATGTTACCCTGCTGTATCCCTGTGCGGGCGGCCAGCTCTTTTTTAGTAAGACCGGCTTCATTCCTTCCTTGATCATGGATCTAATCATATTCCGCTCGGGCCGCTGTGGGCTCCATTCTTTTTTGAATTCAGGATTCCTAAGCTGTTCGTTTAGTGTCCTGGTGAAATCGTCCATGGTTCCCACTCCTTTTATTTTTGCTTTCAAAATCAGCTTTATAGACCAATGCCCTTTCGTATTCACGTTGATAGATTTTCTGTGTCTTTTTGACATATCCATTTGTGAGGATAATCTGCTGTTCAGCCTGGAAGAAATAAAAGATCTAAGCATGCTATTTTGCTACCCGGTCAAAATATACTATACATGGCCGGGATCTATCGGGAGGAGAAAGATATGGATCTTCCTGTATTTGCGATTCTGACCCGCGAGGCCTCGGCCGCTGTATCATGGATTCATAATCGCATGCCTGCGGTTTTACCAAAAGGAATTCACCCCTTATGGTTTCAAAGCTCTGACCCGGAGAACCTTTTCGCACTGGCGGCGCAAGATATGGAAGCCCGAGCGGCTATTTAATTTCGCATATCGAGATAGCATGTTATTATCTTAAAAACTAATATTCTATAACGCACGTTAAGCGCACATAGATGCATTTTATTTAGAAATTTAGCTATGTTTTCATCCCCTGATAAGGGAGTAGGCTGGGGTGACTGGCGCGAGGGCCCGAATCCCTTTTTATCCGGCAAACCCGCAGAACACCTAGCGTTTTGCGGGGCTTTAGTTCCATTTAGTTATATTCGATTTCACGAGAAATCCTGGCAAATCTTCTAAAAATACTCTCCTATTACATACTGGGTTACATACACCATTACATGCGTCGTTACATACCCTTAAAGACAAGCTAAAGCTTATTGCTCCCCCCGCTTGCAACCTTACGGCTGCTTCGCCACCCACCTGCACAGGGTATTTATTTTTTAAAAAAGAAATAATCATAGCAAAGACAAACGACCAGAATACAGTTAACAGCGCCCGATGATGCAGCGCCCATACTTGCTACGCTGGAGGAAGATCAACCCTATAGAGAGCCCGATTCCAACCAGCAAGCAGCCTGCTGGTTGGATGTGCAAAAGCGAATTAGCCATAATCCCGGCTGCCTAGCCACCTTCACGCCACATCTTTTTCTACTTCTTCTCCTGCCATTTCAATCTCTCCAACATCAATTTACTCTATTTCTTAATGGTAGACAAGACTGCTGGTTATACACCATACGCATCTCTCCACATTTGATGCTGCCTGTGTAGATGATGCATCCCGGCTGTGTCGGACGGTGGTATTGGTAAATACTTCGCATATCGAGCTGTTGACAAAATACGGGGAATTGTAAACATATTACTTTAATCTTATCAAGATTGTTTTTTATCTGTATCAGAGCGCCCTTCTACTTTGATCCAATCCATTTCCAATGACCGTCTTTAGTCAAAAATTGCTGACCTTCATTGCTAAGGAGGGCAAGCAAAACACCTAGGATCAGAGTAATCATTATCGGAAGTATATACTTTCCGCCCTGAGAGAATGTCACAGCCACCCCTCCAAACATGGCAGGCACCTTGTTGAAAAAAGTATTTTCAGTAAAGGCGAAATGAACAAAGATCAAAATAAAATCGATTATCATAACGCCGAAACCAGTTGCCAAGGCGTTGCTCGCACCCAAATTACCTACCATTTTGATGCACCATAGGAAGATTAGCCCCCAAACCACGCCAAGGATGGAGGAACAAATAAAATTAGGGGTATCTTTTCTTTTGGCTCCAGCTAAGAAATAGATCGGAAACGCTACATAAGTTGCCCATACAAGGCCATATTGCGCTAACGGACTCATGGCATACAATCCGCAGTATACTCCGTTTACGACGGCAATCCACAAAGCCCAATTCAGAGCATATCGTTTTCCCATAGTGACCTCCTGCTTGCTTATTCCAATGTATAATAAAGGACGAGCCCGGTTTGCAGATGCTGTACAAGCCCGTCCTTACTAAGATAAGAAGTTTATCGCCATTGCCGGATGCTAGATATTTACCCTATCCTTATCAAAGTACGGTGTACTTCCATACCATTTCAAAAGCGCTCCAAATGTCTCGCAATGGTGATATGTCAAAGACATTGATCTCACTTACTTGCCATAACGCCGCACGGTCTTAATCTGCCGTGCGGCGCTGCATTATTCCATACAAAATGGTGGGAGTGGCAAATGATAAGCCGGAAGCCGCGTTTTCGTGAACCTGATTATAGATGGTCACGAAATGCATACCAATATTCTCCGCCAAACCGGCAGAAAACCTAATGCTTTTAGATTTTTTTGTTCCACTAAGTTTTATCCGATTTTACGATAATATATGGGAATATCTTTTATTAATTGCTCTTTGCCGATAAGAAAAACATAGTTTCGAGAAGCAATTCTTCAACCAAAGAGAATGTTCTATTTGGGAGATCGCAGGTGATTGCCTTCATGACTTATGTGCACGGCAGATACGGCGATGATTATCTGCACGACAGTTGGCAGCCCGCCGATGATGAATTCGACCAGGTATATAATTTTTTAGAGAAGCTATGAAGCCTCCTTTTGGTGAATGGATGTGGGGACATTCTATGCCAATCGGCTGCACGCATACCCTTGTTTTGCCTATTTTGAATTTGTACAAACAATTGCGTCTTCTCCTGCGCTAAAGCGTTTTAGAAGAACGCTATCGGGTACCTTTGCTGAAAAAATAAAAAATAGTAGACTTTTCACCACTTTTTATACATAATGAAATTCATGGCATCCTTCCCTTGTTCTCGTATAGCAGAAAGGGGAACCTGAAACATACAGGCGGAGCCCTTGAAAACATGCAGAGGGTCATTTTACGAGAAAGGCTGCTGTTCGTCGGCAAACTTTCATTTTATTAAATGCTGGACGATTAACGGCAGGATGGTTGATAGATATGAATAAAGAAGATAAACTGTTGCCGCTTTCCATGCAAATAACAAGGCGGGTACTTGCAGAAATACAAACCGGCATCTACCGAAATATAGATCGCCTCCCTCCGGAGATAGAGATAGCTTCCCTTCTTGGGGTCAGCCGCACCGTGGTGAGAGATGCCCTGTCAACACTGGAGCGAGAGGGCTTTATCAGCCGTAAACATGGCAAGGGAACCAGCATTAACCGTCATGTATTAGAGGTTAAGACCCGGATAGACTTAGAAAAAGAATTTATTAGCATGGTGAAGGAAGCGGGCTTTGCCCCCACAGTGAAGGTTTGGAGCTTACAGCAGATACGGGCCGATGCCGTGCTGGCCGGCTGGCTGGATCTAGAGGAAGGGGCCGAGGTCATTTCTGTGGACAGAGTGGTTTATGCAGACGGCATACCGACTATCTACTGTATAGATACCATCGACCAACGCTTGGTACAGAATAAAGACTATTGCTTTGAGGACCTTCAAAAGCCCATATTCGACTTTCTCAGAAATTATTGCGGCGTGGAGGTCTATATGGATCTCACCGAGATGCACGCGGTCAATGCCGATGATAATCTGGCCAAAATACTGGATGTTCCGACGGGAACGGCGCTGCTTCACCTCAATGAGCGCGGCTATAGCTATGAAGGAAGACTGGTGCTCTATTCCAGCGAGTATTACCGGGAGGGAATACTGAAACATACCATACTAAGAAAAAAGATTTGACGAATTTCCGCAGGCCTGTCAAGCTTGCGGATTATTTATTTTTGCGCATTATATTTAACCCCGCGAATTTGCTGCCTGAGATTGAATTCTTGAAAAGTTACCAAAAAAATAAACTTGACACTTCTTCTATTAGGGTGTAATTTGGTATTACCAATTGGTAATACCAATTCAGCGACACATCTAAACAAAACCATCTAACAAGAAGGAGAAACAGCACATGAAAAAGCTACTTACATCGGTACTTGCCCTCGTACTCGTTCTGTCGTGTTTTACTGCCTGTGCAAATCAGGAAGCAACACAACCCGCTGCCACTGCTCAGAAAATGAAGGTCGCTCTGGTGCTGCCCGGCAAGAAAGATGACGTTTCCTTCAACCAAGCAATGTATCGCGGCGCAATGGAATACGCCGAGAAGCATGCTGATACAGTAGAGCTGAAGGTCGTCGAAGGCGTATATGACGTCGCCGATATCGACCCCACGCTGAGAGATTACGCGGAAGGCGGCTATGCCGTTATCATCGGCCATGGCTATCAGTTCTCTGAGCCCGTAAACACCGTCGCGCAAGAATATCCCGAAGTTTGCTTCCTCCTTGGCTGCGGCGTCGGCTACCAGGCGAATTCTGCCTGCTACGACGTACAGTTGGAGGCTGGCGGCTACCTCATGGGCGTTGTTGCAGCCCTTGCTACCCAGAGCAATAAGATAGGCGTTATCGGCGGCGGCGAAGGTTCCGAGATTACCCGCGGCCATGAAGGCTTTAAGGCCGGCGCACAGTCCATCAATCCGAGCATCGAGATTCAGGAAGTTTACACCGGCGACTGGAACGATACTACCGGCGCTTATGAAGCAGCTATTGGCATGTACGATTCCGGTGTTGACGTGATCTGGCATTCCGGTGACGGTATCGGCCTTGGCGTTGTGCAGGCAGCTGAAGAGAAGGATATGTATGTTCTCGGCAACGTGGAAGATCAGAAGACCCTTGCTCCCAACAACGTTCTGTGCGGTCTCCAGTATGAATGGGGCAACGCTCTTGATCGCATCTTCACCAGCATCAACGACGGCACCTTCATTGCTGACGGCGAGAAGGATACCTTCATGATCAACGTCGCAAACGGTGGGCTCGCTATGACCGAGCTCAACGACGTCAAGAGCTGGCTCACCGACGAAGACATCGCTACCATCCAGGATGTTTATGCAAAGCTTGGCCAGGACGCCATCGAATTGCCCGAAGTTTAACCAATAGCAAGTTTTTTATGGATGCAGCCCGCCCATGGCGGACTGCGTCCAAAATATTATAAGCCCTTGATAAGGAGGGAGGATTTTTACAATGGAGCAATTGGCTGTTAATATGCACCGGATAACGAAGATATTCGCCTGCGTAAAAGCAAACGATGCAGTCGACTTCCGTTTGCGAAAAGGTTCCATTCATGGCCTGCTGGGAGAAAACGGTGCCGGAAAGACCACTCTCATGAACGTTTTATATGGCCTTTACCAGCAGGAAGAGGGCTTTATAGAAATCAACGGCAAGGAAGAGGATATCTCATCCCCGATAAAAGCAATTTCACTCGGCATAGGCATGGTACATCAGCATTTTATGCTGGCACGCCCGCTTTCTGTGGTGGAAAATGTCATGCTGGGCAAAAAATCCAAGCGCGGCATACTTCTTGATACCAAGGAGACGGCAAAGGAGCTGCAGCAGCTTTCCGAACGCTACCGCATGGGCATAGACCCTTATTCCAAGATATGGCAGTTGTCCGTTGGCGAGCAGCAGCGTGTGGAGATACTTACCGCCATCTATATGGGCGCAGAGATCCTGATTCTCGACGAGCCTACGGCCGTCCTTACGCCCCAGGAAACAGAAGTATTCTTCAATACCCTGCGTAAGATGCGTGATGACGGAAAGTCCATTATCCTCATCACCCATAAACTGGAAGAAATTATTTCTATCGTGGATGAAGTAACTGTGTTACGCGGCGGCAAGCTGGTGGGCAACAAGCTGGTGGATGAGACGGTCACCAAGGACGAGCTTACCCGCATGATGGTGGGCCGAGACGTTCTTTTCAACTTTCCCCCTATCACCCAAGCCCCCGGCAGCGTCAGGTTACAGCTTGAAAACATCAGCGCCCTGAACGACAAGGGCATACCGGCCCTTAAAAAATTCTCCATTGAATTGCACGAAGGCGAGATTGTAGGCCTTGCGGGCGTAGATGGCAACGGGCAAAGGGAACTTTGCGAGGTAATCACCGGCCTTCGGAGCAGCACCGGCGGCAGGATGGTCCTTAAAGGGGAGGACGTAAGCAATCGACAGCCCGCCTTCTACATAGACAAGCACATTTGCTACATTCCCGAAGACAGGCATACCACCGGGCTGGCTCTCAACTGGAGCTTAAAGAACAACCTCATACTGAAAAACCTCGGCAAGGCGCCGGTGACAAAACATCACCTCATACAGAGCAAAGTGGTGGAGCAGAACTGGACGGAGGCCCAGCAGGAATACCAAATCAAGGCAACCGGCGGTGAAGAAAAGGCAAGGTCACTCTCAGGCGGCAACCAGCAGAAGGTTATACTGGCCCGTGAACTCAACAACGAACCGCAGGTGCTCATTGCCAGCCAGCCCACCAGGGGTCTAGACGTGGGAGCGGCTGAATACGTCCGTAAAAAAATCATCGAAACGAGGAACGCGGGAACGGCCTGTCTTGTGGTCTCCGCCGATTTGGAGGAGATCATGCAGCTTTCCGACCGAATAGCGGTTATATACGGCGGTGAGCTCATGGGCGTGCTGCCTCGGGGCTCCGACCCTCTGACCGTGGGAAGCCTTATGATGGGCAAGAGATTGGAGGCAAGCGAAGCGTGAAAAGCAATGTACGCAATGCAGTAAAAGAAGTGTTGGGCACGATATTGATGGTTATCGTCGCCCTGCTCATAGGCGCAATACTCGTGGTCCTTTCTGAAAACAGCCCGGCTGAGGCCTATACGATGATGCTCAAGGGCGCTTTCGGCGGCCCGCAGAAGATAAACGAGCTGTTCGTGAAGCTCATCCCCACCCTCATCATGTCGCTTGGCGTTTCCATCGCCTACAGGGCACAGCTTTGGAATATCGGCGCGGAAGGCCAGTTCATCATGGGTTCCATCGCCTCCATGGTGGTGGCGTTGTATATACCCTTACCCATTCCTTTGCGGATTGTGGTTTCCTTGCTGGTAGCCGTATTGGCAGGCGGCGGCTGGGCAGCGGTGGCAGGCTGGCTTAGGTCCCGTTTTAACGCGAACGAGGTCATCACTACCCTGATGCTCAACTATATAGCAAGTTATCTGCTTCTATACCTCATCAACGGTCCCATGCAGGACCCCAGCAGCGACCTTTCTCAGACGGCGCTTGTGCCTGACGCAATGCGGTTGACCCAGCTTTTTGGTACGTATCGCCTGCATACCGGCATATTCATCCTCATCGGCGTTGTGATATTTATGATTTTCTTCTGGAAAACAACATTGGGCTACCGGATTGACCTGACAGGCCAGGGAGAAAAAGTGGCTACCTACGCAGGCATCAACGTCAAGCGCACGGTTGTCATCACGATGTTCCTCTCCGGCGCGTTCTGTGGTCTTGCAGGCTGGATAGAAACCTTCGGTATCAACTATCGCCTTCTCGACGGCATCGCAGGCGAAGCGGGCAATATTGCCACGATCGTCGCGCTGCTGGGTTCGCTGAATGTTTATGGAATCATGGCGGCGGCAGGTTTCTTTTCCATACTCCTCTGCGGTGGCGCAAGCATGCAGCGCATGACGGAGGTGCCCTACTCCGTGGTGGATGTCATACAGGGCCTCATCATTGTATTCGTAATCGCCAAGAACACGGTTTTCGAGCGAATAACCCAAGCTTTTACCTGCAAGCGACCAGCCGTCAGGAAGGAGAAACGCGATGCTAAATGAAATCTGTTCCGCAGGCTTTCTTGTGAGCCTTCTTGCAGGCACTATCCGCCTTGCAACACCAATACTGATGGCCGCGCTGGGGCAGATATATACCCAGAGGGCAGGCATATTGAACCTTGGCGTTGAGGGCACCATGCTCATGGCTGCGGTGTGCGGATTCTCAGCGGCCGCGGCAACAGGAAATTTGTGGCTGGGCCTCCTTGTGGGCATAGCGATGGGTGCGGTGTTCAGCCTGCTAATGGCGTGGCTCAGTGTCTCCCTGAAAGCCAATCAGGTCATCGCCGGTATCGGCATGAATATACTGGCCTCCGGCCTTGCGGCATATATATATCGCCTCTTATTCGGCATACGTACCCTGCCTGCAAAGATAACCTCTTTTCAAGCAATCCATATCCCGGTGCTGTCCGATATCCCCTATTTGGGCACGGTATTTTTCCAGCATAATATCCTCTTATATTTCGCCTTCCTCCTTGTGCCTATCACTTGGCTCATACTGGAAAAGACCACATTCGGCCTCAAGATTAAGGCCGTGGGCGAGCACCCCAGGGCGGCGGATTCCAAGGGTGTAAGCGTGAAAGGGATTCGCTATGCGGCCATAATTATCGGCGGCGCATATGCGGGCGCAGGTGGCGCGTTCATGACCATAGCCTACCTAAATATGTTTACCGAGTCCGTAATAGGCGGCTTTGGCTACATCGCTGTCTCCGTAGTCATATTCGCCCGGTTCCAGCCTGTAAAGGCCATGTGGGGCGCGCTGCTGTTCGGTTTCGCATCGGCGTTGCAAGTTCGGCTACAAGCCCTTGGCTCCGGCATCCCCAGCCAGCTGCTGCTGATGCTGCCCTATCTCATGACTATCTCTGCGCTGATATTCGCATCCAAAAAGGCCGAATTCCCCAGCGCATACACCATCCCCTATTCCAGAATGGAACGATAGAAATGAAACGAGTTGCTGTTTATTTCGTGTTCCTGGCCATGCTGCTTTGCGGCTGCAAAAGCACGGTTCCCAACAACACCTACGATCATGCGCTGGAACGGGCCGAGGCATATGCAGATGCCGTAAACTACGATTATGAATCGCCGGAAAGGATATACGCCTTTCTCACAATGGGTATTAGAGAACAAATATCCGAGGAGGATTTTTGTGCTGCTTTTGAAAAAGAGCGCAGCTATCCCTATATCACTCCCCTGTATATCTTCTATCCGGAGCTGACCATTTCGCAGGATGGCATGGAGGCGGAGGCCGTGTTCAAGCAGGCCGCACGAATCATCGGCATGGAATACACGGTACGCCTTGTATACGAGAACGGCGACTACTACGTGAAGGACTGGCAGCAGTTTATAGACGGCAGCTACCTTGATAAATTTGAGGATATCCCATACGAGCTGGATTGGTACTACGATCTTGAAGAGTTAGAAAAAAAGGAGGCGAATCCAATTGGGCGTCGGTAAGAGTGTAAAACGACTGGATGCGATACAGAAAGTCAACGGCACCGCAAAATACATGGAAGACCTTATCCCCATTGGGGCACTTTATACAAAAGTTGTTCACAGTACTATCGCCAACGGCGTAGTGAAGAACATAGATACCACCGAGGCAGAGAAAATGCCCGGTGTGGAGCTGGTATTGACCTGCTTCGATGTGCCGGATCATGAATACGCTACCGCCGGCCATCCGCTATCCCTTGATCCTTCTCATGCGGATACCAAGGATACGCTTATACTTGCAAAGCGCGTCCGCTATCACGGCGACAATGTGGCTGCGGTGGTGGCGGATACGGCCCTCCATGCCCAGCTTGCAGCGGAAAAGGTAAAGGTGGAGTATGAGGAATATGCGCCCATGCTGACCCCGGGTACTTCCATAGGCTCCGGCTGCACGCTGCATGATTTTCGTCCCACCAATGAGCTGGCCCGCATGGACTTCACCATCTCCCCGGAAGGAAACGTATCCTGGTATACCGGCAAATTCTCGGAGGATGAAAGGATAGCGGGAAGGAATGACCTCGTAGGCGAACGCTTCAAGGTGCCCCCCGTAAATGCCTGCCATCTCGAAAACAATGGCTGCTTTGCCTATATGGAAGGCAGAAAAATGGTGGTCTGTTCCTGCAACCAGGTGCCCCATACCCTCCGCCGCAACATTGCTGAGGCCATAGACCTGCCTGTTGGCGATGTTAAGGTTGTGAAGCCCTTCCTGGGCGGCGGCTTCGGCAATAAGCAGGATACCATGTTCGAGCCTCTGGTAGCCCTTGCGTCTTTGCGCCTTGGTGGCCGCTGCGTGGCAATCGTCCTCTCCCGGGAGGAGACCTTCGTAAATACCCGTACCCGCCACAGCTTTGAAATGGTGAGCGCCCTCAAGGTGGACGACGAGGGCAACATGACCAAACGCGGCATACGGATCAACTCCAACGGCGGCGCGTATGCAGCTCATACACACGCAGTGGCAGCCTATGCTGTTACCAGTAACTTCCAAACCTATAAAACCACCGATGTGCAAATTGGGGAATCCTCCACCGCATATACCAACTTGCCATCTGCCGCCGCAATGCGCGCCTACGGTATACCCCAGTTGAACTTCGCTATGGAATCACAGGTGGAGGATACCGCCAGGGCGCACGGCTGGGATCCCTTGGAATTCCGCTTGAAGAACATCAACACGGAGGGCTTCGAAGATCCCTTCGATAAATTCGTGGTTCGGAGCTGCGGATTGGCTGAATGCGTAAAGCGGGGCAGGGAAATGTCCGGTTGGAATCGCAAGCGCAAGGAATACGATGCGTTCAACAAGACCTCCGAGGATGTAAAAAAGGGGATAGGCATGGCGCTTTTCTCCTATAAGATAGGCGTGTATCCATTGCAGCTTGAAAGCGGCGCCTGCCGCATCATCATGAACGAGGACGGCAGCGCCCAAATACAGGTAGGCGCAACGGAGCTCGGCCAAGGCTCGGATACGGTATTCAGCCAAATCGCCTCCGAGGTGCTGACCATACCCGAAAGCAAACTGACCGTTATATCCACACAGGATACGGACGTCACCCCCTATGATAACGGTGCATATGCTTCCCGCCAGACCTATATTTCCGGCAATGGCGTAAAGCAGGCGGCGGAGCTGATACGGGAGAAGTTGCTGCGACATACGGCCGACGTATATGGCCTGCACGTCGAAGACTTAGCCATCGAAAAAGAAGCCGTCGTGAAACGGGAAAACGGCGAACGGATTTGCACCATTGCCGAGATCTGCACCCACATGAACTTCGTTAACGATCAAAAGACCGCTACCGATCATATAACGGCTGAACATACTTATACCGCCAAGAACATATGCATGGCCTTCGGCGTGAGCTTTATAGACCTTGAGGTGGACGTGCCGGTGGGCAAGGTGCGCATAAAGAAAGTCTATGCAGTCCAAGACAGCGGCCATATACTGAATCCTCAGCTGGCAGCGGGTCAGGTGCATGGCGGCGTGGCCATGGGCATCGGGTATGCTCTGGGCGAACAGATGCTATTTGACCCCAAAACCGGCAAGCCCTTGAACAACAACTTCCTGGATTACAAGATACCCACCTGCATGGACATCCCTGACATCGAGGTGGAATTCGTGGAGACCTATGAGCCGTCGGGCCCGTTTGGTGCAAAGGGCCTCGCGGAGCCTCCCACCATACCGCAGGCTGCGGCTGTGCGCAACGCCATATTGCATGCTACCGGTGTGGGCGCCCACGCTCTGCCAATGAACCCCCAGAACCTGGTCCATGCCTTCATAAATGCCGGACTTATTGAAAAACAAGTAGGAGAATGAAGCTATGTACGATGTTTGTGAAACCTTCAGTGCAAAGACGGTTTTGGAAGCGCTCACGCTGCAGCGAGAGCACCACGGCGCCGTCATAGTCGCTGGCGGCACGGATGTGATGATACGCATGAAAGAGCGCAAGCTCACCGAGGCAACGCTCATCTCCATAATGGAGGTGGAGGAGCTTAAATTTATCTGCCTCGATGGCAACGGCAACCTGCTCATCGGCCCCGGTGTCTGCTTTGATCATATTTATAACAGTGACCTTGTGCGCAGATGTACCCCTATGCTGGCATATGCGTGCAACGAGGTCGGCAGCCCCCAGATACGACATGTTGCCACCATCGGCGGTAACCTTTGCAACGGTGCAGTCAGCGCAGACAGCGTCCCCTCGCTGCTCGCCTTGGGTGCAGAACTGACCCTTACAAGCCTCCTTGGCGAACGCACGGTTCCCGCAATTGCGTTCCATACCGGCCCCGGCAAGACGGTGCTGGATAGGGATCGGGAGATACTCACATGCATCCGTATCCCCAAAGCAAACTTCGAAGGCCACGGTGGCAAGTACCTTAAATTCGGTCAGCGAAACGCTATGGAAATTTCCACCCTGGGCTGCGCAGTGAACTGCAAACTGGATGCAGACGGGACAATATCGGATTTCGCAATCGCATTCGGCGTAGCGGCACCCAAGCCCGTCCGCTGCCCCAAGGCTGAGGCAGGAATGATCGGGAAAATACCCACGGAAGCACTCCTCTCGGAACTCAAACAAGCCGTACTTACTGAGACCAGCCCGCGCGATAGCTGGCGTGCTTCAAAAGAGCTTCGGGTGCAGCTCATCAAGGAGCTTGCGGCCCGTGCGGCGGCCGCCGCCATAATAGAAGCAGGAGGAAAGCTACAATGATAAAAGTTATCCATATGAACATCAACGGCAAGCCCACAGAGGTTGCCGTGGATGAAAAGGAAAGCCTGACCGACACCCTGCGCCAGAGGCTGGGCCTTACCAGCGTGAAGAAGGGCTGCGAAGCCGGGGAATGCGGGGCATGCACGGTTCTTATCGACGGCGTCGCAAAAAACAGCTGCATCTATCTCGCCGTATGGGCAGACGGTCACGATATCATAACCGTGGAGGGCATCCGCGGAAAAAACAATCTGCTCCATCCCGTTCAGCAGGCCTTCGTGGATGAGGCCGCCATACAGTGCGGTTTCTGCACACCGGGCTTGGTGCTCACCGGCGTTGAACTTGTGAATAGCGGCCGCAAATACACGCGAGAAGAGCTTCGGGAACGAATCTCCGGCCATCTCTGCCGCTGTACCGGCTATGAAAACATATTGAATGCCCTGGAAAAGGTTGTAGGCGTAAACAGCAAATAAAACACACGATCCGGGCGGGCTTCTGCCCAGATATTAAAAAGGAAAAAAGCCATGCAAGATGCTACATATTATCTCACAGAAGCCAACGAAGAAGCCAAGAAGGCACGCGCTATGGGCAATACTCCCTTCGGCGCGGTATTGGTGGATGCAGAGGGCGAAATAGTGCTGCGCCAGGGCAACGCGGAGCACGACCTCCACGATGCTACCGCGCACGCGGAATTTACCCTCGCTTCGAGAGCCAGCCGCAAATATGATAAAGAATATCTCTGGGGCTGTACACTTTATACCACCTGCGAGCCCTGCCCCATGTGTACCGGCGGCATATACTGGGCCAATATCGGCAGGATAGTTTACGGCATATCGGAAGGCCGCCTGCTGGAACTGACCGGTGCTGACGACAAGAACCCCACCTTCAGCATGGGCGCAGATAAGGTCATCGCTGCTGGGCAAAAGAAGATAGTTTTGGAAGGCCCTGTGCCTGAGGTTGAGGCAGAGGTGGTGGAAGTTCATAAGGGCTTCTGGAACAAGAAATAAAGGAGACAGGCATGCGCACATTTGAAGAGATCAAAAATACGGTGCAGACCGGCCTCGGCATGTATCCCTGCGATCTGAAACTGACGAACCTGAAGCTGGTAAACGTGTTTTCGGGCGAAATATATCCCACGGAAATCTACATCAAAAACGGCCGTGTGGTCTCCATAGCCCCGGGGACGAACCTCCAAACCAAGGAGAGCTACGACTGCGGCGGTGCATACGCCGTGCCGGGCCTCATAGATTCCCATATGCACTTCGAATCTACCATGCTTTCGCCTGAGGCTCTGTCCTCGGTGGTAGTTCCCCAGGGTACCACCACCCTCTGCGCGGACCTTATGGAGATAGCCAACGTGGCAGGGGAAGAGGGTTTGCGCGAGATGCTCAATTCCATAGATAGGCTGCCTTACCGCATGCTCATAGAGGTATCCTCTCGTGTCCCCACCGCGCCCGGCCTGGAGACCAACGGTGCAACCTTAGGTGCCGATCAGGTCGCGGAGATCATGAAGTGGGGGGAATCGGTGAGTCTGGGCGAGCTTGACCCTTCGAAGATCCTGATGGTGAAGGATGAATATCTGCATAAAGTGGCAGATACCCTCGCCATGCGCAAGATTGTCAACGGCCATGCCATAGGCCGCCTGGGTCAAGAGCTGAACGTATACGCTAGCAGTGGTATTTCAGACGACCATGAATGCGTCACTAAGGAGGAGCTGCTCTCCCGGCTGCAGGTGGGCATGCGTGTGCTTATCCGTGAGGGCAGCACTGAACGCAATGTGGACGCGCTCATAAAGGCGGTACTGGAGCTTGGCTGCGGCAGCGAAAACCTTTGCTTCTGCACCGACGACAAGCACGCGGGCGAGATCATGGAAGAAGGGCATATCAACTACAACGTACGCAGGAGCATAGAGCTTGGTATGCCGCCCATGCAGGCCATACAGATAGCCACCATCAACGCTGCCCGCCATTTCCGCATGGAGGACGAAATAGGCTCCATAACCCCGGGCCGTCTTGCGGATATACTGCTGGTGGATGATATTGAGAAGATGGAACCCAAGGCAGTGTTCTATGAGGGCCGGCTGGTTGCCAAGAATAAGCAGCTCCTTGAAGAATGTAAGGTATCGGAATATTCCGGCTGGATAAAGGATACCGTGCACCTCCTGCGACCCATCACGAAAGAGTCCTTCGCCTGCCCCGCTAAGCGGCGGGAATCCTCTGCAAAGGTGCGGGTGATAGAGCTCATCGGCCTTCAGATCATCAACAAGCTGCTGGAATGGACGCTGCCCGTAGAGCAGGGGCAGATACAGCGGGACATGGCGCATGACATACTGAAGCTGGCTGTGGTGGAGCGCTATGGCAAGACCGGCGGTGTAGGTGTGGGGTTTGTGAAGGGCTTTATGCTCAAGAAGGGCGCCCTGGCATACTCCATGAGCCACGATCACCACAATATAGTCGTTGTGGGGGAGAACGACGCCGATATGGCGGCCGCCGTAAACGAGGTGGCTCGGCTCCACGGTGGACTTGCTGTGGCTTGCGGCGGCAAGGTGACTGCCTCCCTGTGCCTGCCCATAGGCGGCCTTATGAGCGAGTTCCCGGCTCACGAGGTGATGGCGCATCTCGATAAGATGAACGCCGCCGCAAAGGCTCTCGGCTGTGAGATGCCTGCGCCCTTCATGACCCTGAGCTTCATCTCCCTGCCCACTGTGCCTGAACTGGGTCTGACGGATATGGGCCTTGTGGATGTGCTGGCCCACAAGCTTATCGATGTGGAGATGGACGAATAATCGTGCTGCCGGAAGACGAGGGAAGAGCAGGGCAGATTCTTGAACAGGCAACCTTGAATCAAACAGAAATCATAAGGTATGTGCTTGCTTGAATTCAACCGGGCGCTTACCTGCACTTGTATCCCCTGCAAAGGGAGTAGGCTGGGCTGACTGCCGCGAGGGTTTGCATCCCTCCTTCTCCGCAAAAACCCGCAGAACACTTAGTGTTTTGCGGGTTTTTTCTGACTCCGGGTTTTTGCGTTTTTCAGCCCAAACATCGAAAAATATCAACTTATAAGGCACAATTTAAGGGACCGATTGGGACAGCTTGACCAGCCTGTTTACGGCACTGATTCCATCGTCAATATTCATATGGGTATCCCTTTGGGTGGTCTTTATATCGGCGTGGTGCGCGCCTTTTGCACAACAAAAGGGGGAGCGTCATTGCGGGATAAGCGTGTAATAAACGTATGGCGGCAGCAATGCGGATTTAGAGGCTGTATACCCGTGCGCTCACAGGTGGCATAATGCGTGTTAGAAAAGTTATCCTCGTTCATGCAAGACAGAAGAAACAGCTGGATAATCTGCTAAACAAAGCAGTTGAAGGGGATTCTCCCACTCATGCAGGGAGCCATTTGAGATAACTGTAGCAAAGCTTTCGTCCTCAAATGCATCTCCATGCAGTTCCCCAGTGTATAGCGGGCGGGAATTCCGTATGTGGCAGCGTTTTTTTCCGCGAAACGGATCATGGCGGGGCTAATCTCGCAGCCGGTAAGGGAGGATGGATGCAGCTTCTTCGCCAGGTCCAGGCCAACGTAACCGGATCCAGGGCCGATCTCCAGCATATCGCCCCCTTTGATTCCGGAAGAGATCATGCCGTCCACTCCGTTCCAGCCCTTATCCCGCATGCTGCGGGCAAACAGGTCGAAAGTCTCTACGGTGCTCTCGTTTTGAATGCCCTCGTTGGTTTCAAGAACTCTAGCCTTAACCATTTGTGTTATCCTCCTTTAATCGATGCAGGGATTGTTCGGCCCAGGCAAGTTCCGCTTGATAATGGTGGATATGATGCGCAAAAATGATATCGGCAGAAGTTCGGTATGCCTTGGGGATATGATCCAACGTTCCTTGTCTATGGGCTACCAGCCCCGGAAAGGATCTGCTTCAGCCTCGCGGCGTGGCGGCGCAGGCTGTCCGCCAACGCGCCTTCTTCCAGCGCGTCGGGAAAATACAGCGTACCGTCAATGTCCAAGGTGGGCCGGTATTCAATTTGCAAGGTCTGCAAAAGCAGTTCCCGAAATTTGTCCGCGCCGGCGCCATGCACCTGATACACGGCTTTCTCCGGACGCGAGCCCTGCTTATCGCGGTGGCCGGTGATGAGGCCCGCGGCCTCCATTTTATCCAGACGGTAATAGACCGTAGGCAGCTTAATCTGCGTAAAGTCCTCCAGCTGCTCCTCAATTAGCTTTTTAATCTGATATCCGTGCTGGGGGACCGAACCGTAAAAGAAGGCCGAGGATATAAAGTGGGATCATGCAATCCCTTCTTTCCATAATAGTCAGTGCTGCGTATAGTTATACGCAGCACTGACTATTTGTCAAATAAAAATAGGAGGTGATGGAATTATAATTTCAGCTACCTGCTTAAAAAAACGGCTCCCAGAACGTCAGTATATTATAAACATGATGCAAGTCCGCAATTTGCGCTATACCAATTTCTGTGCTTCAATCTTCTCATTTAGTTCGTTCAGATAGACCCATCTCTCCGTTTTTACTTCCAGTTCGGCTTCCATTAGCTCCATTTTTGCCATAAGCTCCTGCAAACGTACATAATCGCTGGCAGCTTCTTCGGTAATTTGTTTAGTGCATGCGGCTATGTTGGCCTCTAATGCGGCGATATCGCCATCAATTGTCTGAAATTCTTGCTGTTCTTTAAACGTGAACCGCAATTTTTTTGGCCTTTCCGCGTTCTCGCATATTCGGGATACCGCTAAATGTGAAGGGGATGCTTCCTTTTTTGCTTCAGGGAGGTGCGCCGCTGCCCGCAGCTCCGCATATTCGGTATAATTGCCCGTGTAGCAGGCAATTTTGCCTTCGCCGTTCACCTCGAAAATCAAGGTTGCTATTTTATCCAAGAAATAGCGATCGTGAGAGACCGCAATGACAGCCCCGGGGAAGGTATCGAGATAATCCTCTAGGATAGCTAACGTCTCAATATCCAGATCGTTGGTGGGTTCATCCAGCAGCAGGATATTGGGCGCTGCAATAAGTATACTCAGAAGATACAGCCTTCTTCTTTCACCACCGCTGAGCCTGCCGATGGAGGTATACTGCAGATCGGAGGTGAACAAAAACCGCTCCAGCATTTGGGATGCTGAGAATGTGCCTTCTGAAGTTTTGGTTTCGCTCGCAACGGCGGTGATAAAATCGTAAACCCGCAGGTTAGGGTCCAGTTCACGCCCCTCCTGTGAGAAATAGCCGATTCGTACGGTAGAGCCTACCGCCACCATACCCTCGTCCGGAGTTAGCTCCCCCGCGATGATATTTAGCAATGTGGTTTTACCTACACCGTTTTTTCCTACAATGCCGATGCGGTCATTCCGTTGGATATGATAGGAAAAATGATCGATGACCGTGCGGCTGCCAAAGGATTTTACAATGTCGTCAAGCTCAATCAGCTTTCGCCCCAAGCGGCTGGATACAGTTGCCATCTGTACCGCGGCATCCGTTACAGGCGCTGATTGATCCTTTAGGGTATCATATCGCTCTATGCGATCATGGCTCTTTGTTGAACGCGCCCTGGCACCACGCATGATCCACTGATATTCCTTACGTAAAATCGCCTGCCGCTTGCGTTCGCTAGCTTGGGCCATCTCAGCGCGCTGCGCTTTGAGTTCCAGGTATTTTGAATAATTGGCCTCATACGTATATAGCTTGGAATGGGATAGCTCGGTAATGCGGGTTGCAACCCGCTCAAGAAAATAGCGGTCATGGGTTACCATAATCAAGCCGCCGGTAAAACGGCTCAAGCGTTGCTCCAGCCAAATCGTCATGTCACTGTCGAGATGGTTGGTTGGTTCGTCCAATATGAGAACGTCTGCGGGATGAATAAGCGTTGCGGAAAGCGCCACGCGCTTACGCTGCCCGCCTGACAATGTCCCTATTTTCGCTTCGTAATCCGTAATCCCCAGCCGTGTCAGCATGGATACCACTTCGTACTTATTAATTTCACGAAATTGCGGGGAGAACTCCGAGAATACTTGCTCCAGCACGGTAAGATCATCGTTCATCACCGGATTTTGTGAAAGATAGGCAATCCGCAGATTGGGATTGACGGAAACAGAGCCTTCGTCAGTCGGCTCTATGCCGGCTAAAATTTTCAGCAGCGTACTTTTTCCCGTGCCATTGATCCCCACAATGCCGATATGGTCCCTTTCATTCAGGTATAGGGAGACATCCCGCAGCAGTTGTTTGGTTCCGTAATTCTTTGAAATATGTTCCGCAGATAATAGCATTATTTCTCCCTATATTCAAGTATTCAAGCAGCTGCAGTTGCGCGCCCGGTTGTTTTTCCGCCCTTAATCCGAAAACTCCGTATTGTTCGAAAATCCGCGACAATACTAAAAACTTCTGTGTAGCCAACTGCAATATGCCCACCGGTTCAGCAGCATCTGAATTATCTTATCATCATTATAGAACGAAGTCACCCTATTATCCGAAAAACCCAAAGCAAGACAATATCGCTCCCGGCATGATATAATTCATGCTGTTGCTGCTTTTGCGGCAGCCTTCTTTATATCATAAACAGTGTGAGGTTATTACATGAACGAAAAAGGGGTACGGGAGATCCGGCGTCGTTTCAGACCGGATAAAAGTATGATTGGCAGGGTATACGGCTGTTATGTCAATGAGGACAGAAAAATTGTCGCTACATTTGAAGAGTTCCTTTCCGGCATGCCGCAGGAGGAGTCGGAACGCTTTCTTTCCCTTTTGAAAAAGGCTTTATCCGGTTCTCTTGGAAAGAATCTTGTCAATATAGAATTCAGCGCAAAACAGGTGATGAACAGCGACGAGCATAAGCTGCTTTCCATGCTCCGCCAGGATGGGCTAAAGAATTTGGATATGCTGCAAACTTTCTATCAGCGTGTCTCTGAATCTCTCAACATGGGTGGCAATTATCTTATCCTTCTGACCCACGATGTATATACTGTGCCTTACAGAGCCACGGACGGCGAGATACAGAAGGATGCATCCGACGAGGAATTCAGCTACATCCTTTGCAGCATATGCCCGGTGAAGTTGACTCCAAAAGAGCTAAGCTACCGGCTAACCGAGAACCGCTTTCACACCACGCAAGGCTCAATCGTATCCGCACCGGAATTGGGCTTTCTGTTTCCAGCCTTCGATGATAGAGCCGCCAACATTTATGGGGCGTTGTACTATATGAAAAACGCTACGGAGAATCATCAGGAATTTATCGATGCGGTATTCCATGTGGAGCCGCCCATGCCCGCTGCAGCACAGAAGGAGATTTTCCAAGCCATATTGGCAGAAACACTCAGGGAGGATTGCAGCCTCGAGGTGGTGCAGGCTGTCCATGAGCATCTGCGCGAAAGGATAGAGCAGCACAAGGAAAGCAAGGAGCCCGAACAACTTCTGCTCTCGCAAAGGGAAATGGGAGCGGTGCTGCTGGAATGCGGCGTATCTACAGAGCATGTGCAAGCCTTTTCCGCTACCGTTGAAGCGCATTTCGGCACGGATGCGCAGCTTATGCCCGCCAACGTGATTGACAAAAAGCAGTTTGTCATTCGCACGCCCGATTTGGTGATCAAGGTTGATCCAGAGCGGAGTGACCTCATCGAAACACGGGTGATCGACGGAAGCAGATATATACTGATTCCCGCAGATACCGGCGTGGAAGTCAATGGGGTAAGCGTAAAGATGGGCTGAAGAATTGAGTTAACCGAATAGTAGGTGGCATTTTCTCTATCCCCGCATAGTTCGGTAAAACTATTGCTGTAACTGCCTTTTGGCCGCATTGTTTTCCATAGTATTCTCTATGCTGGTATACGTTTCCCTAAGTTTCGTATTGCGACAGTATAACGCGACACCACATAAAAGCCCTGCCCGTTTTATAAGGCATGGCTTTATTTTTTGGAATCCCGAAGGTTGCTCTCTTTATGATACGAAACGCATGCAGTCTCGCAGCTGCTGGGTTTGCGCATCCCCTTCGTGAAAAATGAAAGGCTTTTGTTTTTGCGTAATGCGCCATATTGATTCGCAACGAGGTAAATGAAAGCCGGATCACAACGCCATATAGGAGGGATACACATGCCTTCGTCCATTGCTCTCACGCAAGCCCATCCGGTAAGCGTTTGGCGGGCGGTTGCTCGGTGTCGCTGCGTAGTACGCGAAATTCCTGCACCATCTCGAAGGAGCCAACCGCAATGCCATTCGCAAAGTGTAGGCCCTTTTGATCAAAGCCGAGGTGATAAACGATGTCATCGTGCTTGATGGCTTCAACCTCCTGTACGATAGCAAAACGACCATCCTCGCATTGTAGCGCGTCACCACAGCCAACCTCACAAGCTTGTTTTACACCGGTAGATGTCATCACAACGCTATTTGGCGATAGCTTGATGGGCGAGGCGCTCTTAACTTGAATTTGGAGAAGCGTTGCATCACGACCCAAAAGGATATTGGTAACAACGAGAATCTTACCGTCACCCATTATCCGGTCACCTATGGCGATATGCTCGATATATCGCCAACTGCCGTCTGCCATCGTAACCCGCGTATCCTTTGCAAATCCCATCAAAATACCCTCGCTTTCTATTTGTTACAATTCTGTTCCACCAATCACTAAATATAATCCATCCCTAGGGGTAACATTGCTATTCCTGATTTTTGAATCGCACATTCTTTCTAGAACCTATCGTTGGACGAATTCCGCATTCTTGCTAAGCTACCTATGCTATTGAATCAAATGGGGATATGCGATTGGTTCGCCCGAATTGTATCATAAATGGGAAGGCGTGTCTGTCACAGGCGTACATTCTCTCCATGCATCCATAAGCAATAGATGTATGCAAAGAGTTATAGGCAACGTTTTTTCAACCCCTCTTTTATACATCTATCCGCGCAAAAAATCTTCTTTTTTTGTCTTACCATTAGCCGGTTCATCGTGCAAAACCGACTATGCAATTTGGTTGTTTATGCCTTATTTTCCGGATCTTTGCATGCCTTTGCGCTGTGCGGCGTTACCTTAGAAATCGAAGCCTTTCCATACCGGTTCTCCGGTATAAGGATGGGCATCTTCCTCTCCGCGCAGAACCCGCAGCACGGCGCCTGCCAGTTCCTCCTGTTCCATTTCACCGGGATAGACGGTGATTGTTGCAATCCAGCCACAACGGCTGCGGATGCCCTCCACAATGTCATCAAAACGGACAAGCCCGCCGGTCAACAAAATGCCGTCCACTTTTCCGCAGAGTACGGCGCTCATAGCCCCGATTTCTTTGCAGATCTGATAAATCATGGCGTTCCACACCAAAACCGCTTTCCGGTCTCCGGCTTCCACCATGCTGTGGACCTTATCCGCATTGGAGGTTCCGAAGTGGCTGACAAAGCCTCCGGCACGGGAGCACATGAGCCGAACCTCCTCCAGGGAATGCTGCTCAATATAGTCCAGCAGGCAGAGCACCGGTACACTGCCGATGCGGGTAGGGGCGTAGGGACCGTCTCCGCCTGAGCCTACGTTCCCGTCCACCATTTTCCCGCAGTCGTGGGCATTTATCGTCACGCCGCCGTCGATATGCGCAACCACAAAGCGGCAGTCCTCATAGCGCCTATGCATGGATTTTGCATGGTAAGAGGCGATTGCCTTTTGATTCAAGGCATGTGTCTGGGCATTCCGGTACAATCCGGCGATGCCGGTGATACGGGCATAATCGCAAAGTTCATCAATATTGGTGGGGTTGAGCGTGAACATTTTCCCACCGTACTCCCTGCATAGCTCATAGGCCAACAGCACCCCCAGCTTTGCTGCGTGCTCGCTGCCGCCCACCGCATGCAATGTATCGAGGTAAAGCCGGTAGTCAATGGGCATTACACCTGCGCGCTGCGGGTAAGCGCTTCCGCCGCGACCTACAAATATATCTACACCCGCAGGAGCATACCCATTCCGCCGCAGCATGTTCAGAATCACTTGTTTACGGAAGGGAACTTGGTCGTTCACGGAGGGGTATTGCAGCAGGATCGAGGCGTCATGAAATTCGCTTTCCTCAAAAAGTAGAGTGTCATTTTCATACAGACTGAGTTTTGTGGAGGTGGAACCAGGGTTAATTACCAATATTTTCTTCATGTTTCCTTCCTTCAAATATCTAAGATTTTAAAGTAATATACGTAATAACAATTAATTCGATTATATCAAATCTGATTTTTTTTTCAACCGAGTCAACAAGACTGCCATGCAAATATTTTAGATATTAGTTTGATGCTACCATTATACGGATCTTTTTTTGCAAAACCCGCAGAATCCATAAGGACGGCGGAAATTAGCACTCGGAACGGACGAGTGCTAAAAGTTTGCTTTTGGATTGAGATGCCGTCAAACTGCCGTAACAATGCGACGCTATGATAAGCATGTAAACAAAAAGGGCACGGTGGGCCGGACCGGAACGCCGCGCCGCAGATATGTAACGACGAAAACGAAAAAGGAGGTTTTCATCATGCGTGGACTGATTCCTTACCGCAGGAGCAATGGGGATGCAAACGGCATTGCCAACTATTTTGACGATTTTGAGAAGGCTTTCTTTGGCGGTATGCCAAGCTTTGGCTATGGCACCTTCCGGACAGATGTGATGGATAAAGGCGATCATTTTCTGCTAAAGACGGATTTGCCAGGCGTAGCCAAGGAGGATATCCACCTGGATATCCATGGCGACGACTTGATGATAAGCGTACAGCACGAGGAAAGCAAGGAAGAAAAGAAAGAGAACTTTCTCCGCCGTGAGCGGGCATACGGCTCGTATTGCCGCAGTTTCGATATCTCCGATGTCGATGCGGATAAGATCAAGGCTGCCTATCATAACGGCGTATTGGAGCTTACCCTGCCCAAACGGGGCGATCAAGCCTTGCGGGGAAAACAAATCCAGATTGATTAATTTCCAGCATGCCTGCCGGCCGCCACAGGCTGCCGAAAAAGCCCAGCTTAGCTGGGCTTTTTCCATTTTATCTGATAAAATGCGAGTTGGATTGCGCGGGAGCTGATGGAAGAGGCGAAAGCCGACGGGGAATCGGATGGAAAGCTGCCGGTTGACGAGGATGGGCGGGCTCCCGCGCCATCCGCAAGCGGTGAGCGGGCGCCTTTTATGCGGTATACAATACGGTTTCCCTCATCTACCGGCGCGGCGATCAGCCAAATGCGTGTCCCCGGAAGGATTCGGGCTTACCAACACCCGCAAAGACATTGCGCGCAATAGCTTTGATAAATGCAGGCACCACAAGGTGGAATTATAAAAACGATCTTCTTTCCAGCCATTCCCGTAACGACCGGATGATTGCCGCAAGTATCAGAAACAGACCCACCAAGAAAAACGTGCTCACAGAGTAAAGAGACCATGAAAACATCTTGGTGCCAAATGTGATATGCTGAAAGTATTCTATCAGCATGGAGCTTGCGCCTAGCGCGGCAAGAAGGCCTCCGATAATAAACAGCTTTCCGCCATTGACATAGCGGAACAAGATAACTGCCGTGGTTGTCAGTATGCCCAACAGCATAACCACCGGGAATGCAAAAGAAAGAAACCAATCCCCGTGATTATACAGGCAGACATATAGCAAGAAAGCGCTGGCGGCGAGGAAACTAACCGGTACGAAGACTACGGGATTGGGGTGGTGAAACCATAACGGTAAAACGACACCGATGTACAGAGCGGCAATGCCGCTCATCACATAACCGGACCAACGGATGGCCCCATAAGTGCGCAGACAAAAAATCAGGCTCACGATGCCCACGATGGTCAATACAATCGTAAGAAAAATCGCGGCTGGAATTTTTTCATTCTCCTTCTTTTTCGGATACACGGAAGAATACCCGTCATTTGCTTTTTTAATTTGAGCATCTTCAGGAAGCCGGACAGGGGTGGCGCATAAGGGGCAGCGCTCTGTACCGTCCGTTAACCTGACGCCGCACTTTATACAGTACATGGTTAAGCACCTCGCAGTTTACTTTCAATGGTCACGGGAACGCCCAACTCCACAAGCCGGGAGAAGAAACGCTGTTCCAGCTCGGTTTCCCGAATGTTTCGTATCATGCTCACATAGGTTGCGTTGCCTAAACTTACAACGGAGCAATTGTTTGGATAGCTATATTGCACGCCGATAATGAACTCCATCCGCTCCACATAAGGCCGCATGGGTTCCGGAATTTTAACGACCCCGAGATTCGATACGTTCAGGCAGCCTTTGGTCTCCCCAACATGCGCATACACCATGCGCAGGAAAAGGTTTTTGATGAACAGCGGCATAATCCGCAGAATCGTCAGCCGCTGCGGTATGACGTTAGCCGCGATTCTCGCCGCCATAAGCTGGGGCATCGCTTCGGCGGATAATTGGGCGGAGATGCTGTTGCACAGATCCCCCAATGTAAAAGCGCCCAATTTGGGATCAACCCCGGGATTCAGCGTGAGCGCAAAGTTGCGCAGCGTTTTGCTTCCGTAAAGACGGCGAAGATTGACCGGTACGGTGATTTTCACGGGTTTTGGCCGCCTGCGCGGTGCGTGCTTCGCCTGCATCTCCATGATGGCCTGCGCCATAACGGCCACCAAAAAAACCGTAACGGTAGCTTGATAGCCGTGCGCGGCTTCTACCAGCTTGTCCGTGGGCAAAATACCGGTAATAAGATGCCGTACGCCATCTTTTTCATGGGTGCCCCTTAGGCGGTAGGAATTCGGTTCGGACCGGCTCATGGCGTGCCGGCCGCTATAGCGCAGGAAACTGTCTTCCATTTCTTCCGGCTGGGGCTCTTGCACAATATCCAGTATATCATCCGAAGCCGGGATATCGATGCCGTATTTTAAGGCAAGATACCGGGCTGCCAGCGTTTTTAAATAGATCATGCCCCCCGTGCCGTCGGTCAGCGCGTGAAAAAACTCCACGGCAATGCGATTTCGATAATACAGAATTCGCAGGCAGCAGGAGCGGAGCTCTTTTGTGCCCATATGGGTCAGCGGATAAGCGAAATCCTGGCCTACCTTCAGCGGGGTTCTGATTTCTTCCAGGTAGTACCAGAATATGCCGGTGCGCAGCCGCATGTATAAGGAGGGAAAGCGGGGCATCAGGTCGTCCGCCGCCTGTTGCAGCACGGCGGGGTCTATGGGTTCCCGCAGCGAGATGGACTGCCGGAAGACATTGCACCAGCCGGGACGCTTGACCGCAGGAAAAATTAAAGCGGCGTTATCGAGCCGCAGCCAGAATTTGCTCATTGCGCAAGCCCTCGGATAAATGCACAAATGGCGTCCATATCCTGCCGTCGGTCCTTCATGCCATATAGGACGTATACGTGCCACATGGCGGGGGCAACGGTTAAGGCGCTTTTGCAGCCGGAAGCCAGAAGCTTTTCATAAAGCTGCACCGCATCGTCCCGCATAATCTCATCCCCGCCAACAAAAAGGAGGCTCTCTGGAAAATCCAGAAGGTCGCCAAATAAGGGCGAGGAAAGCGGGTTCGCAGGCTCATCCGTATAGCAGGAAGCGAAAAATTGCAGGCGGCGCAGCGACATGGATGGGTCAACGAATTCGTTTTCGGCATAGGATTTGCCGGAAGCCGTTAGATCGGTCCAAGGCGAAATGCCGACGAGACCCGCCGGAAGCGGAAGCCCAAGCTTTTTTGCCGCAAGGCAAACGGAGAAAATAAGGCCGCCCCCCGCCGATTCGCCAACTAGGACGATTTTGCTGGGATCATATTCTTCAAGAAGAAAACGATAGGCGGCCATGGCATCATCCAGAGCGGCCGGGAAGGGATGTTCCGGCGCGAGGCGATAGGCCGGGCATAAAACGCGTATGCCGCCCTCCGTGGCAAGGGTTGCGCCAAAGCCCTTTGCATATTCGATACCGCCGCAACAATAGCCGCCCCCATGAAGATAGAGGACGGCTCCGGAACAGTCCAAAGATGACGGCAGGGCCATGGCCGCTTGAAAACGGTCAAACGCCAGCGGGCAAAAGCGCACATCCGGGTGCTGTATTTTTTGCAACAGCACGCCGATGAAATCTTGCGCCCGGCGTTCTGCCGCAAGGGGCTCATCTTCCGTAAAGCTTTGCAGCTTTTTGAGCTGCTTGCGAAAGAAGGAAGAGGTCCATGATTTTGAAGAAAGTTCTTTCTCGTTCATAACTTTTTCCATTATATTTTCTATGCGCCGGAAATGCAACCTGTTCCGTTGATTCCTGCTTTCAGCAAAGACGATGGAGCATGGCAAGAGAATACCGAAGCTGCAAAAAACGATAGCCAAAATGAAATAGGAAGCTTACCTATGGGGGGGCTTCTATACCCGCAAAAATAATGTTACCTCGCATAATGCATATTCCCGCTTCGCTCCATAAGGCCTGCTGCCTCCCGCTTGGCTGCTCGTTTCCCCTCCCGGCTGCCGCTTTGTGCGTTCTACACAAGGCGGTGCAAAAGTGCAGACCTATCATGTACCCGCCGGCTGGAAAGTATGCCGTCGTATGCGGATTTACCGCCCATATAGCGCCGCGTGGGGATTCCTCTTGGGCTCCTCCACATCTGCCCCTTCTCCATGTTTCGCAATGGGTACAGCCGCGTAAATTCCGGGCGGCCTTGCCCTGTTCCGCCTTGTTATGGGCGTTCGAAATACCCGTTTGCTTGGTTAGATCTCATTTGCAAGCTTGTAGTTTTTGCCCATGCCCTGGAAATTTTACTGGAGCGCCGGCACGGAAAATCTTGACTGACACCGCTGAAATTATATGTTATAATTTAGAAAAATTAAGCAATTTAATCAGTAACTAATTATTGCAATAACACGGAGTTTATCCAGTGGTAGATTCTGTTTATAAAATACCAATTATTGAGACAGCAAATCTGCTCTTCAGCAGAAATGAAAATCAATGATAATCGTACAAACGCAAGTGTGCATATTGAGTTATAAGTTAGGTGATAAAATGGACAAGTTATCATATATACAACTTAATGCTTTCGCTTTTGTATTTCTGCTTCTTTGTTACGGTAACATTCGCCATATAGGCAACCATTATTTATATGATCAAAAAATATTTTTGGTCATGATAGGGGCAAATGCTATTTTGCTTATTTTGGATTCTTTGCAGTGGCTTTTGGATGGAAAGCCGGGCGTAGCCCTAAGGGCATTATCCATAATTATAGCGGTAGCCTATAGCGCAACAACTCCCATTCCATGTTTTCTTTGGAGCATGTATGCTGATTATCAAATATACAGGGAGGAAAAGCATATAAAAAAATTGCTTTTACCGATGACAATTCCCTTGCTTATCAATTTGCTTTTTGCGTTACTTAGTGCTTTTTATGGACTTATATTCGTTATTGACCAGAATAATGTATACCACAGAGGCCCTCTTTTTTATTTAATGGTTTCAATCTGTTATTTTTACCTTTTTTATTCCTTGATTTTTGTCATTCGAAAAAGAAAGTCTGTAGAACATAAAGTATATATTCCGCTGCTGCTATTTGCGTTACCACCTTTTATTGCCGGAATCATCCAAGCTCTGTTTTATGGAGTTTCTATTGTATGGGACTGTATGACAATTTCGATGTTTATTATTTTTATTAATATTCAAAACAGTCAACTATATACGGATTCCCTAACCGGGCTATACAACCGTAGGCAATTTGATAATTATATGCAGGAATGTTTCAAGAATTGTGACGAGGGCGCCATGCTTGGGATCATTATGGCCGATTTGGATTCGTTTAAGAATATAAACGATGTGTGGGGACACATTGCAGGGGATGCGGCGCTTGTGGAGACCGGAAAAATTCTTAAAGATAGTTTTAGGAAAAAAGATATAATTTGCCGCTATGGAGGTGACGAATTTGTGGTGGTTTTAAAAGTTAGCGGGATGGCTGAATTGTCCAACATTGTAGAAAAGCTCAAAACTAATATTATAAATTTTAATAAAAGAAAAAAGCTTCCCTATTCTATAAACTTCAGTGTGGGCTTCGACATATTTGATTGTAATTCCAACATGACAATTCAGCAGTTTATTAGTCATATCGATAATTTAATGTATGAGGATAAAAGCCGGCACAAGTCAGACGAAGTGCAGCATGCGTATCATAACACAATCCAGCCAAACGTCTAGTTATGTTTATAAAGCAGTTATTAATTCGATCAAGTGCTCTATAAACGTTGCAATAGACCAGCACGAATGCTATAAAGAGTTTTCAGCTATGAAGGAGGTATCCAAAATGGCTAATACAAGTGCGCTGAAAGCGGTAACCAACTTCGCAATACAAGAAGTGGCTAAAGATTTAAAAATAGAACTGGCCCCCCAAAAGATTTATATAGGTAATGAAGGAGTAACTAAAAAATTTGACGGTGTCTCTCTAAACAAGGACATTATCGTAAAGGTTATTAATCATAGCGGTTATACGTCGGGAAATAAACTACCAACTGGAAAGATCAGAAATACATTTGCAGACTGTTATTTCTTAAGCCTTACAAAGGCAAATTCTAAAATACTGGCTGTCACAAATCAGGAGTTTTATAAGATATTTAACGCACAGAGTAAGGGCCTTTTAGGTGAAATACAACTAAAATATATAGAATTACCTGATGAACTCAAAGAAATCGCTCGGAAAGTTTCTCAAGATGCAAGTAGAGAAATGTCATAAAAGATTGCGAGATCTGCAATTTGGTCAAGGAAATGAACTACGTGTTATGTTTATTATGGACAATCGTTGCAAATAGAAAAAATGGCAACTCAAGTAAAGCAAACTCATACTTATAACCACATATTAACAAAATACTGACAAAAAAGAAGTATAATATCTACGTTATTCCTGGTGCGCTGTTTCAAATAATTACATGAAATGATAAGGAGGAGGATTCCCATGAAAAAGAAGGTTATCGTCATAGGGGGCGGTATTGCGGGGCTTAGCGCGGGTATCTACGCGTTAAGGTGCGGCTTTGACGTTACTGTTTTGGAAAGCCATCGGATAGCGGGCGGAAACTGTACATCGTGGAAGCGGAACGGCTATCTGTTTGAGGGCGGTATGCACTGGCTGACGGGTTCCTTGAAACAAGAACCCATTCATAATATGTGGCGTACGGTGGGGGCGCTCAACGACAGCGTGGAAATCCACTGTTCTGAACCATTCATCGAATATGACTACCAGGGCACGCCTATCCGCTTTTATAGGGATGTAGATACCACAGAAAAGCACTGGCTTTCCGTGTCCCCCGCGGATGCAAAAGAGATAAAAGCCCTATGCGATAACATTCGAAAAGTGAAGAACCTTTCTATGCCTGTTACGGATCTGCGTGGGGTGAAAGTGACAAAAAAGATGCGTATGCCAATTTCGCTGCTTTTTAGCGCGCTTTCCGCCATGAGAATCATGCGTACGTTTTCTAAAATCTCGAGAGATGCGTATGTCGGCAGATTCGCCCATGCGGGGTTGCGCGAAATGCTTTGCGCCCTAACAAGCGAAAAAAGTGGCGTGGTGCCGCTGTTTTTTACAATGGGTACGCTTGCCAGGGGTGATGGCGGCTTCCCCGAAGGCGGATCCTTGCCATTCGTCCATCGAATGGTGCAGACCCTGGAATCCCTGGGCGGTGAACTCCTACTAAGCACAAGGGGCGACCGCGTGATAATGGAAAACAATAAAGCGGTTGGCGTGATGGCGAACGGGAAAAACATGCCTGCCGACGCCGTGATTATTACAGCCGATACCATGGCAATCGACGGCCTGTTCGACACGCCGCCCAAAGCACCTTGGCTGGAGGAAATGCATGCGGTGACAGAGCCTACGATGGCTACCTTCTTATCGTTCGGCATAAAGGCTGACTTGCGGAAATATCAGAAGGGCCTCGTTTTCAAGCTCCGGAAGCCGATTCCTTTGGCAACACAAAAATATGAATACCTGAGCGTCAACAATTATGCGTCGGATCCGGCCTATTCGCCTGAAGGGAAAACGGCGCTTACGATTATCTTAGACGGCGACACCTATGATTTTTGGAAAAAAGCAAAAGACGAGGATCGGTATTCGGATGAAAAACAAAAGTTGGCCGGGGTGGTAATAGAGGCATTGTCCGAGTTGATTCCTGAAACCAAAGGGCAAGTGGAGGTTTGCGATGTTGCAACGCCGTTAACCTACGAACGTTACTGCGGCAACTGGAAAGGTTCCTGGATGACGGAAATGACGCCAAGCATGAAGATGAAGAACTACCCGGCTGCTATCGATGGGCTGTCCGGCGTATACTTCGCGGGACAGCGCATGATGCCTCCCGGCGGCCTCCCTGTTGCGCTGATGACCGGCCGGACCGCGGTGCAGTATCTATGCCGTGATACCAACACGCTATTTATTAGTGAAGAATAAGCGAGCAGGAGGATTATGCTATAAAAATGGCAGTATGCGCTTGGAGGGATATCATAGAAGAGCAGAGTGCAACACCCCAAATGTGATAGAATTATCAGAAGAATGACGGGGTGTTTAAAATGCGCAAATATGATAAGGAATTTAAGGAAGAAGCGGTCAAACTGTCCGACGAGGTGGGCGTAAAGCAGGCGGTGGCACAGCTGGGCGGGTTCTTACCGCTTTGACCACGATGAAAGGAATGGCCGACTTATGATTATTGAAGCGGCGACAATTAAACTTTATGCGCCGTGGGTGCATTCTTTAAAAGAGAAGCGTATGCTGGTAAAAAGCTTACTCGCGAAAACAAAGAACAAATTCAATGTTTCGATAGCAGAGGTAGGCGAACAGGACATCCACCAGACGATTGTGCTTGGACTGGCCTGCGTTTCTGCCTCTGTATCGCATGCGGACAGTATGGTTGATTCCATATTGGCATTTATTGAGGCCAATACGGAGGCCGATGTCCTTGAAGTACAGCGCGAAAAAAGATAAACCGTAAGATTCGTTTCGGATATTGACAACAGTAAAAAGGTAATGTATTATATAAAAAGATAATGCATTACCTTTATTGGCGCGGCACGATCCAGTATGCTTGAAGGCGGTGGTAGTTTGAACCCCATAAAAACAAACGCAATTTCGGATGCACCCATGATTTTTGCGCTTCTATTAATCATTTCCAACAAGATGAATACGCTTCTTGATAGGGAATTCAAGGAATTCGATGTTACAACAAAGCAATGGTTTTTATCGGAAACCATACACAGCCTATTTGATGCCCCGCCCACGATGCAAGAGGTGGCCGGCGAAATGGGGAGTTCGCATCAAAATATTAAACAAGTAGCATTGAAGCTCCAGCACAAAGGCCTTTTGCAGTTAGAAAAGGACAAAAAGGATGCCAGGGTTACCAGGTTGCGATTGACAGGGAAGAGCGAGGCTTTCTGGGAAAAAACAGATCCCAAGGGCGCAGCCTTTAGAGAAAATATGTTTAAGGGAATGGAAAACAAAGACATTGCGACGACAAGAGGGCTGCTTGAAAAAATGCTGTTGAATTTAACAGAAATGGAGAAAGCAACTGTTGAAAGGGCGGAGAATGAGGGACACCATAAATAGTGGGCTAACGAGCCGGCCCTATCAGCATAGGCAGGCGGCTGAAAAAGAGAGCATTCGCAGGATGAAAATGGGGCAAAGAATAAAACTGATAGCCATAATCGTAGCTTGCACGCTGGGCGATATCGTCCTGCATCTTGTTACAAGCGCATACAGTACGATGCCTGTGAATCCGAACTACAGCATCGTGGCAAAGTCGTTTGGAATGGAAGTGACCGTTTCCCTTTGGGCGCTCCTCTCTTTTTCCGGGGCTGCTTATGTTTATGGCCGCATCAGAGACAGAATTCCGGGCGAGGGGGTAAAAAAGGGGCTGCGATACGGGGCGGGAATCGCACTGCTTTGGCTTTTTGCCATGCTGGAAGGGGTATCCCTATTTGGCAATCCAATCATAAACGAGTTTGTGGTTGGCCTGTGTGATGCGATCCCTGTTTTTATCATGGGAATTCTATTGAGCTTGCTGAAAGTGGAGAGCGGAGAGCGGGATGCTGCGGCCAAGCCGTTTTCTTTTGGACAGAAGCTAGCGGCCGTAGCTATCTTCGCGGGGGTATTCCTTCTTGGACGATATGCTGCCTATTTCCTGGGCGTGATTCAATCAGGCTATCAAACAAGCCCGGTTTATACATGGATCTGGACGCTGCTTATGGGCGCCTGTATGGGAGCAGTCTATATTTTGCTGGGAAATGCCGCAGATTCGTGGTGCTTGGGACGTAGCGCGGCGAAATTTGGACTCCTCATCTTTGGCGTTAACTGGGCCACGTTCCTTCTTTTCATGCCTTTCGTGTTTTCCGGCTATTTGACCGACGTGCTGGCCAGAATCATGATAGATACGCTGCTTGTAACGATCGGATATTATTTGGCATGCGGCCTAAAAATCGCGCGAAAACCTACCTTGCATTAATGAGGCGCCCTTGCGCTCTTCGGCGCGGCCGGAACGTTTCACGCGTTGCATGGGATTTTGTACGGTACGGTATATTGGCTGCGCACAAGGATAGCCGCCGTTATCCGATCCCGCAACGGCATAGCGTTCGAACGTATCCGGAGGATACCATGCTCTACATGGAAGGATCCGGCTATCTCGCTTATTCGAAAAAGGTACGGTACCGGTCGCTACCATTTGTTTGGTGAATCGGATGGCATGCAACAACCTGTTTTCATGCGCTTGAGGCCCTTCTTGCGCATGAAATACCATACCAAGTTGGGACATTCCTTGCAAAACCTGGAAAATAGAAAGGCAAAGGGCGGTTAAATCCGCAGGTTAAACCAATTCCTTTTATAATCGATAAGCCCGTCCCGCTTCATCCAGGATAGCTCACGGGACAGCGCACTGCGATCCACATCAAGATACCCCGCCATGGCATCGCGCCCCATGGGAATGGTAAAAGAATGCGACCCCGCTTTGTGCGCAAATTCCAAAAGAAATGTTAGGACTTTATCGCGGATCGTGGGCCTGATTAGACAATCATTTCGATCGTGCAGCAGCAATGCTTTTTCCGCAACCGCATCCAGGAGATTGCTTAACAGCTTCGTGTGGTGCGGGCAATCGCACCTTGTGAGAATGTTTTGCATCGGGATAAACAGGACCGCAAGATTTTCGAGAGCTTGCACTGTCACCGGGCTTGCGCGGCCATGGCTGGCCGCCAGCAGGATACCAATGTAACCGCCGGGCTTAATCAAGGTTACGATTACCTGCTTTCCGGCGGAATCGGTCTTTAACGAGCGCGCGGTTCCGGACAGCAGAATGGCGATGTTAGGCACCAGGTCGCCTTCCTCCACGATGGTTGCAGACCTAGGGAATTCTCTTCGTGTTGCGGACAGGCAAGAAAGCATAAGCGCAAGGTCGCCCTTTGGAATACCTTGAAATAATGGTGTTGCATGCAGCACGTTTTCTGCCATACGCTTCTCCTTCATGGGTTCGCCTCGTATTTTCATAATTAGATAATAATCCGGAAATTTCTAGTATGCGGTTGCACGTGCAACGGACTTCTTCATTAAGATTATACTATCCTTTTCATAGAAGGCCTAATGGAAAGGATGGTATGAATAAAAATGAAAACAAATTCTCGGGTTCTGTGGATTACCCAGACCGCCGCCTTTATTGCGCTTCTCGTGATTTTACAGGTGGGGACCGCGCCGCTGGGGAATATGCTGATTACAGGCGCAGTCGTCAACCTGTTGCTGGTTGTTTCCGTGATGACCTGCGGCCTTCTTTCCGGCGTAACCGTCTCCCTGCTTTCGCCCATATTGGCCAAGCTCTTCGGCATAGGCCCCCTGTGGAGCCTGATTCCCTTTATCACGCTTGGAAACCTGACCCTCTGCATCGTTTGGCATTGCATCCTAACAAATGCGAAATCGAAGGGACCCGGCACTTACCTAGCCGCCACGGTGGGGGCTGCGGTTGCAAAATTTTTAGTATTGTACCTGGGCATCGTGAAGCTGGCCATACCGGTTTTGCTTCGGTTGCCAGAAAAGCAGGCGTTGGTGGTATCCGGCATGTTTTCAATCCCGCAGCTTATAACGGCGCTCATCGGCGGGGCGGTTGCCGCAATGATTCTTCCGGTTTTGCAAAAAAGCGTTAGGCAAAAATGAATGGACGCAACATTTGCCTGCATACGATAGGGCGTTTTATAGGGCCCCGGGGCCGGTCCTTACCATGCGCAATCCAGCCGTAATTCAGAAAATCATTGGCCTGGATTCCGGCTTTTACGCCATACCGAGAGCGGCCATATGGCGTTCCGTCGTTCTCGTGCCCGCTATCGGCGCTTTTCCATTCTCATCGGTTTGCTGGATGTCCGGATAGAACGGGAAGCCGGCATACGGATGCGGGGAAGTCAACCCGGGATTCGGGGGCGCTTCTATTTGGGTTGCATTTTACTAAAAACTGTACTATGATATCCATAATTAAATAGTGGGGAGCTTGTATGACAGGCTGAGAGGAAGGCTGATGAACCTTCGACCCGTATACCTGATTTGGATAATGCCAACGTAGGGACATGATAAGCGAAGCGATGAGCGGAGATGCCGATACGAAATTGGCACATCCGCTCATTTTCTTTCCACAATCCCGCCGTTCGATGCCCCATTAGCCAAGATAAAATCTATTCTGGAGGAACATTTCATGCTGGAAACCTGTTTGGAAAACGTGAGAGCGATGGCGCCGCTGGTGCACAACATCACAAATTATGTCACGGTCAATGATGTGGCCAATATTCTGCTCGCCTGCGGAGCGAGCCCGGTTATGTCGGATGAGCCCGACGATATCGTGGATATCACATCCATCAGCGGCGGCTTGCATATCAATATTGGCACGCTGAATAAGCGCACCATTGAAGCAATGTATCTGGCCGGGCGCCATGCAAACGAGCTAGGGCACATCGTTTTGCTGGACCCGGTGGGTGCCGGGGCCAGCACGCTGCGAACAGACACCGCCGGAAAGCTTATGCAGAAAATTAAATTCCACGCGATTCGCGGCAACATTTCCGAAATCAAGACCTTAGCCCGGGGAAGCGGCACGACCAAGGGCGTGGACGCCAATTTGGCGGACGCGGTTACGGAAGAAAACCTGGAGCAAATGATTGTTTTTGCGAAAGCCTTTGCCGCAAAAGCAAACTGCATTGCCGCGATCACAGGCGCTATCGATCTGGTGGCGGATAGCGAAACGTGCTATGTGATCCGCAACGGAAAAGCTGAAATGGGGCGCATTACGGGAACCGGTTGCCAGCTTTCAGGCATGATGACGGCATTTTTAATCGCAAATCCGGGGAACAAACTAGAGGCGGCGGCAGCGGCCGTGTGCACCATGGGCCTGGCCGGGGAGATCGGATTTCAAAACCTCTGCGCAAACGAGGGCAATGCTACCTACCGCAATCGTATTATCGACGCCGTGTATCACATGCATGCCGCCACCCTGCAAAAAGGAGCGCGCTATGAAGTGCGATAAAAAAGATCTCCTGCTCTATGCCATAACCGACCGGACCTGGCTGAACGGGTCCACTTTATACGCGCAGGCCGAGGCCGCGCTTTCCGGCGGGGCCACCTTCCTGCAGTTGCGTGAAAAAGAACTGGGGGAAGACGCGCTTCTCACCGAAGCCCTGGAACTTAAAAACCTGTGCGACGGCTATGGCGTCCCCTTTGTTGTGAACGATAATGTGGATATCGCGCGGAAAATAAACGCGGACGGTGTCCATGTGGGGCAACGCGATATGGAGGCGGGGTGCGTTCGGAAGATCTTGGGGAACGACAAGATCCTGGGGGTATCCGCACAGACCGTAGAACAGGCGATTCTAGCCGAACAGCAGGGGGCGGATTATCTCGGCGTTGGCGCGGTGTTCCACACGGGGTCCAAGGCGGACGCGGACGAGGTGCCCTATGAAACGCTGAAAGCCATTTGCGCGGCAACCCACATCCCCGTCATCGCGATCGGCGGCATCGGCAGGGATAATGTGCGGGCGCTTCAGGGCAGCGGCATCTGCGGCGTTGCCGTTATCAGCGCGATCTTCGCCCAGAAAGATATCCGCAAGGCGACCGCCGAACTAAAAGAAGCAGTAAAGAAGGCGTTGTTGTATGATACGCGGTGCGATATTTGATGCGGATGGTACGCTGCTGGACTCCATGCCGATATGGGAGGAGGCCGGGGCAAAGTACCTTCATGGGCTTGGCGTGACGCCCGAAACCGGCCTTGCCACCATTCTATTCTCCATGACGCTGGAAGAAAGCGCCGCTTATTTAATACGGCGCTACGGATTATCCCAGACAGTGGAGGAAACCAGGGGCGGCATCCTCGCTGTTATCCGGCATTTTTATGAAACTGAGGTTTCGGCCAAACCAGGCGCGCAGCGATTCCTGCAACAACTGCGCCAACGCGGGGTTCCGATGGTTATTGCCACAACGGGGGACGGCGCTTTGTTAAATGCCGCCTTGGCACGCCTTGGCCTTCGTCCCTTTTTTTCGCGAATTTTCACCTGCACGGAATTTCAAACGAGTAAAAACAGCCCGCTTATATACCAATTGGCCGCAAAATATATGGATGCAGCTCCGGCGCACACCTTCGTATTTGAGGATGTGCTCCACGCGCTTCGAGCCGCCTCGGCAGGCGGCTTCAAAACCGTGGCGGTTCAAGATAAGGCAAGCAACGGGGACGCGGAGCAAATTCGGAAAATCGCCGATTATTACATGGCGGATCTTCTGGATTTTGATACATTTTGGAAGGTTGCCTCGGGGGATTGATCCGGGGCCTTCAGCGGCAGACCGGGGGCACCACCTTCTGCCGCTTCATAAAATTAATGCTAAAACGAGCAAAGGAGAAAACAATGAAAACAGCATTAACAATCGCCGGAAGCGATTCCAGCGGAGGCGCCGGGATTCAGGCAGACATCAAAACGATGACCATGAATGGTGTTTTTGCCATGAGCGCGATTACAGCGCTCACCGCACAAAACACGACCGGCGTGACAGGGATCATGGAGGTGACCCCGCAATTTTTGAAGGAGCAGATTGACGATGTATGTAACGACATTCGTCCTGACGCGGTGAAAATCGGGATGGTATCCGCAAGGGGCCTGATTGCGGTTATCGCCGAGAGACTGCATGCCTTTTCCGCCCGGAATATCGTGGTGGATCCAGTGATGGTGGCTACCAGCGGCGCAAGGCTTATCAGCGAGGATGCCGTCGCTGCGCTGAAGAAGGAATTGCTGCCCCTTGCTGCGCTCATCACGCCGAATATTCCCGAAGCGGAAGTTTTGTCCGGTATTGCGATTCGCAATGAAAACGACATGGTCACGGCTGCAAGAATTATTTACGAACTGCATGGCTGCGCCGTGCTGTGCAAAGGCGGCCACCATTTAAGTGACGCCAACGATTTTTTGTTTACCGATAGCGCGCCCCGCTGGTTTAGGGGTAAGCGCATCGAGAATCCCAATACGCACGGTACCGGCTGCACGCTTTCCAGCGCCATTGCGTCGAACCTGGCCAAGGGATTCGATATATTTGCTTCGGTTGAGCGGGCAAAAGCCTATATTTCCGGCGCCTTGGGGGCCATGCTCGACCTAGGCGGGGGCAGCGGCCCCATGAACCACGCATTTGCTTTGACCGGGGAATTTTCGAAGGAGGCGCGGTAGCATGGAAGAACAACGCACCTCCACCGTTGAAAATGGACTCATTTGGTTTGGCGCCGGGGTGTCCATTGCGGAGATCCTGACGGGTACCTATTTTGCGCCGTTGGGCTTTGGCAAGGGCCTTCTCGCCATACTGATCGGCCATATCATCGGCTGTACCATGCTGTTTCTCGCGGGCCTGATCGGGGGGAAAGCGCGCGAAAGCGCCATGGAAACCGTTAAGATGAGCTTTGGGCAAAAGGGCAGCCTGCTATTTTCCCTGTTGAACATCCTGCAGCTCGTGGGTTGGACCGCCATTATGATCTACGACGGCGCCCTGGCCGCAAACAACGTGCTGGCCACGGGCGCGTGGGTCTGGTGCCTGGTGATTGGCGTGCTCATTATCCTGTGGATTTTGATCGGCATCAAGAATCTCGGCAAAATCAACACCGTGGCCATGGCGGCCCTGTTTATTTTGACCATCCTTCTTTGCCGGGTGATTTTTGGAGGCGGATCCATCCTTGGCATCGCCGGGGACGGACTTACCTTCGGCGCGGCTGTGGAGCTCTCCGCCGCCATGCCCCTATCTTGGCTGCCGCTTATCAGCGATTATACGAGAAACGCCAAACATCCCGGGAAGGCCACCGCCGTAAGCGCCGGGATCTATGGGATCGTAAGCTGTTGGATGTATGTGATCGGCATGGGCGCGGCCATCTATACCGGCGAGTCCGATATCGCGCAGATCATGGTCAAGGCGGGGCTGGGCTTTGCCGGGCTTCTGATTATTGTGCTTTCCACCGTTACCACCACGTTCCTTGATGCTTACTCCGCAGGCGTATCCAGTGAATCTGTATTTGCAAAAATCAACGGGAAATGGGTTGCCATCGGCGCAGCCGCTCTCGGCACGATGGGTGCGATCTTCTACCCAATGGACAATATTACAGACTTTCTTTACCTCATAGGATCGGTTTTCGCACCCATGATCGCGATACAGATCGCAAATTTCTTTATCTTAAAGAAGGATTATAGCGCGGGGCAGGTAAGCGTGCAAAATCTGGTGATATGGGCCGTTGGATTTGCCCTCTACCGCCTGTTGATGCATGTGGATCTGCTTGTGGGAAGCACGTTGCCGGATATGGCGGTCACGATGCTGCTATGCATTGCCGTGAGCCAGGTTAGGCCGGGCGTAACGAAATAAGCGGATGCGCCGCCCGCTGCGCCATGCTCCCATAGAACAATCCGTACCATTCCCGTAACCGGCAGAATACCATACAGGAACCGGATACCCGCAAGTATCCGGTTTTTTCGCTATGCAGCCGGAAATTTTTGACCGGAAAATAAAGCTGCCATGATCCACAAGAGAGCAGATGGCGGCTTGATTTATAAAAAAATGGAGAAAGCTCTTGTACTAATACACAAAACATGGTAATATATCTAACGTACGTTAGATGGAGGATTTCTATGGATAATAAGGACTTTAAAACAAAAATAAAAGAGGTGGCTGTCTACCATTTTGATCAGAATGGCTATTATGGAACAACCATCCGGAAGATAGCCGGTGACGTGGGTTGCTCCTTGCCGATGATTTATTATTATTACAAAAGCAAAAAAGAGTTGTTTCACGAGATCGTTGAGAAAGACTTTTTTGCCATTGTAAGCAGGCAAGCAGAACGGGCGGCATCCAAGAACATCATCGATCTCTATACGGAGTTCGTTTATGAACTGAATCATCTCAACAGCTATGATAGAAAGGTTTATCGGCTATGCATGAAGGTTTACCTTGGGTTTGACGGCGATGATGAACTAATGGCCGTTATGGACCAATGGGAAAAAATGATTGTAAACCGGCATCTGCAGTTGGTATTGCCCCATTTGAAAACGCAAGCGGACGGTATCGTAATCGTAAGAACCCTGATACACCTGCTGGAGAATCTTATTGAAGGCATCGTAGTAAAGAACCGGTATCTTCCCAAAGACGAGATTCGCGAAGAACTTTCCACAATCCTTGCCGAAAAAATAATTAAATAAAGGAGACACAAACATGGAAACTCAAAAAAGGCTTGATCTTCTGCAGTATATTTATGCGGCGTCCATCGCGGAAACCGTGAATACGTACGGCAGAATGAACGTACTTGCCAGCATAGTCGAAAAAAAGAGAGAACGGCAGGCGCAGACGGCTCCTGGCTTGAATCAGCAACTGGACGTTAAGAACGTGGAGGATGTTTTCAGCAAACTTTCCGAGGTGTTTGGCTGCGCAAACTGGACGGTAGAAAAAACGCAGGACGGTTATACCGCTATTGCCACGGCCTGCAAGCTGTGCGCCCTTTCAAAAAGAATGGGCGGCGCAAATCCCTGCCATGGATGGTGTCTTGACCCAATGTTTGCAATGGTGTCTGCCGTTAGCGGCATTCGTGATGAAGATATGACCATTGAGAGCACGCTGATGGAGGGCGACTGCTGCAAAGTCCTCATGAAGCAAGCATAAAATGGAGCCCCAGCGTTCTACGCATAGGGGAACACGTGCAACTGTAGTTTAGGCATAGGCTTTTAGGGCGCAAAACCCAAATGGAGGAAGAAATGAACAGCAGAAATAGTAAAAAAATGGCTGTGTTGATGCTCATCCTATCCGGCCTGTCATTTTTCGCAGCTGCTAGGGGCGTATTCGATCAAGCGCTGTATTACGATGTATATCAGGCGGGGACCATGCCGCACAACCTGATATGGGGGTCGCAGGCCCAGGATATGATGTCCATGCTCTTTTCGCTTTTACTCGCTGCATGCACGTTGCTATTTCTTAAAAAACAATCCGTTAAACTCTATATTATGATGCTGGGGTTGACTTGGTACTTCTTTTATGCCTTTGGGCTATACACCATGCAGGGGCAATATACCTCCATCTATTTTGTCTATTTGGCGATATTCGGCGTGGCGTTTTACGGCTTTCTTTTCGGCACATGTAGCATCGACCCACTAGAGGCGGAGCGGTACCAACTGCCGGAAGGACTGCGAAAAGCCATCTTCCTTTACTTATTAGCCATGATTGGGGTGTTATATCCTGTTTGGATTCTCAGAATGCTTCCGGATGTCGCAAGACATATCCCTTGCAGCACCTATGGGGTTTTTATTTTGGATTTAGGCTTCATCTTCCCGGCGATGGGTTGGATTGCTTATATGCTGTGGAAAAGAAAACCACGGGGCACGATCCTTGCCGGCGTTGCAATTTTTAAGATTTTTGCTTTATGCTTGAGTTGGGCGCTTGCTGAAATCAGCAATCCATTTGTTGGCAATGCTTTTGTAATGGAGACAGCCCTAATCTCCTTTACGCTAACTTTAAGCAGTCTGGCTTGTATCATTCCTTACTTTATGAAACTGAAAAAGAAATAGCACAAGCGGGATTTTATCAAGAAAAAACCGAACGCCTATAAGGGACCGTCATCAGTTCCATCATCGCAGGATGAACCGCGTTATATAACACGGTTCATCCTGCTTTTTCCGCAGATCTGGCCTGCGTTAACTTCCAAAATTGTTTATCGGGGTTTAGGTTTACGCGCAGCGGTCGGCAACAGAAGCAACAGCATGAAAGCGGGGACGAAGCATGGCAACAAGGTCGCTTAGCTGTTTTTGCCCCGGATTAGTTGCTATAATTAAAGAAATTATGGATTTCTTGAATTTGTTTGCAAGGTTTCTTGGCACTCAATCGTTTTGTAGGTAGGAGGGTAGAGAAAGATGGCGCTATCACAACGGAAAAACGAGGATACCATTACAATCGCACTTACAACATATTCGGATATGGTTTATAGAATCTGCTTCCTCTATTTACGTAACAAATCGGATATTGAGGATGTATTTCAAGAAGTATTCCTTAGGTTCCTTCAAAAGGAACCCTCCTTTGAAAGCAAGGACCATGAAAAAGCCTGGCTAATCAGAGTGACGATGAATCAATGCAAGGATGTCCTAAAAAGCTTTTGGCGCAATAACATCCATTTGGTCGAGAATGTGGAGGTGCGCTTAGAGGACACACCTGAAAACGACCTTTTGCAGGTTGTCCTATCCCTCCCGAAAAAGTATAAGGATGTTATTTATCTCTATTATTACGAAGGGTATACGGTACCTGCAATGGCAAAGCTTATCAACCAAAATGAAAATACGATTTATTCGCATTTATATAGGGGGAAAGCCCTATTAAGGCGAAAATTGGAAGGGAAAGAATATGAATACGGTTTTTAAATCTTCGTTGGATCATATTAAAGCGGATGAAGCCTTAATTCTCAAAACGGAAGCGTATCTAAGGAAGATGCTTTCAGCAGAGCAAACCGCCAGAACACATAACTTAAAAAAGGGGAGGATAAGGAATATGAAAAAATATGCGATACTGGCTTGCGTGGCGCTCTTGCTCCTCATGGGCGGGATAAAAGCATATCTTACGCCCGTATCGTATCTGAGCGTGGACATCAACCCGAGCGTGGAATTGGGAATCAATGCATTTGGGCAAGTCGTAAGCGCGGAGGGATACAATACGGATGGCAGGGCGATTTTAAATGGAATAAAGGTAACGGGTATGCGTGTTAAGAAAGCGGTTAACACGGTAATTGCCGCAGCCGCTTCGAATGGATTCATAGACGATGATGGCTCCACGACTATTTTGCTTACCGCTGAAACAGACAATGATAACATGGCAGCCGAATTGAATGGGGAAGCGGAGACGGGGGCACAGGAAGCCTTGGCTGAAAATGGTAAATCAGCGGCCATACACAAAGAAAATGTTGCGCTGGCACGCCGTGACGAAGCAAAAACGCTGGGTATTACCCCCGGCAAACTGAACCTTATTGAAAAGCTGCAAGCCGTTGATCCAACCGCTACGGTAGAACAGTATAAAGAGGCAAAGGTCAAGGATATTATGAAGGCCATACAAACGCTGAAGGATAAAGGGACGGCAGTCGGCAATCAAGACGAAAACGCTGCGGAAGGCAACAAGAACGAGAAGGCCGCAGCCGGCAATCAAAGCGAAAACGCCACGGAAGGCAATCAGAACGAGGATTCTTCAACAGGAAACCAAAACGGAGGGATTGCAGGGGAAGGGAACCAAGGCGGCGCAGCCGGCGGCCAAGCCCAGGGCGGTGGGGCAGGCAATAAAAGATAGCCGGAACAAAAAAGGAGCCGACATGCAATATGCCGACTTCCGCGCAATAAAAAAGGGCCGCCGAGCCCGGCTGGAAGCCGGAGCTGCGGCGGCCTTCTTGCTTAGGCCACGTGATTAAAGTTTTCGATCGCACCCTGCAGGGCTGCCAAAAGATCATCGATGGGGGCGGCCTCAATCTGCGCCGCGCCCAGGTCTTCGCCCATATCCAGGGCCATGATGGTGTCGCTGATCTGCTCTACGCCAAAGGTGATGGCAAGACCATTGGTCTCGTCCGCGATAGTAACGGAACCGTCGCCGTTATCCGTCATAGCACCGAAGAAACTGGCCGCATCCCCGCTTTCGGGATCGCCAAAGATCATGCCGGCAATGGTCATGTCTTCGTTGAACACCAGCAAAATGGCCTCGCCGGCATCAGAAGTGCCCAGATAGCCGCCACTCACCCAGCTGGCAATGGTGTCATAGTCCAAAGTATAGGTTAGCTCTTCGCTGGTGGTGGGTTCTTCGACGGGCTCTTCGGCAGGTGCTTCGGCAGGTGCTTCGGCGGGGGCGGCGGCGGGAGCATCTGCGGGGGCAGCGGCGGGTTCTTTCGCGCCGCCACAGGCTACGAGGCTGAAGGCCAGCACGAGCGCCAGCAGGGTAAGTACCCATTTTTTAAATTGCATAGGTGATTTTCCTCCAAGTTATATGAATCGTATAAAAAACCACAGATACTATGGCTTTTACCAGGGATGGCTGGCGTACTTGCATTTTGGCTAGTACGCAGTGTCACTCTACACAACATCATAACAAAAATTGCCGAAAAAAACCGTTTTGTGCGCGAACGGTAGTTGTTTTCGTTACAAACGGTCATGGGAGAGTGGCGGCGCGAATGACGCTATGATAAAATTATAGGAGATTTGTAGCGTAACGGAGGAAAGCAAATATGCGCATTGCAGTTTGCGACGACGATCCACAGGAATTGGCGCGGCTTTCGGAACTGCTGCGCGCTTACCGGCAGGAAACGAAGGCCACTCTCACATATTCGACTTACGGAGACGGGATATCGCTGCTTGAGGCTGTACGCAAGGGCGGTTTCGATCTGCTGCTGTTGGACGTGCTGATGCCCATGGTAAGCGGCATGCAGGCGGCGCATGAAATACGGGAATTCGATGAAGAGGTGAAGATCGCCTTTTTGACCGCCTCGGCAGAATTCGCTGTGGAAAGCTATTCGGTGGAGGCCTACACCTATCTGGTCAAGCCCGCCACACGGGATAATCTTTTTCCGGTTTTAAACAAGCTGTTTCGCGCCGCACAAAAGTCGGAAGAGGGGCTACCTGTCAAACTGCAAAGCGGCATGGCCCATATTCTATTTTCCAGGCTCGCCTTTGTGGAGGTGATGAACCGGACGCTGCGATTCCATTTAACGGACGGCGCCATAAGAGAGCTGTGCGCGCCGCTTTCGGATTATGAGGACATGCTTTTGCAGCGGCCGGAGTTTATAAGGGTACATCGGGCGTTTATTGTGAACCTTTGGCAGATACAGGAGTTGCACACCACGGAAATCCTTACCTATACGGGGAGCCTTGTTCCGGTTTCCAGGCGGCTTTATGCACAGGTGCGCAAGGCGTATGTGAACCAGCTGTTTGCAGAGAAAGGAGTGGATTGATGGTAACCGTTCTTGGTTCAATCAACTATGGGCTCGTTTTAATATATGGCGTATTGCTTTCGGTGGATTTTGCGGGCGGGTGCGCCTCAAAAAAAGAACGCTATGCGGTGGCGCTGCTAAGTTTCATTATTTTTGCGGCCCAGATGCTAAGCTACACCCTTTGGGGCCTTGCGAATACAAAGAAGCTCTATCCGTTGATTTCCCACTTCCCTCTTTTTCTCATGCTGACTTTCGCCCTAAAGAAACCGTGGGGTGTGGCCCTTGCCAGCGTCCTGACGGCATACTTCTGCTGCCAGTTGCCTCGCTGGATCGGCGCGCTCTCACTCTGCCTATTCGGCACGCAGTTGGCCTACCAGGCAGGCTATCTGCTTTCCATCGTTCCCTTGTATATCTTTTTGCAACGATATTTTACAATAGCTGCCCATCGGGCAATGACCTACTCCAAAAGATCGCTGCTCCTGTTTGGCGGGCTTCCTTTGTTTTATTATATATTTGATTATGCCACCACCGTTTATACCAAGGCATTATACGCGGGCGTCAGAATGGTAAACGAATTTCTGCCCACGGCCATGGCCCTCTTCTTTGTGGCGTTTGTGGCTGTTTACCATGCGGAAGTACAGCGGCGCACGCAATTGGAAATGGATAATGCCATGCTTGCCGGGCAATCGAGGCGGGCGAAAAACGAAATGCTAGCCTTGCAGCAGGTGCAGCAGCAAAACGCAATCTACCGGCACGATATGCGGCACCACCTAGCCCTTCTCAGCGGGTATCTGGAAGCAGGCGAGATTCGTAAGGCGAGTGAATACATCCGGCAGACACAAGCGGATATTGACAAGCTCGTTCCGGCGCGATACTGCGAGAACGATACCGTCAATTTAATCCTGTCTTCCTTTGCAAAAAAAGCAAAGCAGCAGGGTGTGACGCTAAGCGCACAAGCCAATATTCCGGCGGTTCTTCCGCTTTCGGATACGGAACTGTGCGCATTGCTCTCCAATGGTTTGGAAAATGCCGTGTTCGCCGCTTCGCAAATGCATGGAGACTTCGAGAAGACGGTGCGCTTCAACTGCCAGCCCCATAAGGACAAGCTGCTCATTTACATCAGCAATCCGTATCCGGGCATCGTTTCCATGCGGGATGGATTGCCGGAAAATACCCAACCTAAGCATGGCTTCGGCGCAAAAAGCATCGGCATGATTGTCGAAAATCACAAGGGGTACTGCTTATTCGAGGCGCAGGATGGATTGTTTATGTTAAAGGTCGTACTTCCCCTTCGTGAAAAGGAATAGCAGAGAACAAAATAAGATCAAACGTGATAAAAAATGGCCATGCTTGCCATGAAGCACATCTCTTGTTTTCACATGCAACGCATAATAAAAAATGGGAGTATTTGTTTTTCATACCCATCTAGCGGTTTTTAAATATTCCAGAATTAATCAAATGAAATAATAGCTTCCGCTTTCTAAAATGATATATATTTCTTTAATAATTGCCTGCCTTTATGTTATAAACATGTCGCGAACGCGACTATAATAAAGATAGTATTATATTGCCAAAGGGGGGGCTGCAAATGCGCTATATGACCACCGCAGAAGCCGCCGAAGCGTGGGGCGTTTCAATCCGTCAGGCGCAGCGGCTTCTGGCCGAGAACCGGATACCCGGCGCGCAAAAACACGGCAAGGCATGGATGGTCCCATATGATACGGAAAAGCCCGCCGATCCGCGCCGAAAGAAAAGGCCGACGCAAAGCAGGCTATCCTCGGATCTTGCGCGTGTGGTCGCGGCTACCACAAAGCCCGCGCCCAGCCGTAACCCAGATGCGATCCTGGAGACGGTGGGGGAGGACCGGTTTCGGCTCGCCTATGAAGCGGAGATTGCCTATTTACGGGGCGATTTTGCGCAAACGATGGCTTGCTTTCATAAGACGGGGCGGGACGACGCGCTGCGTCTTCGGGTCTGTCCGTCGGCTATCGTGGCGGCTATCAGCATGGGCGATTACCGTTCCTACACCGAGATCGACGCTTATCTGAAACGCTGCATAAAGGCCAACAAAGGTAGCGATGCGGCCGCCGTTGCGGAGCTTGCGCTTGCCACTGCCGCTGTGAGCTGCTTTGCCCCCCATATGGCCCCCGGCTGGTTGGCGATGGGAGATTTGAGCGCCCTCCCACCCCCCATGAGGCTCAACGCCCTCTATCTGCGGGTCAAATACCTGCATTGTACGCACCGGATTGAGGCCATGCTTGCCGTGGCGCAAACTGCGCTGTCCCTTTGCGGGTCGGAGCAGCGTATCACGCCTTATGATATTTATCTGCGGCTGATGTGTGCCGTCGCCTGGCATGTGTTGGAACGGGAGGATGAAGCCAAAAGCTGGCTGCTTTCTGCTATGCGCATCGGCCTGCCCTACGGTTTCATCACGCCTTTTTCTGAGATCGTGACCGCGTTTGGGGGCCTGATGGAACAGTGTTTGAAGCAGGCTTTTCCGGATTACTACAATGCCGTTCTCGAACAATGGGAGAATACATGGGGAAATTGGATATCCTTTCATAACCAATTTACAAAAGACAATATCACGCGCATCCTTTCCCTGCGGGAATACCATATTGCCCTCCTGGTGGCACGGCACTTCTCATACGCAAAAATCGCAAAGAAGAATTCCATTTCGGTGGGCAGGCTCAAAAACATTATGTTGGACGTGTATAGCAAACTGTTCATATCCGGCCGAGACGAGCTGGCCAATTACATATTATGACAAAAAAAGCGTGACTTTTATAAGCTGAACGGTCACTAGAAAAATATAACATTTCACCCTATGATAGGCATGGAAAGCTACCATAGGGTTTTTTTATGCCCTGGTGAAAAAACGCGAATGAATGCGGCTGGTCGATAGGAAACAACCCCCTTATTACCCCGGCGGCGTGCGTATGCGCGATGCGCTGCGGCGCGAAATTGAAAGAGGAAGGCAGGAGAACCAAAATTGATAAGAAAACGATTTTCAAGCCTGTTACTGTGTGCGGCGATGGTGTTCGTGCTGCTGCCTGTTTCGATGCCGGCAGTAGCCCGCGCCGCAGGACCCAGCCTTAGCGGAACCGTTGACATGGGGAGCTTTGGTGTTGACGGCGGCGGTACAATTACAATCCCAGCGGGGTCTATCGTCACATTGACCAACACCGGCGGCCGCTCCTATACGAACGTTCGAATCGTGTGCGAAACAGGCGTCGACCTAACGTTGAACAATGTGGAAATCAACAACGTCGACTATGAATGTGCTTGCGCCCTTACTTTTAGCGGCACGGGGAACACGCTGTCGTTCTTGGGGGACAACAGGCTTAGAAGCGGAAATCAGCAACCCGGCGTGAAAGTGGAAACCGGCGCGGCGCTTACAATCCAAGAAGGCCCGAGCGGTTCTGGAACCAATACGCTTTCCGTTTGGGGCGGAAACGGCGGCGCGGGTATCGGCAGCGGCAACGGCAACGATTGCGGCCAAATCACCATTAAAAGCGGCCGGATCTATGCTGAGGGCGGCAAAAGCGGTGCGGGCATTGGCGGCGGAGACTATGAACCCGGCTATCATGGTGTCATCATAATTGACGGCGGCAATATAGAGGCGCGTGGCGGCGGCGCCGACGATGGCCATGGCGGCGCGGGGATCGGCGGCGGAGGCGGCGGCGATGGCGGTTCCATTACCATAAACGGCGGTACGATTAATGCCATCGGAAGCGATGGCGCAAAATGGGCCGGCGCGGGCATCGGTGGCGGAGGATGCAAGAGCCTTACTGAGGGGGGCGGCCACGGCGGTATCATTACGATTAACGATGGCACAATCACAGCCCAAGGCGGTCGTTGCGATCAAAATGGAGGCGGCGCGGGCATCGGTGGCGGGCATTGTGGCAATGGCGGTAGCATTACAATTAACAATGGCACGATCATAGCCAAAGGAGGCCGTGGCGCCTTAAGGGGAGGCGGTGCGGGCATTGGCGGCGGATACGCGGATGAGAACGCCACCCAAAAGGGCATGGGCGGCAACATCATCATCAGAAGAGGAAACATTAAAGCCTATGGCGGCAGCAGCGACGATAACGGCGGCGGCGCGGGGATCGGCGGCGGGGCAGGCAACTATGGTGACTGTGGCGCTGGTGCCGCTATGGAGATTTACGGTGGCATCATTGAGGCTTATGGCGGTGGATCAATCAGCGGCGGCGGCGCGGGCATCGGCGGCGGCAATGGCGGCTACGGAGATCGGATTTTTATGACCAACGCTGTTATCAAGGCCGATGGCGGCGCCAAGGCTGCGGGAATAGGCGGCGGCGGTAACGGCCGAGGCCCACAAAACCCAAACCATTTGCTGACTTATGCTTCAAAAATCGAAATCAACGGCGGCACGATCACGGCCAATGGAGGGAGCGGGGGCGCGGGCATCGGCGCCGGTTACTCCCAAACAGCCTCCGGTATATTTATCAAAGGCGGCAGCATTAACGCTGTGGGCGGGAGCGGCGCTTACCGTATCGGGCACGGTGCAGACAGCAACAGCACTTGGGACTGCATGCCCAGAAATTCTGCCGGTGAGGCGGTGTATCGTACCCAGGTGACACTTTTCGGCGTAAACGCAAAAAAACAGGTGAAACGGATAAAGTGCAGCATAGGATATAATACGGACAATACTTATACCGATGACAACGGGAAGATATATCTGTATTTGGCCCAGTTGGCTACGGCCACAAGCGTAACAACGCCCGACGATTATTATATGGGAAACGCGGTCGCTTCAAATTCGGAAACCAGCTTTACCTTCTACACCTTAAAGCAAAACGCAAGCATCGTCCCAACCAGCATAACATTTGATGCGAAGGACTTGGGCTACTGGGAACAGACAGAGCAGCCCTTTGCCATAACAAATTCTAATGACTTCCCCACTGACACGCTGAACGCAGTAATTCTAGGCACAGACTTCGAGATCGTTTCGGGGCTGAACTGTGCACTGGCGGCCAACGAGACGGCTACAGTGAAAGTACGGCCCAAAACGGGGCTTTCCGCAGGGACCCACACAGGTACACTGAGCATCCAAGCCACTGCCAGTACAGGTAGTTGGCTCACAGCCGCATTATCCTTCACGGTTAATGCTGTTGAACCCTCGGCTCCGCAGAACTTTTCCGTCACGCCTGGGAACGGAGAGGCGGCGCTTAGCTGGACCGCTCCCTTAAGCGATGGAGGTTCGGCAATTACCCGGTATGAGGTATCCAAGGATGGTGGAACAAGCTGGGCAAATGCAAGCAGCAATACAGGCCATACCTTTACAGGGCTAACCAACGGCATGAGCCATACGTTTAACGTACGCGCGGTCAACAGCGCGGGGCCAGGCCCCGAAGCCACCGTTTCGTGCAGCCTGGTAGGCTCACCCACTGCGCCAACGATTAATTTCGCCATAGGCGGCGATGGATTTGTAAATTTGACTTGGCAGGCTCCCAGCAACGATGGCGGTGCGGCAATCACCTATTATGAGGTCAAGGTAGGCGATTCCGCTTGGACGGATGTGGGCAATGTTTTGACCTATACGGCTAGCGGTCTAACAAACGGCACGGAATACACGCTGCAGGTCAGGGCGGGTAACAGGTATGGCCCAGGCACGGCGGCAATCGCCACCGCCATCCCGCGTTCGAAAATAGGCCCCCCTTCCGCACCACAAAACTTCGCAGCCACGCCCGGCAATGGTCAGGTAGTGCTGAACTGGTTGGTTCCCCTGGATAACGGGGGCTCCTCTATCACGGGGTATCAGATCTCCCATGATAACGGCGCGAGCTGGGCGGATGTGGGCGACGTTTTGACCCATACCTACACCGGCCTAAACAACGGCACAGAATACACGTTTCAGGTTCGGGCAGTCAGTAGCGGGGTGGGGGAGGGTGCGGCAGCTACCGTGACGGCAACGCCGCAGGCGGTGGCAACCGATAAGACCCTTATCAGCATTCAACCTTTGGCTGCAATCACAGGCCTGGCGGGCGGCACGGCCAAAACGGCGGCCTCCCTGGGCTTGCCCAGCATGGTGACGATGGAGACGAGCGGCGGGAACGTGGCCGCAAGCGTGGTATGGGACGTAAACGCAAGCAGTTACGACCCGCATAACAGCGCAGAGCAGACCTTTATGGTGGATGGCGATGTAACGTTGCCCAGCGGCGTGGTCAACCCCAACGGCGTGTCACTAAACGCCACCATCAGTGTGACGGTGATGGCGGGGTCGCAACCAAACACCCATATCATCACGGCAACGGCGGACAGCAACGGCAGCATCAGCCCAAGCGGCGCGGTATCCGTCACCCGAGGCAACAGCCGCACGTTTACCATCACGCCGGATCTTAATTACAGCATCGCCTCCGTTACTGTGGATGGCGTAAATCAGGGGGAAATATCCTCCTACACGTTTGTGAACGTAACCGCACCCCATACGATTCGCGCATCCTTCCGCTACGTTAGGGACTCCTCCGATTCACCCCATATTTTTCGCACGCTAACAGATAGCGCTACGGGCATCACCGTTTCGGGCTATATCCACCCGGACGCAGCGCTGACGATCCATCATACGGTTCTTCACGCTGCGGAGAGATGCGTTGCCTGTGACGCCATCCGCTCGGCGCTATCGGACCATGGTTTCATTACGCTGATGGATAGGGACATTTCACTTTCCCACGACTTTACCGGCCCTCTTACCATCACGATTCCCGTGGGGAACGCCTACGACAACCAGACAATAACCATTTTGCATTGCGCAAACGGTACGCTACATACTTATTCTGCCACGGTAAGAGATGGGGAAGCGACCTTTGTCGCTGCCAGTCTTTCACCCTTTGCAGCATTCGCAAGCGGAAGCCGGGCGGGCATTCCGAAGACAGGCGACAGCGGCGGGTTCCCGGCGTGGCTCGGCCTGATGGCATCGGGTATGCTGCTTGGGCCCCTGCTGCGGCGCAGACCGAAGAAACGCGCTCGATAAAACGGGCATCCGTTTTGCTGGGCATCCCCAGGTATGCCCAGCGAACGCCTGCGCACACTACCTTGCGCAAGCGTAAAACGACGCCATCCGAATTCCCTTCGTCCTTAATGACTGCCCAGCGTGGAAGGGCTATTGAACGGAGAAAGCCGGATTTTGAGAAGGCGCTTTGCATGATCGCAGGTTGTGCGCTGCCAAAAGGGCATTCCCAGAGGGAATGCCCTTTTGCATGGCCTTTTTATTTAAGAAATTTGAACAAGCGGATCGGGAAGCAGAAGAATGATCGCGTTCCCGACAGCCTGCTGACAAGTGCAGGCCCCCAAAACGCCAAGCGCCTATCTTATCACAAAGTGGGTTGCGCTGTTTTCGTTGACGAGCCGCTTGATGTCTTCCTCGGTGCTGATCATATGGCGGCGTACGGCAATCTCCCCCGCTTCTCTGTCGCGGTTGCGCAAAGCGTCTAGTATCGCCTGATGGTCCGCGATATGGCGGTCCATGCTGGTATTCGCTTCGATTAGGAAATCTTTGTATTTTCCTATGGAATAGGCAAGGGAGTCCACGAACTTTAAGAGCAAAACATTGCCCGACATCTCAGCTATACGGGTATGGAAGCTGGTGCCGGCCGTCGCCCATGGCTTCCCGGAAAGTACGGAAGCACGCAGATCATCCATAGCCGTCTGCACAAGCTCGATCTCTTCGTCGGTCCCGCGGGAGATCGCCAGGTCCAAAGCCAGCAGCTCCATTGCCGTGCGGACCTCCATGATTTCAGAAATGGTAACATATGCTTCCATAACAAGAACGCCGTTCTTATTCATGATGAAATTCGCTATAGGCGCGCAGAGAAAAGTGCCTCTGCCGGGAATGGATTCGAGTGCTCCGTTAATGCTTAGCGCTTTGAGGGCTTCGCGCACACTGGTACGGCTTACCCTAAAGGATTCGGATAGAGCTTCCTCCGTGGGCAGCTTGTCACCGACCCGGAGGTTGTTATCCTGAATGTATTGAATGATGGAATTTACGACCTGTTCCGACAGGGAAATACGCCTGATGACGTCCATGATTCTCCTCCAATATCTGACCAGATTGCCGTACGCGATAGAAAGAGAACGTAATCAGTACAAGCCAATTTCATAGAAAGCGGAATGTTGGATTTCGGTCAACGTCCTGCGGCGTACCTGCGAAAGGATTGACAATGCATGTATGTAAGTAATGCATTGGGCTGATAAGATTATACTACAAAGTTACGTACATACCAACTACAGGATACCGGCAGGATTATGCATCCGGCGGGCACTTCGGTTGTAAAGGGATTACCTGTCTTTTGGGGAAGAAGAAGCGCCGGTGGTTGGTGCACCGGCTTCGTGAAGGGTAGCTTCTTCATCACGCCGGCGCTGTTGTTCGGCCCGTGTAAGCTCCCAGGGTTTGAAAAAACGGTCTAGCAAAAACAGGAGTGCTCCCAAAGCACCTAAAACATAGACGGCCGGGGATATGGAACCGGCCCCTTGCCTGAGAAGCAGCCAAATCGGGATCAGGCATAGCATGGCCAGCGGCAGGAATGCTTTTTGCACGCGCCTGTTTAACAAAAATCGTTTCATGATGAAAGCTCCTTGCCAGGATAATCGACGCCTTTAACTAAAATGCGCATAGATCGGATAATATTTTATTTCCTATGTAGGCATAAGTCAATGAAAAAATGCGCGGCAAACTTGCCCGCTGGCGCAGAAAGCCAGCTGAGGCGGCAAATTACGTTAAAAAAGAAACAAACTAAAAAATTATAGGGTCAGCAAGGAAATTTAAACTTATAATGACTTTATTGTGATTTTATGGTTGACAAAGTACAAATATACGTTTATCATACAAATCAACAAATGAATAAATTGTGAATCCAAGTTCAAAAAATTCTAAAAAAACCATTTAAAAAAATAAGCGCCAATACCCAGCACTATTTAAATTGAATTTATTTATGTGTGCCTATGTGTGCAATAGCACGGGGGCATTCAAAAATAGGAAGCAAGACAAGGAGGAGAGAAATGGATTATTTGGGCAATATTCAGAACAAAACGTTGAAAATAATCTATAAGGTTATTATCAGCGTTCAAAGGTTCGCAGCTATGCTTGTGGGCATCGCGGTTCCTCTGATTGTTGTATATCAGGTGCTGCTGCGCTATGTTTTCAAGTCTCCGCTGATGGGCATCGAAGAGTTGCTGATATTCTTTATCATCTGGCTGTACATGTTGGGCGGGTCTGTCGCTTCTGAGCAGCGTAATCACATCGAGTGCGGAATTCTAACGCTCTATATAAAAAAAGACAGCCATATGAAGCTGTTCCGATGCTTCAAAAGCGTGTTCTCCATGGCGGTGTGCGCTTGGTTATTGTATTGGGGTTACTGGTATTTTTCCTATTCTTTAAAAATGTGGAAGATCAGCGATATTCTCCATATTCCAATGTTCTTTGGCGAAAGTGCCATATTCATTGGTTTCCTGCTGATGTTCTTCTTCGGAATGCTGGAGCTGATCGACAACTTTGTTGCTTATGCTAAATGCAGAGAGGAGAAAGCCGAATGAGCACCTTGACTGTTGTGGGCGTTACCATCCTGCTTCTTATCGTACTGCTGATGTTGAGCATTCCTCTGCCGTATTGCTTCGGGGGCGCACTGGCATTCATGGCTGTTTTCGGAGATGTCACGATGAAGAGCATGATGCTCTGGTCGTTTTCGCAGTGCACAGGTACCGTCCTTCTTGCAAGCCCCATGTTCATTCTTGCGGGAACCTATATGGGCGGCAGCGGCATTGCCAAACGGCTGCTGGATCTAGCGGACGCCTTCGTTGGCCGCATCAAGGGCGGTCTTGGCGTGGTGGGCGTTGTTACCTGCGCTGTCATCGGGGCAATCAGCGGTTCCGGCTTTACCGGCGTCGCGGCCACTGGCCCGATCATGATTCCCCGTATGGAGGAGCAGGGGTATCCCCGTGGGTTCGCTACTGCCCTGGTAACGGTTTCCTCCGTTTTGGGTTTGCTCATCCCGCCCAGCGCCATTATGGTGATATACGGCTGGGTAACCGAAACGTCTATACTGGCTTGCTTCCTTTCCACGGTAATTCCCGGTTTGCTGGTCACCTTGCTCTTCTGCATCATCAACATAGTGGAGTGCAAGAAGTTCGATCTTACGGTTATGCCGAAGATGAAGTTTAAGCCAAAGATGAAAATGATTGCCGCCCGTTCGGGCGTTGCCGTTCCTGCTCTGCTGATGCCTGTCATAATCCTTGGCGGCATTTATGGCGGCGTTTTCACGCCTACCGAAGCTGCGGCGGTAGCGGCGGTATATTCCATCCCCGTAGGCCTCTGGATATACAGGTCCATGAAGCTCAAGGACGTTAAAAAGATGACATTTGATGCGGTGTGTTCCATTGGCGCCATCATGGTCATGATTTTTGTGTGCCTGATGCTTGCGCAGACACTGGTTATGCTGCGGGTTCCGCAGGCAATTATTGACCTTATATTCGGCCTAACGACCAACAGAACCGTGATCCTCATTATCGTCAACCTGTTTCTGTTTATCGTGGGCATGATCGTCAACGATTCCACCGGTATGCTGATCTGCGCGCCGCTGCTGTTGCCCCTGATGACGCAGATAGGCGTATCCCCCATCCATTTTGCAGCCATCATGGGCGTGAACTTGGCAATGGGCGGCGTAACGCCTCCTTACGCGAGTATACTTTACCTCGGCATGCGTATTGGAAACTGTGAGTTTAAAGATATCTTTGGACCCACGGTGAAACTACTGATCTTCGGCTATGTTCCCGTTGTGTTCCTCACCGCGTTCATTCCCGAGATCTCCCTGTGGCTCCCTCGTATTTTCGGATACTGCTAAAGCGCATACGGCCATTCGCCGGCGGCCGGCGGCGGATGTTCTGTAAACAAAAATGATCTTGCAGAAAAGGAGAGCAACAATGGCAAGAATTTTGACTTATGAAGAAGTAGTTAACCTTATTAACATGAGTGACGTTGTCAAGTCCGTAGAGGATACCTTCCGGGGCCTTGGCGACGGCACGGTGATTAACCCCACAAAAGTAACACTCGATCTGGGCGAGGCAGCCGAGTGGCCCCCCTATGACGGATTTTTCAATGCAATGCCCGCTTATATCGGCTATCAGGATATAGCTGGAATCAAATGGGTCGGCGGCATTCTCGGCGATCGCAAGAAAGCCGGCCTGCCCTTTATTTGTGGCATGATACTGCTTGCGGATCCTAAACTCGGCGTATTTTATGCAGTAATGGACGGCGCCCATATTACAAATCTGCGCACCGGCGCCCAGACTGCCATTTCCCTTAAGTACATCTTCAAGAACAAAAAGTCCATCCGCATCGGCCTTTATGGCGCCGGTATGCAGGGCCATACCCAGACCGAAGCGATCGCGGACGTATTTGACATCGAAGAACTCCGCGTATACGATGTATACCGCCCCGCAGCTGAGAAGTTTGCGCAGGACATGAAGGACATCGTCAAGGGAAGGATCATAATCTGCGATAATCCCGAAGATGCAACCGATGCAGACGCGCTGATCACAGTAACGCAGGCCAAGGACGCCTTCCTTAAGGAAGAATGGATCAAGCCCGGGACAGTGGTATTCCCCATGGGCTCCTATAAGGAGATCACCGACGGCGTTATCCTGCAGTCTGATATGATTGTTGTAGACCATGTCGGCCAAGCACTCCATCGCGGCGCCCTGAAGGATTTAAATCACGAAGGCAAGATTACCGAAAGGAACATTACCACCACCATAGGCGAGCTGGTTAACGGCAGTGTTGATCTGGGGGATGTTTCCAGCAAGCGCATTCTTTGCATCCCCATCGGCACCGGCGCTATGGACGTTGCCGTTGCAGGTATCGTTTATAAGCGTGCCTGCGAGCGCCATATCGGCTTTGACTTTGACTTCAACGGCGAAAGCTTCAAAGAAGATATGCCCCGTAAGCTGCTGTAAATAACCCCGTAACCCCATTTACCCAAACGAAAGAACAGGAAAGGAAGAGAGAAAATGACCAAGAAAATTATCGCGTTGATGATGATTCTGGCGCTGGCTATGTCTTTTGTAGCCTGCACTGGCGCCACCGAAGCTACTGCAACCGAAGAAACCCCTGCAACTGAAGAAGCCGCGGCTGAAGCCCCCGCAGCTGCCGAGGAAACTGTTACGCTTTCCCTTGCGCACATTCGCCCCGAGGGTTCCTCCGCAGATATCGCCATCAAGGCGTTTGCGGCGGAAGCTACTGAACTGAGCGGCGGCACGCTGCAGTTCGAAATCTATCCCGCTTCGCAGCTCGGCGAGTATACCGTGGTGCAGGAGCGCGTCATGATTGGCGATGTCGATATGCAGATCGCGTCCATCGGGACCAACATCGATAAGTTATTTGGTATGTCCAATGCCGCTTACCTATGCAGCAACTGGGAAGAGGCAAAGGTCGTATTTTCCGAAGGCAGCCCGCTGATCGAAGCGTACAGGGCCAAGCTTGATGAGTATGGGCTTACCTATCTCTGCGGTTATCCGCTTTACTTCGGCGGCATTGCTTTGGCGGTTGATCCTGTGGATCCGACCAACCCAAACGCCAGCAACGGCATCAAGATTCGGGTGCCTTCCATGACCACCTTTGAAAAGTGCGCGGAGACCCTTGGCTATCTGGCTACGCCTCTCGCCTCTTCCGAGACCTTCACCGCGATCCAAACCGGCGTTGTTGACGGCGCAATCGGCATGGGCGCCGAGGGTTATTATAGCAACATGGCGGATCTGATCAAGTATTATCTGCCCATCAACGATCACTTTGAACAGTGGTATATGTATATTAACAGCGAAAAGTTTAACGCCCTTTCTCAAAACCAGCAGGAAGCGCTGACCACCGCTGCCGCGAATCTTCAGGCCAAACGCTGGGAGACTGCGGAAGCCGAAACGGCCGAATATGAGCAGAAGTTTCGGGATGCCGGCACCGAAGTCGTCGAGTTTACCGATGAACAGCTTGCGGCATTCGCCGCGGCCGTCCGTGAGAAGGTATGGCCTCTGATCTCCGAAGAATACGGCATCGAAATTTGGGAGCAGGCTACTGCCGCTATTCACTAATACCAAAACGTAACGATACCTTCCCTTTATCCGATTAAATGCGCTTCCGGCATTCGTTCTGGATGCCGGAAGCGCACGAGCTGATGTACCGAAAACCCAAGGATAGGCAAGGCTTTCAAGGAAAAGAGACAGGAGAATAAGAACGGAACCTGCTAAGATGCAAAATAAAGAGAGGCAGCTCGTATGACAGGACTTTCCAACCATATGCGGGGAGTCATAATGATTATTTGCGCAGCATGTAGCTTTTCTGTGATGAATGTGTTTTCCAGATTAGCAGGAGACGGCGTATCCGCCATGCAAAAAACGTTTTTGCGCAATGCTGTGGCAATCCTTGTTATTTTGGCTATCCTGGCGAGGGAAAAAAAGCCTATTCGCATACGGAAAGGATGTTTGCCATACCATATTTTGCGTTCTTTGTTCGGAACTTTAGGCGCTATAGGGAATTTTTATGCAGTGGATCATATGATCCTGTCGGACGCGACTGTTTTAGTGGAGCTTTCCCCTATTTTTATTATCATTTTTTCTGCACTGATTCTCAAGGAGAAAGCGACATGGAGACAGTGGGGAATCATTCTATTGGCGTTTGTGGGGGCCGCACTCGTTATCAGACCGTCGGGAACGGGGCTTGTCTCAATAGCGGCGCTGGTTGCTTTGAGCGTAGCCGTATTTGCCGGCGTTGCATATACAATGCTGCGCTTTTTAGGGCTCCGCGGAGAGGATGGATCGATTATTATTCTGTTTTTCTCTGTGTTCTCCTGTGCTGCTTGCCTCCCTTTTGTGCTGATGGCGTATAAGCCGCTTACGGCGGCACAATTCTTTTTTATGTTGGCGGCATCCATCTTCGGCTGCTGCGGGCAGCTTTCCGTTACAGCCGCGTATAGATATGCGCCAGCCTCAGAAATATCCGTATTTAATTACTCGTCCGTTGCATTTTCCGCTTTGCTTGGCTGGACGATATTCGGCCAAATAGCCGATTCACTCAGCTATTTCGGTTACTGCATCATACTGGCGGCGGTAATGTTGATGTTCCTTGTGAACAGGAAAAAGGCGCGTGAAGAGGCGCATGCGAGGGAAAATATACAGGTTTAAACCAGCCGGATCTGCGATTCGGCATATATGTAGAAGGATTGGTGGTATAGGACCGGCAAGGACATGGGTAAAACGTTGACCTTGCTGGCGATTTACCAAGAATCCATAACTAGGAGGAAATATGGAAGAAAAATATGAAGAACTCTATGCAATATTAAAAAAAGAAGTTACACCGGCTTTAGGGTGCACAGGCCCTACGGCTATTGCCTATGTCGCGGCCGAAGCGGCAGCGGCGGTAGGGGGGAAACCGTTGAAAGTCACTCTCAAAGTTGACCGGCATATTGGCACAAAGAACTGTGATGTAGGCATTCCCAACACAAGGATCGTGGGCAACGAGATCGCCGCGGCATTGGGCGCGCTGGCCGGAGATGCCGCCGCGGGCCTTAATGTCCTGCACCTGGTGACGGATGCGCAGGAGAAGGAAGCCGAACAGTTCGTGAAGGATGGCAAGGTCGTTGTGGAACCTGACCTTACCACCGAGGTGTTGGGCTTGTTTATGGATTGTACCGTTGAGACGGATAAGGGCTACGGGCGAGCTGTTGTAGTAAAAACCCATACCAACCTCGTTTACCGCGAAGCCAACGGTAAGGTACAGGTGGATATACCCTATGACCGCTTGGCATCCATGAACGAAACGCACGACTCCATGGCTAATTACCGCATTGCCGACTTTTATCGCTTTGCAACGGAAGCGCCGTTTGAGAAAATCGAGTTCTTGCGTGAAGCTGTAACCATGAATAAAGAGCTCGCAGAGACAATCTTCACAGGGGAAGCCCAGGGAGCCGGTTTTGCGCTTTCCATGATGAAGCGTGGCAAAGGCAACATGATCCGTAAGGCGGAAGCCCTAACTGCAGCAGGCTCCGAAGCACGCATGGCCGGCCTGTCTAAGCCGGCTATGAGTTGTGCGACCAGCGGGAATGTAGGGATTACCGCTTCGTTGCCGCTGGTCAGCATGGCCGAGGATTTGGGCAGCAGCGAAGAACAACTCTTACGAGCGATAGCCATGAGCTATCTTATGACCATATGTGTAAAGAATCGGATTGGGCGCGTTAGCTCCATGTGCGCTTGTGTTACTGCCGCCTCGCAGGGGATCACTTCCGGCGCCTGCATGCTGCTTGGGGGATCCCTTGCGGAAATTGAGCGTGCTGTAAAAACTACAATGGTCAATGTGTTTGGCGTTGTTTGTGACGGCGCACGCCTTGCTTGTGCAATGAAGCTTGCTTCAGCCGCGGGTATCGCCATTGAATGCGCACAAATTGCCATGGACGGATACGAAACGCCTGCCGGCCAGGGCGTGGTGGGAAAAACAGCGGATGATTCTTTGAATTTTATGGGCTATTTTGCCCAAGAGGGTATGCGGGATTCCGATAGGGCCCTTTGCCGCGCACTCTACGAGAAACGCCGGAAACAATTGGAATAAACTAACCTGTTGTCAATAGGGGCTGCCAGAATGATGATGGTCTGGCAGCTTTTTGTACTTTGTTATTTTAAGATAGGGTACCCTCACCAGGAATGGAGCAAACGACCATCACACCAGCGCTTAATATCCGAGCCGGGAGCAAAGAATAGGATCGCTTGTCGGGTTTTCATATTGACAAAACTTGATGGGAAGGTTATACTCATAATATATCAAATAATTTTGATATGAGGTGATGATTTGAAAACCATGTATGAAGAGAACGCGAGGGTTTTTAAGGCGCTTTGCGATGAAAAACGCTTGCGGATACTGGAATTGCTGCGGGGCGGTGAAAAGTGCGCCTGCGTTCTACTGGAGCAATTGGAGTTGGGGCAATCGGGGCTTTCCTACCATATGAAGATTCTGGTTGAATCGGGCATTGTGGAGAGCTGGCAGGAAGGGAAATGGACGCACTATAAAATCAGCGAAAAAGGCAGCGAATATGCCGGTTTTTTGCTTAAAAAGCTGACAACGCCAACGTCGGCGTTGGATGAAAACAATTGTTGCCGATGATAAAGGCCATCAAAAAGATGGCTTTTTATGGGCAAAAAGCATCAATATTTTCTGATGTGATTCTCTTTGTTAAAAGGTGAGGGCTTATACAGCATGGAAACAGCAAAAGCAATTTGGAATTTTTTTCAGGAACAAATACTAGCGATGCGGTGGCTGAACAGCGCCATCGGCAGCGGCTTGTCGGCTTTGGGGGTGGATTTGGGCAATCGCTGGATCGCGAGCCTTCAGTTTTTCTTATACGATGTCATAAAGATCTCGGCGCTGCTATGCCTTTTGATCTTTTTCATCAGCTATATTCAGAGCTACTTCCCGCCGGAACGCAGCAAACGAATACTGGGCCGTTTCCGCGGGATTGGAGCGAACGCGGTAGCTGCGTTGCTGGGCACTGTCACGCCATTTTGCTCCTGTTCGTCGATTCCGCTATTCATCGGCTTTACCTCGGCGGGCCTGCCGGTTGGGGTTACCTTTTCATTCCTGATCTCCTCCCCTATGGTGGATCTCGGCTCTCTGCTCCTGCTAATGAGCATATTCGGCGCGAAAGTAGCGGTGATATATGTTATTGTCGGTCTGATTATAGCCGTCATCGGGGGTTCGCTTATCGAAAAAATGGGCATGGATCAATACGTGGAGAGCTTTATCCTGACAGCCGGCAGCGTGGATATAGAATCCCCTGTGCTGACAAAAAAAGACCGGTTGCTTTATGCAAAGGAACAGATGCTCGCAACTTTTAAAAAAGTCTTTCCTTACATCCTGATCGGCGTGGGTATAGGCGCCATTATCCATAACTGGATACCAGGGGAGTGGATTGCAACGGTCCTTGGCAGCCACAATCCCTTCGGCGTGGTCTTGGCTACGCTCATCGGCGTTCCCATGTATGCCGATATCTTCGGGACGATCCCGATTGCGGAAGCTTTGTTCTATAAAGGGGCGCAGCTCGGAACCGTGCTGTCCTTCATGATGGCTGTAACAACCCTGTCCCTCCCGTCGATGATTATGCTGCGCAAGGCGGTCAAACCCAAGCTGTTGGCTGTTTTCATCGCGATCTGCACGATGGGAATCATCATCGTGGGCTATGGATTCAACGCTCTTCAGGCGTTGATCATATAGGGTAATAAAATTATGATCATGACTTGGTATCCCGTTATCGATTACATGGCTTGTATAGAATGCGGTGCCTGCGTCGCGAAATGTTCTCATGGCGTATATGACGCAGGAAAGGATCCTTCTCCTGTTGTCCAGAATCCTCAGGGCTGTGTTCATCATTGCCACGGTTGCGGTGAGCAATGCCCGGTCGGAGCGATTACCTATGTGGGCGAGGATACCGGCTGGAAGCCGCCGAGCGGAGTTCCCATAGCTAAAGAAGCCTGCTGCGCCTGCGGAGGAGAAGGATCCTCGGGCAATAAGATTGTTGTTGCCTATTTCTACCTTGATTTGAAGATTTGTGACCGCTGCATTGGGACGGATAAGGTTCTTGACGAGGTAATGCTGGTGCTTACTCCCGCCCTGCAGCTAGCGGGTTTTGAAGTGACGTATAATAAAATTCAAATAAAATCGGCGGAGCTTGCCAAGCAGTATAAACTTTTAACATCGCCAACGATTCGCATAAACGGGAAGGATCTTTGCCAATCGGTGGTGGAGACTAGATGCGGTTGCTGCAGTGATATTAGCGGCGCCGATGTGGAATGCCGGGTATTTGCCTATAACGGAGCAACCTATGAGGTGCCACCGAAAGAGATGCTTGCCAAAGCCATCCTGCAGGCCGTATTTGGAACGGCTGCGCCCATCTGTTCCTGTGGCAATTATGAACTGCCGGAGAACCTGAAATGCTTTTTCGAGGGACTAAAATAATTTAAAGGAGAGATTGATTATGGGACTGTTTGGTAATAGGAGCAATAAAAAGGAGCATACTGCATGCTGCTGCGGCGGCAACTGCGATGCGGAAAGCATGGCAAAGGCGGAAAACGCAAAAGCCGAGGGTGCAGGCGTTAAGGTGCTGGGAAGCGGCTGTGCGAAATGCAATCAGCTGGAAGCGGCAACAAAGGCGGCGCTGGAGCAACTGGGAATGGATACGACAATTGACCATGTAACGGATTTCTCCCAAATAGCTGCCTATGGCGTAATGACCACGCCCGCGCTCGTTGTGGACGGGAAAGTGGTTTCCTATGGCAAGGTGCTTAAAACGGAAGAGATTGTAAAAATCATGCAAAAGGTAAGATGATGGGATGCTCCGGAAAGAGCTTGGCTTCTTTCCGGATATTTCGTTGGAAGGTATGTTTATGCATGCTCATTATGCCCTTGCAGGGCCGGCTTGCGCATTCTACCAAGAAAAAAGATGGAATGGCGTTGAAAAAGCGTGGAGCTGATCTTAGAGCACAATTGATGACGAGGAGGCGAAGGTATGGGGAAGACGAAAAATATAGGAATCGGATTTTTTGAAAGGTATCTGACCCTATGGGTCATCCTGTGCATGGCCGTTGGAGTGGCGATCGGAAAATTTCTGCCCATAATTCCTGCCCTTCTGGGGCGTTTGGAATATGCGAATGTTTCAATCCCCATCGCCATACTTATCTGGCTCATGATCTATCCGATGATGCTTAAGGTGGATTTTCAAAGCATCACAAATGTGGGGAAAAATCCAAAGGGCTTATTTGTCACGTGGATAACCAACTGGATCATAAAACCCTTTACCATGTTCGGGATCGCCTGGCTGTTTTTCTTCGTTATCTTTAAGGCTCTCATTCCGCCTGCGCTTGCAAAAGACTATCTGGCCGGTGCAATCCTGCTGGGCGCCGCCCCTTGCACCGCGATGGTATTTGTTTGGAGCCATCTTACAAATGGTAACCCTGCCTATACGGTGGTACAGGTTGCAACAAACGACCTTATTATCCTTGTGGCATTCACGCCCATTGTCGCGTTTTTGCTTGGCGTTGGCGGCGTATCGATTCCCTGGGACACGCTTATCCTTTCCGTGGTCCTCTTTGTTGTAATCCCGTTGGCGGGCGGCGTAATGACCCGAAATTATATTACGAAGAAACATGGAGCCGCATACTTTAAGAACCGCTTTATCCCCAAATTCGGGAATGTGACCGTGATCGGTCTGCTTCTGACATTAGTGATTATTTTCTCATTTCAGGGAAATGTAATCCTTGAAAACCCGCTGCACATTCTGCTGATCGCGATACCGCTGACGATGCAAACATTTTTGATATTCTTTCTTGCATATCTTGCCGGCAAAGCGTTGAAACTGCCCCATAGCATTGCGGCACCTGCTGCAATGATCGGCGCTTCCAATTTTTTTGAGCTGGCGGTTGCCGTAGCCATCTCCCTCTTCGGCACGCAAAGCCCCGCCGCCCTCGCCACCATAGTCGGCGTCCTTACGGAAGTGCCCGTTATGCTGATGCTCGTGAAAATTGCCAACAATACGAAAGGATGGTTTCCAAATGAATAAGCCGAAGGTTGCCTTTATTTGCGTACATAACGCCTGTCGCAGCCAGATCGCCGAGGCGTTGGGCAGGCGTTATGCCGCCGACATTTTTGAAAGCTATTCTGCGGGCACGGAAATAAAAGACCGCATAAACCCGGATGCGGTTCGTCTCATGAAGCAGTTTTATGGGATTGACATGGAAGAAACCCAACGCCCCAAACTGCTTGCGTCTATACCGCCTGTAGAGGTGGTCATTACGATGGGTTGCAACGTTGCTTGCCCCTATGTGCCGTGCAAACGCCGAGAGGACTGGGGGCTGCCGGACCCAACCGGCCATAGCGACCAGGAATTTCTGGCAGTAATTCGCACGATCGAAGCGAAAATAAAAGAACTGGCAGCATCATGCAGCTAGAGAAAGCATCCTACCCTTTGCATACAAAGGGCGGGCTGGCCCACGTAGGTTGCACGCATAAAAACATAAGATAAGCGCTTAATGATCCCAACTTGGCGTATACGCTTATGCAAGAGCCCGATGCCTTTCGCCGAAATAGGCCCGTTTTGGTCCAGCGGCACCCCACCCAATTCCCGGATGCAAATTTCAAAAATATCACTACACGAGAAGCCAGACTATATTATAATGATATTGAAAAACAGTTTGCTAAGGGAAATTAAATGAAATGACAGAAATTTATATCCTGGGCGCCTGTGCGGCGGCGCTGCTGCTCTGCGTTATCGCAAAGTTTTCTATTCTTTATGCCCTTGGGTTTGGCTATTTTTTGTTCTTCGCTTATGGATTATGGAAAAAACAATCGGTTCTCCAAATGCTAAAGTTATCCCTTCGTGGAATTCTTACCGTGAAAAATATCCTTGTAACCTTTGTGCTGATCGGTGTGATTACCGCAGTGTGGCGGGTGGGGGGGACGATACCGTTTATCGTATACTATGCGACAAAGGCTTTTTCTCCCGCCGGCATGGTTCTGATCACGTTTCTTCTGTGCTGCCTGCTTTCGGTACTCACCGGTACGGCCCTTGGAACCGCCGCCACAGTCGGCATAATTTGTATGACTGTGGCAAACAGCATGGGCATACCCCCATGGTATGCAGGAGGCGCCATCCTCGCAGGCATTTACTTTGGGGATCGCTGCTCACCCTTATCTACAAGCGCCCTGCTGGTCGCAGAACTGACCGGTACCAAGATATTTGACAACCTTTCGAATATGGTAAAAACGTCGGTTGTTCCGTTCTTCGTAACTTGCCTCTTGTATCTTTTCATGGGGGTGTTCTGTAAAACAGGAGCGGGGACGGTGAACATACAGGCCGCTTTTGCGAATTACTTTGACCTGAATCCCATCGTGCTGGTTCCGGCTGGAATGATTGTGGTGCTTTCCCTGTGCAGGCTAAATGTAAAGATTACCATGGGCAGCAGTATCCTTGCGGCTGCAGTGATAACCTTGCGCGTGCAGCATGTTATGCCGGCGGAATTGCTCCGGGTAGCCATATGGGGATACCATCCGGAAAATGCAGAGCTTGCCGCCCTTCTTAGCGGCGGCGGAGTTCTATCCATGGCAAAAGTGTTCGCCATTGTATGCTTGTCCGCTTGCTATGCCGGCATGTTCAACGGCACGGGGTTTCTGGATGGAATAAAAGCGAACATCGATTCCCTAAGCAAAAAGGCCACATCTTTTGGGGCTGTTCTGCTAACCGCATTTGTAACGGGGTTGATTGCCTGCAACCAGACTTTGGCAATTATGCTCACCCACCAACTCTGCAAAGATGTTGAAAAAAATAAAGAAGCGCTGGCTTTATATTTAGAAGACAGCGCCGTAGTTGTTGCGCCGTTAATTCCATGGTCCGTTGCCTGCGCCGTTCCATTGGCATCGGTTGGGGCACCTTCTTCCTCCGTTCTGCTGGCGTTCTATCTCTATTTGCTGCCGCTTTGGGGTTTGTTTTGCGCCATGCATCCTAAGGCGCGCTTCCCCGGCTGCCTTGCGAAACAATCAGGACGCTGCAAATAACGGGGTCAAACCATGTTGCCCAATACGGAGGAAGGTGACGCGGCGCTTTGCGCTTCTTCAGCAACCAAAACTTCGATCCCTGCGCCGCGGTACTTCACCAGGTCCTCCGGCGAAATTTTAGAATCGGTAATAATGGTGTGAATCTCATCCACATTGGCGATGCGCGTAAAGGCCGTGTGGTTGAACTTGGAGGAATCCACCAGGCAGACTACCTGGTTGGACGCAGCCATGAAGGCCCGTTTCGTGGAACGATCGCCGTAATAGTAAATCATCAGGCCATTTTCGAGATCGATGGTGCTAAGCCCCATGAAGTACTTATTTACGCGGTATTTTTTGATAAATTGGATGGCGTCTTCCCCGTTAATGACAAAAGATTCCCCATCCCGCTTAAGAGAGCCGCCAATCACATAGAGGGATACGTTGGTTTTATACATCAACTCGTTGACGATGAGGATATCATTGGTCAAAACGGTAATACGGAAATCTCCCAGCAATTTAGCCAAGGCCAGGGTGGTGCTCCCATCATCCAATAAAATTACATCGTTTTCCTTGAGGAGGCTTTTCGCCTTGCCCGCAATCATGGCCTTTTCATGAAGGCAGCGGTTCCGAAACCCCATATTGGTTAACGGTGCGGTGGAGGGCTGCTCCAATTGCATGGCGCCCCCGTGAATGCGCCGGAGCATATTGGCTTTTTCAAGCAGCTCCAAATCCAGACGGATGGTTTTCTCCGTTACTCCCAAGCTGGCGCTCAAATCTTTCACGGAGACAACGGTCTCCTTTTTTAATAAATTCATGATCATTTCCAACCGCTTTCTGGCAATCATAAAAAATATCCTCCCATTTATTAAAAAAAGTATAGCACAGCCAAAGTCGCTTTTCAACGCAAAATGTTCGAAAAGGGACAAAAACAACCGGCGCCGAAGCATGAATGTTCGGTTGCCTTATATATATGCAAAAACACAGAAAAATAGAGGAAAAAACCTTATAAATATTAGGGTTGACAGTGCGGAAGCGTTTGAATTATAATGCGAATCAAGGGAACACGAACATAAAAGCCCCACGTAAAGAACAAAAGAGAACATAAAACGAATAAAAAGTTGACATTAACGGCGGCCGTATGCGCTGCCTTCCTATTACAAACATTACTGATGCTGTATTAAACCTTGTGTGCGCAAAGTCTGGTTGCACAGCAGGGATACATAAAACCTGGAGGAAAGAAAATGAACGGATTCATTGAGGAAGTTTCCACCCAAGGTAAGTTGATGAAAGATGGGATCCAATACTACCGGGGTGAAGGGCGCAGGGCTATTGAAACCATTGCGGCAGCATACAAAGAGCGGGGATGCAACCAAATTATACTTTCGGGCATGGGCAGTTCGCTTTACGCAATGGATGCCGTACGGGGATATCTCACGGGGAAAGGAATCAAAACGCTGGCTTTCAGCGCTTTCGAACTTTCCAGGTTTCAGTTTAACCATATAGATGAAAAGACCATGCTGGTGGCCATATCCCAATCTGGAAAATCCATGGAAGTAATTGAACTGGTGGAAAAGGCCCGCCCAATCGCCACGGTGGTAGGCATCTACAATATGGAAGGTTGCCCCTTAAGCCAAATGGCGGAATTCACGTTGCCGATTCGTGCCAATAAGGAAATCTCCATCACCAGCAAGACTTTCGAGCTTACCATGCTCATTCTCAACGTGCTGGCCCATACCCTTACCGGCGAACTTACCGAAGCGTTTTGGAAAGAGCTGGATGCTGTGGCGGCGTGGTCCTGCGACTGGCTTGCCAACTGGGAGAAAAATTCCAAGCCCCTGTATGATTTTGCCCAGGGAACGCTTCTATTTGATTTGTTGGCGAACAACGCCTCGCTAGCTACGGCCCGGCAGCTTTCATTGGCCTACCGGGAAGGCCTGCATAATTGCACCGCCGTATGGGAATGCGCGGATTATGCCCACGGCCAATTTCACAGTTCCAAGCTGGGCGATCAATATCTTGCCCAAATGTTTTTCCCGGTATTTGCGGATGGAACCAAAGAAATGAAGATGTACCAATATATTCTGGATCATGGCGGGCGGGTAATGCTTTACACGACCTCGGATGTTCCGGCAAGGGATCGGACCATGGTGGTTCGGCTTCCCAAATTCAGGGAATCCCTTATGCCTATGGTAGAAAGCATTGCGGCTGAAACGTTCTTGGGAATGCTGTTTGGTCCGGATTGGATAAAGGACCACTAAGGGAAAGGAGCGAGCAATATGATCATCGATGTTTCCAATACGATCGGCAGGCATAAGATTAAGCCCGAAATTACAGCAGAGAGCCTTTTGGCCCAGATGGATGCGGATGGCATTGATATGGCCGTAGTGAACTGCTATGCCGAATGTATCGATAACGAGTCCGTCCAGAAGGCCTTTGAAGCCCACCCCGACCGTTTTATCGGCCTCTACACCGTGAACCCTTGGCAAAAGGGTGCGGCGGCAGAACTGGAAGACGCCATTGCCGAACGCGGATTTAAGGGATTATATATGAACCCGTTGCGGCATGGCTATATGCTCTGCGAACATGCGGTATTCTATCCCCTTTTGGAGGTTTGCCAAAAATATGGCGCCCCTGTTTGGTGCTACGGAGCGGCGGAAGTGTTCACAAGCCCCATTTTCTTTGATCAAATTGCGGCGGACTTTCCACAGGTGAACATCATTATGGGGCGGATGGGCCTTCAGTATGATAATGCGAGCGCCGTGGCCATTGCCAAGCGACGCACCAACATCTATCTGGAGACGTCCTCCAGCATGGATTTTAACGCGCACCGTGCGATTAAAACGGTTGGGATAGAGCGGGTCCTTTTAGGAACCGGAACGCCGGAGGCCGGGTATTTTTCCTTGGAGCTTCAGAAGGCGCGCAATGCTGCCAAGGGTTATGAAAACGGCGAAGCTAAAATCTTAGGGGAAAACGCAGCCCGGATTTTCCATATTCAATAAGCGTGCAAGCAGGAGGTGTGACGGATGATCGTCGATATGTTGGCCCATATAGGCATCAAAAAGGGCGAAAATTATAAAGTGGAATCCCTTCTGGAGATCATGGATAAGACCGGCGTGGAAAAGTGCATGATATGCTCCCAGTTGGAGACGGTGGATAACGATTATATTTACGATTGCTGCAAACGGTATCCGGACAGGGTGGTCGGTTTTGCCGTCATCAATCCATGGGATATAGACGGCGAGGCGGAAGTGGAGAAGTGCTTCCGGGATTATGGCTTCTATGGCCTCAAGATGAACGCCATCCGATTTGGTTATAGCGCGGACAGGCACAGTATTCTGGACCCTTATTTTAACCTGTGCAAAGCATATGGCAAATGCGTGGTGGCCCATGGCCAGTCCGACATGTTTTCCATTCCGGACAAATGGGGGGAAATGGCCAGAACCTATCCCACGGTTCCGGTGGTTCTCTACCATATGGGCGTGCCCCTCATGTATGAGCGGGCTTGTGAACTGGCGCGGGATATTCCCAATTTCTATCTGAGCACCTGCGGCGCTTATGTGCCGGTGATGCGCATGGCCTATGAGGTAGCGGGCCCGGAAAAGATCCTGTTCTCTTCGGATGCACCCTTTGGGGATATGGGCCAGGAGATTGCAAAAGTGCAATACATTGCGGGTTCCCCGGCCGATGCAGAAAAGATGCTGGGGAAAAACGCGGCAAATATGCTTGGCATCGCATACCGCTAAGCATCCCCGCCCTATGGGCAAAAGGAGGCAAACCGTGCAGAGCATTATGTGGGACTATATTGCGGAAGAAAAGGCAGTGCTGGAGGCGATTTTGCAGGATATATCCATGGCAAAAAGCCTGGCGGCAGTGAATAAGGGGACGGAGGCCATCTACTTTGTATGCCATGGCAGTTCCTACAATGCGGCTACGGCTACAGCCGCCTTTATCAGCCGGGTTTCAGGCTTGCGCGCTTATGCTTATACGCCCGCCAATCTTCTCTATAACGGGGAGGCTTTGCTTCGGGAAAAACGGGATACAACCATCGTTGTTCCCATCAGCCAGACAGGCACGAGCCGAGGCGCTATACAGGCGCTTCAATGGGCAAAGCAGGAAGGCTTCAAGATTCTCAGCATCACGGATGTGGCGGGTTCCCCCATCGATACTTTGAGCGACGCTACCATTTTCCTCGGCTGCGGCGAAGAGAACAGCAACGCGAAAACCAAGGGATACAGCGCAAGCCTGCTGCAGCTCTTACGCTTGGGAATCGAGCTGGGGATACGAAACGGAACGATTGACAGAACATTATATAATGAGATTACGCAGGAGCTTCGGACCCAGGTGGAAGAGCTGGATGCGATCCGGCAAAAGGCCATAAAATGGTGCCAGACCATGGGACTGGGGAAGGGGATTCGCAACCTCTATGTGCTGGGCTATAGCATGAACTTTGGAACGGCCATGGAAGGGCAGCTTAAGCTGATGGAAACCATGTGCATGCCCACCATGTTCAACGATTTGGAGGAGTTTTCACACGGAATGCATCGGGCAATTGGCCCGGAAAGCACCGTTCTCATGCTGCATACGCCCCATAAGCTGGGCTGCCTGGCGCAGGATACTTATCGCTATTTGCAAGGGAAGGCAGGGCAGGTTGTTATGCTAAGCGCCTCCGGCGAGGAGGCGGAGGACAGCCATATTTTTTCCGTAAACTGGTTTCCGCATACGGAATCGCTGCTGCTGCTAACCTTGGCTATCCAGGTCCTTTCCACTTGGATTCCGGAATATAACGGCAAAGACCCCAATGGACACGCCAACAACGACTATACGGACTTCGTACACACCAGAATATAAAAAGATCGGGAACACAAAAGTCTTATCAGGCACAATCTCATAAATCATCATTTATTTTTAAGAAGGAGGAACCAGCAATCATGAGCAAAATGAGCAAGTTTGAAGCGCGTATGGACAAGATCGGCCAATGGATTGAGCGGAAGATTGCGCCGCCCCTTGTCAAAATGGGAAATCAACGGCATTTTGCGGCCATCCGGGCTGCCCTGATCCGAACCATTCCCCTCATCATCGTAGGGTCCATCCCCCTGATTCTCACCAACCTGCCTGTGAAGGCCTGGGCGGACGCCATGGCCCCCCTCAACGAAAAGTTCAATGTCCTCTATGCCATGACCTTTGGCTTCACCACACTCTGGCTGGCTATTTCACTGGGATCGGAACTGGCAAAAATGTACGAGGAGCAGGATCCCACCATGGTCAGCATCATTACCGTGTGCAGCTATCTGATCACCGTGGAGCCCATAGACCTGTCCACCGGCACCTTAGGAACTGGCGGCTTATCGGCAAAAGGTATGTTCGCCCTGTTTATCGTGGCGATTATCGTGGTGGAGTTTATGCATTATGCTTATACGCATAATATCATCATCCGCCTGCCCAAGGGCGTTCCCTCCAATATTGCCCAGAGCTTTGCCTCCCTGTTACCCATGGGCATTCTGTTCGTATTCTTCTGGGTCGTTCGGGTTATCCTGGGCTTTGATGTAAGCGCGCTCATCGGCGCGATCATCTCTCCCATCATTACCGCTTCCGACACCTGGTACGCCGCATTCATCTGCGTATTGTTCCTACAGCTGCTTTGGTTTGTAGGCATCCATGGCGGTTCTTTCACCGTATGGGGCGTTATGTATCCCTTCCTGCTGACCAACATTGCAGAAAACGCAACCGCTGCGGCAGCCCATCAGGCTATCCCTCATATCATCACGGAGCCCTTCTTCTACACTTGGACCATGATTGGCGGCGTTGGCATCACCTTGCCTCTCGTATTCCTTTGGCTGCGCTCCAAATCCGTCACACTCAGAGAGGTTTCCAGGGTTTCCTTGATTCCGGGCATCTTCTGCATCAACGAACCGGTTATGTTCGGCTCTCCTATTGTACTTAACCCGCTGATGTTCCTGCCGTTCGTGTTTGGAACTTCGCTGCTGGGCACCATGTATGGCTTCATCCTTACCAAGCTTGGCTGGGTAAGCGCCGCCTATATCCAGATTCCCTGGACGACCCCGCCGCTGATTCAGCCCTTCCTGGCCACAGGCGGCGACTGGCGAGCCGTGGTTGCGCAGGCGATCCTTATCGTGATCATGGGCTTTATCTGGTATCCATTTGCAAAGCTGTGGGAAAAACGGATGCTGGAGATGGAACAGGCTGGCGAAACGGAATAGAACCCTTGCTAGCATACCGATTTGCCTGATATAATCTCCATAACCATAGTCCCGAGGACCGTCATACCGGCCCTCGGGACTGAAACAAAGGGAGGTACAGCCATGAAAAAACTTAGAGCGGTTATTCTGTGTGCATCCGCCATGTCTTCCGGATTTATTGTGGAGGAGCTAAAAAAGATAGCGCCCGAAAACGGCGTGGAGATTCAAGTGGAATGCTTCGCCAGTTTACGGTATCGCTATTATGACTACAGCAAGGTGGACCTCGTGATGCTGGCGCCCCAGGTGAAAGGGCAGCAATCCGATATCCGCAAGTATTTGGACGAAAAGGGCTTTGCAGCATTGCCCATCATGCTGATCCCCATGCGGGATTATGGTCTGATGCGCGGCAAGCCAATCCTGGAGCTTGCCCTGAAAACAGTTGAGCTTAGTTGACGACAAAAGGGGATATAGCCGAAAAAAGGCGCCGTGGTAAAACACACGGATACGTGACAAGGAGAGATATCCATGAAAATGACCCTGGAGCAAGTGAACACCATTTGCATGGAAATGATCAGCAATGCCGGAGAGGGCCGCGCCCTTGTATATGAAGCATTAGACGCTGTCAATGCAAAGGATTATACCGCCGCGGCCGCAAAGCTGACCGAGGCGGAGGAGCATTTGGCGGAAGCGCACCGCATACAATTTGAGGAGCTTATGGCGCCGCAGAGCGATGGAACGGAGCTCGCTTTTTCCATGCTGCTCCTACACGCCATGGATCTTACCATGGTTGCCACTTCGGAACACGATATGCTTAAGAGCATCGTTACGGCTCATTTGCAATAGAAGGTTCGGAGGATATGCATCATGAAACAGATCGAGGTAACCGTGCCCTTTAAAGAGGGCCTGCACGCACGCCCCGCAGTGAAGCTCATCAAGCTGGTGGGCGGTTTCAAAGCTGCGGTTACAATCTTCAAAGGCGAAAAGGAGATAAATGCCGGCAGCATCACATCGGTTCTGGCGGGCGGCATAATGTGTGGCGACCGGATTTTATTAAAGATAGACGGCCCTGACGAAGAGATGGCGGCGGTTGCCCTGGAGACATACTTTCAGTAGGCGCTGCGGCCCGTGGAGCATAAAGGCGGGATCAGCTCCCGCCCTTTTTTGTCCGGAAAGGAAGAAACAATGAAAATGTTTAAGGGAAATGGCTGCGCGGAAGGGTCGGCTATGGGCACAGCCTTGGTGAAGACCTCCTATGAACCCGTTTATACCATGGACCAGGTGGAGGACACGGAGGCGGAGCTCGCTTTTTTGGACGAAAGTATGGCCGCCCTGCGCGAAAAACTCCAAAAGCTTTATGCGCGCACGCTTAGCCAGTCTGGCGAAGAGGCGGCGGAATTGATAGAATCCTACGAGATGATTCTGCTGGACAAAGCCTTTTTTGATGGCGTTCGATCCCGGATCCATGGGGATAAACGCAATTGTAAAATGGCCATTAAGCTAGAATGCGAACAATGCCGCGCATCCTTTATGGCCATTGACGACCCTTACCTGCGGGAGCGGTTTTCGGATATCGAGGACGTTTGCTTCAAGCTGGTTATGCAATGCGACCATGCAGCGGATGCCCTGGCCGACATAACGCTGACCCGGCCCACCATCCTTTTGGCGGACACGCTGACGCCCATGGATACGGTTAAGCTGGACAAGGCGTTTTTGGCCGGCTTTATTGTGGAACGGGGTGGCGCCACCTCCCACGCGGTAATTTTGGCAAAAACTTTGGGCATTCCCGCCATCGTAGGCGTGGAGGGCATCTGTGCGCAGGCAACAAGCGGGAGCCGCGTGCTGATGAGCGGGGATACGGGGGAGATCATCCTGGATGGAGATAAGGAAGCGGAGGCGCGGTTTACCCAAATGATTCTTGCCGCCGCTGCAGAAAAGGAAAAATATAACCGGGAACCGGCCGGCCCCGCTTACACCCAGGATGGCGTGCATGTGCAGCTGGCCGTGAACAGCGGGGACGCGGCAACCGCCGCCTTGCTGGATCCAACGGCTTGCGACGGGGTTGGATTGTTCCGCACGGAATTTTTATATATGGCCCATAGCGACTATCCCTCGGAAGAGACGCAGTTCCAAGCCTATAAGGCGGCGGCTGAAAAAATGCAGGGAAAGCCTGTGATTATCCGCACCCTGGACATTGGCGGGGATAAGGCGCTGGATTATATGGGGTTGGAACCGGAGGAAAATCCTTTTTTGGGCTACCGGGCCATCCGCATTTGCCTGGATAGGCCTGCCATGTTTATGACGCAACTGCGGGCCATTCTGCGGGCATCGGCCTTTGGGAAAATCAAGCTGATGTTTCCCATGATTATTTCGCTGGAAGAATTGCGCAAAAGCAAGGAATATCTGGAAACCTGCAAAGCGCAGCTACGCATGGAGCATGCGGCGTTTGACGAAAACTTGGCCGTGGGCATTATGGTGGAGACCCCCGCGGCGGTTTTTATGGCGGCGCAACTGGCGCAAGAGGTGGATTTTATGAGCGTTGGCACCAACGACCTGACGCAATATATCACGGTGGCGGATCGGGGAAATGCGCGCGTTCAAACCCTGTATGACCCTCTCCATCCGGCTGTGCTCCGCGCTTTATACCAAATTGGCGAGGCGGCTTGCGAGAAGGGGATAGAACTGGGCGTTTGCGGAGAAACCGCCTCCATGAAAAAGATGATCCCGTTTTTGCTGGGCGTGGGCGTGCGGGAATTGAGCGTGGCCTCCGGGGCGCTGGGGAGCGTCCGGTATCTGGTGCGCCGCCTTTCCGTCCAGCGATGCAAAGAGGCGGCGGATGCCGGCTTACGATGCGCCACGTCCGATCAGGCCCAGGCCATTCTGGAAGAACTTGTAGCCGGGGCCGAATAAGGGGGTGCGGGATGGCTGATTTTGAAGCTGTGGAATTGATTATGCTGGATATAGATGGAACGCTTGTGGACACACCCCGGCAACGGGCGTTGCCACGAGAGACGGCGGATGTGCTGACTCGCGTAATGAAAAAGGACATACGGGTGGGGCTTGCCTCGGGCCGCAATTACGGCCATATCATGGCCCACATGGGCGCCCTCGGTTTAAACGGGCCTTTTGTATGCAGCAACGGCGCGTATGTCGTGGCTGGAGAAACGGTCTTATATGAATCCAGCCTCGGCCAACCGGTTCGCCGCTATGCCTATTCCATCGCAGAGAAAATTGGCTGTCTGGCGGAGTTTTCCGCGCCGTCCAAGCTGTTCGTTTACCGTACGCCCGGCGGCTATGCGGGCCCTGCATTTGCCGCGAATGAGGATGGGGCATGCCTGATTCCGCTGGATGGAAGCATGGCAAACTTCCAGCAAGTTTTGGATGAGCCGGTGGATAAAATAACCTTTGCGGTGGATACGCGGGAAAAGGCCGCCCGCCTTCGGGCTGCCCTGCAGGACTGGAATGCCGCCGCTTCGGAGCCTCTTTCCATAACCGCTTCCTTCTGGTTTGCCATCGAAGTCACCAACCAAGGCGTGAATAAGGGGCGGGGCCTTCAGATTGCCCTGGAGAAACTGCAGATCTCCCCGAACCGGGTTATGGCTTTTGGAGATGGGGATAACGATACCCAAATGCTGCAGTCCGTGGGTATTTCCTTTGCCATGGGAAATGCCTCCCGGGCGGCAAAAGCGGCGGCTATGTATGCGGCGCCCAGCGTGGCGGAAAACGGCGTGTGCGCCGTGCTTAAACAGTATATTCTGGGAGAATCGCGCTGAGAAAGCGCCCCAGATGGTGAAGTGGGAGGAAGATGATCCTATGCGCATTCTTGTAGAAGACGGTTTTGAGGATTGCTGCAAACTGGCGGCGGATATGATCCTGGAAACCATCCGCAACAAACCAAACGCCCATGTAGGGCTGGCTACAGGTAGCAGCGCCCAGGGCGTATATCCATATCTGGTGCAGGCCTACGCGGCGGGGAAAGCGGATTTTTCCAAGGTGAGTAGCATCAATCTGGATGAATATGTGGGGCTTGGGCCGGAGCACCCCCAAAGTTACCGTCGCTTTATGGATGAAAACCTGTTTAACCATATCAACATTCGCAAGGGAAACACCTATGTGGCCAAGGGAACGGGGGACATAGATGCAAACCTGGCGGAATTTCACAACATGCTGACCAAGCGGTACCGGGATATTCAGCTTCTGGGAATCGGCGTGAACGGGCATATTGCTTTCAATGAGCCGGGGCCGTTTTTGTGCGGCGGGCCGCACCTTGTTCACCTGGACCCCAGCACAATAGAGGCCAACGCCCGCTTTTTCTCCGATCCGAAAGAGGTGCCCCGGGAGGCGATTTCCATGGGGATGGAGGATATCATGCGGGCGAAACGCATCGTTTTGCTGGCAGCCGGAGAGAGCAAGGCCAAGGCAATTGCCGGGCTGGTGCTGGATGAGCGGATTGATACGCGCAACCCTTCCACCATGCTCAAGATGCATCCGGACGCCACCATCCTGCTCACCCGCAAACTTGCGGACAGGATTGGCTATGATGCCAAAAGAAACGGTTGCCTGCAAGACGGCATTGCCTAGCAAAACGGATGGGTTTATTGCAAAAAGAGCAGGGACGGAGGTGCGCCATGAAAAAAGCCATACCTTGCATGGGCCTGGGCGTCTATAAGGCCGGGGAGGCCGTTTATGATGCGGTCCGCTTTGCGCTGGACGCAAACTGCAGGCATATTGACTGCGCCAAAATCTATGGGAATGAGGAGGCCGTTGGCAAAGCCATCCGGGAGAGCGGCATTCCGCGGGAGGAGATTTTCGTAACCACAAAGCTATGGCCCACGGATTTTGAACGTCCGGAAGAAGCCTGCAAGGGAAGCTTGAGGCGGCTGGGCCTGGAGTATGTGGATGGGTATCTTCTCCATTGGCCCGGCATAGATACCCGCCTGCGCCTCAAAGCCTATGAAGCGCTGGGCAGGCTTCGGGAACAGGGGCTGATTCGCGTGTGCGGGGTATCCAATTTCCTAATTCCACACCTTGAGGAACTGGCTCTCGCGCAGCTGCCCGCACCCGCCTGTGATCAGTTGGAGGTACATCCTTGGTATCCCCAGAGAGAAGTCCGGGCATATTGCCACAGCCACACAATCCAGGTGATATGTTGGGCGCCGCTCTTCCGCGGCGCTTGGAGGGAAGCGTCCTTTCTGGACAGAATTGGCCAAGCGCATGGAAAGACGCCCGTTCAGGTGCTCTTGCGCTGGCATATACAAAACGGCGATTGCCCGATTCCAAAATCGGTTACGCCAAGCCGCATTTTGGAAAACCTGCAGGTGTTTGACTTTACCCTATCCCCGGGGGAGATGGCGGCGATTGACACCCTGGAAGATGGCCGGCACATCGGCAAAAACCCCTTTACCTATGATGGAAGCCTATAAGAAGATAGGCCCGCACCCGCACGATGAAGAACATGGGAAGACGTTTAAAAAGCCTGCCTTTGCGCTTATTGAACGCCGGGAAATGAAAAAACAGACGGGCAATTGCCCGTCTGTTTTTGATAATGCTAGAAGGTGCGGCCTGGATGCTTTCTCTTTGGGCCCCAACTGGTTAATATCGCAATCATCCCCCATGCAGATATCCCGGCTATTAACCACCCCCAAATCCCCGGCTCGCTATCTCCCGTCTTTGGGATGTCGATTGGGCCATAAAACGTGACGGCATAGGAGGAACAATGGTCCTGCGTTACCGTTATATAGCCGTTTGTATCCACCGTAGCCGTCTGCATGGGCTCCAGCTTTCCGGCCTGTGGGTTATAGTAGAGGTATTGCAGCGATTGGCCGGCGTACTGCGTGCCCACATAAATGCTGACCTGCGCCGTGCCCGGCAATGGGCCGCTGTGGATGAATTGCAGCATAAGAATAAAGTCATCGCCGGCCGCAGATTTGATAGCGGCGTAGTGTGCGCCCATGTTAAAACTGATGCCAAAATTCAAATCCCCACTGTAGCCGCCTATCGAGCGCATGCTGCCTTGGGGGAAGGTAATGTTATATCCGCGGCCCCGCATCACAACAGGCTTGTCGGCATTTAGCGCCATGAGCTGGCTGAATTGTTCAGCGGATACAAGCGTGGAACCGGCTGTAAGATCCACGGTAGCCCGCCCTGTCTGATTCAAAATGGCGTAAGCGGGCACATAAGGGCTTGAGCCGGAAATGCCCCCGGCACTTATGCGCAATGATGCCCGCTTGGTACCCGTATAATTGCCCGTAGCTGTGATGACCACCGAGAGGGTCTTTCCCACGTCTTCCCGAACGATGGTATAATCGACGCCGGTTGCGCCGCCGATGGGTACATCGCCGCGCATCCAGATAATATCATATGTGGCGGCCGCCGGTGTTAACAAGCTGGCATCCAAAGATAGGGTGTTGCCCACCGCCGTGCTACCGGTGATGGAGATGCTGCCGGCCAGCGGGAGTTGACTCACGACCTTTGCCGCGCTTTCCAGCGTACCCATATAGTTGCCCGTTCCCGTCACTTTAACGGTAAACGATGTACCGGCCGGGTCGGCCGAAAGATTGCCTACTGTGTAGCTGGCGAGGGTTGCGCCTGCAATCGTTGCGCCGTTGCGATACCATTGATAGGAAACCGTAAGGGTGCCCGGCACGCTCACGCCGCTCGTATTGGCCCGCAGCATATCGCCTTCGTCGACCAGCGCAGCTTGTCCGGTGGTGTTATCCACATCGACAACAACGCCGCCGGTAAGCCCCCGGGGTGTGATGTCGGCCATAAAGCTTCCGGTTCCCGAAACGGCGTAATTTGTTGCTTTTTCCGTGGTTGCCAGGGTTACGGATACGGTAACGGGGATATTGTTACCTGCGTTGGCGCTGTCAAAAAGGCTGGAAACGGTATAATCCACGCCTGCTTCCAGCGATTCGCCGGAAGCGAGGCCACTAAACGTCAGGTTGGAAACGGTGGCGGCTGTGGTGCCGTTGTAGACTTTATTCGCGATATCGGCGCCGTGGATGCTTAAGGCTGCTTTGCTGATATCTACGGTGATGCCGGTGGGCTGGGTTAGGGAATAGTTTGCTGCCTTGGTACCTGTTAGGACAATATTTGTGGAAACGGGTTTGCCGCTCCCGGCCTTGGCATCCGCCATTGCGCCTGCGCCTAGGGAAAAGCCTACGCTGCCCGTATCCGTGGCTGCAACGCCACCCAAAGCGCCCCCTGCCAGAACAACAGCCGACGTGCCGTCATACGTCCGGTTCGTAGCCGAAACGCCGGAGATCACAAGAGCCTTTTTGGCAATGTTGGCCATAAAGCTTCCGGTCCCCGAAACGGCGTAGTTTGCTGCTTTTTCCGTGGTTGTCGGGGTTACGGATACGGTAACGGGGATATCGTTGCCTGCGTTGGCGTTGCCAAACAGGCCGGAAACGGTATAATCCACGCCTGCTTCCAGCGATTCGCCGGGAATCAGGCCGTTGAGCACCACGTGGGAAACCACGGCGGCCGTGGTGCCGTCATAAACTTTATTGCCAACAACGGCGCTGTGGATGCTTAAGACCGCCTTGCTGATATCCACGGTGATGCCCGCGGGCTGGGCCAGGGAATAGTTGCCGGCTTGGGCGCCTAGCAAGGCAATGCTCGTGGAAACAGGCTTCCCGTTCCCGGCCTTGGCGTCCACTATGGCGCCCGCTCCCAGGGAAAAGCCTACGCTGCCCGCATCCGGCGTTTCCACGCCAACCAAAGAGCCGCCTGCTAATGTGACGGATGTCGTGCCGTTATATGCGCGATTTGTGGCGGAAACGCCGGAAATCGTGAGAGCCTTTTTCACAATACTGGCCGAGGAACCGACTTCCCCAAACGAAAGGGTATAATTTTTTGATTTTTCCGTGGTCGTTAAGGCTACGGATATGGTAACGGGGATATCGTCGCTTACATTGACGTTGCTGAACAGACCGGAAGCGGTATAATCCACGCCCGCTTCCAGCGATTCGCCGGAAACCAGGCCGTTGAACGTTACGCTGGAAACCGTGGCGATGGCAGTGCTGTCATAGGCTTTGTTAGCTGCCACGGCGCTCTGAAGGCTCAGCGTCGCTTTGCTGATATCCACGGTAATGCCCGCGGGCTGGCTTAGGGAATAGTTGCCGGCTTGGGCGCCTAGCAAGGCAATGCTCGTGGAAACAGGCTTCCCGTTCCCGGCCTTGGCGTCCGCCATGGCTCCTGCTCCCAGGGAAAAACCTACGCTTCCCGCATCCGCCGTTTCCACGCCAACCAAAGAGCCGCCCGTTAGGGCAACGGATGTTGCGCCGTTGTATGCACGGTTCGTAGCTGCAGCGCCGGAGATCGTAAGAACCTTTTTTTCTATGGTTACCGCATAAGCGCTGCTGGCGAGGCTGGTAAAATGATAACTTGCGCCGCTTGGAACGAACTCCGCGGTTATGGTGGGGCTTCCTACGGCAAACGTTGTTTCCGCCGATTCGTAGGAGGCTGTATTGCTGCTGATGGCAACAGGTGCGCCAAGATTATTCCCATCGGCTTTGAACTGAACGGTGCCAGATAGAGAATCCGCACAGCTTAAAGACGCCGTGAAGGTTATCTTGGTGCCATATGCTTCGCTGCCGCCCGCAGCCGTGCTTGTTACCTGCGGCGCACGCACCACCGTAAGGCCCGTTGCGCCGGCGTTCAGGTCTAAATTCGCATCGTACCCAGCCGAATCGATAATGGGGGAGGCCGCGGCGTTAATGGCTGCGCCGATTGTGACCGCGCCGGAATTGCTGCTGCCGATGGTATAGCGGTAGGTAATACTGTCGGCCGTGTTGGATAAATAAGCCGCTGTAACCGAGGACCCGCCGATGGACAGGGGAAGGGTAGAACCGGTTCCTCCGCTGACAGGATGGTTGAATTTCACGGTAAAATCCAA
>JAYFNX010000005.1:0-37750 GCA_034933245.1 Candidatus Pelethousia sp.
TTTGGAGGAAGAAGTTTAAATGGCAAAGGCAAAATTTGAACGGACGAAGCCCCATGTAAACATCGGGACGATCGGCCACGTAGACCACGGGAAGACGACGCTGACGGCGGCGATCACGATGGCGCTGAGCCAAGAAGGGCACGCGGCGGCCATGCGGTATGACGAAATCGACAAGGCGCCGGAAGAGAAGGCGCGTGGAATCACCATCAACACGGCGCACGTGGAATATGAGACGGACAAGCGGCACTATGCGCACGTGGACTGCCCAGGCCACGCGGACTATGTGAAGAACATGATCACAGGCGCGGCGCAGATGGACGGCGCGATCCTGGTGGTATCGGCGGCGGACGGCCCCATGCCGCAGACCCGTGAGCATATTCTGCTGGCGAGGCAGGTAGGCGTACCGTACATCGTGGTATTTATGAACAAGACGGACCAAGTGGACGATCCGGAACTGCTGGAGCTGGTAGAGATGGAAATCCGGGATCTGCTGAGCAGCTACGAGTTCCCGGGCGACGATATACCGATCATCAAGGGCAGCGCGCTGCGGGCCCTGGAAGATCTGCAGGCAGGCAAGAAGGCCAAGGAAACGGATAGCTGCAAGTGCATCTTCGAGCTGATGGATGCGGTGGACAGCTACATTCCGGATCCGGAGCGTGCATCCGACAAGCCGTTCCTTATGCCGGTTGAAGACGTATTCTCCATCACGGGCCGCGGCACCGTGGCCACGGGCCGCGTGGAGCGCGGAACCGTCAAGGTGCAGGATACGGTGGAGATCGTGGGGCTGACGGACGAGACCCGGAGCACGGTGGTAACGGGCGTGGAAATGTTCCGCAAGCTGCTGGATCAGGCTATCGCCGGCGACAACATCGGCGTGCTGCTGCGCGGCATTCAGCGCACGGACATCGAGCGCGGGCAGGTACTGGCCAAGCCGGGCAGCATTCATCCGCACACGCACTTCAACAGCCAGGTGTACGTGCTGACGAAGGAAGAAGGCGGCCGTCATACGCCGTTCTTCAGCGGCTATCGTCCGCAGTTCTATTTCCGTACGACGGACGTAACGGGAACCATCAAACTGCCTGACGGCGTAGAAATGGTTATGCCTGGGGATAACATCCGGATGGAGATCAACCTGATCACCCCCATCGCCATGGATGAGGGCCTGCGCTTCGCAATCCGCGAGGGTGGCCGCACGGTTGCCTCCGGCGTGGTTTCCGCCATTCTGGCCGACTAACACCCGATCGAAATTACTTTCTCCGGCCCGGCGCGAGATGAAGCGCCGGGCCGTTGCCTTTGGGAAAACGCCAGAAAGGGCAAAAAAGCTCCAGAACCCCCATTTGCAAAAAGAGGGGTAGCTATGCTATGATACTGGGAGAAAAAAGCAGAGGAGTATGGCGATGTCCCGCAACCAATATACGGTAGCCCGCAAATCCATATGGTTTGTCCTGCGCACGTTGCTGATTATTGTGGCGTTAATAGTAGCGGCCCTGTATGTATTCATTGGCGCCATGCATGTGAGCAATATTTATATTCTGGTCAGCGAGGGCATGGAAAAACGGGCCGAATGTATTTTGGAAGGAGGCTCCGTAAACGAGCTCACGGAATATTTCACCCAAGACTTTGTGTCCAAGGACGCCGCTCTCTACAATGACCGATACGCCAATTATACCGTTACAAATTTCATCTATAAGCTGGATGTGAACAGCCTGTTGGTGCTCCCTTGGGATACGTCCGCTTCTATGAAGGTGACGGAACGGTTGCTCTCCCTTTCGGGTACGCCTAACGAAGGCTTGCCCGAGGACGCCAAACTTCCGGCTTGGACACCCGCTCGCTATAGTGTGAAACTGCGCCGCATGAATGGACGCTGGTATATCAGCGATATGATTTTATTGCAGGAAAATCCTGCGGAGGCGCCGAAGCCCACCCCCGATATGAACCTAATGCCCACGCCTTGATCCGTATGTTATCCTTTCTTCCTACCTTCCCTATTCTGCTTGCCCCCATGGCCGGGGTGACGGATCTTTCCTACCGCGCCCTTTGCAAAGAGCTGGGGTGTGATTTTACGTATACCGAGATGGTCAGCGCCAAAGGGCTCTATTATGGCGGGCCGGGCAGCGCATCCCTGTTGGAAACCGCCCCGGTGGAACGGCCCTGCGGGGTGCAACTGTTCGGCCGGGACCCGGCGCTTATGGCGGAAATTGTCCGCCGGCTCTGTGGAGAAAATACGGGGGAACTGGCCCTCATCGATATCAACATGGGCTGTCCGGCCCCTAAAATCACCGGGAACGGCGAAGGAAGCGCCCTCATGTTGGAGCCTGCCTTGGCGGGCCGCATCATCGCGGCGGTGGTTCAAGCGAGCGATTTGCCCGTCACGGTAAAGTTCCGCAAGGGCTTTGACGCGGCGCATATAAACGCCCTTGCCTTTGCCCGCATGGCAGAAGAAAACGGCGCGGCCATGGTTGCGATCCATGGCCGTACCCGTGCCCAGATGTATAGCGGCAAGGCCGATTGGGACTGCATTGCGGAAGTGAAGACGGCCCTCTCCATTCCCGTCATCGGCAACGGCGATGTGTTTACAGGCGCGGATGCCCTGGCGATGCGAGCCCATACGGGTTGCGACGGCATTATGGTTGCCCGGGGCGCGCAGGGCAACCCTTTCATCTTCCGAGAGATTAAGGCTGCCCTAAAGGGGGAACCGTATGCGCCCCCCACGGAGCGGGAAAGGCTGGATATGGCCATGGAGCATCTCCGCCGGGCCGTTGCGCACAAGGGACCAAGGGCGGTGATCGAGATGCGCAAGCATGTGGCTTGGTATCTCAAGGGTGTGCGGGGAGCTGCCGCCCTACGGGCCAAGGTGAATGCCGCATGCACCCCGGAGGAGATGTTCGCGATTTTAAAGCAAGGGGATAAAGAGGATTATCCCGCCCAATAGGGGCATTTTTGCCCAATGCATTGCGCGTTGCGCCAGGAATGGCCGCACACAGGATTTGGGTCCTCTGCCAGCGGAATATGCAAAACCGTCCGGGTCATGTCCGCGGCTACTAAAATGGCGGTAAAGGAATCCCGCTTGCAGCATCGCGGCCCGCCCAGTTTAGCGATAGCCGTCAGGCAACGGGCGGTCAGCTCATTGGCTTGCCTCCAAGCTTTGGTGGAAAGGGGAGAGGCTTCGGTAACGATGCTCCAATAGATCCCGGCGCTCACGGCGGCGCCGCAACATCCCCAAAGCCCGCAGATACCGCCCGGAACCTGGCTGCCACGGTGTTCCATTTCCAGCAGGGCAGCCGGCAGGTCAAGGCGGCCCCCGGCGTTGGCATAAGCGGCCAAGAGGCAGGCACCCACCAGCACGTGATGTTCTGGGCCATGCATATGGATGAAGGGGCTTCCCATTATTTCCCGGGCAATCGCCATGGGGTTTTTGGAGGATGAAGCAAGGCACATCCGCCGGATGGCCGCAAGGCCTTCCTTCTGATGGCATGCATCGCAGATATAATGCCCGTTTTCGCACCGGGCGTTACTAAGGTGCACCGTATGGCACAGGGCGCAGCGCATTTCCTCTTGGGCGGGCAGGTATATAAGGGGTGCATGGCATAAAAGACATTCTTCTTTACGGAGCATAGGGTGTGTTCCTCCTTACGAAACAGGCGAAATAAATGGAAAATTCTCGCATTTAGTTTAAATCCGGCGAAGGATGGCTGTCAAACCCAGTTTTTGCCGAAGCCGTAGGCATTTCTTGACTTTGGGTGGGCATTTCATTATAATGGCTATACCTATGTGAATGGAGGAAGAAAAGAGATGGCAGAAGTACGTCTTACCGCAGAAGGCGTTGCAAAGTATGAGGATAGGCTTGAGTATCTCAAAACCACGGCGCGCTCCGAAATTGCGGAACAAATCAAGATCGCCCGGTCTTTCGGAGATTTAAGCGAAAATGCGGAATACGACGCGGCTAAAATTGAACAGGCCCGTATTGAATATGAGATTGTTGAGATCGAAACCATGCTGCGCAATGTGCTGCTCATCGACGAGGAGCATATCGATACGGATATTGTCAGTGTGGGAGCAACCGTTACCGTTGAAAACCTGGACATGAAGAAAGGGATGACCTTCCAGATCGTAGGTAGCGCGGAAAGCGATCCCAAGGAAAACCGCATCTCCAATGAATCTCCCGTGGGTTCCGGCCTCTTGGGCCATAAGCTTGGGGAACAAGTGGATATACAGACCCCCGGCGGCACCATCCACCTGCGGATTGTTTCCATTGGAAAATAAACCTCGGCACGGAAAGGATACAGCATGGAAGAGAACAGGAGCAACGCACCCGAGCAACAGGAATTGACGCAGGAAGAGCTCTCCGAGCTTTTGCAGATACGGCGGGATAAACTTAAAGCCCTTCAGGATGCGGGGCAGGATCCCTTTGAACAGGTCCGCTTCGACCAGCAGTTTTACAGCGCGGATATTCTGGAACATTATGAGGAGTTGGAAGATAAAAGGGTATCCATTGCGGGCCGCATGATGGCTAAACGCATTATGGGCAAGGCCAGCTTTGCGCGCCTTTTGGATTATAAAGGCGGCATACAGATTTATGCCCGCAGGGACGATGTGGGGGAGGAAGCTTACGCCGCATTTAAATCCTATGACATTGGCGATATCCTGGGTGTAACGGGCAAGGTATTTAAAACCCGCACCGGCGAAATCTCCATTCATGCCGAATCCATCGCCCTTCTTTCCAAATCGCTGCGGCCCCTGCCGGAGAAGTTTCACGGCCTAAAGGACCCGGAGCTGCGATATCGCCAGCGCTTTGTGGATCTAATCGTAAACCCGGAGGTTCGCGATACCTTCATCAAGCGCAGCCGTATCCTTGCGGAGATCCGCAATAGGCTCAACAGCCAAGGTTTTATCGAAGTGGAGACCCCCGTGCTCAACACCACTGCCAGCGGTGCATCCGCCCGGCCCTTCATTACCCATCATAATGCCCTGGATTTGGACATGTATCTGCGTATCGCCACGGAACTGCACCTGAAGATGTGCATCGTGGGCGGTCTGGAGCGGGTGTACGAAATGGGCCGCATCTTCCGCAACGAAGGCATGGACGCCACCCACAATCCCGAATTTACCACCATCGAGCTCTACCAGGCCTATACCGATTACAACGGCATGATGGCTTTGGCGGAAGACTTGATTTCCCACTGCTGCCAAATTGTTAACGGCACCACCCGGATTACCTACCAGGGCCAGGAGATCAACCTGACGGCGCCATTTACCCGCCTTTCCATGAACCAAGCGGTGAGGGAGAGGACAGGGGCGGATTTTTATGCCTGCCAAAGCGATGAGGAGGCTCGAACCCTAGCAAAATCCATCGGCCTTGCCTTGGAGGACAAAACCGCCGGCCGTGGGAAAATCCTGGCGGAAGCCTTCGACGCTTTCGTGGAGGACACGCTGGTGCAACCTACTTTCATCATCGATTATCCGGTGGAAATCTCACCCCTTTCCAAGCGCAAGCCTGGCGCGCCCCACGTGACCGAGCGGTTTGAGCTATTTATTGCGGGGCATGAATACGCCAATGCCTTCAGCGAGCTAAACGACCCCATCGACCAACGGGAGCGCTTTGTGCAGCAGGCGCAGGAGAGGGCAAAGGGCGATGACGAGGCCATGATGATCGATGAAGATTTTTGTACGGCCTTGGAATATGGTATGCCGCCCACCGGTGGCATCGGCATCGGCATCGACAGGCTGGTTATGCTCCTTACGGACAGCTCCACCATTCGGGACGTGCTCCTTTTCCCCACCATGAAACCCCAAGGAAGGTAGCAAAATACCTGGAAAAATATGAACATATTATGAAAAAGCCCAATCCGCCTTTTCTGGGCAAGGCTTTTATGATATGATACACGGTAGAAAAATCGCGAAACCCAATGCCTTTTACAGGAGGAAATAAAATGAAGAAAAACATAATTGCCATCCTGCTGGCCCTTGTGGCCGTGTTGGCTGTGGGCTGCTCCGGCGGCGAAGCGGAGCAGGTGGTTATCGACATGCCCGAGCCCAGCCAGGCGCCCGCTACAACCGCTCCCGTTGCTGTGGAACCCACACCTACCCCCGCCCCTGCCTATGTTTCGCCTTATACGGACAAGGTTGAAGCGCTAAAAGCCAAAAACAGCGATTGCATTGGTTGGATAGCCATCCCCGGCACCAATATCGATAAGGCCATCATGTATGGCGATAATTGGTATTATGCCAACCACAACGAGGAAAAGAAAGAGATCGAATCCGGCGCAATCTATTCCCATTACAATAGCCTTACCCAGAATGTGGTCATTACCGGCCACAATTCGCGCACCAGCAAAACCATGTTCCATGAGCTGCATCACGTGCAGGAAGTGAACCTGGGCAAGACCAACTGCGCATACAGCAAGTGCAACGCCGTATTGGACAAGGCTACTTTGCCTGATTTCTCCACAGCGGCCGGGCGCACTTGGGATATCTCTGTTTTCGGCGTGGATGCCCAGTGGGAAGTCTTCTCCATGTACGAGGTGGATGCCAAGGAACCTGAGAAAACCCTTTATTACAACACCTGGTATCCGGCCGGAAAGAACGCCTTTACCCCCAAGGACAGCGCCGAGATTCAGGAATGGGTGGATTATCAAATCGGCCGCAGCCAATTTGACTTTGGCGTGACCGCCACGCCGAATGACCAGTTCCTCACCATCTATACCTGCGGCGATAATCATGATTCTTCCACTGCCCAGTCCCGCCTGTATTTCTTCCTCAAGCAGGTGAATCCTGTGAGCACCCTTTATGGCGGCGGCGCGGCCGGTGCAGCGGCTACGGCCCCCGAGGCCACAATCCCCGCCGAATAAGCATAAACAAGAACGTAGCAACAGCGCATAGAATAAAATGAAGCGCCCCATCATGGCCAATGCCTAGGGGCGCTTTTGCTTACCTTCCAAAAGAGAACGCGGTGTTAGATATCCAGTTTTTTCTTGACCCGCTGCAGGGCATTATCCACGCTTTTGCGGCCGCAGGAGAGGCGCGCGGCAATTTGCTGATAGCTTAACCCGGCCAGAAACAAGTCCACAACCTGCTTTTCAAACGGGGAAAGCAATTCGTCCAGCTTGCGGCGCATATCCCGCTCGGCTTCCTTGTGCAGGAGGGTATCCTCAGGATTTTCAGTGGTGAGCTTGAGCACATCCAGCAAATCGGGCCCATCTTCAAGGAAGGAACCGGAAGGCCCGTAAAGGGAGACATACGTGTTTAGGGGCTGATGCTTGTTCCGGGCAGCCATCTTGATGGCGCTCATAATTTGCCTGGTCACGCACAGTTCCGCAAAGGAGTGAAACGCTGCGTTATGCCCTCCCTTGTAATGCTGAATCGCTTTATACAGGCCGATCATGCCCTCCTGCAGCAGATCGTCCCTGTCCCCGCCAAGGAGGAAATAGGGCCGGGTGATAGCGCGGACGGTATCCTTATACCGCTCGCAAAGAAGTTCCGCCGCATCCGGCTCCCCCGCCTGGGCAGCCAGCGCCAACGCTTCATCTTGCATGTGGGAAAGGGTTTCCATCATTCCTGCCTTTTCTTTTCAAACATCAGAATGGCCGCAGCCACAGCCGCGTTCAGGGAATCCAGATGCCCGGCCATGGGAATGGATACGAGGAAATCGCACTTTTCTTGCACCAGCCTGCCTAGCCCGGCCCCTTCGCCCCCAATTACGAGGCCCAAGGCGCCCTTTAATTTTGCCGCGGCCATGGGTGTGCCCGTCATATCCGCGCCGGCCAGCCAAATGCCCTCGTCCTTTAGGCGCTGCATAGCGCCCACCAAATTCGAAACCCGGGCCACTTTGATATATTCCACTGCGCCAGCCGAAGCTTTGCAGGCGGCAGCCGTTACGCTTGCGCTGCGGCGCTTGGGCAGAATCACACCATGGGCGCCGGCGCACTCGGCGCTTCGCAGAATGGAGCCAAGGTTATGCGGATCCTCAATGCCGTCAAGCAGGATAATAAAAGGCTGCTCGCCCCGTTCTTTGGCAACGGATAAAATATCGCTGATGTCGCAATACTCCACGCCGGGCACTTGGGCTACGATACCCTGATGGTTTCCGGGCTTGTTCCCATGGCCAAAGGGCATGCACATTTCATCCAGCTTGCTCCGCTCCACTTCCCGCAGCTGAACCTGCCTGTCCCGCGCCATATTCACCAATTCCCGCAGGGAACCATCCTGCTCCTTAATTACGAGAATGCGGTCTATGCTCCTGCCACTGCGAAGGGCCTCTTTCACAGCGTTACGGCCCATGATGAGGTAAGGCAGTTCGTCTGGCAGGGGGGCAGTTTGTAAAGCATCCTGGGATTCCAGCCCCTTAGACCAAGGTTTATCCGCTTTGAAACCAGGCGCGTCGGATTTCCTATAAGGCTTGTTCTTCCAATCCCCGCCGTCCTTATGGTACGGCTTGGCTTTCCAATCGGAACCGCCTTCTTTTTGATAAGGCCGCCCCTCCGGTCCTGTTCTAACGCCATCCTTACGGTAAGGCTTGTTCTTCCAATCCCCGCCGCCCTTTTGATTGGGCTTGTCCTTCCAATCGCCGCCGCTTTCTTTATTATAAGGGCGATCTTCCTGCGCGGGCTTGTCGCCGTCCTTATGGTAAGGTTTCTTCTTCCAATCCGGTCTGCTATCCTTGTGGTAAGGCTTTCCGCCCTGCCCTTGGTTAGAGCCTTCCCCGCGATACGGTTTATTCTCGAAGGATTTCCCGTAGGAACGGCCCTTCCCGCCAAAGCCGCTTCCGTTACCGCCTTTATTCTGATATGCCATGGATGAATCCTCTTTCTGCTTTTATAAGCGTTTCAATACCCAGTTTTCGATGGCCTCGTCGGTTGGCTTTTCCGCAACATAAGCGGAAAGATCTCGGCTTAGCGCCTGCATGCGCGCAGCCTCGCCGCAGCTCATGCGGCCCTCCGTGCAGCCCGCATTTTGGCAGCCAGGCCCGGCGGCCTGAAACAGAGCGGGCGCTTCACGCCGGGCAATGCCCAGCATGCACCAGGCCAAGCGACGAATTTCCCATTGGGCCCGCATGCAGCAGCGAAGCGAAAAAAAATGTAAAAGTTCCCGGGCGTTCATGGTGATGAGCATCCGGGTTTCAGCCGCGTTGGGCAAGACGAAGCGGGCATCTTCCGCGGGAATGCCCAAATCCCGCCAACGGGTATAGGCGGCAAAGGCGGCTTCCATATCCGCCAAAAACCGGTCAGCCGCATCCGGCCCCAAAGCCGCGATGCTGGGAGGGAGGATAAAATCCAGTTGCTCCTTGGCCACGTACCGTTGAGACTGGACGGAGAAACTGGCAATCCTGTGCCGGGTAATCTGGGCCAGCAAAGCCCTGGATACGCCTTCCACCCCAAAGGTAAAGCTAGCATGTTCGATGGGTGAAAGATGGCCTAGGCGCATGAGCTTTTCCACAAAGCCCTCGCTTTCAGCTTCCATATCTTCATATAGCTGCGCGATACCCGTATCGCTGTAGCAAAGGCGTCCGCCCAGGGCGGCAGCCCGGGTAGGGTCGGGCGTGGACCAGAGCAGCCGTACACAAAGCTTTTTTTCAGCCATGGTTTTCCTCCTTGGGGGGCAAAATCAAGGCCATCAGTTCCGTTAAGCGCGCATCCTGCCCACGCAGGTAAAGATAGCCCAATAGGGCCTCGAGGCCTGTTGCGGCCCGATAGTCCTGAATGGCCGCGTTTTTGGGCACCGTGCCCATGTGGCTGTTGCGGCCGCGTTTATACACGGCCAGCTCGTCCTCCGAGAGGGTATCAACAATTGCATGCAGCGCCGCTGCCTGTGCCCAGGCGCAGACCAGGCGGGTAGCTTGCATGTGCAGGCCGTGGGCAGTGGCATCGCTGCTGAGGATGAGGCGGGTTCTGACGTATAGATCATAGACCGTATCACCCACATAGGCCAGCACCAGGGGGCTGAGCTGCCTGGGATCCTTTTCCGGCAGCCCCAGGGCCGCCCGTATGCGGGATAGCAGGGTATCCCCTTGATTTTCATGCTTATATTCCATCCAACTTATTATAAACGGCATGGGTTGGGAAGTCCAGTTATTTTGCCGCCTGGGAAGGCGTTGGCGAAACGGTTACAATGGGCTTGCCGCTTGGCTCCAAAGCCATGCTGCGCAGAAAGTCCATTACGCCCTTAACCACGCCGCTCGCCAGCTTGCGCTGGTATTGGGGGTCCTGGAGAAGGGCTTCCTCCGCCGGGTTGGATAAGAAACCACATTCCACCAGGACGCTGGGGGAGGGGCTTTCCCGGATCATGAAAAAGTCCGCCGGGTTGGCTTTTCGCGAGGGCGCCTCCACGGATTCACAAACGGCTGTAATAACCAGTTCCGCCAAGCGACGGCCCTCGTCGCTGCCCTTCATATAAAATGCCATGGGGCCTTTTACGGAGGAATCGGTAAACTTATTCATATGAATGCTTACCACAATATCAACGCCCGGTTTGTTCATAATGGCCTTGCGGGCTTGCATATCCGCTTTCTTTCCCCTGGCCAGCGCATTTTCATCCGTGCGCGTAAGCAAAACCCGCACGCCCTCTTCCTCCAGCTCCGCCTGCACCAGCTTGACAACCGTTAGATTGAGCCCGGCTTCGGCAATTCCCGTTTTTGAGCCCACCGCCCCGCCGTCCACGCCGCCATGGCCCGCATCCAGCACGACGGTATAGCCCTGCTGCATGTCGCCAAGCTCAGAGGCCGGCATCGCCCCACCCAAGGGAAGCTGGGTTCGATAGAGGGGCATCGCCAAAAAGGTAAGAAGAAGCACCACCGCCACAATGGAAAGCGTATCAAAAACATGCCGAAAAGATAGGCTGCGCAGCTTGCTCAACAAAATCACCTCATAGTGACTATATTCGCTAAAAATACCTCTTATGAAAGATATAAGCCCCACTTTCTGCTCGTTTTTTGACGGAAAATCGCCTATCGCCTGCACTAAGCCTGTATAGGGAAGGTGTATATACACTGCATAATTTGCAACATATCCACATTCCCAACATAGTTATCAACGTTGGGGATAATCTAAAAAGCCCGCTCCAGCCTGCTTAACAATCCATTCTCACCTTATCAACAGATGCATGTCGGGGGTGAATGTGGAAATGTTTATGCAAAAGAGCACCGGCAAGCGGCCTATGCGCATAAAAAGTCGCAAATTGCGGGCGCATAAGGCGGCAGGTAAGGTGTGCATCCATGTGCCGCTATTAATATGCGCTTAAATAGGGAAAAAACACGCAGGAGTCCTATGGGAAAAATGCATGAAAGCCGTAAGCTTTGAATTTTTGTCTGGCGATACTACGTTTATGGGCATCAAAAAAGTGGCTTACGCCACCCTTTTGATGCCCACAGGCACGGTTCCCAAGCAAGACGCCCAAATTCGGGCGCTTATTTTGCAAGCAGCTTTGTAATCCAGTCCAGCACATTATATTTGCTGAAGATAGAAACGGCAACCAGGGAGACCGTAGACATAATCTTAATAAAAATATCCAGGCAGGGGCCTACCGTATCCTTGAGAGGATCGCCAACCGTATCGCCCACCACGGCGGCATCATGGGCTGCCGTGCCCTTGGATGCGCCGGGGACGCCGCCCGCCTCAATATGCTTCTTGCCGTTATCCCAGGCGCCGCCCGCATTGCCCGAAAAGATTGCGATCATGATGGAGCAAATGGTGGAGCCGATAAGCAGGCCGCCCACAAATCTGGGCCCAAAGATGAAGCCCACAATAACGGGCACCACAATGGCCAGCAAAGCGGGAACCTTCATTTCACCCAACGCACCCTCGGCGGAAATAGAGATGCAGGTTTTGTAATCCGGCTTGGCCTCGCCGGTAAGGATGCCGGGAATTTCGCGGAACTGGCGGCGAACCTCGTCCACCATACGCCGGGCAGCCTTGGCGACGGCCTCAATGAGCATGCCGGAGAACAGGAAGGGCAGCGCGCCGCCTACAATGGCGCCAGCCAAGGTTAGGGGATCGATAAGGTTCAAAACCAACGGGGTGGAAGGATCGTTGTAGGAATACAGATAGGAAATCATCAAGCTCAAGGCGGCTAGGGCGCCGGACCCGATGGCAAAGCCTTTGCCGATGGCGGCCGTAGTATTTCCCACAGAATCCAGGGTATCCGTAATGGCGCGAACGCCTTCATCCAGGCCGCTCATTTCCGCGATGCCGCCCGCATTATCGGAAATAGGCCCATAGGTATCCACGCTGACGGTAGCGGTAACAAAGGAGAGCATGCCCACGGCGGACATAGCTACACCATACATGCCGGACACGAAATAGGAGAGGATAATACTGCTGCCAAGAATAATGCAGGGCGCCATGCAACTGCGCATGCCCAGCGCCAGGCCTTGGGTAATGGTAAGGGCGGGGCCTTCCAGGGCGGTTTGTGCCAGAATCTGCGTGGGCAGGTAATCCGCGCTGGTAAAATACTCGGCGATCATGCCGATTGCGATGCCGGAAACCACGCCGCAGGCGGCGCCGACCCAGGGGGAGATTGCGCCAAGACGGAAACCGAGTTCCGCAAGATCCGCTTCACCAAAGAGGCTATAGGTGAAGTACAAGCCCAGTAAAAGCGTTAACCCGGCAGAGATCCACGTGCTCAGGTTTAACTCCCGGTGGGGGCGATCCGAAACCTTTTTTATAAGCAGGAACGCAATGCCTACGCAGCAGGCCAGAAGGCCGCCGGCACAGAATAACAAGGGGTAGAGGAAAAGCTTTTCCAGCGTGGCGACGGGCATCAGGCCAGTGGTGGCATGGCTGGTGAGATAGAGATGAAAGCCCAGTACCACAGCCGAAACCAGAGAGCCCACGTAGCTTTCCAGCAAATCGGAGCCCAGGCCGGCCACATCGCCCACATTATCGCCCACGTTGTCCGCAATGGTCGCAGGGTTGCGGGGGTCATCCTCGGGGATGTGGGCCTCGGTTTTGCCCACTAGGTCCGCGCCCATATCCGCTGCTTTGGTATAAATACCGCCGCCCACGCGGTTGAACATGGCGATTACCGAGCAGCCCAGGGCATAGCCGGAGAGGGTCATGGTGAAGGGCACAAACTCTACGCCGATGGCATTGGTAATAAGGTTAAAGTTTCCGTCGGAAAGCTGGCCCAGACCCTGGCCAAAGATGAGGTATACCAGGAAAAGGCCCAGCAGGGCAAACCCGCCTACGCACAGCCCCATGACAGAGCCGCCGCGAAAAGCCACCTTAAGGGTTTTCCCCATGTTTCTGGTGGTTCTAGCGGCATCGGCCACACGAACGTTGGCATAGGTTGCAATTTTCATGCCCACCCAGCCCGCGCTGGCGCTCATAAGCGCGCCCAAAACGAAGGCTGCCGCGCTATACCAAGCAACGGCCAAGAACAAGCAGACTGCCACGATTACCACAACCAGGGCTAACACCTTATATTCGTAGGTAATAAAGGCGTTTGCGCCGATGCGGATGGCGGAAGCGATTTCGCGCATGGTGTCGGTACCCTCGTCCATGCGTTTAACGGTAAAATAATTGAAGGAAGCAAAGACCAAAGCGATTAGAGCGGCCAATGCCACGAAGATGATGATTGCCATAACAGGCTCCTCCTTTTTGGTTTTCTTTTTTAAAAACCAGCAAACGTAAAAGGTTGTCTATCATCAAGCCTTCCCAAATCCGGGGTGCCTGGGTAAATCCGCAGGCGGCTTTTATAAATTCTGGTTATAACATCCCCAAATGGCACAAGAAACAAGCCACAGTAAAAACCGATGGCGGAATAGACCTTATTAGGTCCATCTATAAATACCGGAAGGGGAAATAACGTTTAAATCAGGATGCTTCAATTCATCCTCACTATATTATATATCGCAAAACTCAATAAGTGTCAAGATCCGAATTATTTTTCTTTGAAAAGATACCACGAACAATTGCACGAGTTGTTAAAAGTATAACTTATGGGTTGTGGAATATTTTTTGCGGCTCGGCCACAGATGTGTTATAATCCGAAAAACGTGAGTTGGTGTGAAAGGAGAAGGAATTATGGCAAAATTGACGCTGGAACGGGCGAAGGAGCTCCTTGAAAAGCATGTGCATGAGCAGCATCTGTTCAACCACGCCCTGGCGGTAAGCGCGGCCATGGGCGCCATGGCGGAGCATTTTGGGGAGGACGCGGGGCACTGGCGGGCCATTGGTTATCTGCACGATGTTGATTTTGAGAAATTTCCGGAAGAGCACTGCAAGCATGTACGGGAGCTTCTCGCCGGGGAAGGGCTGGACGAAGAGGACATTTCCGCCATTATATCCCATGGCTACGGCCTTTGCACGAACGAGGTGGAACCAACCACGCCGCTCACGAAAAGCCTGTTTACCGTGGATGAACTTACGGGCATCGTAATGGCCGCGGCCCTGATGCGGCCTACGGGCATTTCGGATATGGAGGTTAAAAGCCTCAAGAAGAAGTTTAAGGATAAAGGATTTGCCGCCAAGTGCGACCGGGCCGTGATTCAACAGGGCTGCGATATGCTGGGTATGGATCTGGCGGAGGTGATGGGCCTGGTAATTGCCGGCATGCAAAAGGAAGCCGAGACCCTTGGCATCGGCCCCAGGGAATAGAAACGCAAGAAAAACGCCGCACAGAATTGTGCGGCGTTTTTTAAACCAATTAGAATTTCAGCGGCGGCCTCTAGCCTGGAGCGCGCGGGGCTTCCCGAGAATTTCGGCGTAGAGGATTCCCTGGCGCACGCCGGACCGGTCCAGAGAGAGGCCGTAAGGGGCTGTGGCAAGGGGAGCCGCATGGGAGGGGGAGGGCATGGGGGCTTTTCGGCCGGCAACAGGGCGCGTCGGCGGGCAGGGTATGTTGCCCGTCATACTGCTCTCCACATGGGAATGGTCGCTTTCGGTAAAAGGCCGGACGGTGTGGGTAATGCTGGCGCGGGGGCGGTCATGGGGGATGGAAGGACCGCTCGGCAAGCTGCCGCCCGTTCCGCTGCCTTCCGCAAACGCACCGCTTACTTTGGCTCCTTCCGAAGAAGCGTCTCCCTCGGAAGAATCATAAGCAAGGCTTCCAGAGGCCGGGGCCGCATAGGGTGAAGCCGCGGGCTCTTCTGCCCAATCGAAGGCGCTATTCGGCAGGACGGTTCCGGCTCGGGGAGGCGGGGCGTAGGGTTGGCCCTGCTGCTGCCGCTTAGCTTGCTCCCGCCTTGCCTTTTCTTTGGCCTTTCCCGCACTGCTGATCACCGAAATGACGATGAACAGAATAATGATAAGAAATGGCATACGAGCTCCTTATCTGGAGCGGTTATTGCTCCTTACGCTCCTCAGTAGCACCGCCTGCGATGGAATCACGCATGCGGGTATCGGAAAGAATGTTTTGCATGTTGTAATAATCCATCACGCCTAGCTTGCCTTCCCGGAAAGCGCCGGCAATGGCCTTGGGCACTTCTGCTTCGGCTTCGATAACCCGGGCGCGCATGCCTTGCACCTCGGCCTTGTTTTCCTGCTCCTGGGCTACAGCCATGGCCCGGCGTTCTTCCGCCTTGGCCTGGGCGATGCGCTTATCCGCCTCGGCCTGGTCAATCTGGAGCTGTGCGCCAACGTTACGGCCAACATCCACATCCGCGATATCAATGGAAAGAATTTCAAAGGCGGTACCGGCGTCTAAACCTTTGTTCAGCACGGTCTGGGAGATAAGATCCGGGTTTTCCAGCACATCCTTATGGCTGGTGGAGGAACCCACCGTGGTTACGATGCCTTCGCCGATGCGGGCGATGATGGTTTCCTCGCCGGAACCGCCCACCAGCCTGTCGATATTGGCCCGCACGGTCACTCTTGCCTTGGCCCGCAGTTCGATACCGTCCTTGGCGATGGCGGCGATAACGGGGGTTTCAATCACTTTGGGGTTTACGCTCATCTGTACGGCGTTCAGCACATCCCGGCCCGCCAAATCGATGGCACAAGCGCGCTCAAAATCCAAAGGAATGCCGGCTCGCTGGGCGGCGATAAGAGCATTTACCACCCGGTCCACATTACCGCCTGCCAGATAATGAGCTTCCAGCTTATTCAGGTTGATGACAAGGCCCGCTTTGGTGGCCTTAATCATGGGGTTCACGATGCGGCTGGGGACCACCTTGCGGATGCGCATGGCGACCAATTGGAACAGACCTACTCGTACGCCCGAAGCGGTGGAGGAGATCCACAGGCCAATGGGCACAAAGCTGAAGAAGATAGCCAGCGCCACAATGATGGCGACGATCAGGATGATGGTAAAGATGAATTCCATAAAAAAGCCTCCTTTAAATAAGTTTATGCTTGCAGCTGCTTTGCCAAATAAAATACCAAATAGAAAATACCGATCATAGCGGGTACGCCGATGATAATCTGCACCCATGCCTTTGTGCGGGCTTTGCGAACGGCCTCCTCCGGCATGGTTTCATCATAAGCGAGGGCTTCGGCGCGGTTTTCCAGAAGCTCCCGCTCCGCACACTTGGGGCATGGGCCCGCGTGGGGGTCGTAGATGGTGCCGCATGCCTTGCAGAACTTCATTTTCATAGAGGTTTCACCAGAATACGCAGCCCTTCCACACGCTCAATGCGAACCCGCGCACCCTTGGGAATGAACTCGCCGCTGCTGACAACATCCAGCCGCAAGCCGTCAAAATCCGCCATACCGCTGGGCCGCAGAGTTGAAAGGCTTACGCCCTCCCGCCCGACCAGCTTTTTCATATCCGCATCGCTCAAAGAGGTGGACTCGGATTCAATGCTTTCCTTGAGCACGATAGGGGAGCGGGAAAGCGCGCCCTTTGAAAAGGACCGAAAGATAATGACTGCCGCCAAAATAAGGGGAATGAGAATCAGCAGCATGGTGATGGCTGCCGTCTGAAGAGAATCGGCCCGAAGCACCACCGCCGCTAGAAGGGCGATAGCGCCGAGAAGGCCGGGAAAACCCATACCGGGGGTGAACATTTCGTAGACCATGAGCAGCAAGCCTACGATCAAACAGATGATAGCCGGCAGATGCCAGCCCATTAGATATTCTGCGATCATGCCGAAGCGCCTCCTTTCAAAAAAACAAACGGGATCTGCCTCCTGGCTGTTGCTATATTATAGCACAGGATCGTGAAAAGGATGTGACGCAATTGCCAAGCATACAGCAATCTTGGCAGCCGCGTCAAAACAAGGGAAAGATGTGCGCGTTGAACCAGGCGGTGAAATCGGACGCCCAGCTCCCAACGATGCCGGGGAGGGTACCGCCTGAAAGCAGCAGAACCACCAGCACCACAAGCACCACCACAACCAACGAAAGAAACATAACCAGCAGGGCGGAGCCTGGTGATACGCTATCTTTGGGCTTCTTTACTTTCTTTTTTTGATCGTCCGCAAACAAGGCGGGCACGGAATCCGCGCCGGGAACGAGGGGCGGAAGCGTGGTAAAAAGAGGATTAGAGGCTTGCCGGGAAGGATCCTTGCTTGCCGCAACGGATCTGCCTGCTTCGTTGTCCGAGACCGCCGTGGAGGCTTCCGGAAATGTGGGGTTGCCGAAAGCCACGCTTTCCTGATGAGAACGCGGGGCTGGCGCCGAGGGGGCGGAAGCAAGCGCGCTGATCCTTTGTGAAGCTGCCGGCGGATCGGCGGCCATTTGGGAGAACGCCGCCTGCTCCTGTGCGAGACCGGGAGCGCCGTCCAGATTTCGGTTAAAAAATGCCGTTTTATCACAGCAGTCGTCCACGAGGCGCAGGACTAACGCCTTGGTTGGCTCCACGCCTTCCTCGCAGGCGCGCTTGAGAAGCTCCATGGCCCGGCGGGTGGCATCCGCGGCGACGCTCTCGCTGGCCGTGTTGCGAAACGCCCGGTCATATGCCGGGCCTACATATTGTTTGAGAATGGCCCGCAGGGCCTCCGCATCCGGCGGCATGCCGTATCCTCCCATGCAGAAATTTGCTAATAACCTAATTTAAGTATAAGCTAAAAAGCCCATGGCCGCAATGCATTTAGGAAGGATTATGCACATACCCTGATGTATGTGGTATAGATGGAAAGAAAAACGGGCCCTGGCGCTCCTGTTGCTGGTGTGCCTGGCGCTCTGCCTGCTAATAGCCGCCTTGCGCGGGTTGCTTATGGTAACGCAGGGGAACCCTGCAAAGGAAAGCGAGTGCCTCTTAGTTTATCTCCACGAGGAGGACCGGGTTGTTTCCATGGACCTGGACACCTATCTTTACGGCGTGGTGGGAGGGGAGATGCCCGCTTCCTTTCCGTTGGAAGCGCTTAAGGCGCAGGCTGTAGCCGCGCGAACCTATGCGGTTCGGCGTATGGCGGCTTATGGCGGCAAACCCTGCGGCCGGGGTGGAGCGGACGTTTGTACGGACAGCACCTGTTGCCAGAGCTACAAAAGCCCGGAGACGTTGGCCGAGCGCTGGGGCGCGGACGCGGCCCGCAACGCGGATAAGCTGAAAGAGGCCGTGGCCGAAACCCATGGCATCATCGCCGTGTACAACGGCGAGCCCATTGAAGCCTTATACCACAGCACAACAGGTGGGCGCACGGAGGATGCGCAAAACGTATTCTCAGCGTCCCTTCCCTATCTTGTTGGGGTGGATAGTCCGGGCGAGCAGGATGCCGCCCATTATACGGACAAAGAAACCATGAGCCGTTCCGGCTTTGCCAAGGCCGTAAACAAAAGCTGGCCCAAAGCAAAGCTCAAGGCGAGCAAGCTGGAAAAGCAGGTCAAAATTCTATCCCGATTTGAAAGCGGCCAGGTGGAGAGCCTGCGCTTGGGGAATGTAGAACTTACAGGAAAGGAATTTCGCAAGCTGCTGGATTTGAAGAGCGCAAATTTTGCTTTCGTCTTTACCGAGGACGATGTGTGTATAACCACCCATGGTTATGGCCATGGTGTGGGCATGAGCCAATATGGAGCCAGGGCCATGGCGTTGGAGGGCGAAGATTACGAAAGCATCTTGAAGCATTATTACACGGGAATCGAACTCAAACAGATGGACGTTTTGAAATAGAACGCATTTTCATAAAGGGAGGGGTTGAAAATGTAAAAAGGGGAAGGACGCATCGGCGTCCTTCCCCGCCTTTTATGAAAGTTAGTAGACAGGGTAGCCCAAGATGTAGAGAATGGCGTATGCGCACAGGCCGGCGAACAGGAGGAGGGGAACCAGAAAACGCAGCCATTTGGGCGCGTTGCCAAGAAGGGCCTGCAAGCCGAAAGCCAGGGGGAAGCACACGGCCAGATACCGGGGGGCGCTCAAAAGCCAGGAGCAGCCTATCGTGACAGCAAAATATACGAGAAAATAGGCCGTATAGCTGGGCCGGGTTTTCCGGACGGCGGGGAGCATGATGGCCAGTGCGCCGAAAATGCAGGCAAGATTGGGCAGGAAAAGGCCCAAGACCATCCGGAGCTCACCACCCGCAAGGGCGGTGAGAAGATAGTCCGTTTGATAGGCGATCGTATTCCAGAACAGACCCAGACCTTGGTTCCAATGCTCCCGCTGGTATGTCAGGAAGGTGAAGGGGTCCCCTGTTACAAAATAGTTGATGGCAAGATACCCCGCTGTGCCCATAAGCACCAGAAGCAGGCAACCCAGGTAGCCCAAAATCCGCCGTGCGCGCCAATCCTTTTCCCGGAAAAGCTCCGTAAACATTTCGAAGGCCATAAGGGCAACCAAAAGCACCCCTACCGAGCGGGCAAAGGCAGCTAGCCCGCCCAGGAGGCCGGCCCAAACATAGGCCTTACGCCGGGTGGCATAGGCGCAAGCCAAGGATAGAAGCAAAAACAAGCTCTCCGTCATGGGAGCGCCCAAAAACATGGCGCCGGGAAGCAGGGCGGCCAGAAGGGTTACATAAAGGGCTTCCCGCCGGGGAAAATCCAAAGCGGCCAGTTCATAAAGCAGAATGCTGCCGCCTACCGCGCAGAGGTTGCTCACAACCAGGGCGGCTGCAAAAAGATGACCGCCCGTCAAATAGGAGAAGGCGCGGATGAAAATAGGGTAGAGCGGAAAAAAGACGATGTGAAAACGCGGGTCCCCTTCCGTGACATACCAGTTTTGCGCGATGCCCAAATAGCTGGGGGAATCCGTGCGCAACCAAAGCCGGGCAAGGCCGTCAAGAAGACCGCCCCCATAGCCGTTTACCCGAAGATCCACCCCATAGGCCAGCGCATAAAGGAAAAGCCGCAGCAACAGAACGGCCAGGGCAATTTGCAGCCAAGGATGCCTGTGCGGCCAGCGCAGGCTGCGCTTGCCCAACAAGGAATCCGGATTGGCATCGCTTGCGAAAAGGGAACCACCAAAGGCGGGTATAAAAAACAGAACGGCCAGGGTAAACAAGGCGCAACAAAGACCGGCCGCCAGCATGGAAAGGCCGTAATAAGAAGCGCCTATGGCCCAAAGGCCGAAGGCCGCAAGCAGCAACGCCGCCAGAATGGCCATGATGGCATTTTGTATTTTCATGGCTATAGTATAACCAGAATGGGTTGCTTCCGTCAATTCATACCGATGGGGTTGGGCCGCAAAAGCCTATTGGGAAAGAAGCTGCTGTGTGGTACAATGCTGATGGACAAGCATATAGTAAAGAAATAGTAGCAGGAGGGCAGCTTATGCAGATGCAAATGGGCTTCTTCATCAATCCCGTAGCGGGCTTGGGAGGCCGCGTGGCCCTGAAGGGCAGCGACGGGCCGGACACCGTGACCAGAGCGCTGGCCCTGGGCGGCGTGCCGGAGGCGGGCATCCGGGCGAAAGCGGCCCTGCTGCAGCTCCTTCCCAATAAAAATTCGGTGCATTTTCTTACCTATGGCGGCCCCATGGGAGAAACGCTGCTAAAGGAAATGGGCTTTTCCTATGCCGTTTTGGGGCAGCCCCAAACGCCCACCGTGCCGGCGGATACCATGGCCGCCGCAAAGGCTGTCCGGGACGCGGGGGCGGAGCTCCTTCTTTTTGCCGGTGGGGATGGTACGGCGCGGGATGTTTGCGAGGCCGTTGGCCAAAGCCTGCCCGTGCTGGGAATCCCTGCGGGGGTGAAGATGCATTCCTCCGTTTATGCCCTCAACCCGAAGAGCGCAGGCTTGGCCGCTATGGAATTCCTTTGCGGCAAGGCTACGGGCCGCAAAAAGGCGGAAGTTATGGATATTGATGAAGATGCATTCCGGGCGGGGCGCGTCAGCGCACGGCTCTATGGCTATATGGATGTGCCCGCCCTGGGAGGCCACCTACAGGCTTCAAAATCGTCGAATACCGCCGATGAGGATGAGCTTTTGGGCATGGCCGGCTATATTGTGAACAATATGGAGCCCGATGCCCTATACTGCATTGGCCCCGGGAGCACAACCTTCCCCATCCTGGAGGATATGGGCCTACAGGGTACCCTTTTGGGGGTGGATGTGGTGCAAAACGGGGAGCAGGTGCTCTCGGATGCATCCGAGGCTGCGCTTTGGGCCCTTCTTGGGGGAAACGATAAAAAGGCTTACCTAGTGGTAACGCCCATCGGCGGCCAGGGCATGCTCTTTGGCCGGGGAAACCAGCAGTTCAGCCCCCGCATCATCCGGCGCATCGGTAAGGCGAATATGATTGTGGCGGCCACCCGGGCCAAGCTCCGTTCCCTGGAGGGGAGGCCCCTTGTGGTGGATACGGGGGACCCGGATCTGGATGCGGCGCTGTGCGGCTATCAGGATGTGATCGTGGATTATGAGCAAACGGTATTTTATAAAATAAGCGATAGATGAACAAGGAGGAACGTTTCCATGAACATGCGTGAGATCCGGGAGGCGGCGAAAAAACCCATGCAGAAGTTCTGCAAGCTCTGCCCATCTTGCGACGGAAAAGCCTGCGCAGGCCGGGTGCCGGGTATGGGTGGCGCCCTGACCGGCAGCTCGTTTACGGCGAATTTTGAGGCTCTGCGCAACACCCGCATCAACCTTCGGGTGATCCACGGCGCAGAGGACCCTATCATAAGGCTTTCTCTTTTCGGGCAGGCTTTAGACACCCCGATCCTGGCCGCGCCCATGACAGGCGCCGGGCATAACTGCGGGGAAGGCCTTACCGAGGAGGATTTTGTTAAGGCCGTGGTTTTGGGAGCGGAATCCGCCGGCAGCCTGGGGTGGATCGGCGACGCGGCGAATCTGGCCCTCTTTGAAGCGGGGCTGGCCGCGGCAAAGGCCTCGAAGCAGGGCGTGGTAGCCATCATCAAGCCCCGCAAGGAGCTGGAGGAAATCGTTTTGCGCTTCCGTATGGCGGAAGAGGCGGGGGCCGTAGCGCTGGGCCTGGATTTGGACGGCGCGGGCTTGGTGACCATGCGGCTTCACGGCCAGCCCGTAGGCCCCAAAACCGTGGAGCAGCTCAAGGCAATCCGGGGGCGGACCAAGCTTCCGTTTGTGATCAAAGGCGTGATGACCGTGGATGAGGCGTTGCTTTGCCGGGAAGCAGGGGCGGACTGCATTGTGGTTTCCAACCACGGTGGTCGGGTGCTGGATGGCTGCCCAGGCGCGGCGGATGTTCTTGCGGATATCGCCTGCGCCCTGGATGGCAAGCTGACCATTCTGGCGGACGGTTGCGTGCGCAGCGGCGTGGACGCCCTTAAGCTTATGGCGCTGGGCGCACAAGGCGTGCTGGTAGGCCGCCCGCTTTGCTGGGGCGCTTTCGCGGATGGCGCGCAAGGCGTGGCCACGGTGATTAAAACGTATACGGACCAGCTTTACCAGGCCATGATTATGACAGGCTGCCCTTCCTTGCAGGATATTGGACTCGACGTATTGTATTAATAACGGAAGTGAGTTGCAAATAAAATGAGGCCCGGCGCATTTTATGCGCCGGGCCTTTTTCATGGAAACAACAGCAAGGCAACAATGGTTAGAAGATGCGCCATGCGCAGATGAAGTTGCGCTGGCTCCAATCCCCTAGGCAGGAGCGGTGTACGACCTTGCCGGAGCTGCTGGAGGCGTCAATCATGGTGCCGTCGCCCATGGCAATGGCCACGTGCCCCTTGAACACAATCACATCGCCTTTTTCCAGGCTGGAGAGGGAAGTAACCTTCCGGTAATTGGAGACGCTGCGCCAGCCGGAACTGGTGAGGTATTTCTGGCTAACGCCCGCTTGCCGCAAGCACCAATATACGAAGCCGGAGCAGTCGAAGGTATTGGGGCCCTTGCCGCCGCGCACGTAACGGGAACCCAGCTTGCTCTTGGCGGCCTCGATGAAGGCATTCAGGCTGCCGCCGCTGTTGGTGGCGACGGAGGAGCCAGAGCTGGAACCGGAGGAACTGGATCCGGAATCCGAGCCGGAACTGGGGGTGTAATCCGAAGCAGCAGCTTTGGCGCTGTCCGAGAAGATGGCTTGCATGGTATACCGGCCCACTTTGCCGTCCGATGTAAGCTTGTTGCGCTTCTGGAAGGCCTTCACCGCCTCCTCCGTAGCGGAACCATAATAGCCCGTGGCCTTGCCGGAAAGGTAGCCCAAAGATTTGAGCTTGGCCTGCACCTTGGTAATGGTATCGCCCTTCATGCCAAGGGTGAGGGCATTGGCTTCCGCATCCGAGCTCATAAGAAGGGTGCGGGTGGCCGGGCCGATATGCCCGTCCACAATGAGGCCGTTGATTTGCTGGAAGAGCTTGGTGGCCGCCACCGTATCCTTACCAAAGGTACCGTCCGGCTCGGTGGTGAGATATCCCAGCTTGTAGAAGCGCTTCTGATATTTGAGGACATCGTCGCTCTTTTCACCGTAGGAAAGGGACTTGGGGATGGCATCCTCGCTATATAGCATTTCGCGGGTTTGCTCCCCAACCATGCCATCCACATCCAGTCGGTTGCGCTTTTGAAATTCCTGAATGGCCGCTTCGGTTTCCTCGCCAAAGTAGCCGGTGGTTTTCTTCATATAATCCAGCTCCACCAGGCGGCTCTGCAGCTCCGTCACATCCGTGCCGGAAACGCCGATGCTCACCATATATTTCTTGGCTTCGGCGCTCATAAGCAGGTCATAGGTGGTTTTTCCCACGCAGCCGTCAATGGTCAAGCTGTGGCTCCGCTGAAAAAGCTCTACGGCTTCTTTTGTTTGCGGGCCAAATTTCTGTGTGGGCTCATCGTTGTCCATATAGCCCAAATCCATTAGGCGCTGCTGAATTTCCAAAACTTCCGGCCCTTCATACCCCTTGGAAAAAAGCATGGGCGTGGGGGTGGGCACAGGGGTAGGGGCAGGGGTGGCATTGGCTTGCAGGCGCGCAAGATCCGCTTCCAGCGAAACCACATTTGTGTCCTGGCCGGCCTTGGCGTCGGACATGCCGGCGGCCAAGGCTGTGGACGCGCTGTTTTGTCGGGCGGCGGAAAGGGAGAGCACGCCCCAGATGCCCCCGCCCAAAAGAAGCACCACAAGGCAGCAGTTCAAAATCGTTCGCAAATTGCCCCGGCGAAGATTTGCCAGGGTACGGGAAAAAAGCCCGCCGAATCCGCCCCGCCGGGAAAAGCGCCGGAGGGAAAGAACATTTCGCCGGGTAACGCCCCGCAATATTTCCGTTAGCGCGGACAGGCCGCCTTTCTTCTGCTTTTTCATGGGTTAGATTATAGCACAAAACCACAATAAAAAAAAAGAAACAATACGTAAACACAGGCTTTGCCGATAAATTAACACGGCTGCACCTATCCAAGGGTAGGCATTCCGAGTATAATGGATACAATAAGAAAATAAAACAGGTAGATCGCAAAATGGAGGTACGCGCCTTTGATAACCATTGGCATATGCGGGGCGAGCGGCAGCGGCAAGAGCACCCTAGCCCGGGAGATACGGGATTCGCTTACCTGCAGCGCCCTAATTATCGGGCTGGATTGCTATTATCGGGACCATTCCGATTTGCCTTTTTCGGAACGGGTCCGCATCAATTACGACGAGCCCGCCATCTTTGATTTCGATGAGCTTCTTGCGGATCTGGAAGCCCTGGAACGGGGAGCGGCCATCACCCGCAACGCATATGATTATTCCAACCATACCAGGGCGGATACAAACGAGCTGCTTCAGCCGCCGGATGTGCTCATCCTGGAAGGAATCCACATGTTCCGGGATAAGCGCATCAGCGATAAGATGGTGTTGAAGGTATTCATGCATGTGGATGTGGACGTATGCCTTCTGCGGCGGATCAAGCGGGATATCGAAGAACGGGGCCGGAGCATCGAAAGCATAGAAGCCCAATATCTGGCTACGGTGAAGCCCATGTATGAGGAATATGTGAGCAAGTATATCCGGCAGGCGGATTTTGCCGTGATGCGGGGCGGACGGAACCGCCTTGCCATCGATGCGATCAGCGCGTATCTCTCCGCCAGGCTTTTGGCCGAAAAATTCGATCGGGAAGAGAGCGCGCTGCCCCGTATGGAAAAGGAAAAGGGGGCATAGGTTCTAAATATGGAAAACTTATGGAAAAGCGTAAAAAAATACCTGCTTCTGGTAGCTTTCGGCGTGTTGCTTTATGAGCTTTGTGAAAACCTGCCCGCCGTGCGCAAAGCCATATCCGATTTTTTCTCCATTCTGCAGCCTCTTTTTATCGGCATTGCCATCGCTTTCATCGTAAACATGCCTATGCGGTTTCTGGAGACAAAAATATTTGTGAAATGGAAGGACGGAGCAACCAAGCGCGGCGTGTGCCTGACGGTGGCGTATCTGTTTGTAATTGCCATCATCGTTGCCATGCTGCTGTTGATTATTCCGCGGATGGTGGAGAGCATAGCCTCCATTCTCACAAACTTCGATAGCTACATGGATAGCCTGAGCGCGTGGGCCAGCGATATTTGGACCCGGGTGAACTTACGGGAGGACGTGGTGCAAATGATCAGCAACGGCTTCCAGCGCACGTTCGGCCAGCTTGACGATATCATCGCCAAAGCAACCAGCGCGGCCCTCAAGGGAGCGGTAAGCGTTATCAGCTTAGCGGCGAACACACTCATTGCTTTCATCTTGAGCCTATACGTTCTTTTCAATAAAGAAAAATTCCTCATGCAGTCCAGGCGGCTGGTAAACGCCATTTTCGAGGAGAACACGGCCCGCCGGATTCTAGAGATATGCAGCCGGACCAATACGGCGCTTAACAGCTATTTCTACGGCATGATTATCGACTGCTTCCTGCTGGGCACCATGTGCTTCATCGCCATGAGCATCTTCCGCTTCCCTTATGCCCTGCTCATCAGCGCCACCATCGGCTTCACCCAGGTTGTGCCCATTGTGGGGCCTTGGCTCGGCGGGATTGTGGGAGCGTTGCTGATCCTCTTTGTGAATCCGCCCCTGGCGCTGTGGTTTGTGGTGCTGCTGCTGGCAGTGCAGCAAATCGACAACAACCTGGTGTATCCTCGGGTGGTGGGAAATGCGGTAGGTATCAGCGGGATATGGGTGCTTATTGCCATTTTGCTGGGCGGCGGGCTCTGGGGCCTGGGCGGCATCGTCCTTTCCGTGCCTCTGATGGCCGTCTGCTATACCATCGTGGGCGAATGGGTGAACAAACGCCTGGAAAGCAAGCGCCAATAGACGCCGCTTGCCATGGCCTGCCACATAGGGCGATTATGCGATAGGGGCCGCCCAGGCAGGCAAAAGGAATCTGCGCCTTCCAACATAAAACAAAAAGAGAAGCCTTGCGCCCATCCGGGCGCAAGGCTTTTTATATGGCCGTTATCGTATCGGTTTTGAAGAACCCGCAAAAGGGCGGGGTTGGGGTTTACCAGTAGATCTCCTTATCCTTGCGGTGCAAGGATATCAGCCGATCATGCAGGCCGGGGTCCAGGGATTTCAGCCTGGCGCGCAGCTCCCGGGGGCCCATGGAGGTGTTTCGGCCGTTGGCATACTGTTCGACAAACAGCGTTGTCATCTGGGTTACGATGGGGGCGTGCTTATCCAGAACCAATTCCTTTGGCACGCGGTAGTATGCGTTGATCCAATACGCGATGCCGGCCAGACCGCTGAATTTATCCACCATAACGGTTGCGGGGCGGTTGAGAAGCTTGGCTGTATCGAAGATGTTATAAATCTCTTCATCCTTCAGAAGACCATCCGCATGGATACCGGCCCGCGTGGCGTTGAAGTTGCTGCCTACAAAGGGGGTGTTGAAGGGAATGGGGTAGCCGATCTCCTTCTCAAAATACTCCGCAATCTCCGTGATAACCGGGAAGTCGATGCCGTCGTCCGTGCCGCGAAGCTGGGCATACTCAATGAGCATAGCCTCAATGGGACAGTTGCCCGTCCGTTCGCCCAAACCAAGAAGCGTGGCGTTTACGGCGCTGCAGCCATAGAGCCAGGCGGTGGTGGAATTGGTAACAACCTTATAAAAATCGTTATGGCCGTGCCATTCCAAACAGGAACTGGGCACTTCCGCCAAATGGGTTAGGCCGTAAACGATGCCCTGGACGCTTCGGGGAAGGGCCACGCCGGGATAGGTGACGCCATAACCCAGCGTATCGCACAAACGAATCTTAATATCGATGCCGCTCTCCTTGGAGAGGCGTACCAGCTCATTGGCGAAGGGAACCACAAAGCCGTAGAAATCCGCCCGGGTCACATCCTCAAAATGGCAACGGGGACGGATGCCCAGGGCTAAAGCATCCTTAATCACACCCAAATATTTATCCATGGCCTGTCCGCGGGTAAGGTTCATTTTGCGGAAAATATGATAATCCGAGGCGGAGACCAAAATACCGGTTTCCTTAATTCCCAAGGCTTTGATAAGGGAAAAGTCCTGCTCGGCAGCCCGGATCCAGGTGGTGACCTCCGGGAACTTCAAGCCCAAGGATAGGCACTGCTCAATGGCGGCCCTATCCGCATCCGTATAGGGGAAGAACTCGCTCTGGCGGATGAGGCCCTTGGGACCGCCCAAACGGGACATAAGCTTATACAAATCCACAATTTGTTTCACCGTGAAGGGAGAGCGGGATTGCTGCCCATCCCGGAAGGTGGTGTCCGTAACCCAAATCTCATCGGGCATATTCATGGGCACGACCCGGTTGTTAAAAGCGACCTTGGGTACGGTGGTATATTCAAACATAGAGCGGAAATAATTGCCTTGCTCCACATCTTGTAGGCGGTACTGATAAATGTTCTCATCGAGCAAATTGGTACGGTTGCTGAATTTGACGCCAGCCATAGGGCACCTCCACATTGCATTATCGTATTTATGTATACGAGTATACATGCATGGAAGACGGGTGTCAAGCTATAAATTCTAAAAAATAGGAAGGATCATAATACAGGGGGAGAAGGGCTTTTCTTTCACCAAAAGGAGGTCGGGGAAGCGTAAAAAAGCAGAAATGGGAAGATAAGGCAAGACCGCTGCAATAAAAAAGACGGGCATGGGCCCGTCCGAAAAAATGCCGTATGCAATTTTATAAGGGCATTGAAAGCGGGGAAGCGCTGGGTTTATGAATTCGAATTCGTCCGCGCGGCAAAAGGGGATGATCCCAAGACGTGGCCAGCGGCCAAAACGCAGGGGAAGCGCCGCGCTTACGCGCATCCAAAAAGGGAAGCAAAGCGCAACCACACAAGGCAGGCTACCGGCCGTGGTTGTAAATTTGCCGGTTGTCCAGCGCCCACTGGCGTTCGGAAAACTCGCCGGGCTGTACGCCGGAGAGGGCTTCGAACATTTCAAAAAGCCTGGAATCCAAAACGTCCACTTGGGAGACGATTTCCGCCTCCGGAAACATGGGCGGGCGGGGGCTCCCATATTCAGCCATGCCATGGTGGGAAAGCAGAATATGCTGAACCAGCACTTTGACGGATTCGTCTATCATCAGCTCCGCCGCCGCCCGTTCCAGCAGAGCGACGCCCATGTTGATATGGCCCAGGAGCTGGCCGGGCATGGAATAGGCCGTGGCCAAACCCAAAGTACCTACGCTCAGCTCGGGCACCTTGGCAATATCGTGGAGGATTACCCCGGCATAAACCAAATCAGCGTCCAGCTTGGGGTAAAGTTCTTTGTAAATCCCGCACAGCGCCTTTGCGGCCCGGAGCATGGTATGCGTGTGATACAGAAGCCCGCTTCGCATGGCATGGTGGAGCTTGAGCGCCGCAGGCCAGCGCAGAAGGCTTTCTTTGTTCTCCCTGAGTAAATATTGGGTGAGCATCCTAAGATCGTCATCGCCAAACCCTTCGGCGCAGGCATAGAGGGCGTCAAACATCTCCTGGCCGGACATGGGCGCGCAAGGAATGAGGTTGGTCAAATCGACTTCCTCCCCCTCCTTAAGATTTCGAATGCGGTCAATCTTGAGCTGCTCCGTTTCCTTCCAAAGCGTAATGGTGGCCCGAACCTTTATGATGGTATCCGGTTCATAGTGGCCGTGCTGCTCCACATTGTAATCCCAAAGCTTTGCGTTTACCTCACCGCCTGCATCGCACAGAATGAAATCCAGATAATCGCTTCCCTTCACATTGCTTTTTTGCGTTACTTGGCGCACAATGCAAAAGCCTTCCACCTGGTTTGAGGCGGCGTTAATTTTCTGATCTAGCAGGAACATACGACCCATGAAATACCTCCGAAGATACTTGTTAGTATCATTATAGCAGACCAATGCTTGGCATGGTTAACTTTTGCGAAGAAAAAGCGCGTTGCATCTGTCATGCACCGCGCTCTGCTGTAGGCAAAAGAAAAGGCTGCCTTCCTTATACGACGGGGTTGTAGAACAGGGCAAGGAACACGCCCGCCGCGATAGCGGAACCGATAACACCAGCCACATTAGGCCCCATGGCATGCATGAGCAGGAAGTTGCCCGGACGCTCCTTTTGGCCCACTACCTGGGATACACGGGCGGCCATGGGCACGGCGGATACGCCTGCGGAACCAATGAGGGGATTAATCTTATCCTTGACGAACAGGTTCATGAATTTTGCCAGAAGCACGCCGCCGGCGGTGCCGCCGGAGAACGCGATCACGCCAAGAACCAGGATGGAGATGGTCTCCACATTCAGGAACGCTTTGGCCGTGGCCGTGGCGCCCACGGAAATACCCAGGAAAATCGTGACGATGTTGATCAACTCGTTCTGGGCGGTTTTGCTGAGCCTGTCCACCACGCCGCACTCCCGGAAGAGGTTACCCAGCATCAGCAGGCCGATGAGGGGAGCGGCAGAGGGAAGCAGGAGGGAAACGAAGATGGTCACCACGATGGGGAAAAGGATCTTTTCCGCCTGGGAAACGGGCCGCAACTGTTTCATGACGGTCTGGCGTTCTTCCGGCGTGGTCAGCGCCCGCATGATGGGCGGCTGGATAACAGGCACAAGCGCCATGTAGCTATAAGCCGCCACGGCGATGGGCCCAAGGAGGTAAGGCGCCAAACGCAAAGTTACGTAAATGGCCGTAGGACCGTCCGCTCCGCCGATGATGCCGATGGAGGAAGCCTCATTTACGCCAAAATGAATGCTGTCCGGGAACCATTTCCCCAGATAAATCGCCCCAATGAAGGTAATAAAAATACCAAGCTGGGCCGCTGCGCCCAAAAGCAGGCTCCTGGGGTTGGCGATCAAGGGGCCAAAGTCCGTCATAGCACCTACGCCCATGAAGATGAGGGAGGGATAGATGCCCAGCTTTACACCCAGATACAGGTAGTCGATCAGGCCCGCCCCATGGCTAAGAGCAGCCCAGTCAATGGCGGTCTTCCCATCCACAACCTTGAGGAAATAATCGGAATGAAACATTTCCGCGCCTGGCAGGTTCGTAAGCAGCATACCGAAGGCGATTGGGATGAGCAACAGGGGCTCAAACCCTTTGACGATGGCCAGATACAGGAGCACGCAGGAAATGGCGATCATGATGATGGAAGGCCATTGGGCGATCAAAAGATAAAAGCCGGTGCTTTGAAAAAAATTGGCGATAGCTTCGAATGTCATGACCGCACCCCCTTCCCTTTGTGCACACCGCAAAGGTTGCTCATCAGGTCTGTGATGAGGATAAGAACGACAAGCCCGACAAATACCGTTCCCATTCCCAGCACCATAACGAACCAGGGCGAAATGTTGGACATAAGCATGATTCTCCATTCGTGATATTCTTATCCCACTCCATTGAGCGGGAAAATAGCAGCTTGTTTTATTCGATGGAATGGTCAATCATCCGGTAACCAATGCCGGTTTCCGTGATGATATACTGCGGCTCAGCCGGATTCGCTTCCAGCTTTCGCCGGATATTGGCCATATTCACTCGCAAAATCTGATTGTCCACCGTGGGGCGGCTTCCCCATACATTGCGGATAATATAATCGTAGGTGAGCACCTTGCCCAAGTGCCGGGCGATGAGCGTTACGATTTTATACTCAATGTGGGTCAGATGTACTTCCGCTCCGTCCACGGTGACCCGGCGGGTATCATAATCAATAAGCAGCCCTCTATTTTGGAATTTGCCGCTGGGGGAATCCTGGCTTGGGCCCTGGGTGGTATGCCGCAGGGCAATGCGGATACGGGCCAGCAGCTCCGCCGTGCCGAAGGGCTTTGTCACATAATCGTCCGCGCCGGCATCCAAGGCGTCTACCTTTTCCTGCTCCCTGCTCCGGGCGGAAACTACGATGATGGGCACCTGGGTCCATTGGCGGACGGTTCGGATGATATCCACCCCATCCATATCCGGCAGCCCCAAATCCAGCAAGATCACATCCGGGCAGTGGGAGGAAATGAGCGCAATGGCTTCCCGGCCCGTTTTCGCATGCAGCACCCGGTATTGATTGGCGCAGAGTACGGTGTTCATGAAGTTGACTATGGCCTTATCGTCTTCGATGAGAAGAATGAAGGGGACGTTATTCATGAAAATGCTCCTTTCAACGGCTTACGACTCTGCCTCCATTTTATAAGCTCATTATATACATCGCAAGCGATAAGATGATGTTAAACTACGATATGGCGACGACAAAATAACGTTAAGAAACCAAACGGAAAGCATAAGTAATTATTATTACAAACGCTTCAGATGCCAGAAACACGCGCATCGCTAACAGATATGGTGATGGAGAAAGACATCTCCTGCAAGGCAAACATCCCCATAGCTCGGGCCGGGGTAGCATTTACGGTTCAAATGTGGCAAAATAAAAAAAGAATAAATCACAGCTTTCATAAGAAAACGCGGCGCTCTATGGGATGTGCGTCCCAAAGGACGGAAAGTAGGATTAAATCCATGGTAACATTATGGGAAGCGATGAAAACCAATATAAGGGATGCCATCGAACGGGCGCTGCAATTTAAGCTGGAGCTGCGGCCGCTATTACGAACCCTGGCGGTAATGGGGAGCGCATCTATTTTTTCGCTCCTCATGCATTACATGTTCGAAGAAAACACGAATGTTTCCGTTGTTTTTACTCTAGCGGTCATGGTGGTGGCCTGCATAACCCCCGGTTATTTTTATAGCACCGTGGCTTCCTTTCTGGGCGTGCTGGGCGTAAACTATTTTTTCATGTGGCCGTATCTGGATTTCAACTTCACCCGCACGGGATATCCTTTTACCTTTGTGCTGCTCTTTTTGACATCCAACATCACCAGCACCCTTATGACGAGCTACCGCAACCAGGCCAGCAGAGCCCAAAAAAATGAGAGTAGGACGGATGCGCTTTTTCGCATGACCAACGAGCTTTTGCGCACGGATGAGAATGCCGAGGTTAGCAGCGTCGTGGCCAACTGGATCGAAGATATAAGCGGCTGGCCCACCTATTATATAAATGGAAACAACGTCGGCAAAGCATGCGAACCCGGGATGGTGCTGCTGCCTGTGGAGGTGCGGGGCCGGCAGGTGGGCACTTTTGCGGTGAAGGCGGAAGAGGAACTGGCGGACGATGAGGAAATGAAGCATTTTCTGCGCCTCTTTGCCGCCCAATATGCCATGGTGGAAGAGAAGCAGCAGATCGTTGCCGACCGAAACCGGGTATCTCTTGAAATGGAAGCGGAAAAGCTGCGGGCAAACCTCCTGCGGGCCATTTCCCATGATCTGCGCACCCCGCTCACCAGCATTCTAGGGGCCACAAGCGCTTTGATGGATGCGGGGGAAGGGCTTACGCCCAAAGCAAGAAATCAGCTCTATGCCGATGTCCGGGATAATGCCAATTGGCTTATCCGCATGGTGGAGAATCTGCTTTCCGTTACGCGCATTACCAGAGGCGCTGCCGCTATCCATAAAACGCCCGAGCTGGCCGAAGAGATGCTGGCCGAAGCGGTAGGGCAGATACGGCGCCGCTTCCCCGGGCAGGCGTTAACGGTGAAAGCGCCGGAGGAAGTGCTCATCGTCCCCATGGACGCCACCTTGGTGGAACAGGTCATCATCAACCTCATTGAAAATGCAATCTACCATGCCGGGGCCGGGCCTGTGGAGGTGGAAGCATCTATGGGGGCGGAGGAGGCGGTTTTCCATGTGCGGGATCACGGTTGCGGCATAGATCCGGGACGAATGAAACGCCTGTTTGATGGTTACATGGTACAGGAGGAAGGAGCTACCGATTCCCACCGGGGTATGGGGCTGGGCCTCTCCATCTGTGCCAGCATCGTGCGGGCGCACGGCGGGACCATCCTGGCGGAGAATGCGCCGGACGGGGGCGCCATATTCTCTTTCACCCTGCCATTGGAGGGCACGCCCCAGGGATCTTCCGGCGCTTTACAATAAATTCATTTTCTTTATGGTGGCGAATATAGTAAAATAATAGAGATGTTCTAGGATTTTTGGAATAAAACCCCAGCAAAGAGCGAATTACGCAGAAGCAGAATAGGAGGAAACGGCCATGTGCGGCATTGTTGGCTATATAGGGGATAAGCAGGCTGCCCCATTGCTTTTGGAAGCGCTAAAAAAATTGGAATATAGAGGATATGACTCCAGCGGCGTCTGCGTTGTGAATCATGGCGCCATCCAGGTTGCCAAGGCGCGGGGAAGGTTGCATATCTTGGAGGAAATGACCCATGGCGGTGCGGATCTCCCCGGCTGCGTAGGGATTGGACATACCCGCTGGGCCACCCATGGGGAGCCCAGCGACATTAACTCCCACCCCCATCTGAGCCAGAGCGGCCGGGTGGCGGTGGTTCATAACGGCATTATCGAAAACTATATGGAGCTGCGGGAGTTTCTGCTGGATCAGGGCTATTCCTTTGTTTCGGAAACGGACAGCGAAATCGCCGCCCAGCTCATTGACCATTGCTATACCGGGAATCCGGTTCACGCGGTGCGGGAGGCCATCAATATGCTCACGGGCTCCTTTGCCCTGGGTGTTCTCTTTCAGGACCAGCCGGGCCAGGTCATCGGCGTACGCAAGGACAGCCCCCTGATCGTGGGATTAGGCCAGGGGGAAAACTTCATCGCTTCGGATATCCCCGCCCTGCTCAAGCATACCAGGGATATCTTACGCCTGGACGAATATGAGCTGGCGGTCATCAAGCGGACGGGGGTGGAGGTCTATGACCGCTACGGCGCGCCCGTGCAGAAGGAAGCGCAGCATGTGGATTGGAACCCCGGCGCCGCGGAAAAGGGTGGGTATACCCATTTCATGCTGAAGGAGATTATGGAACAGGCGGGCGTGTTGCGGGATACCATCCGCCCCCGAATGAAGGACGGAAAAATCGATCTGGGCCTTTCCCAAGTAACGGATGCGGATTTTAGGGCATGCGACAAAATTTATATCGTGGCCTGCGGTTCCGCCAGCCATGTGGGCCAGGTGGCCAGAACGTATATCGAAAAGCTCACCCGGGTGCCCGTGTGTGTGGAGCTTGCGTCGGAATTCCGCTATTGTGAGCCCATCATCACCCAGCATACCATTACCATCATCATCAGCCAAAGCGGAGAAACCCTGGATACGCTTTTTGCCCTGCGGGAAGCCCGAAACCGGGGCAGCAAAGTGCTTTCCATTGTGAACGTGGTGGGCAGCACCATTGCCAACGAAAGCCAGGATGTGATCTACACCTGGGCGGGCCCTGAAATCGCCGTGGCTACCACCAAGGCCTATAGCGCCCAACTGGCCGTATGCTACCTGGTAGCCCTGCATATGGCCCATTGCCGGGGCAGCCTTGCCGATGGAGAACTGGCCGACGCCATTGCCGACCTTTGCGCCCTGCCGGATCAGGTGGCGGCCATGCTCCAGGAAGAGGAGCGGATCAAGTACCTGGCCTCTCTCTATTTCGGCTGCAAGGATATCTTCTTCATCGGCCGAAATGTGGATTGGGCTATCGCCCTGGAAGGCTCCCTTAAACTCAAGGAAATCTCGTACATTCACTCCGAAGCCTATGCGGCCGGCGAGCTCAAGCACGGCACGATTTCCCTCATTGAGCCGGGCACGCTGGTGGTGGCCCTGTGCACGTATGCGCCTCTTCGGGAGAAGATGGTGAGCAACATCCGGGAGGTCAAAGCCCGGGGCGCCGTGGTGCTGGCCCTGGCGGAAGAGGGGTGTCCCATGGTGGAGGAAACGGCGGACCATGTGATCTGGCTGCCCAAATCCAGCCCGCTCACCATTCCCTCCCTGGCCATTGTGCCTTTGCAGCTTTTCGCCTACTATGTGGCCCTGCTTAAGGGCTGCGATATCGATAAACCCCGGAACCTGGCAAAATCCGTTACCGTAGAATAGGGGGCGCTATGATTACAGCCCATAACTTCGGCCATACCCGCGCCGGGGCGCCCGCTACCCGCTTCCGGCTGGAAAACTGCCGGGGCGCGCATGCGGATATCCTCGATTATGGCGGAACGCTTCAGTCCCTCTGCCTGCCTTGCCGGGCCGGGAACCCCGTAGACGTGGTGCTTGGCTATGACGATTTGGCGGGCTATGAGGGGGGCGGCGCTTACTTGGGAGCGACTTTGGGCCGGTATGCCAACCGCCTCTGCGGGGCTCGATATGCTCTCGATGGCAGGGCTGTGGCCGTTTCCGCCAACGAGGGCAAAAATTGCCTCCACGGCGGCTTTCAAGGGTTTGATAAGCGGATGTGGCAGGCGGAGATAGCGGGGGATACCCTGCTGCTCCGGCTGCTTTCCCTATCCGGGGAGGAAGGCTTTGAAGGGGATCTAACCGTTCAGCTTTCCTTTACCCTCACGGAAGAGAATGCCCTCCGCATTGGCTATTGGGCCCAAAGCACCGCCCCCACGGCTGTGAGCCTGAGCAACCACGCCTATTTTAACCTGAAAGGACAGGGTACCGTGCTGGACCATCTTGTCCAAATTTTGGCGGATTCCTATACTGAAACAATCGGGGCCATGCAAACCACGGGCCGCATTCTGCCCATTGGAGGCACAGCCTTAGATTTCGCCTCCCCCAAGCTACTGGGCCGGGATATAGAGAACCCTATGCTAGCTCCCACCCGGGGCTTCGACCATAACTTCGCCTGCCAAGGCCAGGGGTTCCGAAAGGTTGCGGCGGCCTATTGCCCTGCCACGGGCCTTGCCATGCTCCTTTCCACCGATGCGCCGGGCCTTCAACTTTATACGGCCAACTTCCTTGCCTGCCCGGGCAAAGGCGGCGCGGCCTATGCGCCCCACAGCGCCTTTTGCATGGAGACCCAGAGCTTCCCCGATGCGCCCAACCATCCCCGCTTTCCCACGGCCATCCTCCGCCCCGGCGAAACCTACGAAACGGAAACGGCCTATACATTTTTGCTCGCGGAAGCGTTTCCCCGCATGCAATAGAACTTTGCCCGCATCCTAAGCTGCGCCCGGATAAAACATCCGGGCTATTTTTTATATGGGCGCCGTATAATAAAAAAGAAGAAGGCGTTTCCGCCTTCTTCAGGTAGAAAAACTGCACTTGCAACAGTCTTTCTGAAAGGGTGCTAAAACGGTGCGCCTGATGTGGTTTGTGATTACATCAGACGCGGAGCGGCTTGCGCCGCCCCACAGGATGTGTTTAACGCTTACGCGTTGACCTTCTTGACGGCCACGGCGGCAGCGACGACGGCGACCATGATCATGGCGAAGCCGATTACGCTGGCGTTGTCACCGGTCTTGGGGATACCAATGCCGATGGCGGGGTCAAGGATGATGGGGGTGCTGTTAGCAGCCCAGGTGATGGAGGACTCGCCCTTGTAGGAGAAGCCCAGAGCGGCGCGCAGGTTGCCATTGGTCATGAAGATCTTGCCGGCGGCCACATCAGCAGCGGTGAAGCCAAGGAAGGTATACAGGTCGTCAATCCAGTTGGCATCGGGGGCAGTACCGGTTACCGCAACCGCGGTGATCTTGCCGTCACCATTGCGAGAGAAGGTAACGATGGTTTTGGGAGCGGCTTCCGTATCCTGGAAGATAACAGTGCCGGTACCAGTGGATACCCAGTAACCGTTGCTCTGGAAAGGCGTGGCGTTCAGGGGACGCTCGGACTTAACCATGGCATACGCCTTGGCGGTAGCGGTATCCTGGCAGCGAGCCTCGATGGCAGCCTTGGAATAGAGGGTGTTGGCCAGACCGCCATCGGTGATCAGCACGAAAGTCTGGGTGCCGAGATCATAGTAATACACGCCGTTCGTAAGAGCCGCCAGAGAGACATCGGCAGCGGGGGCTGCCAGAGCAACGCCGGCAGCATCGGCCAGAGCGGTGAAGCTCACGTTAGCTACGGCGTTGGTCTGAACGGCATCCCGATCCGCAGGAGTGGCTTCCGCACCCGCAACGGTGAGGCGGATGTAGAAATACACGGGCGCGTTGTTCACGGCGGTGGCGCCGGGGGCCTCGATCAGCTTGTTGGTGCCGATGATGCCGGTCTCGTTGGCCAGCTTGATGACTTCGATCTTATAGCGATTGGCAAAATTGTCAGCGGTGGTGCCGGCACTGGCATTCCAGGTGAAAGCCAGAGCGCTGGAGGCAACGCCCAGAACCATGACTACCGCGAGAACGATAGCAAACAGTTTC
>JAYFNX010000006.1:0-34257 GCA_034933245.1 Candidatus Pelethousia sp.
AACCATCTCTACCGACGGGAAAATTTTAGATTAGGAGGGAAAAGACCATGGCGAAAGAAATGTTTTGCTTTCAATGCGAGCAGACGGCAGGCCAAGTGGGCTGCCAAGGGAAGGCAGGCGTGTGCGGCAAAAAATCCGCCACAGCCGGTATGCAGGATAGGCTGACCGGGGCTATGATAGGCATGGCTCGGGCGGCGGAAGGTGGCAAGCCCGATGCCGCCGCGGACAAGGCCATCATCGAAGGATTGTTTATGACCGTTACAAACGTCAGCTTTGACGATGAAGCCCTGGCGCGCCATGTGGAGGTTCTTACCCGGGAAAAACAGAAGCTGGGCGGAACATCCTGTGAAGATTACGACATGCGTTTCTTGTGGGACGGGGATGCGGATGTGCGTTCCCTCAAATCCTTAATCCTGTTCGGCCTGCGCGGTATGGGCGCTTATGCATACCATGCCATGGTTTTAGGCTTTACAGATCCCGCCGTGAACACCTGCTTTTACGAAGGACTGCGGGCTGTGGGAGAGGATTGGGATATGGAAAGGCTTCTCCCAATGGCCTTGGAAGTTGGCGAAGTGAACCTACAATGTATGGCCCTGCTGGATAAGGCGAACACCGAAACTTTCGGCACGCCCGCTCCTGTTACGGTGCCGCTGGCCGTGGAGAAAGGGCCCTTCATTGTGGTGACGGGGCATGATCTGCTGGATCTGAAGCTACTGCTGGATCAGACGAAAGATAAGGGAATCAACATCTATACCCACGGTGAAATGCTGCCCGCCCACGCTTACCCCAAACTGAAGGCGTATCCGCACCTTAAAGGAAACTTTGGCACCGCCTGGCAAAATCAGCAGAAAGAGTTTGCCAACATTCCCGGCCCCATCCTCTTCACCACAAACTGCCTCATGCCTCCGCACGAAAACTATCGGGACAGGGTGTTCACCACGGGCGTTGTGGCTTTTCCAGGGGCCGTCCACATCGGTGAATCTCGAGATTTTACCCCTGTTATCGAAAAGGCCATCGCTTTGGGCGGCTTTTCGGAAGATACGGCATTTACCGGCATCAACGGAGGGACCCAAGTAACCACCGGCTTTGGGCATGGAACCATTCTATCCGTTGCGGATAAAGTGATAGACGGGGTAAAATCCGGCGCAATCCGCCACTTTTTCTTGGTGGGTGGCTGCGATGGCGCGAAGCCCGGCAGGAACTACTACACGGATTTCGTAAAGCTGACGCCTCCGGATACGTTGGTGTTAACGCTGGCCTGCGGCAAATATCGCTTTAACGATTTGGCATTAGGGGAGATTAACGGCTTGCCGCGCTTGCTGGATATGGGCCAGTGCAACGATGCCTATGGAGCGATTCAGGTGGCCGTAACCCTTGCGAAGGCTCTTGGTTGCGGCGTAAACGAATTGCCGCTATCCATGGTGCTCTCCTGGTATGAGCAAAAGGCGGTGTGCATTCTCCTCACCCTTCTTTATCTGGGCATTCAGAACATTCGGCTCGGCCCCACCCTGCCCGCTTTTATTTCGCCCAATGTCTTTCATTTCCTTGCGGAAAACTTCGGCATTGCACCCATTACGACCCCGGAGAAAGATCTGGAAGCGCTGCTGCATTAACCGACCATATACCGAAGGCGGCCCGGCGGGCCGCCTTTCTACGGACAAAAAAAAGTCCGTTTCTGGCATTTTTCCAGGGAACCGGCGGCATCCGAAAAAATCAGATGTAATATTTTCCAGTCATTTCCAAAATGTCTATTCTTATAACGGCCGTGCCCCGCACCATATTGGGAGGTAAAGGGACTCCTTGCAAATGGGGCGTATATTTATTAACAATCCCGCAAAGGACATTCTGTTTTTCTTCTTCGTCATGGAGAAGCGTAGCTTTACCGGAAAGGATAACGCTTTGATAGTTCGTGTTGGTATCGCAGGGCTTGTTCTCCGGGTCCAGTAAAAGCGCTTCCATTTCATATACCGTCATGCAGACAGAGGAGCGGTTTGTCAGGTTGCTTATCTTCTGCCCTTTGGGTAGACCGTGAATGTAGACGATTCCATCCTGATATAAGAAATGCACGGGCGTAACATAAGGCGTGTTGTCCGCGTTCAGCGTAGCAAGGCAACCGGTTTGCGCCTTGTGCAGCAAGCTTTCCATCTGGTCCTTGGCAAGGGGGTGCGTTTGCATTCTGTACTGCATGTGGTCTCCTCCTGTATGGCCGATATTGGGTCTTTTCTTGCTTTCATTATATCGCATCTATTCCGAAAAAAGCAAAGCTCCGTTGCCGCCGGTTTTAAACGGAGCTTTCCCATGCTGCGCCATCTTTATTTTGAATGCGCAAAAGGACCGCTCTAGGAACCCCCGGGATTGGAGGCCCAAATCGCGGCCCTGTTTGGCTCATGATGGGTTGCCGTACGCGCTTATACCAAGAAGCATGCGACGATGATCGTCGCTGCAAGGCCGGTGAGCACGGGGATGACGTTTTTGCGCACCAACTCTTCAGGTTTGACACCGCAAATCGCGGCCACGGGGATGACCGCCCAGGGGATGAGCGTGCCGCCATCCACCCAAATGGTGATGATCTGGCCCAGGGAAGCGAGCATTTCCTTGTTTACGGGTAAGGCCTGCGCAAAGGTGGATGCTGTTGCGCCCACGATGGGCAGCCCGGAGAAACCGGAGCCGTCCAGCCCTGTGACGAAGCCTGCGAGCGCCTCCGCGAGAACAACGGGCACGCGGGAGATGGGCACATTCTGCGCGAGATAGAGGCCGATGTCGTTCATAATGCCCGTTTCAGCACCCAACACGGCTTTTGCGCCGTCCGCGCCGCCGAGAAAGAAGAAGCCCGCGATGAAGATGACGGGGGTGAATATCTCCATGCCAAAGCCGAAGCCTTCCTTAAGGTGATCGATTACGCTGTCAAACGCCTTCATTACGCCCCCGTTCAGGCAGGCGGCAGCGACAAGGATAATTAGGGCCGTGCCGCCCACGAGGGCCGTGGCGTCTCCGCCTTGCAGCTTGAAGAGCAGCATAAGCACAACGTCCAGCGCGAACGCAACGGGGGTGATAATAGCCATCGCCACCGCTGCGGGCTGGGGTTTCCCCACGAAAACGGCCGCCCGTTTCACCTTGACCGGCGGCAGCTTTTTCACATCGCGCCGGAACATAAGGAAGGCTACCGTTACCGTGACCACGGCCATCACGGCCCAGAGCACGATGCTCTCGCGCATCAGCAAGCCCACCGTCGTATCCGCGGCTTTGGCCGTGATGGTGGGCGCGCCCTGAATGAAGTAGTCCCCCGAAAGCGCAATACCGTGGCCAAACAAGTTCATGGCCACGGCTGCCCATACGACGGGAATGCCCGTTTCAAGGGCGAGGGGCAAGATAATGGCCCCCACGAGCGCGACCGCCGGCGAAGGCCATATGCAGATGGATACGGCAAACATGACGATGCCTAACAGCAGGAACGTGACGCTTCTGTTTTTCATATAACGGCTGAATGGGCGGATCATCAGCGCGTCCGCGCCAATGGCCGCGAGCGCCTTGGACATCGCCACAACGAGCGATATCACGGCAATGACGCCCCAGAACTCTCCTCCCGCCCAGACCAGGGCGTTGAAGAGCGCCTGTATGCCGCCGATCGCATTTTGCGTAGCCACCCACCCGATGATGAGGATGCCTGCCACGCAGGGCAATACGATGCTTTTCCGAAAAGCCATGAGGATAAGCATAACGAGAATCAGCGCAACGTAGAGGATGTGAAGATAGCTTAAAGTTACCAATGGATTGCCTCCTGTTCACATGAGTTAATGTATGAAACATACTATGTTATGAAATACAAACATGTGAAGGAGGTCCATCCAATGGACAACAGTGGTATTCGTTTTTTCCTCGCGAGCAAGACAGAGCGGGGGTTCGTTTCCTATTTTGAACGGCTGCTCCATCCCGGTGGGTACGGGGCGGTCATTTTGAAGGGAGGGCCCGGCAGCGGCAAAAGTACGCTCATGAAAAGGATCGGGCGTGCCCTTATGGAAGAAGGACATAATGTGGAGTTCATTCCCTGCGCGAGTGATCCGGATTCTCTCGACGGGATCGTGGATCGTACCACGCGGCGTACGGTGCTGGACGGGACCGCGCCACATATGCTGGACCCCGTTTATCCCGGTGCGCGGGATGCGTTGCTTAACGCGGGTGACGCATGGGATACGGCGCTCCTGCAGGCGCATACGCACGAAGTCCTGCGTCTCTCGAACGAGGTAAACGACTGCCACGCACAGGCCTCCGCCTTTATCGCCGCTGCGGGCGTGCTGCTAAGCCGTTGCCGTGCCATTGCCGCGCGCTATGTGGACGAAGCCGCCCTGCGCTCCGCCGTAGCCGCATGCCGTCTGCCAGAGGAAAAGAAAGGCGAAGGAGGGTGCGAATATCGGCTTTTGAGCGCGGTATCGGTGGGCCGGGTGGAATTTTTCCGGGAAACGCTTAGCGCTCTGTGCACCGACGTGACGGTTATCCCGGACGAATGGGGCGCGGCATCGGAGCAGCTTCTCGCCCGCATTGCCACCGCCGCGCGGGATGCAAACCAGCGCATGCTATGCTGCCCCTGCTCCATCTCTCCTCAGAAAATAGACCACGTGCTGTTGCCGGAGGCCGGTGTGGGCTTCACCTGCGTTAACCGCTTTCACGACGCAACAACAGGCGGGATGAAGTATATGGAGGGCTTCTATAAGCCCATCCCGGCGCGCGATGCAGATGCGATGCGAGCTCTTCTTTCCCATGCTGAAGAGCTTATTGCCTGCGCACAGTCCCAGGTGGCCTTTTCCAAGGCCATCCATGACGAGCTGGAGCGCTTCTATGTGGCGGCAATGGATTTTTCAAAGCTGGATGCCCTTTTTGACCGGGCTATGACCCTGATGATGTAAATCGCCAGGGTGGATTTATTTCCCGTTGCGCTTAAGTAATAGATCATGGAGAATCGGAAGCCGTGCGAGCACGAAACGGGCTGCGGCAATGCGTGCGGCGTACGGCTTTTTTTACTTTATTCGCATGTGCACCAATCTATTCAAGCCTTATAGGGCTTTTATGGTTCCAGATAGTAGCAACCATAACATCAACTGGGGTCGTATCAATCCGGGTGCCCCTCGTTGTTTTGCTCACGTTCAATTTTGGCCAATATTACATCGTAAGCATTAAAGCATGGGCAATTATTAAAAATAAATATGGGGAACAGCATGCCCGTAAGAGTCGCATCCGCACCTATGCGGAGTTTCCCTGCGTCTTTAACAAGATTATGGAGCACCGTGGTATTTTCGCGGATACGGAGGCGGGAATCCAATTGCAAGAGGCATTTTCACTCTACTTTGGGTTTTTTCCGCATTCTGTGTAAACGCGAAATATGCGTAAGATAGAGCGGTGTTTTAATTGGGCGGGAAAGCCAAAGAACGGCATTCCCGCCTTGGCTGCCTATTAGCCGAAACGGGACGATATATCAAGGGCGGCCGGACTCGGCCGTTCATTTTACCCTTGATAAATCAGACGGGTTCGGCTATTCCGGCATTCAGCCGGCGAAGAAAATCTGGAGTTGGGAGCGGATCGGCCCCCAGTCTTGCCGTCTGCCGCTCCACTTCTCGTAATGCCCATCATAGCAAGATACAGCATCTTCAAAAGAGCGTCGTCAGTCCGGAAAAGCGATTTTGATTTGGTCAGTTTCCGAAGCTGACGGTTAAAATTTTCAATGGTGTTCGTTGTATAGATCAGCTTGCGAATCTCAATGGGATATTTAAAATAAGTTGAGAGATTTGCCTGCCGGTTCCGCCAGGAAGCCGGGATCTTCGGATATTTTCTGTCCCACTTACCGCCGAAATCCTCCAGGGCGGCAAGTGCTGCCGGTTCATCCACCGCAGCGTAGACCTGGTCGAGGTCTTTCATGAACTCCTTGATATCTTGGTAGGAGACGAACTTCGCCGTGTTCCTGATTTGGTGAATGATGCACTGCTGGATTTCCGCTTTCGGGTAGATTACTTCAATGGCTTGCGGGAAGCCCGTCAGTCCGTCCATCGCCACACCAAGCGCAATATATACCACCTTCTTGACGATTTGGCCTTCACTGCGCACATGGAAATGCACGGCATCCATGAAAATGACTGCATACAGGCTTTCCAGTGGTCGCTGCTGCCATTCCAGAACGATGGGGAGGATCTTGTCCGTTACCCGGCTGATCGTACTGCCTGACACCGAAAGGCCGTAGATATCCCGGATATGTGCCTCAATATCCACTAGTGCCATAACGATCGCACCCTCGGCGGCGAAAGCTTGTTTGCGCACGACCACCAGATCACCGCTTTTATCCCTGCTTTAAACATGGATTCTTCGCTGACACGGACGATGAATAACTCCCCGGTTCCGAAGATGGCTACCGGCAAGGGGACGTATTCCTCGATATCTGCCTCAATGGTCTGCGGCGCGCCGTACGGCACGAAGCCGGATAAGCTAGCGGCAAGATTTACGTCGGAAGCAAAGACCCATGTCCTGTTGTGGTATTGTCGCCTTCGTAGGAAATGCGGACCCGCTCATCTTTAGCGACAAGTACCTATATGCCGTTGCGCAGGCGATTCCAGCGGCATCTTCGATCTTCGTGGCAGAAGGAGAGCGTCCCGCCGGGTTTGCTGAGTTGAAAGCGGCCTGGGAGCAGGGCGAAATCTCCGCCCGAAGGCCTGCCTTGGCGTCACCATATGACATGCAAAGCATGGCCCTTGAGTTGAGCTGAATTGCATTGCAAAGTACAGGACGCCTGATTTACCTACAGCATCTTGCCTTTTTATGTTGCACGCTGGTAAAATGATAATGTCGTTATTTGTGGATACGGATGCATAAGAGCGTGACCATCGGCTTCTTTCATACGTGGCAAAAAAGGGTGCCTTGTTTGCCAACACGTAGTGTTTTTATGCAGACGGGATGCGGAAAAACTATAGCGGACTGCCCAAATAACGGATTGTGAAGCTGCCATGCCCTTTGATCGGCCATTGCCGGCGCTGGATACAGACAGCGGAAATAGATTTCAAACTACTGGGGCATCATGCGCTGGGTGCCGGAGGCATAGGTTGGATTCCACAAGTGCAAATACATATTGCGTGTTCTTCATTTCCGGGCACAAGCAAGAAGTCGTATCAAAGCACTGCTGGACATGTGGCGTTCGCTCCGCGTATCGTCCGGTGGAAACCGGCAGCTAACGGGATACGCAAGGTCACGTGTCAGCTCTTGCCGGGCTATGTCTTTTTTGATGCCGATACAACGCCTGATTGGACAAGTATTAGGGCGTCTGAATCCGTGCTTCGTATTCTTCAATACGGCGATGGCGAGAAAGCCTTGCATGGTTCGGATAATCAGTTTGCAGCATGGCTCATACGTCATGGGGGAATCCTTGAAATTTCTCATGCGATACAGGTGGGTGCGAAGCTGGAATTCATGGACGGCCCGTTAAAAGATATAACGGGCAAGGTTGTTAAGGTCAATAAGAATCGCAAACAGGTGCAGATCGCCTTGGGTGATGAAACGAGTATACTCCCCACAATTTGGTGTTCAATGGAGTTTATCGAGATAAATACGAACGGGATAGAATAAACATGCTGACGGAACCGATGTGCAAGTTGATAGAGGCCGGGCTGACAGATGGCGTGGAGCCCAGCAAGGCCGCCGCGTATCTTTGCCTGCATATGGGGCTTACGCTTTCGGGCTGAAAGAGGAAGACAGCTTCGGAGACAGCTTTCTTTGGGAGCGCTGCATGAACGAGCTGGAAGAAAACGGCTACATTGTACCGCCCTTACTTTATCCCAGCGCGACGATTTCGTCAAACTCGTCATGGGGGCGCTCGGTCGTGGTAGAGGCTAGCTGCATCGTATCCGCTGGCGCCGCGATCGGCAGGGGTGCGCTGCTTTCCGGTGCCAGCGTCATTGAAACTAAGGATAAAACCGGGCGGTTTGTTCATAGTGGCTCCTCCGCCACAGTTACGAAGGATGCAGCGGTTGCCGACTATACGCGTGTACCAAGCGGACGGTCATCAGAACGGAATAAACACCGCACAGAGCGGAAGAAGGCGGCAGGCTTGAATAGCAAGCTTTTTGAACATAACGCGGAGGCATTGGAGGCCGCCGCCTCCATGCTTGCCGAGACTGGGGCGTAAAAGCATTTCGAAGCGTTGCGTCACGTCTGGGAAAGGCGGATGTGCAGGATGACATATTCGGAGTGATTCTGCTTCTTCCTACCGTTTCCCTATTATATATAAGCAGCAGATCGGCCGTGCGCTCTGTGTCGGCAAGAAAAAAGAGCCCGTGATTTTTGATATGGTTCATACATACTTTTTTATGCAGAAATGCAGAACCATGAAAATGGACGCGCCGAACAATATCCCGACGCATCTTCTGAAAAACTCGGAGCAATCTGTCACGAAAGTCGGATGTGCTCCCCGTAAAACAAGCACTGATGAATTGATGCAAAATTTCAATATATTTTCATTGACGGAGCATACACATGCAGCACGTCCCGAATAGGGATTGGCTTTGCTTTTGGATGACAGTGGGGAATGTACTTAAACGCAAGGGTGTCATCGAAGGCAAAACGGGTCGGTTCGCAAGGCAAATGGAAAAGCAACGAAACGAAGCGCAAGATGCACATGTTGATGGCAAATAGAGGTACAACATGAACGAAAAGGTATCCATTGTAATTCCAACCTATAAGCGAGAACTATCCATATTCTCCCGATCATTGGAGTCTTTGTGTTCTCAGCACTATACAAACATTGAGATTATCAGGTTCATTTGATGAAAGAAGTCATGCATATGAACCCGATTCTCTTTAGCGTTGAAGACAATTTCCCCATGACTAACGCGGGTATACATAACCTAAAGAATATATCGGAAGCTTTTGGGTGCAACATTATTAGCCTAAAGCCTGATATTCGTACGCAGAAAAAGCTCATGCGCTACACCTTTGAAACCAATGGTAAGCCCATCTGGTTTATTGACAGGCTTATCTACACTTATCCGATGCACATGGCCGTCAAATTCAACACGCCACTTCTCGTGTATGGGGAAAATGTAAGTTATGAGTACGGCGGGGCGGATTATATCGAGACTTATTCTGCAAAAGGACAGCTAAAAAACGGCGTCGCATCGGATATGGACACAGACGAGCTTATCAATAATGCGGGCGTTACAAAAGAAGAACTGGAGATGACGTTGGCTCCCTCTCTGGATGAACTGGAAAAGCTTGACCCTATGTATGTGTCCTATTTTATTCCTTGGAATAGCTTTAATAATTATTCTTTTGCGAAAAGCAGGGGATTTCATGACTTAACGCATGAGTGGGACAGAACGAATCATATTGAAAACTTCGATCAAATCGACAGCCGCGCATACCTTGTACATTCATGGCTGAAATATCCTAAGTTTGGCCATGCAGCCGCCACAGATTATGCAGCGAGGATGGTGCGCTATGGCCTTATTGGGCGCGATGAAGCTATCCAGCTTGTGAAAGAGCGCGACTATGCGCTTGATCCATGGAGCGTGAGAGACTTCTGCGAATTTGCAGGCTATACGGAAACTGCCTTTTGGAGCATCGTCGATAAGCTATATAACAAGGAACTCTTTAAAAAAGACTCTTGCGGGAAATGGGCCTTAAAACACCCGATTTGGGCAGAAGAAAACTAGGAGGTAGTATGACTACTGGGTTTGTCCCCCTTTCCGTTCCCAATCTGAAAGGAAATGAGCTTCCCTACATTACCCATGCCGTGGAAACCAAGTGGGTGTCAACGGCGGGCTCCTATGTGGTCGACTTTGAAAAAAGCGTCGCGGAATATGTGGGCGTCGGCAACGCAGTAAGTTGCCAGAGCGGCACGGCTGGACTGCATATCGCTCTCATGCTTTGCGGCGTCACGCGGGAGGATAGGAAGAAGCTCCGTGATTGGTATCGGCAGCGTCATTACAAAGGATATTCCTGCGCGCACCGAAGCCTACGGAAATCCCTGCAAGGTGGTGAAAGAACGGTGAGTATTTATATTATTGCGGAGGCGGGCGTTAACCACAATGGTAGCTTTGCTCTTGCCTGTCAGATGGTGGATGCCGCAAAAAAAGCAAGAGTAGACTGCATCAAATTTCAAACCTTTATATCAAAGAATTTAGTGTCCCGTACCGCGCAGAAAGCTGAGTATCAAAAAGTCAACACGGGCGAAGCGGATTCCCAGCTTGCGATGATAAAAAAGCTGGAACTGTCCTTTGCCGCCTTTCTGAAACTGAACGATTACTGCAAGGCGGCGGGCATCCGCTTTTTGTCTACACCATTTGACCTTGAGAGCATTGCATTCCTTGCCACGTTGGATATGCCATTCTGGAAAGTTCCCTCAGGCGAGGTCACAAACCTGCCCTATTTGCTGGCGATTGCCAAAACCAAAAAGCCAGTGGTCATGTCCACCGGCATGTGCGAGATAGAGGAAATACAGGCTGCAATGGACGTGCTGAAACAGAACGGCACGCCGACGATCACCTTGCTTCACTGCAATACAGAGTACCCAACACCCTTTAAGGACGTGAATCTCAACGCCATGCAGACAATGCGCCAACATTTTGGGGTTGCAGTCGGTTACTCAGACCATACTGCGGGGATCGAAGTGCCTGTCGCCGCCGCGGCTCTTGGGGCGACTGTCATTGAAAAGCATTTTACGCTGGATAGAACTATGGAGGGGCCTGACCATAAGGCCAGTCTTGAACCGGGCGATCTAGCCGCCATGGTGACGAGCATCCGAAATATAGAAAAAGCATTGGGCAATGGCCTGAAAACCGTCAGCGAATCCGAAAAGAAGAACCTTGCCGTTGCAAGAAAAAGCATCGTTGCCCGGAGAGCGATCAAGGCAGGAGAAACGTTTTCCGATGAAAACCTGACCATAAAGCGCCCAGGAAACGGCATCAACCCGATGCACTGGTTCGAGGTGCTGGGACGCACGGCAATGCAGGATTTTGCGGAAGATGAGATGATCAGACTATGAAAAGCATTTGTATTGTGACCTCTACCAGAACGGATTACGGCATACTGAAGCCGCTAATTCTGGGCTTCATGGGAGATGCGGAATTTGAAATGCGTCTTGCCGTGACGGGATCTCATCTATCCCGCAAATATGGGATGACGGTAAACGAGATAGAGAAAGACCAAATCCCAATTGATTGCCGTATCCCTATCCTCTCTGACGGCGATACGCCGGAGGCCGCTTCCACCGCAATGGCAAAGGCACTTCTGGGCTTTTCTGAATACTTCCATGCTCGCCGCCCGGATATGCTCATCGTGCTCGGTGGTCGCTATGAAATAGCGGCCATATGCTGCGCTGCGGTAAACGCTCGAATCTCCATCGCGCATATCCATGGCGGCGAAACCACCGAGGGCGCCATAGACGAGTGCTATCGCCACAGTATCACCAAAATGAGCTATTTGCACTTCGCAGCATGCGAGGTCTGCCGCAGACGAATCATTCAGCTTGGAGAAGCCCCAGAACGCGTGTTCAATGTGGGCGCGTTGGGCGTGGAAAATGTGCTCAAAAATCCAAAGCTCACACAGGATGAACTATCCGCACTGATTGGATTCGATTTCCATAAGCCCTACGCAGTTATGACTTTCCATCCGGCAACACGGGAGAACGGTACGGAGCGGGAGCAATGCGAAGCGCTGTTTTCCGCACTGGATGAGTATCCGCAGGTAGGGCTGCTCATTACAAAATCAAATGCAGACCCGGAAGGCCAGCGCGGCAACGAGGCAATTGATGCCTTTGCGAGCAGACGGGACAACTGCAAAGCGGTGTCCTCTCTTGGCGTACTGCGATACCTCTCTGCACTCCAACATGCCGAATTCGTGATTGGCAATTCCTCCGGCGGCATCGTGGAAGCTCCGTCCTTCGGCATTCCGACTATCAATATCGGCGACCGACAAAAGGGACGTCTGCGAGCGGACAGCATCATCGACTGCAACGCGGAGAAAGATGCAATAGCAAGAGCAATTGAAAAAGCCCTGTCAGCCGCCTTCCGCTCAAAGGCACGGCACACCACGAATCCCTACGGCGCCGGCAACACGGCGGCGCAGATTAAGAATACGATCAAGGAATGCCTGTTGAACGATAGAATTCACTTAAAGAAGTCATTCTATGATATACCATTTGAGGTGACGCAATGAAGGCAATCATAATCGGCCTTGGATCAATGGGGCAACGTCGCATTCGCCTGATTCAAAAACTGTATCCAGGCATGAATCTATGCGGGGTGGATGCACAGCAGACGCGGCGCGAGAACGCCGTGAAAAAGTGGAAAATTTCGGCGTATGCGGATACGAACGAAGCCATTGCCGCCGAGCAACCAGACATCGCTCTTGTATGTACATCGCCTCTCTCACACGCAGCAATTATCCATGAGTGCCTTCAAGGTGGACTTCATGTTTTTACCGAACTCAACCTTGTGCCGGATGGCTATAAAGAAAATATCGCTTTGGCAAGAGAAAAAGGGAAGCTGCTTTTTTTGTCGTCAACCTTCTTATACAGAGATGAAACAAGGTTTATTTGCCGGCAAGCGCAAGCACAGAGCAAGACACTCAGCTACCGCTATCATGTGGGACAATACTTGCCAGATTGGCATCCATGGGAAGATTACACAAGTTACTTCATAGGCGATGCAAGGACGAATGGTTGCCGCGAGTTGCTAGCGATAGAACTACCATGGCTGATACAGGCATTTGGCACGATTGATGGTATCAGAGCAGCTCGCAGAAAGCTGACCACACTTAATACTGCATATGATGATTGCATTTTTCTCCTGATAAACCATAAGAACGGCACGATCGGAAGCGTGTGCGTTGATGTCGTTTCCAGGAAAGCAGTGCGCGAATTTGAGATGATCGGCGAGGATATCTATCTCTCGTGGAACGGAACGCCAGATAGTTTGCGGCTGTTTGACCTGGAAAAAAGGCAGGATGTCGTCGTCCAACCGAGCGATGATATAGACCGGCAGGAGGGCTATGCGGCGTTTGTAATTGAGAATGCTTATGCAAGCGAACTGAAAGCATTTATTGAAGCTGTGAATGGTGGAACTGCTCCAAAGTATGATTTCGCGGAAGATATGGAAACCCTGAGATTGATAGATGAGGTTGAGTCACAAAAATGAAAATATGCTTTGTTGGGCTCGGCTCAATAGGTACTCGGCACCTAAAGAACTTGTCCACATTACTCATGAGGAAAAATATTGCATTTTCGATAGATGCCTTGCGCAGTAATGATCGGCCATTGCAGGAAGATGTTGCGTTGTTGCTTCATCGTCAATATGCGGACATAACGGACATGCCCTGCGATTATGATATTGCGTTTATTTGTTCTCCTACGGCATCTCACTATGCCGACGTAGTTCGGATGGTCGACCATACTCAAAACATGTTCATTGAAAAGCCGGTGTTTGATCGGTTCTTCGATTTCAAAAAGCTTGGGTTGCGGGAGGACGGCATGTATTATGTTGCTTGTCCGCTTCGATATAATGCTGTATTGCAATATCTAAAGGGCTTTATTGAACGGGAACATATTTATGCAGTTCGCGCGATATGCTCAACATATTTACCGGATTGGAGACCGAGCGTTGATTATCGAACTGTCTATAGCGCCCATCAGAACATGGGCGGGGGCGTGTCCATTGATCTAATACACGAATGGGATTATATTTGTTGGTTGTTTGGATTTCCTCAGAAGGTACAGTATTCCTGTGGGCAGTTTTCAAAACTGGATTTGGACAGCGACGACCTCGCTGTCTATATTGGCCAGTATCCGGATAAGCTGATCAGTCTACATTTGGATTATTTTGGCCGCAGCGAGCGTAGAGAGATAGAGTTATACACAGAAGATGAGACCGTTGTAGGTGATATACGGAACGGACAAGTCCGATTTCTTAGAAAAGGACAAAGCGTCGGCTTAGCCGAGGCCCGCGATGAATACCAAAGCCGGGAACTTCAGCATTTTTTAAATATTATTGATGGAAAGATAAAAAACGACAGCGACGTAAAACATGCACTAAACGTTTTATCTATCGCAAGAGGAGAATGGAACGAATGAGACTTTTATTTACCATTTGCGGCCGCGCAGGATCCAAGGGCCTAAAAAATAAAAATCTGAAAGTTTTCATGGGTGCGCCGTTGGTCTATTATACATTGGCGGCAATAATCGAATATAAAAAAACACTGTCCAGCATGGATATCGTTGATGTTGCGTTGAACACGGATAGCGAAAATCTCGTTGAACTAGTGTGCATGCAAAAAGAACTTTCCGTCTTTCCCATTCGGAGAGCAGAGAATTTAGCTGGTGACTCCGTACCCAAAGTTGAAGTCATTCAAGACTGCCTTGTCCGGAGCGTGGCTCATTTTCAATGCACTTATGATGTTGTCGTTGATCTGGATATTACGTCTCCACTTCGCACTGCAAATGATATAAGAAAGGCTGTGGAAATGAAGATAAAGCGCATAGACACGGACGCAATTTACTCTGTGACTTCATCACGACGAAATCCATATTTTAATATGGTGCAAGAGCAGAATGGGTTCTCAAGCGTTGCAATACCATCCGCATTCACGGCGAGACAGCAGGCACCTGCCATATATGATATGAATGGTTCAATTTATGCCTATTCTCCGCACTCGCTGATGAGCAAAAACTCTATCGGGTTTTTCAACAGCAACTGTTATTTCATAACGATGAAAGACACAGCGGTACTCGATATAGACAGCGAGGAGGATTTTGAACTACTCCAGATTATTGCGAAATACATCTTTGACGCATACCCTGCTTTCGATATGGTTAGGTCAATTTCATGCCAACTAGCAGCAACGATTGGATAGCAAAAACGCACTTTGTGCAAGCAGGGCAATGAGGGCATGCGGTCTCATTGGGGGCGATTTCTGTTAAGAAATAGCACGGCGGACATCTATTTGCCCTCGGGGAATGCCGCCCATCAGACCGCCGCTGCCATGGATAAACTGATGGGCGATGATGTGTAACTGGGTGTAAAAGCATGTTGTTGCGTTTCACCATAGCAAAAAGCCGAAAAAGCGCAAAGGCGCACGCATGAAAATAATCTTCGGACACGAAAAAAAACCCCGGGAATCCGGGGGTTTCGTGGCGGAGAGAGAGGGATTCGAACCCTCGATACCCTTATGAGGTATACACGATTTCCAGTCGTGCGCCTTCGACCAACTCGGCCATCTCTCCAAATAGCAAAATATGCGGTTGCTCCCGGCAGCAAGAAATCCGGCAGCTTTGATATCATACAATATTTGATGGGGTTTTGCAAGGGCTTTTTGTAATTTTGTATCCTGCGCAATTCTATGCAGAGTCTCAAATAGTAAGGCTTGAGATCAATTCACGTACGTTGTATAATTGTAAATATTATCGGCGAAAGAAGGGAAACGGCGTATGGCAAAGAAGGACCCGCTAGATCAATTTGAGCCGACGGAAATTTTGTGGAAGGATCGCAAACGCATCCTGGGCATGCCCATCAGTTTCACGGCATACCAGGTTGATCGGGACAGACTAACGTGCGCGATGGGCTTTTTCAAAACAACGGTGGACGAACTGCTGCTGTATCGTGTGCTGGATATAAAGTCCAGCCGTACGTTTGGACAAAAACTTTTCGGCGTTGGCACCATTACCCTTTATAGCGCAGACCGAACACATGGCGCCTTTGAACTTAAAAATATCAAACGGACGGATAAAGTTCGGGTTTTCCTAAGCAAGCTGGTGGAGTATGAGCGTACTAGCAAGTGCTTGGTAGGAAAAGAAATTTATGGCGCCTCCGGTGCATCCTTTGCCGAAGGTCCCGACACATATTCGCCGCCGCCCTATCTCGATATGGATGGAGACGGCATACCCGATTAAATCGTTTTGCCAAAGCACTGTTATTGTGGCATAAAACAAACGAATAAAAAAGAGCCGCCATAATTTGCAAAGGCGGCCCGGGAACACATATATAGAAGTTATTTCACGCGCCTAGCTATAACGGCAAAGAAGGAGCCGTCATATTCATAGGTGCAGGTGGACAGCGTGAGAACCTGGTCGCTGGGTTTTATGGTAACGGTAGGGTCCACGTTGGAAGGCTTCACGGTCTTCGCATATTCAATGGTCTGGTTCATGGTATCCGCGAACTGCTGGTCATCCCCAAATCCCGTATAAATATGATAGATGGTGTTGGGCATGATGATATAGGCTAAAAAAATCTCCCAGCGGGTGTCCACGCCGTCCCAAAGGAGCCGGATGGTGCGGTTTTCATCAAAAAAGGATTTTTGCTTATAATTCATCAAGTCGTGAAACATGGTTCCATTCTTCATGTTATGCCCATAGAGAATAATATGCTTTTGTTGGGCGGGATCCGCATTGCGAAAATCCATGAAGATGGCCCCATAGGCGCTCTTGCGTTTTTCCACATCCCTGCCCAGGTAATAATCATTATCCGCGGCGCGAACTACGGGATAGTCGATAATGGTGCCGTCTATGGTGATCCAACCGATCACATCATCGTTGAGGGCTTTGACCTCCTCGTAAGATTCATGCATGGGCAACACATCGTCCGGCCCGGCAATCCCGTTGAGCTCATCCGCCGAGTAGGCCGCATCCTCTTGGGAAGAAGAAAGGGGAGCGGGTGTATAAGAAACCGCGGGCTCCGGCGAGAGGGACGGCGTTGGCAGGATGGTAGGCTCGGGCGTGGATGCGGGGGCAGGCGAGGAACAGGCAACGCATAGCAGCGCGGCAAGGGAGAGCGGCAGCGCAATCATGCGGGCTAGGTTATGATTTTTATTGTGTTTCACAGGCTTCCTCCTGGGTTGCAGCAACCCTTTTCCACTTTGTATTATATACGTTGGGGCCGGGAAAGGCAAGGCAAGGACAAGCAGAACGCCGACTTGGCGCTTATTTTATAGATTGTTCAAAATTCTGACACGTTACTCTTGTGATGCGCATGGTAAAATGTTAGAATAACTTGATATGTCATGTAGATATCATAAAGCTTAGTAAGATGGAAGGGCCCTCAGGGGACCGTTGGAGGTTTGGCAATATATGGGACTGTTTGAGTTCAACGACGTGGGCATCGATCTCGGCACCGCCAGCGTCTTGGTCTATGTGCGGGGCAAGGGGATTGTGCTCCGGGAACCTTCCGTAGTGGCGGTTGAAAAGATTACCGGCAAAATCCTGGCCATCGGCGAGGAAGCACGCCGCATGCTCGGCCGTACGCCGGGCAACATCGTGGCCTTGCGCCCGCTACGGGACGGCGTGATCTCCAATTATGATATTACGGAGCGCCTGTTGAACCATTTTCTCCGCAAGGTTGTCGGCCGACGCATTTTCTTTAAGCCCCGAGTGGTGGTATGCGTGCCGAGCGGCGTGACGGAGGTGGAAAAGCGTTCCGTCATAGATGCCACCGAAGAAGCGGGTGCGCGCCATACGTACCTGATTGAAGAACCTATCGCGGCGGCTGTGGGCGCGGGAATAGACATTGCGGCGCCCCGGGGCAATATGATCCTTGATATTGGCGGCGGCACCAGCGATGTTGCCATCCTTTCCTTGGGTGGCGCCGTGCTTTCGGATTCCATCAAGGTGGCGGGCGATAAGTTTGACGATGCCATTGTGCGCTACATGCGCAAAAAGCATAATCTGCTGATTGGCGAGCGTACGGCCGAGGAAATGAAAATTCGGATCGGATCGGCCTACCCCCGCAAGGAACAGCTTTTTATCGACGTGAAAGGCCGTAACCTGATTTCCGGCCTGCCGCAGGCCTTGGTAGTGGGCTCTAACGAAATGATCGACGCCTTGGAGGAGCCCCTGCAAAGCATTTTGGAAAGCGTACGTAACGTTTTCGAGCGTACGCCGCCGGAATTGGCCAGCGATATTACCGAAAACGGAATTTGCCTCACCGGCGGCGGCGCCCTTCTTTACGGGATGGACAAGTTCCTCTCGGAACATACGAAGGTGCCCTGCTACGTTGCCGAAGATCCCATTTCCTGCGTGGCCATCGGTACGGGCAAGGTACTGGAGAATATCGATAAGTTCTCCGGCAATGCCATTTACGATTATAAACGCGGCGAGTATTTCGACCTGCAATAAAGCAGCAAGGTTTGTATCTTTTCAGGCGCGGTGCATTTTGAATGCGCCGCGCTGTGTTGCATAAGCGGGAAGCAAGCCGCCCTGGGAATCAGCGGCGGCTCTTTTCTTTATTGCTGCGCGGGCATACTGCGAGAATAGCCGGTCGCCGGGCAATATCTTGCCTGGTTTGCCTGGAAAGACCGTCGAAATTTCCACATGCTACCCCTTGCCATGGACAAGTGGGAGCGATGTTGTTATACTGAACACAAATGATCCTGTGGGAGGGCATGAATATGGCGCAATACGGATTTATCGGCTGCGGCAACATGGGCGGAGCGCTTGCTCGGGCACTATGCCAAAAGGTGGACCCCCAGGAGGTGCTCTTGTGCAACCGTACGCCGGCGAAAGCGAGCATGCTGGCAGATGAGCTGGGATGCCTGGCGGGAACCAATGCCCGGGCCGCAGAGGCGTGCCGCTATATTTTCTTGGGGGTTAAGCCCCATCTGATGAAAGATATGTTGTTGCCCCTCATCCCGATTCTGGCGGCACGGAAGGACCGCTTCGTGCTGGTTAGCATGGCCGCGGGCTTATCTATGGCTCGCATCCGGGAGATGGCGGGGGGAGATTACCCCGTGATCCGTATGATGCCGAATACGGCGGCTTTGGTAGGCGAGAGTATGACGCTTCTTTCCGCCGTGGGCGCGGAACGGGCGGAAGTGGACCAACTAAGGGAAATCCTTGCTTCTTCCGGCCGCTTCGATGAAGTGGAGGAAGCCCTCATAGACGCGGGAGGTTGCGTGAGCGGCTGCGGCCCTGCCTATGCCTATCTTTTCTTGGAAGCGCTGGCCGATGGAGCGGTGGCTTGCGGCGTACCCCGGGCAAAGGCCCGCCAATATGCCGCCCAGAGCCTTTTGGGCGCGTCCAAGATGGCCCTGGAAAGCGGGAAGCATACAGGGGAGCTCAAGGATGGGGTGTGCAGCCCCGGCGGCTCTACCATAGAGGGCGTGCAGGCTTTGGAGGAAGACGGCCTTCGGGCGGCGGCGATGCATGCCGTGCGGGCAGCTTATGACAAAACCCTGCTCTTGGGCAAGCAGTGAGCCAAGGAGGAAGCATGCGCATTGTTATTAAGGTCGGCACGTCCACTCTGGCCTTCCGTACAGGGCGGATGAACATACGGCATGTGGAGCAGCTCGTAAAGGTGCTCAGCGATCTGAAGAATGCCGGACATCAGGTGATCTTGGTAAGTTCGGGAGCCATCGGCATGGGCGTGGGCAAGCTGATGCTGCCCGGAAGGCCTGAAGATGTGCCCACCAAGCAGGCGGCTGCCGCCGTGGGCCAGTGCGAACTGATGTATACCTATGATAAGCTTTTTGCCGAATATAATCATACCGTGGCGCAGATTTTGCTCACCGCGGATGATGTGCGGGATGCGAACCGCAGGGGCCATTTTGAGAATACCTTGTTCCGTTTGCTGGAATTAGGCGCCCTGCCCATCATAAACGAAAACGATACCGTAGCCACCGAGGAACTGGGTATCGGCGATAACGACACCCTGGGGGCTATCGTAGCCGTGGCGGCCCGGGCGGATCTGTTGGTTCTGCTCACGGATATTGACGGCTTGTATACCTCCGATCCCCATACGGACCCGGAGGCGAAACGCATTCGGCGGGTGGAGGAGATCACCCCGGCTATTCTTGCGCTGGGCGGCGGCAAGGGAAGCGCCCTGGGAACCGGCGGCATGGCCACCAAGCTAACGGCTGCACAGAAAGCAACGCAGGCCGGGGTGGATATGATTATTGCCAACGGGGAAGATCCATCCCTCCTGTACGATATCGTAGAGGGGAAGCCCGTGGGCACCTATTTTGTGGGGAGGAAAGACGAAGCATGACAACGCGTGAAATCCTGTTGCTCGCCGCGGAGGCGAAGCGGCCCATGGCCGCCGCCTCTCAAAGTAAAAAAAACGATGCGCTTTTCGCCATGGCGGATGCTCTTCTAAACCGCTCGGCGGAGATCCTCGCGGCCAATGGCCAGGATCTGGACGCGGCCAAGTCCCACATCGGGGACGTAATGCTGGATAGGCTGGCTTTGAACGAATCCCGCATCCGGTTCATGGCCGAAGGCATGGCCCAAGTGGCCGGGCTTCCGGATCCAGTAGGCCTGATGCTTGAGCGGGTGGAGAGGCCCAACGGCCTGGTCATCGAAAAGACGAGCGTGCCCATGGGCGTGGTGGCCATCATTTATGAAAGCCGTCCCAACGTTACAGGGGATGCGGCGGCCCTTTGCATAAAGAGCGGCAACGCCTGCATACTCCGGGGCGGGAAGGAAGCTTACGGCAGCAACCGCGCCATCGTGAACGCTTTGCAGGCGGGCCTTGCAAAAGCTGGCCTTCCCATGGAGGCCGTATGCCTCGTTGCGGATACCACCAGGGCTTCTTCCCTGGAGCTGATGCAAGCCAACGGTTTGGTGGATTTGCTTATTCCTCGGGGGGGCGCGGGGCTTATCCGCGCCTGCGTGGAGCAGGCTACCGTTCCTTGCATTCAGACGGGCACCGGCATTTGCCACGTGTATGTGGATGCGGCCGCGGATGTGGATATGGCGCTGAACATCATCGATAATGCGAAAACGAGCCGGCCTTCCGTGTGCAACGCGGAGGAAGTATGCTTGGTTCATGAAGCCATGGCGCCGTCCTTTTTGCCCCGGCTCCGGCAGAAGCTGGTGGAAGAGCGCGCCGCCATAGGCCGGATCCCCGTGGAACTGCGCCTTTGCCCCCAAGCCGCTGCTATCATCCCCGGTACGCCCGCGGGCACGGAAGATTTCGATACCGAATTTTTGGACTATATTCTGGCCGTAAAGGTGGTCGGCGGCACAAACGAAGCCATCGCCCATATCGCCGCCCATTCTACCGGCCATAGCGACGCCATCGTCACGGACGATGCGGAAACGGCTGCCCGCTTCGCCAGGGAGGTGGACAGCGCCGCCGTCTATGTCAACGCTTCGACCCGTTTCACCGACGGGGGCGAGTTCGGCCTGGGCTGCGAAATGGGCATCTCTACCCAAAAGCTTCATGCCCGGGGACCCATGGGCCTGCGGGAGCTTTGCAGCTATAAATACATTGTCCGCGGGAATGGGCAGGTTCGATGAGGGCGGATGCCGTCCTTGTCTTGGACCTGCACGGCAAGAATGTATACCAAGCCCGAATCGCCCTGGAAGCCGCTCTGCGGCGAAGGGGCGGCACCTACCGGCTAAGGGTGATTCACGGCTACGGGCATAACACCCGCCTTCGGGATATGATCTGGGCAGAATATGCCTGCCACCCGGCCATACTTCGCCTGGAAGCGGGGGAGAACCCGGGCCAGACGGATTTGGTGTTGCGGGAAATATAAGGATACCGGCGTGCTATGGATAAAAAGGCCTTTGCCGATTGCTGGGAATGGGCCTTTTCTCTTGGCAAAACGCATATATATAGTCTATAATAAAAAAGCCATCACATTTTTATCGAATCGGAGGAGCTCATGCCCAAACGGTTGATTCTGCGAGGTGCCGCGCTCATTCTTGCCATCTGCGCCCTGCTTCCGTCCCTTGCCTTCGCCAGAGACGAGCTGAAGAACACGGACCCGGAGAAGTACTACATTGAATTGGATACGGGAAACCAGGTCATTACCGTCTACCAGAAGGATGATGCGGGGGAGTATACCCGCATTGTTCGGCGGATGATCTGCACCTCGGGGAAAACCAAGCCCCGGGGAAGCGAACCCGCCTCGCCCACGCCCAGTGGCCGATGGAAGATCGGCGCCCGGGAACGCTTCGGTAAATTTGCAGCCTTTGGCGGCGAGTATGCCAGGTATTGGACGCAAATCGTAGGAGGTGTCTATTTCCATTCCGTGATGTTTGGAAAGCGGGAGATCACCGCCCTAAAAAAAGGACCGCTCTCCGGTTTGGGCAGCACGGGCTCTCACGGCTGCGTCCGCCTGTATGTGGAGGATGCCAAGTGGCTTTATTACCATGCCTGCCCGGGCACCACGGTAAACGTCATTTCCCGGAGCCGCAAGGCTGGCCTGGTGCAATCCCTGAAAACGGATATGATATTTTCCGAATATGACGCTTTCCAGCAAAACATTTTTGATACCGAACCCTTGCCCTACCGGGATGCTTGGATTACCGTGAACAACGTGCAGATGCGCACGGGCAACGGCACGAACGACAAGCTGATCCGCAAGCTGAAAAAGGATACCCAGGTGCGCGTTCTGCAAGAGGGCGACCCTTGGGTGAAGATCGACCTGGACGGCCGGGAAGGGTATGTGAAACGCTGCTACATCACCTATGAAGAGGGCGTGATGCAATCCAGGGCGGACGGCAGGTACGTTTCCGGTACGGTGTATCTTTACGCCGAACCCAGCACCAAATCCGAGCGGCTCTATAAAGTGGCGCGAGATAGTACCATCAACGTGGTGGTGGAGCTTGCAAACGGGTGGACGCTGGTGGATTACTGGGGCACGTTGGGATATATTCAGAGCCGCTCGATCAAAACGGGCTGGGCGACCATTTATGAGACCGGGGAGGCGCAGGAATGAGAAAAATCATACTAATTGGCCTCATCGTCGTTCTCACCCTAGGCAGCCTCGTTTGCATGCTGGGATTCCGGCGGGAAATTCAAGCAGGAGAGCCTCTTTTCCTGCGGTCCGCAGAGAAAGCAACTTCCTCTGCCCTGAATGAGACCCCTTTGCCCGCAGAATCCGCCGATCCGATCCCTCTGCCATCGGCCAGTCCCTTAGCGGAGGATCCGGCCCTGTGCGCATCCATGGCCTGGGACGCGCTTTTTGCCTATCCTAGCCATGAAGCGCCTATTCGGGTGTTGGCTTTATTTGCAAAAGAAAACAGCCCTGGCGATGTTATATACCAAACGATGCTGGCGGACGGCAAACTCATGGCTAAGGGCGTTTACCATGCCGATGCGGATGGAGATGCCAAAGCATGGACGGAAAAGGCCTTGCAGGGTGTGACCATCGGCCTGCTGGACAGCATCTATGCCGAAACGCCTGAACTGGCCCTGGCCGCCTACGAGGCGCTATGTGCAGCCGAGCGGAATGATTCCGTGGAGGTGATCTGCGCAGGGATTACGGAGGATGTGCTGGCTGCCATGCGAAAAGACCATTTTGCTATGGGCGCGGCTGCGGGGGTCTATGAGAACGAAATGCAGGTGGTTTATGCGGATGACCTGCTGGGAAAATAGAATGGAACGGGGACTCTGAACGAGCAACCGGATTAAACAGCATGGCGCGGCGAATTAAAAATGCGCCGCGACATGCTTATAAACAAGTGTAAAAGGGAAGGAACCGAAGAACAGCAAGAACCCCCTTGGGTGTAAATCTTAGCGAATCATTCCATTCCAATGCCGAAATAACGGATTTCTTTCGTTTGCTCCGCCAGGTTTTCCAAAGGCAGCTCTTTCATGTGGGTGGTAAAGGCCTTGGGCTCACCAGCAAGAAGGTGGGCGTTTTCGGTAAAATACCATACGCCCAGAAGGTTGCCGCTTTCATCGTAAAAAGCGGTATAAATCAAGTTGCAGGGACAATCCGCCTGGGCGGTGAGGATGCCGGCCATGGAGGTAAAGGCGGGATAGTTATGGGCAAGATAAAGGTTCCCCAAATCAATGGCGATACGGGCGGAGGAGGCTTCTTCCCATTGAAGGGAGGCGGAGAGGCGAACCTCTGTGCCGGGAACCAGATCTGCCATGGTATACCAGAGAACCGCATAGGAGGTTTCGCCTGGAAGCACGATGGTCTTGTCCGCGAAAATGGGGGTAAACTCCACCTCTTCCGTAGTTCCCGCAAAGCTAAAGGTAAATTTGGCCTTGGTTACAACGAGCGGCGCATCCCCCGTGTTTTCATAGGCTACGGCTCCATAGAGGGCGGGGCCTTCGGCACAGGAAAGAATATAGGCCGCTGTGCCCCGTATCTCGGCCGCTGGACCAGCTTTGGCGGAAGCGGTATCCTCACCTTCCGCAAGAGCCGGTTCCGCGTTTAAAGGGGCAGGGGTGGCGCCGCTGCCGGCTGCCGTTACGTCAATCACCACGGCTTCCGGCTCCTTGGCACAACCAAGGAGCAGAAACAGGCACACTATGCAAAGCAAAAGCGCATGGAATCTTCTCATAGCCCGATTATACCATGGCTTCCTCCAACCGTCTATAATGGTAAGTTCACGGGATATTTGAATTCACGATATTGTAATATGTTCAAAGCGTGATAGAATAAGAACAATTGGGAATGTGCGGTATCTTTCCCTTCGAGACGCTGTCGATTCAATATTTTTATAAATTTTTATACGGAGGGTATTGTCATGGTAAAAATGACCATTGAGGACGTAAATGTAGCCGGCAAGCGCGTGTTGGTGCGAGTGGACTACAACGTGCCCCTTACTCCCGAGGGAGCGGTGGCGGACGATAAGCGCATAGTCGCCTCTTTGCCCACGGTCAAGTATCTCTTGGAGCATGGGGCCAAGCTTATTCTTTGCTCCCATTTGGGCCGGCCCAAGGGCGAACCCAAACCGGCGTTCTCCTTAAAGCCCGTGGCCCAGCGCCTGGCGGAGCTTTTGCCCGGTGTGCGCATCGATTTTGCGGTGGACTGCATTGGCCGGGAACCCCAGGAAAAAGCTAAGGCCCTCAAGGAAGGGGAAATTCTCCTGCTGGAGAACCTGCGCTTCCATAAGGAAGAAGAAAAGAACGATCCCGCTTTTGCCAAGGAACTGGCTTCCCTGGCGGAGCTCTATGTGTCCGATGCCTTTGGCACGGTGCACCGGGCCCATGCATCCACCGTGGGCGTGGCGGCTTACCTCCCGGCCGTAGCCGGCTTCCTCATCGGCAAAGAACTTGCCGTTATGGGCGAGGCGCTAGATAATCCCGTGCGCCCCTTTACCGCCATTCTGGGCGGCGCTAAGGTGGCGGACAAGATCGCCGTGATAGAGAACCTTCTGCAAAAGTGCGATAGTCTCATCATTGGCGGTGGCATGGCGTTTACATTCCTGGCGGCCGAGGGCTATGGCGTAGGCAACAGCCTGCTGGATAAAGACAGCCTGGGCCTTGCAAAGGACATCATGACAAAGGCCAAAAGCCGGGGCGTAAAGTTCCTGCTCCCCGTGGATGTGGAAATCGCCAAGGCTTTTGAGGCCGAGGCCGAGCACAAAACCGTGCAGGCAAACAAAATCCCCGAAGGCTGGATGGGCATGGATATCGGCCCCGAAAGCGCAAAGCTTTTTGCCCAGGAGGTTATAAACGCCAAGACCGTTATTTGGAACGGCCCTATGGGCGTGTTTGAATTCCCCGCCTTTGCCAAGGGCACGGCCGCCGTGGCCGAAGCCTGTGCAAACTGCCGGGGCACCACCATCATCGGCGGCGGCGATTCCGCCTCCGCGGTGAAAAAACTTGGTTACGCATCCCAAATGACCCATATCTCCACCGGCGGCGGCGCGAGCCTGGAATTTTTGGAGGGCAAGGTATTGCCCGGCGTAGCCGCGCTGAACGACAAGTAAAGGAGAGATTTTGCCATGCGTAAACCCATCATTGCAGGAAATTGGAAGATGAACATGACGCCCGCCCAGGCCAAGACCCTGGTGCAGGAGCTGATCCCCTTGGTTCAGGATGCGGCCTGCGAAGTGGTCGTATGCCCGCCCTTTGTGGATTTGGCCGTGGTTTCGGAGCTTGCGAAAGGCACGAACATCCACGTGGGCGCACAGAATATCCACTGGGCGGACAAGGGCGCCTTTACAGGCGAGATTTCCGCGGCCATGCTTAAGGAAGCCGGTGCGGAATACGCGATCATCGGCCATAGCGAGCGGCGGCAATATTTCGGGGAGACGGATGAAACCGTGAACAGCCGGGCCAAAGCGGCGCTTGCGGCAGGGATTACCCCCATCATTTGCGTGGGTGAAAGCCTTTCCCAACGGGAAGCCGGGGAAACGGACGCCCTGGTTTCCTCCCAGGTTAAGAAAGGCTTGGCTGGCATATCCGGCGAGGACACCGTGAAGCTGGTGCTTGCTTACGAGCCCATCTGGGCCATCGGCACGGGCAAAACCGCCACGGACGAGCAGGCCAACGAGACCATCGGCGTGATCCGCAAAACCCTTGCGGGGCTCTATGGCCAAGCCGTGGCGGCGCAGGTGCGCATCCAATACGGCGGCAGCATGAACCCGAAGAACGTAAAGGGGCTTATGGCCCAGCCTGAAATTGATGGCGGCCTCATCGGCGGCGCCAGCCTGAAAGCGGCGGACTTCGCCCTGGTCGTCAACTACGAAAAATAAAGAGGTGGATTCATGACCAAGCAAATTACAGCCCTCATCATCTTGGATGGCTTCGGCTGCCGGGAAGAGGCGGAGGGCAACGCGATCCGCGCGGAGGGCGCCAAGCACATCAACGCCCTTCTTCAAGCCTATCCTCACACCCAAATCGCCGCTTCCGGCGAGGATGTGGGTTTGCCGGAGGGGCAGATGGGCAACAGCGAAGTAGGACATCTGAACATCGGCGCGGGCCGCATCGTTTACCAGGAATTGACCCGCATCACCAAATCCATTCGGGAAGGTGACTTCTTCAAAAACCCCGCCTTTTTGGGCGCGATGGAGAACTGCAAGGCCCATGGCACCGCCCTGCATCTTTTCGGCCTTTGTTCGGACGGCGGCGTCCACAGCCATCTGAAGCATCTTTATGCCTTGGTGGAACTGGCCAAACGGGCAGGTCTTTCCAAGGTTTTCATTCATTGCTTTATGGATGGCCGGGATGTACCCCCTACCAGCGGTAAAGGCTACGTGGAAGAGGTTCAGGCAAAGCTTCGGGAATTGGGCGTAGGCAAGGTCGCTTCGGTGATGGGACGCTATTATGCCATGGACAGGGACAACCGCTATGAACGGGTGGAGCAAGCTTATGCCGCTCTGGTATATGGCCAGGGGGTAGAGGCCGCGGATCCGGTGCGGGCCATTCAAAACAGTTACGACGAGGGCGTGACGGATGAGTTCATCAAGCCCATCGTTGTCACGGAAAACGGCCGGCCGGTGGGGACGGTGCAGCCCCATGATAGCATTATTTTCTTCAATTTCCGGCCTGACCGGGCCCGGGAGATTACCCGGAGCTTTATTTTTGAAGATTTCGACGGGTTCCAGCGCAAACAAGGCTATTTTCCCGTTCACTATGTTTCCTTCACCCAATACGATGTTACTTTTGGGGAGAAAATCCATATTGCTTTCCACCCGGAAAGCCTGCAGAACACCTTGGGAGAATACCTGGCGGACCATGGCAAGACACAGCTTCGCATCGCGGAAACGGAGAAGTACGCGCATGTAACCTTTTTCTTCAACGGCGGTGTGGAGGCCCCAAACAAAGGGGAGGATAGGGCGCTGATTCCCTCTCCCAAGGTGGCCACTTATGACCTTAAGCCGGAAATGAGCGCGTACGAGGTGGCGGAGGAAGCCGTGAAGCGGATCGAAAGCGGCAAATATGATTTGATGATCCTCAACTTTGCCAACCCGGACATGGTTGGGCATACCGGGGTGATGGAAGCAGCCACCGCAGCCGTTCATGCCGTGGACGAATGCGTGGACAAGGTGGTAAAGGCCATTTTAGCCCAGGGCGGCCGGGCCGTTATTACGGCGGATCATGGCAACTGCGAGCAGATGTATGCAGAGGACGGCTCACCTTTCACAGCCCACACCACCAATCCCGTTCCGGTGATTTTGGTGGATGAAAACCGCAAACATGCGGCGCTGCGCAAGGGCGGCCGCCTAAGCGACCTGGCGCCTACCTTGTTGGGCTTGCTGGGCCTGCCCGTACCCCCTGAAATGACGGGTACAAGCCTCATTCAGGGCTAAAACGGGGCGGTTCGTAAAAAATCCAAAATAATACTGGCTTTTTTTTGAGATACATGATATAATGCCACTTGCGGCTGTGAAAACGGCGACGGAATGTTTGATACGGAGGAAGTATACATTATGACCACTTTGAATATAATTCTTACCATCATCCTCGTCCTGTGCTCGATCATTTTGATCGCGGTCGTGCTGATGCAACAAACAAAGTCCAGCGGCTTAGGCGGCGCTTTCGGCGGTGACACGCAGTCCTTCACGGCGCGTGGTCAGGCGGCCAGCAAAGAGAACAAACTCCAGAAGATCACCGTGTATTCGGCCGTCGCAATCGGCGTGCTGGCAATCACGATCATGATCCTCGCCTAAATTCGTATTTTGGCAATGGGAGTATGCTGCATGGGCATACTCCCATTTTTTATACATAGAAAGGAAACCAATGACAAACCAAGAAACAGAAACTTTTATTTTGGAGATTTTGCAGCGGGAGGGCCAGCCCGTGGCCCCGGATATGCTGCTTGAGCAAGTAGAGGAGACGGATGCGGGCGCGGCCGCCGTGGAGCGGTTGCTTTCTACGGGGCGGCTTATGCTTACCCGCAAGCGAAAACTGGCCCTTCCGGAACATACGGGTTTGATTTACGGCAGGGTGCAGGGCAATGCCCGGGGCTTCGGCTTTTTTATTCCAACGGATGGAAGCCGGGACATGTTCCTTCCTGCGGATGGCATGCATGGGGCCATGCATGGGGACCAAGTCTGGGTGCGCCAAACGGACCGGGTGAGCCACGGCGGCAATGCAGAGGCGGAAGTGGTGCTTATCGCCAGTCGCTTGCAAAAGAAGATCGTAGGAACCTTTGAGGATGACGAGGGAGCAGGCGGCGGCTATGTGGTTCCCGATGATACCAAGCTTTACATGGATGTGCTCGTGCGTCCGGGCGATGCGGACGGGGCCAAGCAGGGCGATAAGGTCGTGGCCGAGATCCTGCAATATCCCGATGGCCGGCGGCCTCTTATGGGCCGGGTGGTTGAGGTGCTGGGAAGCAAGGAAGAGAAGGGAACGGATATCCTTTCCGTTATTCGCCGCATGGATTTACCGGATGATTTCGGCAAAGCTGCGGCCCGCCAAGCCCGTTCCCTCAATAAGCCTGTGCCCGCTGTGGCTGCGGCCCGCCGGGAGGATTTAAGGAGCCTTTCATGCATTACCATCGACGGAGCGGACGCAAAGGATTTGGATGATGCCGTATCGTTGGTAAAGCTGGAGGCTGGCGGATGCTTGCTGGGCGTGCATATTGCGGATGTAAGCCATTATGTGAATGAAGGCTCTCCCTTGGATCAGGAGGCTTATAAGCGTGGCACCAGCGTATACTTCCCGGACCGGGTGCTGCCCATGTTCCCCAAGGAAATCAGCAACGGTGTGTGCTCCCTCAATCCCAATACGGACAAGCTGACCATCTCCTGTATAATGGAGCTGGACGGAGCCGGCAAGGTGATAGACCACCGTATTGCGGAAACGGTGATCCGTACTTGCCACCGTATGACCTACGAGGATGTAAACGCCATGTTTTCCGGAGACGAAACATTGCGTGGGAAATATGCGGATATTTGGCCCATGCTGCAGGAGATGCAATCGCTCATGGAAAAGCTGAAGGCCAGGCGCTTTAAGCGGGGAAGCATTGATTTTGATCTGGAGGAAGCCAAGCTGGTTCTGGATAGCAAGGGACATACGACGGACGTGCAGCTTTACGAGCGGGGCGTTTCCAACCGGATGATCGAGGAATTCATGCTGATTGCCAACGAGACGGTAGCCCAGCATGCCAAAACCATGGGCGTGCCCTTTATGTACCGCATCCATGAAACGCCGGATAAGGAAAAGTTGCAACTTCTCAATACGTTCCTGGGAACGCTGGGATACGGCATCAAGAACATCGGGAACGTACGGCCAGGCACCCTCCAAAAAGTGCTTTTAGCCAGCAAGGGGACAAAGGAGGAGACCGTGATCAACAGGGTTACGCTTCGCTCCCTGAAAAAGGCCCGGTACAGTGCAGAATGTTTGGGGCATTTCGGCTTGGCGGCCGAACATTATTGCCATTTTACCTCGCCCATCCGCCGGTACCCCGATCTCATCGTTCACCGGCTCCTCAAGGAGATGATCCATGGAACGCTGGACGAAAAGCGGGCCGCGCAGTGGACGGAACGGCTGGATGAGATGGCCCGGCACTGCTCGGATCGGGAAGTTGTGGCTGTAGAAGCCGAGCGGGCGGCGGATGATCTGAAGAAATGCGAATATATGAAAGACCGCATCGGTGCGGTGGAGACAGGGATTATCTCCGGGGTGGCGCAGTATGGTTTTTTCGTACAATTGCCCAATACGGTGGAAGGTATGGTTCGTATTGGCTCCATTGAGGATGATTATTACGTATTGGACGAAAAGAATTATCGGATGGTGGGCCGTTCCTCGGGCCGCGTGTTCCGATTGGGGGATGCGGTGCGGATAAAGGTTGCAGGGGCGGATATGGAGACCGCAAATGTGGATTTTGTGCTAGACCGCGGCGCTCGGGAGAATGGCGATGGGAGCGGGGATCGCCGGGATGGAAAAGGGAATGCCAAACGCAAAAAAACCGGATACGGCGGAAATAAGGAGACGCGTGGGGCGAATCCCTCCCATGATTCCAAAGTCGGGCAAAACGGTGACAAAAAGGCAAACGAAAAGCGAAATAATCGCAGAGGCAGGGGTGGCAAGGTTGTAAAAACCGAAACAAAATGATAAAATAGGATTAGGCTGGAAGGGGGTGAACCAATGCCGGTAAAAAAGGGCGTCAAGCCCGTGGCGCAGAACCGAAAGGCGCGACATGAATACTTTATAGAAGACAAATATGAATGCGGTATCGAGTTGGTAGGCACCGAGGTAAAGAGTATCCGGGCCGGCAAGGTCAACCTGAAGGATTCCTATGCACAGGTAAAAGGTGGGCAGGCCTATGTGATCGGCATGCATGTAAGCCCTTACGAGCAAGGCAACATCTTTAACCGAGATCCCTTCCGTTCCCGCCGGTTGTTGCTTCACAAACGGGAAATTCTGAAGCTACAGGCACTTTCCCAAGCCGATGGTTACAGCCTGATTCCGCTCCAGCTCTATCTAAAGGATGGCTTGGTAAAGATGGAGCTTGCGGTAGCCAAAGGTAAAAAACTTTACGACAAACGCCATACGCTTGCTGAACGGGATGCAAAGCGCGATATGGAACGCCGCATGAAGAATGCGGATTAATGCCGGGATTTTCCGGCCACATGGGGGCGTATATGGTTTCGACGGGGATCGTGGAAGCCGGATAAGCGAGCCGAAGCCCCGTGCTTCGTTAAAAACGGGAAACTTAAAACTAACTGGCAAATCTGAATTTGCTCTCGCTGCCTAACTAGGCGGCGCGTCCGCCCGGCGGTTCCCACGCCACCGGATCCGGGCGTCATTAATGTGGGGAACCAACCTGCTTAAGCTTTGCGGCAGGCGGGATCTTATGAAGCTACCGAAACCCATACCCTGCTGACGGGGGATGGGCCGGGGGAATCCTAAATCGCCAGCTGTGCTCGGAGAAGGTCTTGCGGACAGGTTTTCGGACAGGGGTTCAACTCCCCTCGCCTCCACCAAAACGAGAATAGCCCCAATGTTGGGGCTATTTTTATATCTATACACGATATTTTAGGGCTTAAAAACGCATTTTTGCACTGAAAAACCCAAGAATAAGTATCCTATGTGGAAACTTGAAAAAGCGATTGCACATGAAATTGCACACGAAAAGGGTCATTTAATAAACCCTTCGAAATATGTATCGATTCTCCTATCTATTTCTTGTCTCTCTGGCGCAAAGGTGTTTTGATATACATTCTTCATAATTCTATCTGTTTTCCATCCTCCGCGTTCCATAGCATATTTGTCGGGTACGTTAAGCATGTGCATTACGGATGCGTTCACGTGCCGGAGGTCATGGAACGAAATATGAGGAAGATTATTCTTCGTCAGCAACCGGCCAAGTCTCTTATAGATGGATTGGCCGGAAAGCGTAACTATGGGCCCCTTAACCGCCTTCCATGCTTCGGTTTGTTCAATTAAGGCAAGGACATAGGGCGGGACGGTAAGCTGCCGGGCACGCTCATAGGCCTTTACGGTGTCCTTTGCCACAGGTAGACCATCAACGTCCACAACAGCGCGTCGGACAGTCAGGACTCCATTCTTTATATCCCCGGCCCTTAGCCCCCGAATTTCGCTCATAGACAGGGAAAGCCACATGGCCAGGAGACAGGGTAATTCTATAGCGGTATCCTTGACCGCAGCAAATATCTGCTCAGGCATAATGAGCTCTTTTATTTTCTTCTGCTTGGCGGCGGTGCTGATTTTGAAATGCAAATCATATTGATCCAGCGCGGCGGATAGAAGGCCCCGGGCATTTGCCTGGGTTTTCCAGCTAACCTTTTTGCCGCGTGCGCTTATTCTTTTTGCTTCCTTATTGAAAGCATTCTGAACAACCTCTTGTCGCAATTCAGAGATCGGCACATCCATTAAATCCTGAATGCTACACCTGCGAATTTTCTGGTAGCCGGCAATGGTGGATGGAGACAGTACCCCGTCTTTTGAAGCGATGTATTTATCGATTACCTGACCCACGGTGATATTTTCAAGCTTGCGTTTGTGCGCAAGCTTCATTTCTAGTGCGGCAAAATTAGCCTCATCCTCGGTATCACGGGTGATGCTCTCACGCTTGCCATCAAGGTAAATTTGTACCCTCCATGCGCCAGAGGGGAGTTGTTTGGCACGAGCCATGATTAACCTCCAGTACCCGCCGCCTTACCTGTTCCAGCAGGTGGGCGGCTTTTTTATTTTACCGTACCAGAATTAAAAACGCTATGGCCTTACCGACAATGCAGATTTCAGAACAATTCCCATTGTTATATATCATGGGTGGGTATGCGGAGTTCTCCGGCATAAGCTGCACCATGCCAGGGTGCTTGTATACCCGCTTAAGCGTAACCTCTCCATCTATCCGTACCGCGGCTATCTCACCGTTCTCCACATCCTCCTGATGGCGAATCATAACGATATCTCCATCCCATATGCGGGCGTTTATCATGCTATCGCCTTTGCAGCGTAGCAAGAAGTCGCAATGGATATTTTCAGGCACGAGGATATAATCTTCTATGTTTTCTTGCGCAAGAATAGGTACACCGCAAGCAATGGAACCTAGCAGGGGCTTCTTTACCCAACGGGGCGGCGGCTCGATGCCGGGGAGGGAAAGGATATCATTCATTCGGGAATCCTCAAGGGATACTTCTTGATCCCCATCTATCGCAGCAAGCAAATCATTAAGATCTATACCCGTCCCCGCTGCTATTTGCTTTAAGGAAGTAAGCGACGGTACAATAGGCTGCCCCGTTTTCGGATTCCTGCCGTTTTCGAGCATGGAAATATATCCTTTGGATAGCCCGCAAGCGTCTGCCACTTCTTGCTGGGTTAACTGTTTTGCGGCTCGATATTCCCTTATATAATCCTCAATTCGCATGTTGCCACCTCCGATATGTTTATTATATTGAACAGGACAAGAATTGTCAACAAACTTGTTTAACATACTTGACATAAATAGTTTAATAAGTTAAACTATGCGCAAGGAGGTGAGAACATGGGGTATAAAGTCAAAGAGGCCAGGGAGGCGAAGGGGATTACCCAGCAGGAATTGGCCGAAAGGTCTGGCGTTTCGCGTACAATTATTGCAGGCTTGGAAAGCGGGGCGATAGGAAACACCACGATTGCAACGCTTGTTGGTCTAGCAAAAGCTCTTGGCGTCAACGTGACGGATATTTTTTTTGCCGATGTTGTTTAATCAATTAAACCGAGCGGGGGGGAGGACGCACGAAAACAGAAATCTAGAACGTCCACAGGATCCGCTATATGCACGTGCGGCGGGTGCTGACCGCCAGGCAGGATAAGGAGGACCCATGAGCCGAAAAATTCTATCTCTTATGGTGCTGTATGGCATTTCCAAGCAAGAAATGGCGGCTTGCCTGTGCATGAGCCTTGATACGTTCTATCGGCGGCTCAAAAAACCCGACGATTTTACCTTTGGAGAACTGCGAAAGGCCGCCAAGAAGCTCAAAACCACAGTCAGCGCAATCACCGATGAACTTAAATAACAAGACCGCGAAGCGGGGGAAGGGAAGTCACTATGTATGAAATAATCGTTGATACGCTTCAATGCCAAGTGAACCTAAAGAAAAAGCAGGAAGCCTACTCCATTGAAGATACCAAATCTGCTATTCGGAATATGCTTCAG
>JAYFNX010000007.1:0-42200 GCA_034933245.1 Candidatus Pelethousia sp.
GAACATGCTGGGCCTTACACGCGCCGGATCCAGAAAGGGCTGGCTTTCCGGGCATTTGGGAATGGCTCCGGCATCCAGGAGCGCTTGCGCTACAAACTCGGAGCAGAAACGGCTTCGTTTGCCCCTGCGGGATTTCCCCCAAAAGTTGGCTGCCGCGCCCAGGTAGTTATAACGCCAACGAAACCGCTGTGCGTAAAGGTCGCCCACGCAAACGGAAAGGCGGGCATAGGCTTCCTCCGAAACAGAAAGCTCATAAAGGGCGCATGGCGCATGGGGGTTTTCTCCATAAATGCCCCGGTCCACCCGTTCCCGTATGAAACCGCCAAAGCAAGGCAGGCGCTTCCAGCGGCGGGCGAAGCTGTACATCTGGGTGAGCTCCCTGTCCAACGCAAGGGAGGAGTGGGTATAGGGATCGCCTGTGGCGGCATGAATGGCTTTAGAAAAAATGGTTTCCGTACGGGCCAGCAGAATGTAGACAGATCGCATAACAAATGCTCCTCATTATCTAATGCATAAAGAATAACAGATGAATATCAACAAAGTACCAACGGGGACTTAAAAGAGGATTAACAGAGTTTTAAGAATTCTTTAAGATGGAACCCGCCAAAATAAGCAGCAACTGCCGTGTAATGCAAAAAAGGGGCCATGAGGCAACACAATACGTGGATTTATGCCACCTTTTTCGCATCGCGTATTTTAGGGAACGTGTGGTGCCTGGTGCGGTGACGCTAAACCGAAAAGCATGGATTTCCCCGCACTATTTGACGGAGTGAAGCAAAAATGATAAGATATAACTATCTATACCAGAACACAAAAGAGGAGAACACCCATGCTTCAAGAGCGCAATGAAAACCGCTCCACCAAAGGTTCCGACCTGCTCATAGTTGCCGTTTTGGTGCTGCTTGTGATAGCAGCCCGGATCGCGATGAACGCTGCGGCGTTATACGCTTGGGGCGGCGCCGTGCAGATCAGCCTTTTTATCCTTCTCATCGCCGTTTGCTTCCTGCTTTATAAAACTCGCCTTTGCTCTTACCGCTATACGCTTTATTATAAAGAGCCGTCCAAGGAAGAACTGGATGAATACGGCGGGCAGGCAGAACTTCCCTTCCCCGTGGGCACCCTGGTTGCGGAGCGCATGATGGGGTCCAAAGCAAAATCGGCCGAAGTGATACTGCCCGGCGAAATGGTCGATCTAATTGGCCCCGATGGGTCTGCCGCCGCTTTTTTACCGAGAGGAAAGGACGGGGAATTTGCCAAGGTGCACAATGCCGTGCTGACCACGAGATCCACCAAGAAGGCCCATGCCCTCATTTTCGGCCAACACGGAAATTATTACAGGCTTTATTTTAACCCGTCCCCCGAAATGGCGCGCCTGCTGGGCGAGATCATCGCCGCGGTGCGCGAAGCATGAGCAGGCAGCGCCGATATGGCCGTACCCTCCCGGAGACGCTGGGCGAATATGCCCGGCGCAAGCCGGCCCGCTTCCATATGCCTGGGCATAAAGGGCAGGATATGCCCTTTGGAGGCCGTCTTGCGGGATGGGATATTACCGAGCTGGATGGGACGGACGATTTAGCCGGCCCAGAGGGCGTCATCGCCCTTACGGAACGGGGGTATGCCGAGGCATATGGGGCCCGGGCCAGCCTGCTGCTGGTGGGAGGGAGTACGGCGGGCTTGAACGCCATGGCCCTTTCCTTGGGGGAGAATAAGCGGGTTCTGTTGGGCCGGGATTGCCACAAGGGGGCTTTGGCAGCGCTCGCCCTGGCTGGCCACGACGCGCAGTTTCTTTTGCCCGCCTACGATGAGCGTGACGGCATTGCGGGGATGATTACACCCCGGCAAGTGCATGAAGCTCTCAGCGAGAGACAGGCTGACGCTGTGTTGCTTACCAGCCCCAATTATTTCGGCATGTGTGCGGACGTGGAGGGGATCGCGAATGCGGCCCATTCCCATGGCGCCCTGCTGCTGGTGGACGGGGCCCACGGGGCCCATTTCCCATTCTCCAGCCGCTTGCCGGGATTCCCGTCCGGCAAGGTGGATATGTGGTGCGTCAGCGCCCACAAGACCCTGGCCGCTTTTACGCAAAGCGCCGTTTTGCACGTTGGCCCTTGCTGCCCCATCGGGGAAGAGCAGGTGCGCCGCATGCGCAATATGGTGCAGACCTCCAGCCCCAGCTATTTGCTTATGGTAAGCTTAGACAGGGCGTTGCATCTAGCCAGAACCGTGGGTTTCGAAAAGCACCTGGATCGGGTGGAAATCCTACGGCAGCGGATTGATAGGATCAACGGCCTGCGGGTGCTGGGAAAGGAATGCCTGGGCCATGGTATCGTGGCGCAGGATCCCACACGGCTGGTCATCGATGTGACCGAACGGGGGATTGACGGCCGCCAGGCGGACGGTTTCCTGGCCGAGCGGGGGATTGTATGCGAGATGAGCGATATCTACCGCCTGGTTCTCATCACTACCCCACAGGATCCGGATGAATGGTATGATCGGCTTATTGACGGGCTTACCCATTTGCCCTATGGAACGGAGCAGGCCATAAAGGAGCCGGCGCGGCAGATGGAAGGGCTTCGTGTATGCTCCTTGCGGGAAGCCATGCTGGGCCCCTCCGAGAGCCTTCCCCTATCAAGCGCCGTGGGACGAATTGCGGCTTGTGCCGCCGGCGTCTATCCGCCCGGCCTTGCCACGCTGGTGCCTGGGGAGCGTATCGAGGGCCAAGCGGCGGATTACCTGCTGCGCCAGCGGGCTTTAGGCTTCGCTCTCTTCGGCGTGACGGATGGGCGCATCAGTTGCGTCAGAGAGGATTCGGGACTATAATATAACTATGCAATTGCGATATTCAACCATTCTTTTCGATTTTGACGGCACGCTTCTAGAAAGCGGTCCGGCTATTCTCACCACAATGCGCATCGTCTTTTCGGAGATGGGCCTTACGGATCTGGCCGCCTGGAGCGAAGAAAAACTTTGGCCCCTGGTAGGGCCACCACTCTGGGAAGGCTTTTCCGCGTATTTAAAACTCCCCCCCGAGCAGGCGCAACAGGCCGTGGATCTATACCGTTCCCATGCGGCGGATGAAGCCGCGCTGGCGTTGCTTAGGCCCTATCCCGGCATCCCTGAAATGCTTAAAAGGCTGCGGGAACACGGCGCGAAGATAGCCCTTGCGACCGCTAAACATTACAGGTCCTCCCGGTTGCATCTCAGACTGGCCGGCCTTACGGATTTGGTGGATTATGTGAGCGCACCCCGGACGGATCGCGCATGCAATAAGACACAGCTTATTTTCGAGGCCATGGAGGCCCTTTCGGCGGACCCGGCCCACACGATTATGGTAGGGGATAGGCTCTACGACATGGATGCGGCAAATTGCGCTGGCATACCCGGTGTGGGCGTACTATATGGTTATGGAAGCAGAGAGGAACTGGAAACCCATGGCGCGACCCATATCGTGCAGAGCGTGAAGCAGTTATATAGCCTGCTTGTAGAACAGGAGGAACTATGAAACTCATATTTGCTATCGTGCAGAACGATGATTCCAAGCGTTTAATTCGGGACCTGACCAAACGGCATATCAGCGTCACCCGCATTTCCTCCACAGGCGGTTTCCTGCACGGGGGAAACAGCACGCTGATGATTGGCGTGGAGGAGGATAAGCTTAAAGAAACCTTGGATGTCATTCGGGATAAATCCAGCACCCGCAAGGAATATATGGTGATCCCCACCTCCTTGCCGGGCTATGTGGACAGTTCGCCAACGCCCGTGCAGGTTACGCTGGGCGGCGCTACGGTGTTCGTGGTGGATGTAGACGAACACTATCGTTTCTAATCCCATGGCGGCTTTAACCCAAACGGCGGGGCAGGCGGCGGCGCGCTTTTTTGAGGCGCTGCGTGGGGGGCGTTTTCCCCATGCGTGCTTTGTGGCCTGTGCGGATACGCTTTTTGCGGAAAGCCTATGCCGCAGGGCCGCGGCGCTGTGGTGCACCGGGGAAGCGGATGCGGCGCGGCTTAAAAGCCTGGTGAATTATGCGGAGCTGGGGGAAGAGCCCATTCGGGTGGATCAAATCCGCGAGCTCGTCGGGGAGCTTCAGAAGAGGCCTTTTGAAGAGGGCGGCCGTTGCGTGTATATCCGTAACGCCCATACCATGTCGGAGCCGGTGCAGAATGCTTTGCTCAAAACTTTAGAGGAACCCCCAGGCGGCACGCTGTTTTTGTTTACGGGGAATGAAAGCGGCCTATTGCCTACCATTCGGTCCCGCTGCGGCCGGTTTTTGTATCCGGCGCCCATGCAAGGGGAGATTGCCGCTTTTCTGCGGGATGCGGGGGCGAGCGCTGCCGAGGCTGCCCAATATGCCGCTTGGGGTGGAACTACAGGGCGCGCCTTGCGCCTTTACCAAAGCGAGGCGTTTCGAACCCTGCGCCAGGGAGCGCAGCGGATATTGCAAGCCTTCCTTCTGGGAAAGCTGCCGTTTGAGGATACGGCGGTTATCGCCAAGGAGGGGGAAGAGGCCGCTCTGTTTATGCTTTCCTTGCTTCGGGATATACTATTATGCAAAGAAGGCATGGAAGCTTGCGGAAATCCTGAGCAGCAAGCGGAAATCGCTAAACTTGCCCGGCGCTTTACAAGGGGGCAGATAACCTGTATCATAAACATATTGGCCGATGGGTTGGAACGGCTGGCAACCAACGCTTCTGCGCAAGCAACGTTTTCCAGCCTGCTCACACAAATTGCAGAGGAGATTTCTTAACTATAATGAAAACCGTAATCGGTGTTAAATTTAGGGGCGGCAGTAAGGTATACTTTTTCGACCCCGGCGATCTCCCCATACAGGAGGGGGACGGCGTCATCGTAGAGACGGCCCGTGGTGTGGAGTTTGGCGATGTGGCCCAGGGGCCCCATGAGGTGGAAGAAAGCCAAATTTTCGTGCCCCTTAAAGCGGTGGAACGCATTGCCACGCCCCGGGATCATGAAATGCGCGCGCAGAACGCAGCAAAAGAAAAGGACGCCTATGCAATCTGCCTGGAGAAGATCCAGGCTCGGAGCCTAGAAATGAAGCTGGTGGATGTGGAATATAGCTTTAACGGCTCCAAGGTGGTTTTCTATTTTACGGCGGATGGACGGGTGGATTTCCGGGAACTGGTGAAGGACCTTGCGGGGGTGTTTAAGACCCGCATTGAGCTTAGGCAGATCGGTGTGCGGGATGAGGCTAAGATGCTGGGCGGCTTGGGAAGTTGCGGCAGGCCTGTTTGCTGCAAAACCTTTTTGGCGGATTTTCAGCCCGTTTCCATCAAGATGGCAAAGGAACAGAGCCTGTCCCTTTCCCCCACAAAAATCTCGGGGATCTGCGGGCGGCTGATGTGCTGCTTGAAGTATGAGCAGGATTGTTATGAAAGCATGCGCAAGCTTATGCCCAAGGTGGGAAAAGAGGTAACCACGCCCGAGGGGCTTTCGGGCACGGCAACGGAGAATAATATCCTGACCGAGCGGACGAAGGTTAAACTTATTTTGCCGGACGGTACCATTGATATTCGCGAATACCCCTTCCGGGAATTGGGCTATAAAGCCCGGCCCACGCAAGGCATGCAGGCGCAAGCCGTGGCGGAGCCGGAGCCCGAGGAGAATACGGATACGAGCGATGCTATCCAACAGGAAGAGGACGGGGTGGCCGTAGCGCAGGTGGAGGAAGAACCTCGCCAGACGGATAAGCAACAGCCCGAGCGAAGCGGCAACCGGCCCCGCCGCCGCAGGCAGGGGGGGCCAAAGGGACGGCAGAGCGGGCAGGAGGTAAAAGCCTCCACACCCCAGGGAAAGCTGAAATAGGGGGCAAGTGCCTTATTTTGAAGGCTGTGCGGCCTTGACAATCCGATTTTCCATGTTACAATATATTATGATAAAACCATGTGTGGAGGTATATTTTCATGGCGTATGTAATTAACGAAGAGTGCATCAGCTGCGGCGCTTGCGAGTCCGCTTGTCCCGTTGGCGCGATCTCTCAGGGAGCCGATCGCTACGAGATTAACAGCGATGTCTGCATCGACTGCGGCGCTTGCGCCGGTACCTGTCCTGTTGGTGCGCCCAACCCCCAATAAATAACAGCAAGGGTGCAAAGGGCCCATCGCCGGATGGGCTCTTTCTTTTGCCGGAAAGCTCCGGTTATTTTATTTAAAGGAATCGCTTAATGGAAAAACAACAATTCGTACCCAACAAGATGGGTGTTCAGCCGGTGGGAGCCCTGGTGCTCAAAATGTCTTTGCCCATGATGGTTTCCATGCTTGTGCAGGCGCTATACAATATTGTGGACAGCATGTTTGTGGCCCGTATCAGCGAAAATGCCCTAACGGCTGTTTCCCTTGCTTTTCCCTACCAGTTGCTCGTTATTTCGGTGGCGGTGGGAACGGGCGTGGGGGTCAATTCCCTGGCGGCCCGCCTCCTGGGGGAAAAGAAGCAGGCGGAAGCAAATTATGCGGCGGCCCACGGGCAGCTCTTGGCGCTGGTTACCGGGCTGATTTTTGGCCTGTTGTTCGCCCTTTTTACGCCGCAGTTGATCGGCGTGTTTAAACCGGAGGAAGAAATCTACCAATATGCCTGCACGTATATGTACTGGGTGGGTGTGCCAAGCTTGTTTGTTATTTCGCAGTGCATGTTTGAAAGGATTCTCCAGGCAACGGGAGATACCCTCCATTCCATGATGGCCCAGCTTTCAGGCGCCATATTTAATCTTATATTCGATCCAATTCTCATCTTTGGTCTTTTAGGGTTTCCACGCCTTGGTGTAGCCGGTGCTGCCATCGCCACCGTTGGGGGGCAAATTCTTGGCATGAGCCTTGCCGTGTTTTTCCTGCATAAAAAGAACGATTTAATCGATGTGTCCATGAAAGGCTTTAAGCCCGATGCAACCGTCATAAAGGAGATATACAGGGTTGGCATGCCCAGCATTGTGATGCAGGCCATCGGCTCCGTAACGAACTTTGGCATGAACAAGATTCTCATCGCGTTTACCCCCACGGCGGTAAGCGTACTGGGTGTATATTTTAAATTGCAATCCTTTGTGTTTATGCCGGTATTTGGCCTTAGCAGCGGTACTATGCCGATTATGGGCTATAATTACGGCGCACGAGACAAAGCGCGTGTTATGAGCGCGCTCAAGCATGCCTGCCTGTATGCTTTGATCATTATGTGCCTGGGTACGGCGTTGTTCCAGATTTTTGCCGAGGAACTTCTCATGCTGTTCGATGCTTCGGACTATATGCTAGAAATTGGCGTGCCCGCCCTGCGGATTATCAGCGTGTGCTTCCCATCGGCCGCCCTGGGGATCGTCTTTTCCACCCTGTTTCAAGCCATTGGCAACGGGAAATTGAGCCTGTTCGTTTCAGCTTGCCGCCAACTGGTGGTGATTCTGCCGGTGGCCTATCTGCTGGCCAATACCTATGGGCTCCATGCCACCTGGCTGGCTTATCCCATTGCGGAAGGCATCGCCTTAGCCATCAGCGCATTGCTGCTGGTTCAAACCATCCGAAACAATATCGCAACCCTGGAGGATGGCCCGGTTCAATGAGCAGCGGGCAAATACGCTTCGCGAGGCTGTGGCATAATCCTATTTCTTATAAAAAGCGGCGAGCGGCCAAGGGGCTGCTGCCGCTTTTAGCGTTGTGCTAAAAGCAACTACCAGCTCTGCTGGTGAGAATAAAAATGCGTTAGCTAACAGCAGAGAGCGAAGCGAATGACAATTAGATTGGCTGGCTTAAAGCTGAGAACTATGGAAAAACGACTGGTTTACTAGTAGTGGGGCAATTGATGCGATTGACGAAATAATCCGTGCGTCTTGAGACGACGCCGGTAATATGCCTTTTAGGGCTGGTGCATACCACCAGTTTAACTGGTGGTTTTGATTCGGCTTTTTGATGCGTTGAGCGAGATACCTGCGGCTCTAAAACATAAAGCCCTTTTGAAACCGTTGGATGAGATGGCTGGGCATAAACTCCAACAGAAGGCTGCAAAAGGGGGGCATGCCAACATACCACCCCAAAAAATAGCAATCCGGGCGCTGAACCGCCCGGATTGACTTGAAACGTCCAAATTGCGAAACAGGGTTTTGGTGCCGGGAAGGCACGGGGGTTAAGCGGAATTTTAGGCCAGAAGCACAGCAATGCGGGAGGCCAGCTCCACGTTGTTGTAGACCAAGGCGATGTTGCTTTCCAAGCTTTTTCCACCGGTCACATCTTTGATGCGGCTTAGGAGAAAGGGCGTAATCTCCTTGCCGTGGACGCCCTTCGCTTTGGCTTCGGCAACAGCGCCGTCGATGATGCCGTTAATATAAGCCGGATCCATGCTGTAGGCCTCTGGGATGGGGTTTACCACCAGCGTCCCATGCCCCAAACCCAAGGCATAGCCGGCCTGGAGCGTGGCTGCGATTTCTTCCGGCGTGTCCATGCGGCAGTCCACTTGGAAGCCGCTGGTGCGGGTATAAAAGGCGGGTAGCTCTTGGGTGCCATAGCCGATGACGGGGACACCCTTGGTTTCCAGATATTCCAGCGTAAGGCCCAAATCCAAGATGCTCTTGGCGCCCGCGCATACCACGGTTACATCCGTGCGGCCCAGCTCTTCCAAGTCCGCGGAAATATCCATGGTGGTTTCGGCGCCCCGGTGCACCCCACCAATGCCGCCTGTGGCGAAAATGCGGATGCCCGCCAGCTTCGCAAGGATCATGGTGGCGGCCACGGTGGTGGCGCCGTCCTTTTTTTGCGCCACAAGCCGGGCAATATCCCGGCGGCTTGCCTTAATAACACCATGGCCGGCTTTGCCTAAATATTCCAGTTGCTCCGCTTCCAATCCTACGCAGAGCTTGCCACCTAAGATGGCGCAGGTGGCGGGAACAGCTCCATTCTCCCGAACGATGCGTTCGCAGTTTTTCGCTGTTTCCACATTCTGGGGATAAGGCATACCATGGGAAATAATGGTGCTTTCCAAGGCTACAATGGGGTGCCCGGCTTTGATGGCTTCCGCAACTTCCCGGGACATTTTAAGATATTGGTTCATGGTTCCTCCAATCAATCTTCATCCATATCAACGTGGTCTAATACATCTGCCGAAAGCGCGGGGCTTACGGCGGACGGAGCTTGCAAGGTAAGGGCTGCCACCCGGCAGGCCAAGCAGGCCGTTTTATCTGTAGCAAGGCCCAGCAAAGTCCCTGCGGCAATGGCAGCTGCGGCGCTGTCTCCCGCGCCGGTGGCGTTCACCACGGTAACATCCGGCGCGTTCACATGGCCTTCACCGGCTTCCCAGCAGTAATACATGCCTTGAAGCCCGGCGGAAACAAAGGCCCGCCGCACGCCCATGCGGCATAAAGCCCGGGCGCACCGCGCAGGGTCGGACTCACCCGTAAGCGCTTGGGCCTCTAAAAGATTGGGCTTAAAGGCCGCCAGACGGGGAAGTAAGGGCAAAAGGCGAGGAGCCTTGGCAACGGAAACTGGGTCCGCAATGAGGGGGACGGAGGCTTCTCTTGCCACCCGTTCCAGCACGGGCCTGGGGAGGTTTGCATCCAGCAACGCGCCGGAGCAGCTGTTGAGGACCTCCATATCCAGCATATCCGGCGCAAGGGCCTCGCACAGGGCCATATCGTTAATGGCGGCGTGCATGTCGCCTTCCGCATCCATAAGGCACAAATATACGCTAGAGGGTAGCATAAGGCGGGGCGCATGGCGCAGGCTTATGCCGGCCAAACGGCAGGCATTCTCCAGGAAAGCCGCGAACCCGTCGTTTCCAAGAGGTGCCATGAGTTCTATAGAAAAGCCCATGCGGGCCAGATTCTCCGCTATGTTGCGTCCCACGCCTCCCGGCGTCATCCGTACGCTGCCGGGGTTAGAGTCCCCCAGACGCAGGGCTCCTCTGGGGGCTCCTGTAATATCCACATTCATGCCGCCTACAACGCAGATGCGTTTACCCATAGATCCTCCGCTTTCAGCATAATCTATGGCAATTATACCATACCCCATGGTAAAATGTACGGCATAGAGGTGAATTTATGAAGCACTTTTGGGTCAGCATGGGCCTTGCAGGTTTGTATGCGGGCGGATATGCGCTCCTGATGCTGCTGGTCTCTTTCCTTACGGGGGCGGCCTTTTCCCTTTGGCATATGCTATCCGGCAGCGCGGCTTCTCCCGCGGCACTCCAGGCGGCTTATTCTCACTGGCTCGCTTCGGCCTATCCGTTTGTGAACCTGGGAATAAACGCCTTGGCCGCCCTATGCATCTGGGGCATTCGTGCGCTGCATAGGGATGAGCGGGGGGCTGCTTTGGGTTTTTACCCCATGCCGGTCCCCATGTGGCTGCACTGCTTGGCGCTGGGCGCAGCCTCGGCAGGAGCTGTTATGCTGCTGATGGGCTTTCTGCCGGAGAGCTGGCTGGCGGATTATGCGGAGCAAAGCGCCGTTCTGGAACAGGGTCCGCTGCTGGCCCGGCTGTTAACCATCGCCGTGACCGCGCCCTTCGTGGAGGAAATGCTCTTTCGGGGGCTTATTTATGGCACGCTACGCAGGGGAATGGCCAGGCCCCTGGCCATCGTCCTATGCGCCCTCTCCTTTGGAGCAATGCATGGGCAGCCTGTCTGGATCGCCTACGCAGTGCTATTGGGGCTGATGCTATGCCTTGTGCGGGATGCCTGCGGCTCCCTTTGGGGACCAATATGCTTTCATATAAGCTTCAACATGGTAGGTTCCTTCCTGCTGCCCCAGTGGCGGATGCAGGGAATGCAGGCTTTTGGGGTGCTGTCGCTATCCCTGGCCGCCTGCTTCTTTTTGAGTGGAAGTTTGGGCCTGGGCGGCGAAAGAAAAGCGCCGTAACATCTTGGGTTCAGCCAAGACCAAACCGGAAAACCATACCGGCCCCATAAATTGACGGAGCGGAAAAAGCGGAAGGCAAGGAGCGCAGTTCCTCCGATAGAAACTGCTTTTGCATATATACAAAGAGGCGCTGCAACCGCATACGCCTCCCTGTATAAATGTGTGGAAGTGTTTAACAATGTAATTATTTGGCGTCAACCTTTGCCATATGGCTGATGAGATCCAAAAGCTTGTTGGAATAACCCCACTCGTTGTCATACCAAGCCACGAGCTTCACAAAATGCTCGTTTAGGCTAATGCCCGCATCCGCATCGAAGATGGAGGTATGGGCGTCGTGGACGAAATCGGAAGAAACGACCTTGTCCGTGGTATATTCGATGATGCCCTTGTATTCCGGGCTCTCGCTGGCTCTTTTCATAACAGCCTTGATCTCGTCATACGTGGCGGCCTTTTCCAACCGGCAAGTCAGGTCAACAACGGATACGTCGGCGGTAGGTACGCGGAAAGCCATGCCGGTCAGCTTGCCGTTCAGGTCGGGGATAACCTTACCCACGGCCTTGGCCGCACCGGTGGAGCTGGGGATGATGTTGAACGCCGCGCCACGGCCGCCGCGCCAATCCTTCTTGGAGGGCCCGTCCACGGTCTTCTGGGTGGCGGTGGTGGCATGCACGGTGGTCATAAGGCCTTCTACGATGCCGAAGTTATCATGAATGACTTTCGCAAGAGGAGCCAGGCAGTTCGTGGTGCAGGAAGCATTGGATACCACATTCATTTCGCTGGTATATTTTTCCTGGTTTACGCCCATGACGAACATGGGTGCATCGGAACTGGGAGCGGAAACGACCACCTTCTTGGCGCCGCCTTCGAAGTGGGCACTGGCCTTTTCGATGGTGGTGTTGATACCGGTGGACTCGATAATATACTCTGCGCCGCACTCGCTCCAGGGAATCTCGTTTGCATTCATTTGGGCATAAACGCGGATGGTTTTGCCGTTTACGATGAGGTTGCCGTCTTTTGCCTCCGCAGTGCCCTCAAAACGACCGTGCACGGTGTCGTACTTGAGCATATAGACCATATACTCCGGCTCGATAAAAGGATCGTTAATGCCCACTACGTCAATATCAGGATTGGTGACGCTGGCCCGGAAAGCCAGCCTGCCGATGCGGCCAAATCCATTAATACCTACCTTGACTGCCATTGGATTGTACCTCCATATTATAAATTATAAGTTTTTATAAACTCTATATCGTATGCATAAGCACGTAAAAATGCTTATGACATTTAATTAACTAAAGGATATCTTATTGCATTTAAGGACAATATGCAATACATTTATTTGAAAATTTCATTTTTTGTAATGAAAAACACCTTGCTATAAATAGGACTTATGCCATCGTGAGTACAAAATCGCATTTTTCGGGGATATTGAACGCCCGGGCATAGGAATTCTCCATAGGCACCCATTCATCCATGGCGCGCTGGAGGCGAGCGGCGTCATAACGCGACTGCAGGCGCGCACGTTGGATGCCCGGGTCCACCTGTAAATAAATGGCTAAATCATAGTATGGCCCCAAGGCGGGGTGAAGGCAATAACTGCCTTCCACAATGGATACAGGCGAAAAAGGAATCTGCTGCGGCGGGAGAAGCTTGTTCAATTTGCAATCGAACCGGCGCACATATGCGATGCGCCCTTCCCTTACCGGCGCGATCACCTCCACTGCAAAGCGTTCCCTGTCCAAATTGCCGCCGGGCTCGGCCAGGCGCGCTGCCTTGCGCTGGGCGGGCTGAAGAAAAAAGTCGTCCGCATGCAACACCCTGGCGCCATAGCGCTCCGCAAGCAAGCCCGCCAGCCTGGTTTTTCCCGCGGCGCTTTGGCCATCAATGGCAATGACAACCCTGCCGCGGCTTTTTAGCAACGCGTCCACGCGCGAAAACAGATCGTTCCCCATGTTAGATTAGGTTCTCCGGATTGAGCCCCTGCAGCTCGGGCAGCGTAAAGCGCCCGTCCTTTCGAATGAGCACATCGTCAAAGTACATTTCACCACCGCCCTTTTCAGGGGTTTGAATGCAGACTAAATCCCAATGGATGGCGGATTTATTGCCGTTGCTGCAATCGTCATAGCAGCAGCCGGGCGTGAAATGGAAGCTGCCCGCGATCTTTTCATCGAAGAGGGTATCCTTCATGGGGAAGGTGATGTACGGGTTTACGCCGATGGCGAATTCGCCCACATAACGGGCCCCTGCATCCCTATCCAGCACGGTGTTGATGCGGGCGTTGTCGTTGCAGGATGCTTCCACAATGCGGCCTTCCCGGAAGGTGAGGGCAATATTCTCGTAGGTGAAGCCCTCCATTACGGAAGGGGTGTTATAGCGGATGGTACCTTCTATGCTTCCCTGCACCGGGGCCGTAAAAATTTCCCCATCGGGAATATTCATATGGCCGGCGCATTTGATGGCGGGCAAACCCCGGATGGAGAAGCGCAAGTCCGTACCCGGCCCGGTAATGCGGACTTTGTCCGTTCGTTCCATGAGGTCCTTAAGGGCATCCATCGCACGATCCATCCGGGAATAGTCCAGGTTGCACACCTTGAAATAATAATCCTCAAAGGCGGCGGTGCTCATGGACGCCTGCTGGGCCATGCCGGGGGTGGGATAACGAAGAACGACCCATTTGGTTTTGGGCACGCGGATTTTGCTGTGAACAGGTTCGCTATAATATGCGGCCAGAAGGGCCAGCTTATCAGGCGGCACATCGCTCATTTCGGAACTGTTGGCTCCGCCCCGCACGCCAATATAGGCCTGCATAGCTTCCATAAGCATGCCGTCCACCTTGGCCCGGAGCTGAAGCTGCTCCTTTGTGGCGCCCAGCGCAAGCTCCCGCGTTACATCCGGGCGGTTTACCCAAACAAAGGGCACGCCGCCGGCAAGATAGGCTTCTTCCACCAAAGCCCGCACCAGTTCCTGCACTTCCCCGGTACCCTCAATGAGCACCTTTTCTCCAGGTTTAAGCGCGCAAGAAAAATGAATCAGATTATGGGCCAGTTGCTGTATTCTGGGGTCTGTCATGGTTATACGTATCCTCCTATATGCTTACAAGGTATTCTTGCCCGTATCATCCCGAACGATGTATAAGGGCCGTCCTCGAACTTCATCATAGATCCGGTTAAGATAAGCGCCCTGAATTCCCTGGACAATCAGGATAATTCCCTGCAAAAGGCAGAGGGCGCAGAAGGCGGCCACCCAGCCAGGGCCGCCGAAGATTCCCCGGGCGATGATGCCCAGCAGGGAAGCGAAGCAAACCAAGCAGCCGGCATAACCGGCTAAAGTCAAGGGCCTGCCGGAAAAGCCCAGAATACCCGCCATAGCCAATTTGAGCATTTTCCGGAAAGAATATTTGGTGCTGCCCGCCGCTCGTTCATGGCGAACATAAGGAACCGCCACGGCGTGATAACCCATCCATGCGCTCATGCCCCGAAGGAAACGGTCATGTTCCCGCATGCGGAGAAAATCGTCCGCCACAGCCCGGTCCAAAAGACGAAAGTCCCCTGTGTCCAGGGGAATGGGCCAGGCGCTCATGGAGGAAAGCAAGCGGTAATAACACCACGCCGTGAACCGCTTGAAGATGGTTTCGCCTTCTCGCCGGGTTCGCTGCCCGTAAGCGATATCGGCGCCTTGCTCCCAGGCCTTCACCAGTTCGCCGATCACGGCGGGCGGATCCTGCAAATCGATATCGATAATGACCAGGGCGTCGCCCCGGGCAGCGTCCATTCCCGCAGTTACAGCCAATTGATGGCCGAAGTTCCTGGAAAAACGCAAGGCCCGCACCTGTGGGTGCGCTTCCGCCAGGGCTGTAAGCCCCGCCCAAGTTCCGTCCTTGCTGCCATCGTCCACATAGATGATTTCGTAATCATACCCTTGAAGAGCCGCCATAGCCGCATCCATCTGGGAAAAGGATTCGGATAAAACCGCTTCCTCATTCAAGGCGGGGATGATGAGGGAAAGGAGTCTGCTCATTTGTAAAACCTCCCATTTTTTATACCCATGCGAACATTATACCCGTTTCAGTTAGTATCTACAATTCTTATATCCAAATACCCAAAAAACGGGGTATAATAAAGCTAAATGATCATTTTGCCGCCTAAGGCGGCTTCAATAAAGGAGAGTGTAGTATGCCACTTGTCACGAGTACGGAAATGTTTAAGAAGGCCTATGCGGGCGGCTATGCCATCGGTGCGTTTAATGTAAACAACATGGAGATCATCCAGGGTATCACGGAGGCGGCCAAGGAGCACCAGGCCCCCCTGATCCTGCAGGTTTCCAGCGGCGCACGCAAATATGCGAACCATACCTACCTCACCAAGCTGGTGGAGGCCGCAATTCTGGAAACGGATCTGCCCATTTGTCTCCATCTGGACCATGGCGATACCTTTGAACTCTGCAAGAGCTGCATAGATGGTGGCTTTACCTCCGTCATGATAGACGGCAGCCATCACGCCTATGAAGAGAATGTCACGCTCACCAAGCAGGTGGTGGCCTATGCCCATGACCACGGCGTGGTGGTGGAAGGCGAACTGGGCCGCTTGGAAGGTGTGGAGGACGAAGTAAAGGTGGCCGAGGGGCAAGGAAGCTATACAGACCCTGATCAGGTGCAGGATTTCGTATCCCGCACGGGCGTGGATTCGCTGGCCATCGCCATCGGCACCAGCCACGGCGCTTATAAGTTTAAGCCCGGAACCAAGCCCCAGCTTCGGTTTGATATTCTGGAAGAGGTGGAAAAGCGTTTGCCCGGATTCCCCATTGTGCTCCATGGCGCTTCCAGCGTGATTCCCGAGTTTGTGCAAATGATCAATGCCCATGGCGGCAAGATGCCCGATGCCATCGGCGTGCCGGAGGATATGCTTCGCAAGGCGGCTTCCATGGCCGTGTGCAAAATCAACATCGACAGCGATTTACGGCTGGCCATGACAGGCACCATCCGCAAATATTTCGCGGAGCATCCGGATCACTTTGATCCACGGCAATACCTTAAGCCTGCCCGGGAGGCCATCAAAGGCATGGTTGCCCATAAGATTGTGAACGTGCTTGGGTGTAACGGGAAAGCCTAGAAGGAGCCATATGGAAACGTATGCCGATACCATTACCCTTACGGATCAGGACGGCAGCGAAGTTGAATTTGAAGTCCTGGATATTGTGCCGTATGAGGAGCGGGAGTATGCCGTTCTGCTGCCTGCGGATGATGATTCCGAACAGCCCGAGGTGGTGATTCTGGAGCTTTTCGCGGCGCAGGAGGAGGATCAGGAGGATGTGCTGCAGGGCGTGGACGATGAGGCGATTCTGCAAGCCGTCTATGATCGATTCTTGGCGCGCAACCAAGAAGGTTGACCGCATTTGTGCGCAGGCGACTCTGGCGCCTGCGCTTTTTTTATGAAAAACAAGTGGGCGCAGAGCCCTTGAGCCCCGGCAGGGGAAAAGAGAGGGGAACGCATATGCGTTCCCCTCTCTTACATAAAAAGGCATAACCCTTTGCTTACAGCTCTTTGATGTAGCACCGGCGGCGTTTGTGCTGCTCGGTATCAAAATGGCGCCACTGCGCACGGATTTTATCGTTGCATTCCAGCATGGGCCCGGTCTCCGCATATTGAATACCATTGCGCAGGGCGCTTTGAAGCAGCTTATCCATCACGATGGCATTTACGCCCTGGCCCTGGTATTCAGGCCGCACGGCGATGAGAAACATATCCAGCGTATCGTTATGATCCATGGCCCACAGCACCCGAAACATCCCGGTGGGCAACAGCCTGCCCCGGGTTGCTTTAAATGCCTTCTCAAGGCTGGGCGCACAGACGCCGAAGGCTACCATGCGTTCGCTTTCATCCATCACGAAGCAAGCGTAATCCATTTTGATGAGAGGAAGGAACTTAGCGACATACCGCTTAATCTGGGCTTCGTCCAGCTCTACCACGCCATAAAGATGGGCGTAGGCGATATTGACCAGTTCGAATACCTGCTTAACATAGGGATAAACGCCCAAGTGGGTTCTAACCTTGGCTACATGAAGTTTATGGGTGGAAAGGGCCCATTTGGCAATGCTGTGGATGCGCTCGGCCACCTCGCTCTCCGATGAAAGGCTGATCCGGTACTCTATCCAATCGGTATCCTTGTGGTATCCAAGACGCGCGAGATGTTCATTATAGTAGGGGGCGTTATAATAGGTGAAAAAAAGGCTTCTGCGGTCAAATCCTTCCACCAGCATGCCTTCCCTGTCCAAATCGGAAAATCCCAGGGGACCGTGCACCTCGTCGCAGCCTTTTTCCCTGGCGAAATCTTCCACGGCTTGAAAGAGCGCCGTGGAAACCTCCGGGTCATCAATGAAGTCAACCTGCGTGAAACGCATCCGGTGGGTGCCCCATTTTTCATTGGCCCGGTGGCTGAGGATCGCGCCGATGCGCCCTACGATTTTACCATCCCGAAAGGCCAGGAAACACTTGGCCTCGCAGTAGGAGAAAGCCGGATTTTTATTCGGATCCCAATCGCTCAGGTCATCTCCATAGGTAGCCGGGACGAAGTAAGGATTATCGGCATAAAGCTCGTTTGGAAAATCCACAAACCGGCGGAGTTCCGCGCGGCTTTCCACTTGTTTAATGGCGACCATGAAAGTCCCCCTTTATCACAAAACTAAATCTGTTACATTATATCAAACGGAGGTTATAAAAGCAAAAATAGTGTGAAATTTTTTAGAAATCTTAAAAAAGCAGGCGACATACGCCGCCCGCTTTTCTATTTTATAGCAATATATCCGTTTTAGCGCTCCACGTAAGTGGTATGGAGAAGTGTGTGAGCCTTGTGGCTGCCGGGCTTCTCGAAATACTCCGCGTAGATCTTCTGGATAGCCGGATTCTGGTGGCTCTTGCGGATGGTCTTTGCCTGGTCGCAAGCATAGGCGGCCTTGGCGCGTGCTGCCTTGGGGTCGATCTCATAACGAACCCGGGCGGGCACATGGGGCTGCCCGCCACCGGTCACGCAGCCGCCGGGGCAGCCCATGATCTCGATGAAGTGGTAGGTGCGTTCACCCCTGCGGATGCTATCTAGCAGCTTGCCGGCATTGCCGGTGCCATGGGCGATGGCAACTTTTACATCCATGCCGGCAATATTCACCGTAGCTTCCTTGATGCCTTCCAGGCCGCGCACGGCGGTATACTCGATGTCCTGCAGATCCTTCTTTTCCAGGATATCCGCCACGGTACGCAGCGCAGCCTCCATTACGCCGCCGGTCACACCAAAGATGACGGCCGCGCCGGTGGACTCGCCGAGAATATCGTCAAAATTCTCATCCGGCAGATTCACGTAGTCGATGGAAGCTTGCCGCAGCATACGGGCCAACTCCCGGGTAGTAAGGTTGGCGTCTACATCGCGGTAGCCTTCGCGGCCCATTTCAGGCCGGATAATCTCGAACTTCTTTGCCGTACAAGGCATGATGGATACCACGAAGATGTCCTTCGGATCCAGACCGTTCTTTTCGGCAAAGTAGGTCTTGGTTACGGCGCCCTGCATCTGGTTCGGGCTCTTGCAGCTGGAGAGGTTGGGGATGAAGTCCTTATGGAAATGTTCGCAGTACTTGATCCAGCCGGGGCTGCAGGAGGTGATCATGGGGAGCACGCCGCCGTTCTGAATGCGCTCCAAGAGCTCGGTGCCCTCTTCCATGATGGTCAGATCCGCGGCAAAGTCCACATCGAATACCCGGTCCGCGCCCAAACGGCGCAGGGCCGCGGCCAGCTTGCCGGTGGAGCTGGTGCCGATGGGCATGCCGAATTCCTCGCCAATGGCCACACGCACGGCGGGGGCGGGCTGGAATACCACAAATTTGCTGGGATCGCTCAGAGCGGCCCAAACAGCGGCGGTGGAATCCTGCTCGGTTAGAGCGCCGGTGGGACATGCGGCGATGCACTGGCCGCAATTGATGCAATAGGTCTCGCCCAGGAACTTGCCAAAGGGCGTGCCCACCTCGGTGCGGAAACCACGGTTTTGCATACCGATGGCATCCACGCCCTGAATGGCATGGCAGGCGGCCACACAGCGGCGGCAGAGAATACATTTATTGTTGTCCCGTACGACGGAAGGGGAGATTTCATCGATGGTGCGGGGGGAATGCTCGCCTTCAAAGGGTAGATCGGTGATGCCCATTTCATTAGCCAAAGCCTGAAGCTCGCAAGACTGGTTGCGTTTGCAGGTGAGGCAGTTGCGGTCGTGATCGGAAAGAATCAACTCCAAAACCGCCCGGCGCGCATTGAGCACCTTGGGGGAGTTGGTGATGATGTCCATCCCTTCGGCTACAGGCAGGGCGCAAGAGGCTTGCAGCTTGCCGTTTTTGGCATCCTCGACCAAGCACATGCGGCACGCGCCGATTTGGTTGATGTCCTTAAGGTTGCACAGAGTGGGGATTTTGACGCCGGCCAGGAGCGCAGCTTCCAAAACGGTGCTGTTCTCTTTTACCTGAACTTCCCGGCCATCGATCTTGAGTGTTACCATGTTTCAAAATCCTTTCTTATTTATGGGTTTCCGGTGCGAAAAACCGGTGGAATGCAAATGGATAAAGATATAGAAATGTATATACCGTTACATGTTAAAAGATTAGCATGGAACAGAGGGTTTGTCAAATAAAAAACCGCTGAAAAAAAAGCCCTGCGTGCACCGAAAAGGGCCCCGGCTATTGCCGGAGCCCTTTAATCGTGTTGTGTGCTTGAAAGGGAATCTCACGCACCACATCTTTCACTTGCAAGTTTAGTATAACCCATCCGGCGGCCTTTTGTATCACAAAACTATTACAAAAGCTCAAAGATTCAATTATCTTTTCATGAAAACCCTTTGCAGACTTTTTAAATGGTTAGATTAAGCTTACTATTTAGATAGCGGGATGCTATAATTAAGGAAAATCCTAGGAAGGTGCGGCATGATTTATGGAAAAACGGAAATTTGAAATAACGGGCATGACCTGCTCTGCCTGTGCGGCCCATGTGGAGCGGGCGGTAAAAAAGCTGGGGGCGGAGAATGTGGCGGTGAGCCTTGTTACCAATGCCATGGCCCTGGAAAGCGACCTGCCGGACCAGGCGATTATTAACGCGGTGGAGAAGGCGGGCTATGGCTGCAAACCGGCCGCTGAAAGCGTACGTTCAAAGGCCAAGGCGAACCCCAATCAACAGCCCGCCGCCAATGCCTACGCAAAAGAAGCAGCCGCTGCAAAGAAGCGGCTTTGGCTTTCTGTGGCCTTTCTGCTGCTGCTCATGTATGTTTCCATGGAGCACATGTTTGGATGGCCCCTGCCGGTTTTTCTGACGGGGCATGGCAATGCTGTAAGCTTTGCTCTCACCCAGCTTCTGCTCACGCTGCCCATCGTATATCTAAACCGCAGCTACTTCAGCGGAGGCTTTCCGGCGCTCTTCCAGGGAGCGCCCAACATGGATTCCCTGGTGGCCATCGGTTCCGGGGCGGCGCTCATTTACGGTATATTTGCCATCTACCGCATGAGCTATGGCCTGGGGCATGGGGATATGGAGCTCGTAACCCGTTACCATAGCGATTTATATTTTGAATCCGGCGCCATGATTCTAACCCTGGTTACCGTGGGAAAATATTTGGAGCGCCGTAGCAGGAGACGAACGGGGGAAAGCATCCAAAAGCTGGTGGATTTGGCGCCGGATACGGCCTTGGTACGAAGGGAAGGCATGGAAGCGGAGCTCCCCGTTTGGGAGGTCACCAAGGGGGACATTCTGATCATAAAGCCGGGCGCCCGTATCCCGGTGGACGGCACCGTAACGGAGGGCGGCAGCTCCGTGGATGAAAGCGCGCTGACCGGGGAGAGCATGCCGGCCTATAAGCAACCGGGGGATAAGGTCCGGGCAGGCTGCGTGAACGGCAGCGGAAGCTTCCTTTTTCGGGCGGAGGAGGTGGGAGCGGATACGACGCTTTCCACTATGATCCGCCTGGTGGAGGAGGCGGCGGGCAGCAAAGCGCCCATCGCCAAGCTGGCAGACAAGGTGGCCGGCGTGTTCGTGCCGGTGGTCATGTCCATCGCCGGCATTGCCGGCGTTGCCTGGTTTTTGAGCGGAGCTGGGTTCGAATTCGCCATGAGCACGGCCATTTCGGTGCTGGTCGTATCCTGCCCTTGCGCCCTTGGCCTTGCCACCCCCGTAGCCATCATGGTGGGCACGGGAAAGGGGGCGGAATACGGCATTCTCATCAAGTCCGCCGAGGCGTTGGAGACCGCCCATGCCGTGGATATCGTGGCCCTGGATAAAACGGGCACCCTTACCCAGGGCAAGCCCCAAGTGACGGATCTTTGCACCGCGCCCGGCGTGACGGCGGCGGATCTTACGGCGCTGGCCGTTTCGCTGGAGCAGAACAGCGAGCATCCCTTGGCCGCGGCAGTTCTGGCTTATGGGGCCGAGCAGAAGATTCAGCCTGTGGTTCTTACGGATTTTATCTCGGTTCCGGGCAAAGGCGTATCGGCCCGCAAGGCAGGCAAGCTCTGCCTGGCGGGAAATGCGGCGTTGCTGGTGGAGAACGGGGTGGATGTTTCCCCGCTTACGGAACGGGCCACAGATCTGGCAAAAGCCGGGAAAACGCTGCTGTATATAACGGAGGGAGAGAATCTCCTGGGCTTGTTGGGGTGCGCCGATGTGCTTAAGCCCACCTCCAAGGCTGCGTTGGATGCATTTAAGGCCCTGGGGGTGCGGACGGTGATGCTCACCGGGGATAACCCCGTTACGGCGGAGGCCATCGGGGCCCAACTGGGCATGGCCGAGGTGCACGCGGGAATTTTGCCCCAGGATAAGGCCCGCATCGTGGAAGAGCTGAAGACCCGGGGCAAGGTAGCCATGATTGGCGACGGGATCAATGACGCCCCCGCCCTGGCCACGGCGGATGTGGGCATTGCCATCGGCGCCGGGACGGATATTGCCATTGAGGCGGCGGATATTGTGCTGGTTCGGGGGGATTTGATGGATGCGGCGGGGGCGGTGGAGCTAAGCCGTGCCGTGTTGCGTAACATCAAGGAGAATCTTTTCTGGGCCTTCTTCTATAATTGCGTGGGGATTCCGTTGGCCGCCGGGGTATTTTACAGCGCCTTGGGCTGGCGGTTAAGCCCCATGTTTGGGGCGGCGGCCATGAGCCTAAGCTCCGTATGCGTGGTGAGCAACGCCCTGCGCTTAAGAAGATTTAAACCCAAGCACGCCAAAGCGGCGCAAACGGCAGAATCGGAACAAAAGAGAGGGGAGATAAAAGACATGGTGGAAAAGACCATTCGAATCGAAGGCATGATGTGCAACCATTGCGTAGCCCATGTGCAAAAGGCCCTGGACGCCATTGACGGCGTGACGGCCACTGTCGATTTGGAAGCGGGAGAGGCCAGGGTTCGTCTGGAAAAACCGGTGGAGGACGAAATTTTGCGCGGGGCCGTGGAAAATGCGGGCTATACCGTGAAGGGGATCCGGTAAAGCTGGGCGCGCAAAAGCGGGCGGATGACCAATCCGCCCGCTTTTGTTGACCGAAAAAACCTAGACCTAAGGGCTAAATACCGGGCGTATGCAGACATGCCCTGTATCCGCTACCATCATAGCATAGGGCGTCGGCAGGCGCACCGAAAGAAAATGTTAAGAAATAGTCGATATGCATAAAGCACGGATTCTCTTTTTCACGCAAACCCAAGAGGTGCGCCCAGAACGCGGGTTAAAAGAAAGAAACGCGGAACGGTCTACAAGCGTTTTGCGCAGCCCCAATCCATACTAAGACCCACGGCCTTATGCCAGTCTTCTTTACGGCTCTGTCGTTCTGCCGCATCCATGGCGGGCGTAAAACACACATCGCATTGCCATTGGGCTTTGAGCTGGGCTTGATTTTCCCAAAAGCCGACGGCTAACCCGGCTAGGTAAGCCGCCCCCAGGGCCGTGGTCTCCCGCACAACCGGGCGCAGCACTTCCCGGCCCAAGATGTCCGCCTGAAACTGCATCAGCAGGCCGTCACGGCTGGCGCCTCCATCCGCCCGCAGGCGGGAGAGGGGGCCTTCCATATCCTTTTCCATGGCCTCGACCAGATCGGCGCTCTGGAATGCAATGGCTTCCTCGGCGGCCCGGATGATGTGCTCAGGCCGGGTGCCCCGGGTGATGCCCACCAGGATGCCCCTGGCATACATATCCCACCAGGGCGCGCCCAAGCCCGTAAAGGCTGGCACTAGGTATACGCCTCCCGTATCCGCCACCTTCCCGGCAAAGTATGCCGCATCCGAAGCTTCATGAAAAAAGTGCATCTGATCCCGCAGCCATTGGATGACCGCGCCGCCCACGAAGACGCTCCCTTCCAGGGCATAGGTTACCTTCCCGGAAAGGCCTGCGGCAATGGTGGTGATGAGACCGTTTTTGCTCTTTACGGGGGTTTCCCCGGTATTTATCAGAAGGAAGCAGCCGGTGCCATAGGTATTCTTGGCCTCTCCGGCCTCAAAGCAGCACTGGCCGAACAAGGCGGCCTGTTGATCCCCGGCCATGCCCGCAATGGGGATATTCTGGCCCTGAATGTTGCAATAGCCGTAAACGCCGCTGCTCTCTTTTACCGTAGGCAGCATACAGGCGGGAATGTCCAACGCTTCCAGCAGGACAGGGTCCCAGCGGAGGTTGTGGATATCATAGAGCATGGTTCGGGAAGCGTTGGTATAGTCCGTCACATGGATGGCCCCGCCCGTAAGCTTCCAGACGAGCCACGTATCCACCGTACCAAAGAGCAGCTCGCCGGCCCGGGCCTTTTCCCGGGCGCCCGGCACGTGATCCAACAGCCACTTGATTTTTGTGGCGGAAAAATAAGCGTCGATCCTTAGGCCGCAAGTGCTTTCCACATGCCCGCAAAGCCCGGCTGCCACCAAGGCGTCGCATTCGGGGGCGGTGCGGCGGCATTGCCATACGATGGCGTTGTGAATGGGGCGGCCCGTGGCCTTATCCCAAACGATGGTGGTCTCGCGCTGGTTGGTAATGCCGATGGCAGCAATCTCCGCTGGGGCTACGCCGCTTTGGGTAATGGCCTCCATCATGACGGCATATTGGCTGGAATAGATTTCCATGGGGTCGTGCTCCACCCAGCCGGCCTGCGGATAAAACTGGGTGAATTCCTTCTGGGCTGTTTGGACGATGCGCTGTTCCTCGTCAAACAGGATGGCGCGGCTGGAAGTGGTTCCCTGATCCAGGGCCAAAATATAACGCTTCATAGACGGGCTCCTTTCTTAGCGGGGATAAATAGGCGCCAAAGGCCTCCGGAAAGCTGTTGACAAAGGCCCGGCAGGATTGCTATAGTGAGAAAAAATCCAAGGGCCAATGGCCCGGGAGGGGATGGATTTATGCAGCTTCAGTCCTTGTTGATGAACGCTCTGCGCATCCTGCTTTATTGTCTCGTGTTTTGGAGTTTGGTGTTTTGGCTGATGAGCAGGCTCCGCGTGCCCGAACGCTATCTGGAAGGCATGCCTATCATCGGGCGCAACATCATCGTAGTGGCGCTCATCCTGCTGGTGGCGGCCATTCAGCTCCTTTTCAACAGCCATTGGCGCGCCGCGGTGGACAGCCATTGGTGGACGTTCCAGATCGATTGGTATATTGCCTTCTTCATCGTCCTCAAGCTGGTGGACAGCATGCGTATCCGCACCAAGGCGGGCAAAGCCGAGGCCGCAGAACGGGAGGCCAAGCGCATGCAGGGCAAGAAGGCGCAGCCCACCCACAAACGGGTTCGGGACAAAGACTCCAGGCGATCTCTAGGATAAAGGCTTGAAGAACTTCCAAAGCGAGGATAAGCTTTGGAATAAAAACGCATAGGAGCTTCCCGCTTCGCCTTTAAGCGAATCGCGCCCATTTTGGTTGCATACATTTTTGTGGGCTTTGCCTTTAGCGTTTTGATGCACCGGGCAGGCTATGCGCCCATCTGGGCTATGGCGGCCGCCTTTTTCATTATTGTTGCGGGTACGGCCTGCTATATGATTTTGTTGCGGGCCTTGGCGTGAATTAACCGAAAAAACGGCCGTAACGATCCAGGCAATCCGCGATGGTTTCCTTTGCCACGGCAGGGCCCTGTATTTCGTGGATGATCGTCTCTTTATCCTCCAGGGCTTTATACACTGTGAAAAAGTGCTTCATCTCGGAAAAAAGGTGGCTGGGAAGCTCACTGATATCCTTGTATTGGTTGTATGTGGGATCGCCAAAGGGGATGGCGATGACCTTTTCGTCCCGCTTGCCGTTATCCTCCATGAAAAGCACGCCGATGGGGTAGCATTCTACCAGGGAAAGGGGGGTAAGCCCCTCCGAGCATAGGACCAGCACATCCAATGGGTCCTTGTCTTTGGCATATGTCCGGGGTAAAAAACCATAGTTGGCCGGATATTGGGTGGAGGTATAGAGGATGCGGTCCATGCGCAGTAGCCCCGTTTCCTTATCCATTTCATATTTGACCTTCCCGCCCTTGGGGATTTCGATCACGGCCCAAAAGCGTTCGGGCGTTACCCGTTCCTGGGGGCATTCGTGCCATATATTCATCATGAAAATTTTCTCCCTTCGGTACGCAAACCGGTCGTTTGTTTGCTTGCTTCTATGATAATCCACTTTTTCCAGGGTGTAAAGCGGGAAGGACGTTGACAATCGTTTCTCGTCTCTGCTACCATAAAGTACAAGGAATCCTATCTGTGCGCATTCGCGCGAAAACCGGGTTTTTAAGTTTGGGCATTCGCCCAAATCAAAACACGGTCGCCCAGCACTCCACTTTCTGCGGGGCGATACGCATAAAAAGGAGGTATCATTTTTCCGCAGGGCTTGCGGTGCGGCAGTGTGGAGACCTGCCGTAAGGCCCATACGGCCGCTCCGTATGGGCGAGGCTGCGCGGGCGGAGGCCCCGTTGCCAGAGCCGGAGAACATGGCAAAGGTAACGCTCAAAAACATCAAGAAGGTCTATGACAACAAGGTGACGGCTGTCCACGATTTCAATCTGGAAATTGCGGATAAGGAATTTGTCGTACTGGTGGGCCCTTCGGGCTGCGGTAAATCCACGACCCTGCGCATGGTGGCCGGGCTGGAGGAGATCAGCGCCGGGGAACTCCACATAGGCGACAAGCTGGTAAACGATGTGCCCCCCAAGGACCGGGATATCGCCATGGTGTTCCAAAACTACGCCCTTTATCCGCATATGACGGTTTACGAGAACATGGCCTTTGCCCTTACCCTGCGCAAGGAGCCAAAGGACGTGATTGACCGCAAGGTGCGGGAGGCGGCGGAAATATTGGACATTACGGATTACCTCAAGCGCAAGCCCAAGGCCCTTTCGGGCGGCCAGCGCCAGCGGGTGGCCATCGGCCGGGCCATCGTGCGAGACCCCCAGGTGTTTTTAATGGATGAACCCCTTTCTAATTTGGATGCCAAGTTGCGCAACCAAATGCGGGCAGAAATTATCAAGCTGCGCCAGCGTATCGATACCACCTTTCTCTATGTGACCCATGATCAAACCGAGGCTATGACATTGGGCGATCGGATCGTTATCATGAAGGATGGCTATATCCAGCAGATCGGTACCCCGCAGGAGGTATTCGACCATCCGGCCAACCTTTTTGTGGCCGGCTTCATCGGTACGCCCCAGATGAACTTTTTCGAGGCTGCGCTTTTACATAGCGCGGATGCATACTATGTGCGCCTGGGCGGCGTGGATTTTGGAATTTCCGAGGGAAAGCAAGCGCAACTTCGCCAAAGGAACGTCCAGCCCCAGGAAGTTATCCTGGGCGTGCGGCCCGAGCATATCATGCTTTGTTCGGAAACCGCCCTGGAAAGCCACATTAAGGCCACCGTGGATGTTTCCGAAATGATGGGCAGTTCGATCCACCTTCATGTACGCGCCATGGAGCAGGATATTGTGATCGTGCTGGCTACCATCGATCTACCCGCGGAGCACCGGGGCGGGTTCCACCTGGGCGATACGGTGAACTTCACCTTTGGTGGCAATGTGGTACACTTATTTAGCAAGGAAACCGAGGAAAGCCTGCTTTCGAGCAAATGAGGACGCAATAGGCATAAAAATGCGGGCGGGGCGCAATGCTCCGCCTTATTTTTATCCGCCGTCCGCGGGGCTGGGCTTTTTGCACAAAATGGGGTAAAATGGTATACGTAAAGGGGACGTACCCCCTAATCTTAAAAATACCGGGTTTTCTGCTTCAGGCGTCTCTGCTTTCCAAATGAAGGCAAAAAGATGCTTGGAAGGGGAAAGGAGCGTATGAAACAACACGCGAGCGTTTGTGTTCCGTATATTCTGGCGTTGGTCTTGGCTTTTGTCCCAGCTGTTGCGCAAGCGGCAGGGGCGGTAACGCCAACGGGCAGCGGCGATGCACTTTATTCCAACGGCACAGCTCTTCTGGTAGATACGAAGGAAAATTTGCCGGGGGCGGCTACGGCTGTGCGCGCCTCTATCGCTGGTTTCATGGAAGGAACGGACGATCCAGATGCTACCGTGGCTTACTGGACGATAACGGGGGCTGATGCTACAACAACGACGTATTATATCCCCATTAAGGCGGAAACCGTTCTCTATGCGGGCGGAGATTCCGGAGACGTGGAGAACGCCCGCGTTACTATGAAGGGCGGCAGGGTAGGCGGCCTGGTGGCGGGCGGCACGGCCGGAACCGTTACCAATGCCAGCGTATCCATGACGGGGGGCACAGCGTCTTCCGTAACAGTGGGGGGCGGCGGGCTGTTGAACGGAGAAGCGGATCTTTCCATAAGCGGCGGTACGCCGGGGGATGTCGCCCTGGGCGCCGGCCTTGGGAATGCGGCGGTTTCCCTTCATGCCGACGGCCAGACGGTGAGCCTTTCGGGGGACATTTCCGTAAAAAGCCTTTCCATCAAGGCCGATACCACGCTGGAAGTTCCATCGGGATCCGGCAACAGCCTCACGGCTCTGGAAACCCTGGATGTGAGCGGTACGCTTACGAATAACGGCAGCGTAACGGCAAACCAGGTGAATGCAAGTGGCACGGGCATTATTAGCAACAACAGCGGCGCGGCCATTGCGGCGGCGGTGCAAATCGGCAGCGGCGCGGCCCTGACCAACAAGGGGGCGGTAGCCGGGGATTTGATCAACCAGGGCACCGTCAACCTGGATAATGGTACGGTGTCCGGCGATATGCAAAGCAGCGGCGCCATCGTAGGCACGAAAACCCTGTCCGTTGCCGCCGGGCAGAGCCTGACCATTGCGGGCGGCACCGTAGCGCCTTCCCTTGCAAACAACGGCTCGGTGCGCATCCAGGGCGGTACGCTGGAAGGGGCGATCACCAATGCGGGCGAACTCGCGATAAGTGGTGGCATGGTGAACGGCAAGGTCATCAACGAATCGGGCAAGATCATGGCCGTAACCGGGGGCACCCTGGCTATGGTGGATAACAGCGGGGCGCTGGAAGTATCCACTGCCGGCAGAATCATGGGCGGCGTGAGCAACGACGCCGGCGGCATGCTGAACCTAAAGGCGGGGGGCGGCATCTCCGGCCCGGTAACCAACGCGGGCGGCTTGACCATAACGGGCGGCGAGGTGGGCGGCACACTCAGCAATAGCGGTACGCTTAACGTTTCCGGGGGCACCGTAAACGGGGCGGTGACCAACGGGAAAACCATGAACGTTTCCGGGGGCACCATAAGCGGCAAGGTCATTAATGCGGGCACGGGGACGGTAGCCGTCTCCGCGGGCGGCGCCCTTTCCCTTTCCGGTGATATCGATAACGAAAAGGGCGGCTCCATTTCAGGAGAGGGGCTAACCGTTGCCGCAGGCAGAACCATGACCAACCAAGGCACCCTGAACGCAGATACAATAACCGAAAACGGCACGCTCATCAATGATGCGGGGGGCTCCGTTGCCCAGGACGCCCAGTTGATTAACACAGCCACAGGCGTCATAACCAATGCCGGCACCATCGCTTCTGCGCTTGAGAATAGAAGTGGCGGCCGGGTTGTGAATACGGGCTTAATTTCCGGCACGCCCCTGACCAACGCGGGCGCCCTTACCAACCAAAATAAAGGCCAGATCTCCAGCACGCAAATAAATAACAGCGGCACCCTCACAAACGACGACGGCAGCAGCATTACCAGCGCCGCCACCCTTGCCAATACGGGCGCCCTCACCAACAATGGAACCATTGCCGCCAAGTTGGATAACAAGCAAAACGGTACGGTCACCAACAACAAAACCATCACAGGTGTGGTAACCAACGCGAGCGGCGGTTCTATTACCAATGGCGAAAACGGCACCATTTCCGGAAGCCTTGCCAACGAAAGCGGCGGCACCATTTCCAACGGCGGCACGATCAGCGGCGAGGTTTCCAATAGCGGCACCATCAAAAACACCAACAAAACCGCCTCCGTTTCCGGCAAGGTCACAGGGAATGCCGTGCAGAATTTCGACAGCACCATTACCGCCATCAATGCGGACGGAACCATTACCCTTGCCGGCATGCCGGAAGGGTCCGTGCTTACCACCACAAACCTCTCCACCAGCAGCGCAAGCTATAAGGCTTTAGCGGAGGCCGCCAATGGCGGCAAGATCATTTCCGCCTATGAGATCACCTGCAATAAGCCCCTTGCAGAAGAAAAAACGCTCACGTTCAAACTGGGGAGCGAATATGCGAAGAAGAAAATCACGGGATTGCATTATGTGAACGGCATCGTGAGCAAACACACGGCCAAGGCGGACAGCAACGGCGATTTCAGCATGCCGGTTACCTCCCTGAGCCCCTTCATGTTGGTGGAAGGCTCCGGCGCAAGCTCCACGAAGGCGCCCGTAAAAACGGGAACCCAAACGAATAGCACGGCGGGGTTTGGCCTGCTATTCTTAGGGGGGGCCGTTCTTGCGATCCGACGCAAATATTTGGCAAAGAACCCCCCAATATCCAAAAAATGCAGGAAGTAACCGGCACACTGTTGACATGAAAGGCATATGCGTGTAAAATATGCATAATATAATTGGTGAAAGGATTTCACATGGAAGACGCGGACAACGACGAAAGTCCAAGTAACATAAGAAAGCACAAGCGTGTATATTGGTATCGGGCATAACCTGTTGGGCTCCTCTTGGCAAGGGGTAATATGGGGGTATGCCTTTTTGCGTGCCCTCAATATCAAAGGGAAAATTGCAACAACATAAAAGGAGAGATATTTTTTGAGTTCCATCCCCAAACAATTGCTGCTGCAGGCGGTTTTGATATTGTTAAACGCTTTTTTTGCGGCTTCGGAGATAGCCGTGATTTCTTTAAGCCCGACAAAGCTTCGCAGAATGGCGGAGGAAGGCAATAAGAGCGCGCCCCGGCTTTTGAAGCTGGTGGAGGAGCCTGCGGGCTTTCTTTCCACCATTCAGATCGGCATTACCATGGCCGGCTATTTGGGCAGCGCGTTTGCTGCGGAAAATTTTTCGGACTATATCGTTACCTGGATCTATGACGGATTGGGGTTCCATGCCCTGGCGCCTGCCGCGCTCAACTCTCTGTCTATTGTAATTGTTACCATCATTTTGGGTTACTTCACCCTTGTTCTGGGTGAGCTTTTGCCTAAGCGCATTGCCATGCAAAAGCCCATGGAGGTGGCACGGATAACCTCTGTGGTGGTAGGCATTCTAGCGGTGGTGGTGAAGCCTGTCATTCGCCTGCTCAGCGCAAGCACAAATGGCCTTTTGCGCTTGTTGGGCATGAAGACGGAAGCGGAAGATGAAACCGTTTCAGAGGATGAAATTCGTATGATGGTGGACCTGGGAGAGGAGCGGGGCGCTATCGATACGGATGAAAAGGAATGGATTCAGAACGTATTTGAGTTTAACGACGTGTCCGTCTGCGATGCCATGACCCGGGCGCCGGATGTTGAAGCGATCTCGCTGGAGGCAACCAAGGAGGAGATCCTGGCACTTATCCGGGAAACGGGCCTTTCCCGCTTCCCCGTATACGATGAGGATATCAACGATGTGGTGGGGATTCTGAACGCCAGAGATTTCCTGCTCTCCCTTGGGGAGGGGAAACCCTGCGATGTGACCAGCCTCATGCGCAAGCCCTATTGTGTGCCGGAGTCCATCCGGGCGGATCAGCTCTTTAAGGATATGCAGCTCAACAAGGTGCATATCGCCGTTGTGATCGACGAATATGGCGAGATGGCGGGCATTATCACTATTGAGGACCTCCTGGAGCAGATCGTGGGCAATATCTACGACGAGTTCGATCCGGAAGAGCCCGAGGAAATTCAGCAGATCAGCGAGAACCTCTGGCGGGTATCCGGCAGCACTCGGGTGGAGGACTTGGCCGAAGCCCTGGATATGGATATCCCGGAGGATGAGGATTATGACACCGTGGGCGGTATGGTGTTCAGCTGCCTGCATACCATTCCCCAGGATGGCGATACCCTGGAGGTGGAGGTAAAAGGCCTGCGTATTCACGTTAAGCGGATAGAAGACCGGCGCGTGGAAGAGGCGCTGGTCGAGAAGCTTCCTCCTGATGAAAGAGAAACGTCCGAAGAAGAGGATTAGCCTCACAAATTTTTTAAAAAGCAAAAAGCCCACCAGCTCGGCTGGTGGGCTTCATTTTTATTGAATCCCTGTAATTTCCCGTTGCATCTTCTTTGTGAGCTTGGCAAAAACCTGCTCATAAGCGTGGGTACACATGGACCAGACCAGTTCCTTGGGCAAGTCTGCATCCAGATAGACGGAGTTCCAATTGCGCTTATCGCTATAGAAGCCTGGGACAACATCCGTAAACTGCTGCCTGTAAAGCTCGGCCAGCAAGGGCTCGCATTTCAGAATGAGCATGGTACGGCCTCCATACGCTCCATATTGCAGACCCGGGGTACACAGGGCTGCAAAAAGCTTACCCCCCACCCGGTAGCGAAGCCACTGCCATTCCGCTTTAAAATCCTTCTGCGCGCCGGGCAGGGCGAGCAAATGTGCGTCCAAGCCCGGGTACCGCAAGGCGGAAATGGCGGGGCCATTGGATTTATAGAGAATATGCCGGGGCAGGCCGCCGTATTTCCTGATGGTAACGATTATGGTATAGCCCAATTCGAGCAGATTGGAAAGGCTATAGTGGTTATCGGGATGTACCGTGCAAAACAGATGCCGATAGCCCAGCGCTGCCAGTTCGTTTTCGCCGGCAGCCACCATCTGCTTCTGAATCTTATGGCCGCGATAGGCCGGCAGCACGGCCATGGAATCCATATGGGCAACTTTGGGCAGTTCGGGTTCGAAAAGACCCGCATCCCGGCCTAGATTGGTTTCCGGGAGGCTTGGGAAATGCATCGAAAAGAATCCGGCGATTTCCCCATCCTCGGCCTGCGCCACTAAAACGAGACCCTCCTCTTGCAGCTGGGCCTGCATGTAATCGGCGTCATTGGGCACAAACCAGTCGGCATGGCGTATGGTGCGAACCGCTTCCTCCATCACCTTCATCAGCCCCGGGATATCCCTCTGCGTAGCTTTGCGTATGGTGAAGTCCATCTTCATCTCCTTTAAAATTTTGGCGCCTGTGTTGGATATACCGCTTTACCAGCATGCTGGTAAAGCATGTTGCACGGCTCGCCTAAACTGCGGACATATGGCTTTTTGAATGGGGCTAGGGAATTAACTCCAATTCTAGTATAGCAGTGCCCCGGGTGTATTTGCAACCAGCATAATGCCAAATGGATAATCATGAAAAGGGGTAGCCCGCATCCAAGCTGCGGGCTGCCCCTTGCTGCGAGCTTATCCTGCTTATCGCAAAAGAAGATAGAGACTATAAAGGAGAATGCCAGTGCCAAAGGCAATGCCCATGGCGATTCTGGCTTTTTTCAGGCTGCGCTCAGAACGCCGTTCAAGAAAGGAAATAGGCAAAACGCCGATGATAAACACGCACAACAGCCGAACCGAATCGGAGGCTATATCGCCAGGCAAAAGAAAAAGGATGCAGGCCATCAGGGCACCCAGCACGCCGCCGCCCCAAGCGGCGTAAAAGTTCCATCGCCTTTTGGGAACCTGGTTCATGCGGTAGGCGAAATCCGTGCCATATACATGATCGTCCCGGTCGGATTCGGCATCCCAATCGGTGGAGTGGGAATTTTGAGGATCCATAAACGTTTACCCCCTGCATATGGATTTGGCCGGATAGGAAGCTGACGCCGCAGCCAAGAGCGGCGTCAGCATAAGAAAGAAGCCGAACCCCGCTTCCTGCGCGAATCAGGCTTCGGCTGGAACTGTCAGCTGCCCAGATAGGCTTCCTTGATGCGCGGATCGGTGAGAAGAGAGCGGGCCTCGCCTTCCATAGTAATGCTGCCTGTTTCTAGCACATAAGCCCTGTGGGCGTAAGAGAGGGCCATGAAGGCATTTTGTTCCACCAGCAAGATGGTGGACCCCTCTTTATTCAACTCCTCGATCACATGGAAAATTTCTTCCACGATCATAGGCGCAAGGCCCATGCTGGGCTCGTCCATGAGAACCAGATCACCCCGGGTCACCATGGCCCGGCCCACGGCCAGCATTTGCTGTTCGCCGCCGGAGAGGGTAAGGCCGGGTTGGTTGCAACGTTCCTTGAGCCGGGGGAACCGGTCAAATACGGCGTCAAAATCCCGCTTAATGTTTTCCTTGTCCTTGCGGAGGCTGGCAGCCATTTTCAGGTTGTCCATTACGGTCAGGTTGGTAAAGATGCGACGCCCTTCGGGAACATGGGTAATCCCCTTGCCCACGATATCGTGGGGAGCCGTATGGCAAATGTTCTCATCCTTAAAGAGGATAGCCCCTTTATGCGCACGCTCCAGACCCGAAATGGTGCGTAAAATAGTAGTTTTACCGGCGCCGTTTGAGCCGATAAGGGTGACGATTTCACCTTGGTCCACATGGAAATCAATGCCTTTTACGGCTTTGATCGCGCCGTAGCTGACGTGTAGGTCCTTTATTTCAAGCATGTGCATCTGGATTACCTCCCAAATAAGCCGCGATAACCTTGGGGTTGTTGCGCACCTCATCCGGCGTACCCTCGGCAATGGTTATGCCGAAATCGATGACTTTGATGCGCTGGGCGATGGACATAACCAGCTTCATATGGTGCTCAATCATAAGAATAGTCTGATTCATCTCGCGATGAACCTTCTGAATCAGCTCGATGACATCGTCTATTTCGTTGGGATTCATGCCGGCGGCGGGTTCATCCAGCAGCAAAACCTTGGGGCCCGTAGCCAATGCTCGGACGATTTCCAGCTTGCGCTGCTCGCCATAGGGCAGATTGCTGGCAAAAAAATCCCGCTTATCCGCCAGTTCAAAAAGCTCCAGCAGCGCCATGGACGCCTCGGTAATGCGTTTCTCTTCGCTGCGATATTTCGCATCACGCAGCAGCATGCTCATATAGCCATAACCACACTTCATGGTGTGGGCCATTTTCACGTTGTCCAACACCGAGCACTTGCCGAAAAGACGGATATTTTGGAAAGTACGGGCCAGGCCGGCAGCGGTGAATTCATGGGGCTTTAAGCCCTTGGTAGAATGGCCGTCTATAAAAATTTCACCTTCCGTAGGCTGATAAAGACCGGTGAGCATGTTGAACACGGTGGTTTTACCGGCTCCGTTGGGGCCGATAATGGCCCAAAGTTCGCCGGCTTTCATTTCCAGATAAAAATCATCTACGGCGCGCAGACCACCGAACTGGATGCTGATATGATCCGCCTTTAAAACGCTCATTGTCCTACCTCCTGGCCTGACGGGTTTTTCTTTTTATGCCGCAGGGACGAGAAACCCACAATTTTGACGCCGCCCGTTTTCAGCTTGAGGAAGGCAAACTCCTTGCCGCCGAACAGGCCCATGGGCTGGAAAAGGATGATGCACAGCAACAATCCGCCATAGATCACCAAGCGCCACTCCGAGAGGAAACGGAGGAGTTCTGGGAGAAGCGTTAGGCTGAAAGCACCCAAGATAGCGCCGCTTATGCTGCCCACGCCGCCCGCGTAGAGGTAAACCAGAAAATCCGTGGATTTGGTGTAGCTGAACACGTCTGGATGGAGGTAGCGCAACAGATGGGCGTACATGCTGCCCGCCAGCCCTGCCAAGAAGGCGGAGGTTACAAAGGCGATGATTTTATAGCGGGAAATATTGATGCCCATGGTGCTGGCGGCGATATCATTTTCTCGCGTAGCCATGCATGCGCGGCCATAAGAGGAATCCATAAAGTTACGGCATACATAAATCGTGAGGATGACGAAGAGGAAAATCCAGAAAAGGGATGCCATCTTGGGAATGCCGTTTAGGCCCAGGGCGCCGCCCGTGGTTTTCACGATACGGGCAATGGAGCGAATCACCTCACAAAAACCCAGGGTTACGATGGCCAGATAGTCTCCCTTCAGACGCAGGGTAGGAACGCCAATGAGCAGCCCGCACAGGGCTGCAACCAGGCCGCCGAACAGGGTGGCCGCCAGGAAAACGCCGGTTTGGGCCGCTGTAGACATGGCGCTCGTATCCAGCAAAATGGTGGTGATATAGGCGGAAGCATACGCACCCACGGACATAAAGCCCGCATGCCCCAGAGAAGACTGGCCCGTCATGCCGTTGATGATGTTCAGGGATTGGGCCATCATGATGTTGATGCCGGAAAGCATGATAACCTGCATGGCGTAGTTGTTGAGAACTTTCGTATGCTGACATATGAAAAGCACGACGAACAGCAAGGGGATAAGGATGAATTCGCTATTGGCCTTGAGCCGATTTTGGATGCTTTTCATAGGCTTATACCTTCTCAATGGTCGGTTTGCCAAGCAGACCTTCCGGTTTAAAGAGCAGAATCGCTACCAGGACGACGAAGCAGAAGCCGTATGCAAACTCCGAATAGACGGCGGAAACGAAGATTTCGGCAATTCCGATAACAAAGCCGCCCAATACTGCGCCGCGGATATCGCCGATGCCGCCGCAAACGGCCGCGATGAAGGCCTTGTTGCCGAGCGTGGCGCCCATGGTGGGTGTAAGAACGGGATAGCTGCTCGCATAGAACGCACCGCTGATGGCCGCCAGACCCGCGCCGATGAAAAACGTAATGGAGATCACGCGGTTTATATTAATGCCCATAAGAGAGGCGGCATCTTTGTCGCAAGAGACGGCACGCATCTGCATGCCCGTCTTTGTTTTCATAATCGCCCAGTAAAGGATCACCATGATAATTACGGATAAACAGATCGTAATGATGCGCAGGAAGCTGATGTTTATGCTTCCGAGGCTGACCAGAAAATCGTTGATCAGCACGGGAAAGGTGCGAGGGTTGGGCCCAATAAAGGGCAGGGAACGGAAAAGGTTCTGGGTAAAGATGGATACGCCAATGGCGGAAATCATGCAGGAGATGGTGGGACGGTTGCGCAGGGGCTTATATGCCACGCGCTCGATGCCCACGCCAATCATGCCTGTGATACCGCCGCTTAGAATCAATAGCAGCATGGCAATAACCGGGCCGATCATCTGTTCCGCGAAGAAAAGGCTTACGGCAAAGAAGATTACGTAAGACCCCATCATTAAGAAATCCCCGTGCGCCAGATTGATCATGCGGATAATGCCGAACACCATCGTATACCCAATGGCCAAAAGGGCGTAAATGCTGCCAAGCTGTAGACCATAAACCAGTAACTGTAAAACAGTGGTCATGGAGGTTCCTCCCTAAAAAGCTGGATTGGTAGGATGGGCCGGCACGTCCAGCGCGCCGGCCCTGTTTGCATTTAACTTGGATTAATCCGCACTCATGGACTTGACGTATATGCGCTGACCGCTTTGCACCTGGATGATGGCCGCCTCTTTAATGGGGTTGCGGTTTTCATCAAAGACCACGTGTCCGCTGGGAAGGTCCATATCGGTAGCGGCCATAGCGTCCCGGATGCCGGGGCCGTCTATGGTCTGCGCGTTCTGGATGGCGTTGAGCACGATGTGCGCCGCTTCATACATCATAGCGGAGCAGAAACTGGGCTTATAATCGAACCGGGCGTTAAAGGCATCCACAAAGTCCTTGGCGGTAGTCGCATCCGGCGAGAAACCGGTCACGTAGTAGGCGCCTTCGATCACATCCAAGCCTACAAGCTCGGGCATATAGTCGTAGTCCCAGGAGTCACAGCCCAACATCTGGGCCTGGATGCCCATGGCACGGGTCTGCTGGAGCTGCAGGGGGATCATGGAGATATGGCTGGGATAGAAGATAACATCCGGATCTGTAGCCTGTATTTTGGTCAACTGCGCGCTGTAATCCTTTACTTCGGCGCCGGCGAACGCTTCAACCGCCACAACCTCGCCGCCCAGTTCCTTAAAGGCGGCCTGGAATGCTTCGCATAGGCCGGTGCTGTAAGCGTCGGCATTGTTATACAGAACGGCGGCCTTCTTGGCGGAGAGATCCTGATAGGCGAACTTTGCCACAACCTTGCCTTGGAAGGGATCGATAAAGCAGGCACGGAAGATATATTCGCCAATCTGCGTAACCTTTTCGTTCGTTCCGGCATTGGTGATTTGAGGAATCTGGGCAGCGTTGGAAATTTCGCCGCTGGCCAGCACGTCGGAAGAGTTGTTGGGGCCCAGGATGGCGAGCACGCCGTCCTGCTCAATAAGCTTCTGCACCGCGTTCACGGCGATCTCGGGCTTTGCTTCACAGTCCTCGGTAATAAACTCAATCTGGACTTTTTTGCCGTCCACATCAAGGCCGCCATTGGCAGCGAGTTCTTCGGAAACCAGGGTGATGGCATCGGACATATTCTTGCCGTCCAAAGCCTGTTCACCGGAGATGCTGGCTACCATGCCAATCTTAATTACATCGGGAATGACCTTTTCGGCGGCTGTCGGGGCTTCAGCGGCAGGCTGATTGGCCGCGGGTTCGTTGGCCGCAGGCTGGGTGCTGCAACTTACAGCCATAATAGCCAAGGCCAGCACCAGGGCGAGGGAAATGAGCTTCTTCATTGGGGATAGCCTCCTTGTTGGTTATTGGTTTATTTAGAAGAGGGGAAACTTGTCTTTCAGATAAATATGCGCGGGTTGTTTTCTATGTCCACCTGGGCATGCAGTATGAACGATGCTCCATCTTGCCGCGTAGCGGTATGGGAACTGATGCCGCTGCATGATATAGAATATATCTCCTCAAAAGTAAAAAATATTCTAATTTATTGATCGTAAATATGGGTTAAACGTTTTCAAAAAAATAATTAAAAATGTAAAGCGTTTATTATTATCAGAGCTGATCCGGCGTGATTTTAGAAGCGCACGATGCCGACCGGCTATCGTTGGCCTTCTCGCTATTCGCCTTTGCTGTAACGGCGGATCTTGCTGGTGGAAAGACCGGCCTTGACCAAGCCGCTGGCGATAAGCAGGGCACAAACCACACCGTCCAGAACGGGAACCCCCAGCTCTTCCGCCATGGATCCTGCCAGTCCCGTAAAGCCCGCGCAACCCAAAACGATAACCTCGGCCATATCTTCATGGATGGCGGCGCGGGCGGCGCTTAGATAGGGACCTTCCGCGCTGCAATCCGCGCAGGGTTCTTTGGGACCGCGAACGGAAGCCGCGCAACCCTCTAGATGGTATTTGCGGATAATAGCCTGCTTGTTGGGAATAGAATGCGTACCTGCGGAAACCACGGAGAAGGAGTGTCCCAGCATACTGGCCAGCTTCATGGAGGCTTCGCCGATTCCCACCACGGGCTTGTCCGTAATTTGCTTGAGGAGGTCTAGGTTGGGATCACAATGGCAGGCAACGATAAAGGCGTCGTATTCTGCTTCGTTTTCCCGCACCAATTGCATCATGCCGGGAGCAGCAATGGCGGCATCGGTATAATAATCAATGTATTCGGGCGCCCCTGGGGTAGGGAGGGTAACGACCGTGAAATCACCGTTTGCGTAGGCTAAAGCACTCTTTTGAATGCTTGCGGTCATCTCTGGGCTGCTGTTGGGATTGATAATTAATATTTTCATAATTTCCTCAAGATAAATAAAACAGATTATTTGTGCTTGCCTATTTGGCCGCTTTCCGTTGCGTGGACTGACGGACAACCTAAATTTAAGACTGGAATGCGTGGTTTCACTGCGGCCATGGTAAAGGCGGCGGCAATGTTTCGGGTAGCGCGCCTCCATGCCGAAAGCAAAGCAACCCGGGAGGCAACAGAAGGGAGAATGACGTAAAATCGTAAATAAGCGAATGCCAGACTCCCTCTAATTCGGGCCGTGCCTCAAAATGAACCCACTTTAAAAACGTTATTATTTTGCAGTGTTACGATAGAAATTTTCAGGGTAACCGTAGCCTTCATCATGGACTAAATCGATGGGCGCCAGAGCTTCTATGTCTAGCAGCTCGGTAATAAAGACCTGCATGCAGCCTTTTACCAGAGTGCCTTCAACCAAATGGCCGGTGATGGTGGGCGCATCCCAACCGCCGCCCGCAACGAAGTGCATAGCCACAAAGGTTTCTTCTTTGCCGTTCTTAGTAGGACGCTGGCCGATCATACCACCTATGGAAGTGAGCATGGTCAGATTGGTGTTTACGGCTACGCCTTCCCGGTGCCAATTATCGGGATCCTTGTAATCCGGAATCCACACATAATATTTGCAGGGCTGGAATCCACCCATGAAGGTGGCGTGTACCTTGCCAAAGCGAATGTCATTTTCCTTTGCAAAGTTCTGAATTGCCAAAGTAGGATCAGCGCCCGTCATCATGCGGACAAGAAACTCGCGGCCACGCCGCATTTCACAGCAATGGTACGCATCGGGGGTCGCGGCATCCAATTGCCAGGCTGGTAATTGGATATCGGTGTGTTTTTCCATGGATTGTGCCTCCTAACAAACAGATTAATAAAAGACTTGAATTTTTGCCACATTGCAAATCATAAAAGATGCTCGATTTTTCTGCGGCCCTAAGTATGATTCGGAGTATATTCTTGCTCCCGGTAGTTTGTCAAGCGCCTTTTTTTGAGACTTCCGGAGGCAAAGCCTTCACCAGGGATAGTGTGGGGCAAAAACCCTCGCGCGTGGGCACGCGGCGCGCGCGCGCGAGGGAATGCAATAAAAAATGCCTAGTTTTCTAAGTTTTTTGAATTGAATACCGAGAGCGGATCAGGAAATAAATTATATATCATAAATTTATGTGAAAGAAAAAGCTTACAAAAAAAAATAATTTGCAGGCAGGCCATTGACAACTGTCAAATGGGGGCCTATACTGAAGTTGCGAAATATGAAATTGAATTCCGCAATGCGGAACACAAACACTCTCTATTCCATGCATGGATTTGTTGTTTCACTTTTATCTAATATTGTAAAAATAGCGCGATAAATATGGTTTGTTAAGTTATATAAAATTGTCAAAGGATGAATACAAATGTTAAAAAACGATAACCCTGTTTCCGCTGCTTGCACTGCATGGGAGGATTTGCAGCCCCTTTTTCGTCCCGGCTCCATCGCCGTGGTAGGGGCATCTGAAAAGCCCGGGCCCGGTCTGCAGGTTTTGGAAAACCTGGAACGATTGGGCTATAAGGGCGATATTTACCCCGTGAATCCCAAATACGGGAAGATTCGGGGGATTTTATGCTATCCATCCCTTACGGCAATTCAAGAGGCCGGCAGGCAGGTGGATATGGTGGCCATTCTTTTGGGCCGGGATAACATCGCTTCCGTTATGGAGGAAGCCGCGAAGATTGGCGCAAAGGCTGCATGGGCTTTTGCGGCGGGCTTTGGCGAGGCCGGCGAGCAGGGCAAAGAACTACAGGAACGGATTAAGCGCATATGCGACGAAAAGGGTATTCGGTTCCTGGGCCCCAATTGCGTTGGATACCTGAACATAGCCCAAGGGAGCGGGACCTATAGTGCGCCGGCTCCCACAGAGCTGCGCCGGGGGAATATCGGCATGGTGGCGCAAAGCGGCTATTTGAGCATTGCCATGGCAAATAGCGACCGCGGCCTGGGGTATAGCCTCATGGTTTCCACCGGAAATGAAATGGTGGTGGACAGTACGGATTGCATCGCCTACATGCTTGAGGATCCCCATACGGCCGTGATCATGGCGTTCATTGAGCAGTTCCGCAGCCCGGAAAAACTCCGTGCCGTTGCGGCCAGGGCCAGAGAAGTGGGGAAACCCATCATTTTGGTGAAAGTGGGGCGTTCCGAAATGGCGCAGCGCGCTACCTGCGCCCATACCGGGGCATTGGCCGGTTCGGATGCGATTCAAGATAAACTCTTCAAGAAGCTGGGCATTATCCGCGTGAACGACCTGGATGAAATGTTTGAGACGGCCCAGCTGTTTTCCACCTTACAAGGACGGTTCCCCAAAGGAAACGGTATTTTTGCCGTGACCCTTTCCGGCGGTGTGATCAGCCTGCTGGCGGATGTGGGCGAAGGGCTAGACCTTCGCTTCCCGGAATGGTCGGAAGCAGGCAAGGCTGAATTGGGGGAACAGCTTATGTCCTTTTCGAATATAGCCAATCCATTGGATGCCTGGGGTTCCGGTCGTATAGAGAGCACGTATAAAACATGCCTTTTTGCGGCGGCCAAAGAGGATGAAGCGGATGTGGTGTTGGTGGTGCAGGATGTGCCTACGGGTATGGCGCCCCGCCAGGCGGAACAATATGCCGTTGTTGCCGAAGCGGCCGCAGCGGTATCCAAACAAAGCGGAAAGATCGTGGTTCTGCTGGCCAATACTTCTACCGGATTCCACCCCAACATCCGGAAAATATTAGACGAGGGCGGTGTTCCCGCCCTGCAGGGCACGAGGGAAGGCCTCAGAGCCATCGAGTCTTTGGTACGGTTTGCTGCGATTTGTCGCTTGCCGAGCCGGGAGGAACGGATATCCGCCCAGGCTTTGGCCGTTCCCAAAGGCGTCGGGAAAGGCCTCACGGAATACCGGAGCAAAAAGATCCTATCCGCTTTCGGGGTACGCTGTACCCGGGAAATATTGACGCAAGATCCGGACGCCTGTGCAGCTGCCGCAAGAGAAATCGGCTTCCCCGTGGTGCTCAAGGTGATGTCGCCCCAGATTTTGCACAAAACCGAGGCAGGCGTGATTGCCATCGGCCTTGCGGACGAAGGGGCTGTACGGGAAGCTTACCCCAGGCTTATGGAAAAGGCACATGTCTTTGCGCCGGGGGCCGAGATAGAGGGCATGCTTGTGCAGGAAATGGCGGAAAAGCCCGTAGCTGAGGTGATTCTGGGAATCACGCGGGATCCGCAGTTTGGCCCCGCCGTGGTATTCGGATCCGGCGGGATTTTGGTGGAAGTTCTTAAGGATAGCGCCCTGGGAATTCCCCCTCTTTCCGAAGAGGAAGCCTTAAACATGATACGGGCCACAAAGGGCTACAAGCTCCTGACGGGCTTTCGGGGCAGGCCCAAGGCCGATGTGG
>JAYFNX010000008.1:0-52947 GCA_034933245.1 Candidatus Pelethousia sp.
CATATAGGCGACATAATGTTGATAGCAGCCATGCTTCTGCTTGGCATACTATTATCGTTCTTTTCAGTCTATGGGTATACCTCCTTTCCGTTTTCTTATGCGCTGAACATAATATTGCTTCTTTGTATGATGAGCCTTATCCAGCAAGACAGAGACTTTGTGGTAGCGCAATTATACAAGTATACGTTTATAAGCATATTGTTTGTCATCATTCTGGTACTAAAAAATGGCACAAGCGCGCTTTTCGAAACATGTCTGACAATAGCAAGCGGTGTTAACGAAAACCAGCTTGCGATGGCCTTGACACAAATGGTTGCGGTTGTGATAACGTATCTGATTAACCGTAAAAGACGTGTTTTCGCTTACTGTTTGCTTTTTATTCTTATTACCGGTCTGTTCCTTACGGGATCAAGATCGGGAATAATCGCGGCACTTTTGTGTATTAGCTTCGTGTATTTCGTGTATATAGTAGCTATGTGGAAAACTGCGAGCAAAAATAAGAGAGCAAAGATGATCGCCGATGTAATTATGATAGACGTGATTATATGCTTGTTATACTTCTATTTGGGACAGAAAGTGCCCGCAGTGATGGATCGATTTACTTACGAAAACGTTGTTGCGACCGGCGGCACTAACCGCTTGGATATTTGGAAAGCGCTCCTAACGAAGGCTCTGCCCGGACATTATCTTTTTGGTATAGGATTCGATCCGATTAACGCATACTACGCTGTGCAATCAATTAATGGGATTGGCCATGGATCGCACAATCTGATCATCGAGATTCTCACAAAAACCGGTATTGCCGGAATGGCGACATATACCTTATTTTTCACAAGACTATTCAAATCACTAATGCGCAATGTCCAAAAGCATTTGGAATTGCTTCTTCCGTTTGCCGTGATAATTGCTATACTGGCCAACGGCATAGGAGAAGATGTGCTTACTGCCAGATTCCTTTGGTTTGGTGTTGGGCTGGCATACATGCTTCTCAACAGCATTCAAAGCGCGGCCGTACAAAGTCCATATAAAAGAAATGCGCACGGTGATATTAATGAATGAACGTAACGCGGCAACTCAAAAGTCGATATTTTCTGGATTCGGATGGTCATATGCAGAGCGGATGCTGGCTCAAATTGTCAGCTTTGTAGTCTCGATCATATTAGCTAGATTGCTTGGGCCGGAAACATATGGCATATTATCTCTGGTAAACATATTCATCGGCATAGCGACCGCCATAACATTGACAGGCTTTGGTTCGGCGCTGATCCAGAAGAAAGAAGCAGACAATCTTGATTTTTCATCGGCGTTATACTTTAGCTTTGGCGTTTCGATTGTGGCATATTTGGTGCTGTTTTTTTCTGCGCCTCTGATTGCGGGTTTTTTTGATGCGCAATCCATCGCGCCAGTTCTGCGTGTGCTGTCTCTTTCGTTGGTTCTTGCTTCAGTTAATACTGTGCAGCACGCTTATGTAATCCGTAAAATGCAGTTTCGATTGTTATTCATTTCCACTGTATGTGGATCAATTTTCTCAGCAACAGCCGGTATCTTGATGGCGTATAAAGGCTTCGGAGTGTGGGCCTTAGTAGCACAATATTTAGTGAATTCCATCATAAACACAATCGTCTTGGCTATTATTAGCGAGTGGCGGCCTGAGAAACGATTTTCTTTCTCAAGAGTAAAAACGATATACGGTTATGGCTGGAAAATAATCGTGGCGTCAGTAGTAGAGGCCATATACAGGCAGAGCAGAAGCCTCGCCATCGGAAAGAAATATACGGCAACTGATCTCGCCTTTTATGATAAAGGGCTTCAGTTTCCAAGCCTGCTAATAACAAATATTGATTCTTCCATTGCCAATGTTTTAATGCCGGCAATATCAAGTGTGCAGGACGAAAAGCAACGAGTTAAGGAAATGGTACGTCGCTCGGTTAAAACCAGCTCCACTCTGCTTTTTCCACTGCTTATCGGTTTGGCTGTTTGCTCAAAGCCCGTAGTTCTCATTCTGCTTACGGAAAAATGGGCGGCAAGTATCCCGTATATGCAGCTTCTTTGTCTGGCGTTGATGATGAAACCAATACAAACGGCAAATCTGCAAGGGATTCTTGCCATGGGAAGAAGCGATACATACCTTTGGCTGCAATTATCGCAAAAGACGGTTGGCGTAATGATCATTGCTTTTACTGTCGTGTTTTTTGATTCTCCGCTGGTGATTGCGGCAGGTGAGGTTTTGTCATATATAGTATTCGCTGTGATTAACGCATATCCAAACAAGAAGCTATTAAACTACTCCGTAAAAGAGCAGCTTAACGATGTCCTTCCACAAATGATATTGGCTATATGCATGGGGATCATAGTGTGGGTTGTTTCATTTACTAAGCTGCCGTCTTTGATTACATTGGTTATTCAAGTACTCCTGGGAACTGTGACCTATATCGGTGGCGCCAGAGTATTGAGAATGGAGCCTTTTATGTATTTGTGGAACCTGATAAAAATCCATTTCTTAAAGAAAAAAGCGTGAGATTTGGAGAAAAAATATGGTGGATTTTTTAATTTGCTACGAGCATATCGTTCGTGAAGTGGAGAACGACACACTAATCAAATATGAGCTTGAGAAGCGCGGATACACATGCGAGATAATGCCTTTCAATGGCCCCGGCTTTTTTCAGCATGCTCTGCTAGAGGACGCGCGTGTTGTTATTACGCCATGGCTTAGATATGACGAAAACACGTTTCACTATCTCAAACTTGCGGCAAAACCGCATAAGTTAGTTAATTTGCAGTGGGAACAAGTATACTCGCAGGATGATCTGAACAGCGGCATGGTATCGACTTCAACCCAGGCCAAGAAGGCTTTTCATCTTTGTTGGGGGGATAATTCAAAAGAGCGCCTTACTTTAGCAGGGGTTGCTGAACGCAATTTGATTATTACCGGCGCAATACAATTGGATTATGGGCGCCCTGCCTTTGAGGCTTATTTTCTTGACCGTGGGTCTATCGCCTCGGAATTCGAGCTGGATTGTTCCAAAGAATGGCTGTTGCTGATTTCTAGCTTCGCCTATGTAAATTACGGAAGCGATGCAATTAAGGAATTGGAAAATCAATTCGGCTGTTCCTTGGTAGAGCAAGTCAAGCTGCATACGGCCTCACAATCCGTCGTGCTAGATTGGACTGAACGCTTGATGAAAGCGGTAGACTATGAAATTATATACCGTCCGCATCCATCAGAAAAAGTGGATGACCGCTTGAAAAAAATGCAGGTACATTATCCGCGTTTCCACGTTATACCAAATTATTCAGTTAAACAATGGGCGAAAGTATCTGATAAAACGAACCTCTGGATCAGCACTTCCAATGCCGAGCTTTCAGCAATGGGAATAGACTACGCGATTGTCAGACCCGTTCCTATTCCGGCAGAGTTAGAAGTTGAAAGTATGAGAGAAGAATCATTTATCACAGATTACGATGCTTTCTTTCAGTATAATACTTCGGGGGCGGATGGTTTTTCCATCTCTCCTTCCGAACGAATGAAGAAACTGTCACACTATTATTCATATGACGAAAACGTTCCTTCTTATGTAAAGGTTGCGGATTGTTTAGAGAAAATCATTAAAACCGATTGCGGTGCAACCTATTACTTTTCATTTAGTCAGCAAATTAGGTTTGGATGGCAGGAACTGAAGAAATTAGTAATCTCTTTTATTATGGAAAAGTATCAAAATAAGCCATATCACACACGTGTTAGCAGGTTGCCGCTGAAACAAATAATTAGAAACAATATTATTAGAAATCTTGATAATCATGCGCAGGAAAAGCAAACCGAAGCAGCCATGCTTCAATATATGGAAAACGAAGTTCCCCCCCAAAACAGTGCGCGAAATACATACAACTGACCATCATGGCTAACAAGCGCAACCATGGGGCGTTTATCACGACCCCAATAGTCCCAGCAAGGCTGCCCGGTGTGTTGGCTTGCAAGGACTTTACCTTGGTCCTGTGATGCTCGATGTCGTTAAGACAAGATAAAGTTTATAGGGATGAGATATGATACAATAAATTGCGAAAAATTAAAAGTGAGCTTGGGTAAAAGGAGGGCAAGGCCGCAGCCGATTGGTAGAATAAAGTTACCATAACAAATTCATCAAAAGGAGGCGCAAACCTTCCTGTCCGATCTGAAGGAACGAGAGCTGCAGGTGGCTTTTCATCAGGGATAAATGCTGGAGGCTGTGACCGAGGTCTATTCGGATGGCAAGGACCGGCCACCGTTCATTTCTATCGCAATATCTTTTCCACAACCACAGAATCAAGGCAAGACGCAAGGGCTTAATTATATTTTTTTCTAAGTTTTGGGGGCAGTTCACAATAGGTGCTCTCTTTTTTTATGGGTTGCAACTAGGTCGCACAAATGAGAATGCAACGTTTAAAACTATTCCTTTCAGAGATTTTTAATAATAAAAAAAGCCCTAATACTAGGACTTTTTCTTTGTGGCTCCCCCTGTTGGACTCGAACCAACGACACTGCGGTTAACAGCCGCATGCTCTACCGACTGAGCTAAGGAGGAACGGTACGCGAATTATGATACAACAATTGACGGACTTTTGCAAGCCCTATTTTGAAAAAATAACCGAATTTTAGAAAAGATCCGCTGCATGAACAGATCAATAAGAATACAAACCCGTTTTTTAAAACAAAACCAAATGAAAGCCGGATGTGCCGATCCTAAGCGAAGCGGACCGTACCTGTGCGGAGATTACGCCATATATGGAAGTCTCCAGCCCTTGGATGCCGACCGCATGCACTAGGCGGACGGCGGAGAGATCGTTGAATGGCAGGGGATTTATAAGAAATCCGCCGCCATAGCAAATTTTTGGAGGCGGCGGATTGCGGAGAAATATACGAAGCAAAAAAGAATTATAGGCTGTTACCAAAATCTTCCCGAAATTTGGCGGCCAGCTTTTCCTGCCAATCCCCGATGGCTTCCAAACGGCCAAAGAAGAAGCGCAAGCTACTGGGCTCTTCTACCCATCGCAGGCCGCCGACCAAATGTCGGTTCTCGTGGAGCCATACAATACGGTCTACAGCATATTTTATCTGGGACATGGTGAATACCCGCCTGGGTACGGCAAGGCGGAGGAGCTCCACAGAGGCCAGCGGCTCGGAGCCGTCGGGCTCCCGCTGTTCGGAGATAGTACCCCGCTCCATACCGCGTACACCGCCTGCAATAAACACGGCTGCCGCCAGCGCACCGGCCGGGTATTGGTGCTGATCCAAATGGGGAAGGAATTCCAAAGCGTTAAGATGGCAGCCCAACCCGCCCGGAGGTGTAATAACAGGTACGCCACGGGCAATCAGTTCGTTGCACATAAATTCGATAAACTGCGGTCCTTGGCTGATGACATCCTCGTCCATGGTCTCCTCCAGACCTACCGTGAGCGCTTCCATCTCCCGCACGCTCATGCCGCCATAGGTCAGGAAGCCTTCAAACATGGGAACGAGTTCCCGCATGCTTTCCATATGTTCCTTTTCTCGAATGCAGATGCCGCCTCCCCTGGCAAAGCCCAGTTTGCGGGCGGAGAAGTAGATGATATCGAACTGATTTGCGATTTCTCGCGTGATTTGGCGGATGGACATATCCTTACAAGCTGCTTCCCGCACTTTTATGAAGTGAAGATTATCCTGCAAAAGGCTCGCATCCAGAACGGTAAGAATTCCGCTCTCTCGCGCCAAGGCGCAGGCAGCCTTGCAATTGTCCAAGCTGAATGGCTGGCCGCCTATGAGGTTGGTGCCCGCTTCCAGGCGAAGGAACGCAATATTTTCGGAGCCTTCCTTATGAATGCAGGCGGTGAGCTTTTCGAGATTAATGTTGCCCTTAAAAGGATGCATGCTGGTGGTTTTAAGGCCCTCGTCGATGACCAATTCTTCCACACGGCCCCCCAAACGGGTAATGTGCGCTTTGGGCGTGGTAAAGTGGAAATTCATGGGCACAACGGATCCGGGTTTCACAAACGTCTGGGCCAAGATATGCTCGGCAGCCCTTCCTTGATGGGCAGGGAGGAAGAAGTCCATACCAAAAAGCTCATGCAGCTTATTGGCTAAGCGGGTAAACGTCGCACTGCCCGCATAGCTGTCATCACAAACCATCATAGCTGCCATCTGCTCGTCGCTCATGGCATTCACGCCGCTGTCGGTGAGCATATCCAGAAAAATGTCTTTATTCTGAAGCAAAAAGGTATTGTTTCCGGCCTCGCGGATGGCTTCTACCCGCCGTTCTACCGGGGATAGATTTAACTTCTGAACCACACGCACCTTGTGCATTTCAAGGGGGATCTGTTCGCCGCTGAAAAATTTTACGTTTGCCATTGTTGTCTCTCCTTATCCAAATATAATTATTTTGGCGTTGCGGAGAAAACAAAATACGCCCGTCCTCCGCAAGAGGACGAGCGCCAAATCCCGTGTTACCACCTCAATTCGCCAACGCCTCGCGGCGCTGACCTTTTCGAGTACCGGCGCAAAGAGAGAAGCGCTTATACTCTATCACGATAACGGGTGAATCCGTCCCGATCTACTGGGTAAAAACCGTTCGGCGGGAGGCTATGGCGTGTATTCCCATATGGTTCCTTACCGGCTTTCACCAGCCGCCGGCTCTCTGAAAGGCCCTTCCACGGTACTATTTCGCCGTCTTTGCCTGTCACTTATTGGTGGTTAGTATACGGCATGAATTACAACTTTGTCAACACGTAATTTTATTTCATGCGGCGCGTTCAAAAAACTAAGCACGCAGTAAGAGATAAGTCAGCGCGCTATACACGACCAGATTTACGAACAGAAGCGCCGGTATGCCCAGGGTGAAGGCGCGGTGAAGCGTTTTGTGATGAAAATGGTGCATGCCCAACAACGCACCCAACGCTCCGCCTATGGCAGCAGTGAGAAATAAGCGTTTTTCCGGAATTCGACGCTTGCCTTTACGGGCCCTTCCCTTATCTACGCCCATAAGGGAAAAAGCCCACAAATTGCTGCAAAAGGCCCAGATCCCAAGCGCCCAAAGGCCCAACTTAACGGCGGTGGGCAATGTGCTCATAGGCGATCCTTTCGTTCTCACACATGTCGTCAATATCCCTGGGCGGCAGGCGCAACCTGTCCCACATCCCGTATTTATGGGTATCGGCAATAGCGTTCATAAACCGTTCTTCGGGATTTGGCACAAAACGGGTAAAATATTGGATGACGGCTTTCATATCTTCCCGTTTGGTTTGCCCGGCTACGGGGCAGTTTGGCTTGCATATGGGCAATTCTAATCGTTTGGCTGTGGAAAGGGCATATTTCTCCGGCAGAAAGACCAAGGGCCGGATAACCGTAACATCCCTGCGGCCCAAATATGTGACCGGGCCAAAAGTATTCAATCTGCTCTCATAAAGAAGACTGAGGAAGAACGTTTCAATTACGTCCTCCCGGTTATGCCCAAGGGCAACCAGGTTACAGCCGCGCGCCTTGGCGGCATCATTGAGCGCGCCCCTACGGAATTTGGAGCACAGTGCGCATGGATGGCTTTCCTTGCGCACATCAAACACGATTTCCCCAATGTCGGTTTTTATAATATCCAGCGGTACGCCGATGGATTCCGCCCATGCCTGAACAGCCCCAAAGTCCTGATTGGATATGCCGAGATCCAGCATGACGCCCATGATTTCATAGGAGGTTTTGGAAAACATCTGGTAGAGCTTTAGGCCATAAAGCAGCAGAAGGCTATCTTTCCCGCCGGACACGCCAACGCAGACCCGATCACCCGGACGGATCATATGGTAACGCTCATCTGCCCGGCGGATGCAGCCCAAAACGCGTTTCATAAGCATGAATACCTTTCCGTTTTTTCAAACTATTATAGCGTAACCGCTTATGTTGACGCAATGAAGAATTCATGGTAGAATACTCACGAAAACCGAATAGCGTCTTATCAAGAGCGGCGGAGGGACCGGCCCTGTGAAGCCCGGCAACCTGCACCCTTAGCGGGGGCAAGGTGCCAATTCCGGCAGCGCATAAGCGCTGGAAGATGAGATAAGGAGCCTCCTTGCCTCATCTGCGCATGAGGTTTTTTATTTTATTTCAAAGGAGGAGTTTCATCATGACAAAGCGTCTCTTTACCTCGGAATCTGTGACAGAGGGACATCCTGATAAAGTTTGCGATTGTATTTCAGATTCCGTGCTGGACGCTATGCTTTCCCAAGATCCGGCTTCCCGGGTCGCCTGCGAATGCGCCGCCACGACCGGCATGGTTCTGGTGATGGGAGAAGTAACGACCAATTGCTATGTGGACATCCCTCGCCTTGTGCGGGAAGTGGTGGGCAGCATTGGCTACGACAGGCAGGATTTGGGCTTTGATAGCCATACTTTGGCCGTCATCACGGCCATTAACGGCCAGTCCCCGGATATCGCCCTAGGCGTAAACCGGTCTTTTGAAGCAAAACAGGGCCAATTGGAAGCGGCTTTCTCCACCGGTGCGGGGGATCAGGGGATGATGTTCGGCTATGCCTGCGATGAAACGCCGGAGCTCATGCCGCTTCCCATTTCCTTGGCCCATGCCCTATGCAGAAGGCTTACGCAAGTGCGCCGCCAAGGCATTTTATCCTATCTTCGACCGGATGGAAAAAGCCAGGTGACGGTAGAATACGAGGATGGGCGGCCGGTGGCCGTGGACACGGTGGTTATTTCCGCCCAGCATGATCCGGATGCAGATATGGAGCAGATGCGGCAGGATATTTTGCGCCATGTCATCCTGCCTGTGATACCGGAGCAATACTGGCGGAAGGATACCCGGGTGTTTGTAAACCCAACGGGCCGTTTCGTCATCGGCGGGCCCGATGGAGACAGCGGCCTTACCGGCCGCAAAATCATCGTGGATACCTATGGCGGCTATGGCCGCCACGGCGGCGGCTGCTTTTCCGGCAAGGATCCCACCAAGGTAGATCGTAGCGCCGCCTATGCGGCCCGGTATGCGGCGAAAAACATTGTGGCGGCTGGCCTGGCTAAACGCTGCGAGATTCAATTGGCTTATGCGATCGGCGTAGCCCGGCCCGTAAGCGTTTTGGTGGATACCCAGGGCACGGGAACAATGGAAGACGGGGCGATCGAGGCCCTGGTGCAACAGCACTTTGATCTTCGGCCCGAGGCGATCATTGAACGGTTGGGCCTGAGACAGCCCATATATCGGCAGACGGCCGCCTATGGCCATTTCGGTCGGAGGGATCTGGATCTGCCGTGGGAGGCGCTGGACCTTGCGGAAGCGCTTAAAGGCTAACTACGAGGCTCCTTGCAATGCCAATCGCATTGCAAGGAGCTTTTTTACGAATTAAGGTGGAATTTTGAACTTTTTGGACTTTTCTTGCATACCGGGTATTTGACCATTGCCCTGGCTGCGACTTTGAGGGTATAATAAAAAAAAGCAAATCACAGCAGGGAGGGGTTTATCTTGATACAGGTAATTTTCGGAGAGAAAGGCGCGGGAAAAACCAAACAGATCCTAGACATGGCAAATGAATCCACGAAAACGGCAAGGGGCTCCATTGTGTTTGTAGCCGACGATGGGCAATATATGTTCGGCCTTAAGCGGGATATCCGCTTTGTAGACGCTTCTAGCTTCCATATTGACGGGCCCAAAATGTTTTATGGCTTCCTTTGCGGCATTGCCGCGCAGGATTTCGATCTGGAATATATCTATATCGACGGCTTCCTTAAAATTGTTCGCCACTCTCTTGCTACCCTTGAAACCATGTTTCATGAGCTGGATGTTTTCTCCAAGCGTAGCGGTATCCACATCGTGGTGAGTATCAGCGGAGATGCAAGCCAAGTTCCTGAATTTTTAAAGCAATATATTCAGTAAAGGAAAAGACCGAAACTATTTCCGTTGTACATCCATATTTCATGCTCTGCCTTTGGGCGGGCGCTGTATGCGCCCGCCTTTTTGCAAAAGCCTGCAGAACCAATTCTTCGCGATTCGTTCATTTGACGAGGGGAAATAAAGTTGGTAAAATGAGCATATTCTAAGTGTATGACGTGGTTATAAACGGTTATAGTCATATATAAAATCCATTCGGAGGTATATGCATGAAGTCCTTTTCAAGGACCATCCTATACGTGGTGATGGGGATCCTTATTGTGGCGCTGCTTTCGGCGGCCGGCACGGTATTGGTGCTTAACCACAGGGCGGAAAATATCATCACCATGACGACGGAGGAATATAGCCGCATTACGGATTTGTTGGCCTTTAACGAGCTGGTGGACGATATTGAAAGCCAGGCTTACGGTGGCGCGCCCAGCCGGGAGGAATTGCTGGAGGGCGCTGCCCGGGGCATGGTGGATACCCTGGATGATCCCTATGCAAAATACTATACGGCCCAGGAATATGAAGCTTACCTATCCAGCATAAATGGGGAATATTATGGCGTTGGTCTGTTGGTGGGCCAGCCGGATGGCGTGGGCGCCCTTGTCTTGGAGGTTTACGAGGGAAACCCTGCGGAAAAGGCGGGCGTACAGGCCGGCGATATCATCACCGCCATCAATAGCGCGCCTACCGCCAACCTTTCCCTGGAGGAAATCCGTTCCATGATGGATGCGCAAACGGGCGAGGCGGTGGCGCTTACGCTTCTTCGGGGGACCGAGACAATCTCCCTATCCGTTACGGGCGATACGGTGAACATCAAGCGGGTGAAAGGGTCCTTGTTTAACGAGCATACGGGCTATATCAAGATCGATATGTTTACAGGGGACTGCGCGAGCGAGTTCGAAGAAACCCTCAAAACCCTGAAAAGCCGCAATATGCGCTCGTTGGTGATAGACCTGCGAAACAATCCGGGCGGCTCTTTAGACGATGTGGTAAAGATCTGCGGCTTGCTTCTGGATAAAGGGAAGACCATTGTGAGCGTGGGCGAGGAAGACGGTGCGGATAACGAGGTATATACGGCTACGGGCCATGGGATTGGCGTGCCGCTGGCGATCCTTGTCAATCAGAATTCAGCTTCCGCCAGCGAAATCATGGCCGGCGCCGTGCAGGATAACGAAGCAGGCGTCATTGTGGGCACCCAATCTTACGGGAAAGGCGTGGTACAGACCACCATGCGGGTGGAAAAAAGCGGTGGCTGGCTGAAATTGACCACCGCAGCCTATTTTACGCCCGGCGGACGCAACATTCATGGCGTGGGGATTACGCCGGATATTCTCTGTGAGCTGCCGGAAGCGCTTCAGGGGAAGCCGCTTTCGGAAATTGACCAGAGCGAGGATGCCCAGCTTTGGGCCGCGCTGGATTATGTGCGGGAGCAGGCGCAGCAGGCTTCTGAATAAGCTGGTTCGGGCGGGCGGATGCCCGCCTTTGCCCATTTTCCACCCCGTTTACTTACTGAAAATAAGGAGGATACCATGGACATCGAAATGCTCATCGCCAAGGACCCCATTGTGGACAAGCTGTCCAAAGCAGAGGAGTGCTTTTGGATCAATCCCAACCTAACCGATATGGCGCATGCCTTTGCGGGCATATCCTTGACCATGGCCGATATCGACGATGCGGAGGACAGACTTTTGCGGTTCGCCCCCTTCATCCAGACCTGCTTCCCGGAGACCCGGCCCGATGGTGGGCTGATCGAATCCCCCTTACGGGATATTGAACACATGCGGACCTTGCTTAACACACGCTTCGGCGGCAAAATCGGAGGCCGCCTTTTTCTCAAGCAGGATAGCGACTTGCCCATTGCAGGTTCCATCAAAGCCAGGGGCGGAATTTATGAAATTCTCAAACATACGGAGGACCTGGCCTTGGAGGCCGGCCTTCTGACCAAAGAAGATAACTACGCCAAGCTTGCAGAGCCTTCCTTTCGCACATTTTTTTCAAACTATACCATACAGGTAGGGTCCACGGGCAATCTGGGCCTTTCCATCGGCATCATGAGCGCCGCCATCGGTTACCATGTGGTTGTCCATATGAGTGCAGACGCCCGTCAGTGGAAAAAGGATCTGCTCAGGAGCAAGGGGGTGGAGGTTATCGAATACGCTTCCGATTATTCGGAGGCGGTTCGGCAGGGCCGCGCTCTGTCCGACGCAAACCCCATGAGCTATTTTGTGGACGACGAAAATTCCGTGGCCCTGTTTTTGGGCTATGCCGTGGCTGCCAAACGCCTAAAAGGTCAGCTTGAAGCCCAAAAGGTGACGGTGGATGTGAAACACCCGCTTTTTGTCTATATTCCCTGCGGCGTGGGCGGCGCGCCCGGCGGCGTGGCATTTGGCCTCAAACTCCTTTTTCAAGATGCGGTTCATATCTTCTTCGTGGAACCCACCCAGGCTCCCTGTATGGTTTTAGGCATGGCTACGGAACTTAATAATGAAATTTGCGTGCAGGACATCGGCCTCACAGGGCTCACCCATGCCGATGGATTGGCCGTGGGCCGGCCTTCCGGGTTTGTTGGAAAAACCATGAAGCATATTCTCAGCGGAGAGGCTACCATTGGGGATGCAAAGCTTTATGATTACATGCGCGCCTTGCTGGAAAGCGAGCAGATCTTCATCGAGCCTTCGGCTTCTGCCGCCTTTGAGGGGCCGTTAAAGTTCTGCTCCACGGCGGGGGATGCTTACCGAAAAGACCACGGCCTTGCGGAGCTTATGGGCGTTTCCACCCATATCGCTTGGGCGACGGGCGGTAGGCTGGTGCCGGAGGAAATCCGGGCGGAATATATCTCTACGCATGTAAAATAGGGCAAAGGAACTTGTTACATTGGAAAAAACGAAAACGAGGCTGGCCGTTTTCGGCCAGCCCGTCTTTGGATTATTATTAACTTACGTGCCGCAACCGCGGGAATTGTCCGCTCAGAATCCCGTTTGCTGTTTTAATTGATCCAGGGTTTGCTTGGTGCTTTGTACCTCGTTTTGGGGCGCCGTTTTTGTAGCATACATGTTCCGGGTCCTCATTTGGTCAAATACGAAATATTGATCCTGGGAGCATTCGGTCATGTTGGATATGAGCAACTGCCTAAGGTTTTTGCAAGAAGATTCCGTGATATTTCCCGCATAATCCTTTACGAGCTGCTTTTCCTGCGACAGGATGTCGGTGAGCATTTCCTGCTCGGTCATTTGGTTAAAATCCGTATGCATGGCGTTTTCTCCTTACTGATGGCTGTTCAGGTAGTTTTGCAGGGCATCAAAATGCTGCTGGTGATGCTGGGCAAAGTCGTTGGCCATATCCTGCAAAGGCTTCTCGCTTAAGCAGCCGGCGTACACTCGGCATTTTTTGTAGGCTAGCGCTTCGTGATACATTTGATCCTTTATGATATCCAAATTTTTGGTATCAATGGATGCGGCAGCTTCCGTCTTAAATGCGGAAGAAGTGGGTACAGGATCCATGGGGCTTGATTGTTTCATACGCAATACCTCCTAAAACAATTGTTTCTGCGCCGGTAAACCGGCGTGTATATGGCTAGTATGGCGCACTTTGCCCTCCTTAAGCCAAGGAAAAACAGGTGGGGCTGTTTGAGCCAAGGAAGGATTGGAAAAAGAAAAATTATGGCAAAAAAAAGCAAGGGTGCGGGGCCCATGGATGTTGCCCTTTCTTATTTAACGGCGAGAAGCCGTACGGTGCGGGAAATGGAGCTGCACCTGGACGATGCGTATTTCGGGGAAGTGGAGGTCTATGAATGCGTAGAGCGGCTCAAGGAGCTGGGATATCTGGACGATGGGCGATTTGCGGCGGATTTTGTGGAAAGCAGGCTGCGCACGAAGCCTATCAGCAGGCGTAAGCTTCGGGAACAGCTTTATGCGCACAAACTGCCCCCAGAAACTGTGGATACTGCACTTGCTGCGGTAACGGATGAAATCGAACAAAAAAACGCCGCAGAGATCGCAAAAAAGTATTGGCGGCAATTTGAAGCGCTGGAAGATTTTGAAAGAAAGGGCCGGGTCATGCGGCGGCTCATGGGAAGAGGCTACGATTTACACGCAATCAGGCAAAGTGTGGAGCATGTGATAGGCGATCTGGATGGCGTGGATCTGGAACAAATGGACGCGGAGGATGAAGAATGAATGGAACGCTTACGGAAATAAGCGGCATTTTAGTGGGCCATTATACCGATCACAAAGCGAAAACAGGCTGCACTGCTATCCTTTGTGAAAAAGGGGCGGTAGCCGGGGTTGACGTGCGCGGAAGCGCGCCGGGGACCCGGGAAACAGACCTGCTCCGGGGCTATAACGTGGTGGAACGCGTAAACGCCGTTATGCTCTCCGGCGGCAGCGCTTTTGGGCTGGATGCGGCCAGCGGCGCTATGCAGTATTTGGAGGAGCGGGGGATGGGAATAGACGTAGGGCCCACGGTGGTGCCCATCGTGCCCGGGGCGGTGATATTTGACTTGGCGGAGGGGGATGCCGCGATCCGCCCTGGCAGGGCGGAGGGTTATGCCGCCTGCAAGGCCGCTTCCTCCAGACCAGTGCCACAGGGCCTCGTCGGCGCAGGCGCCGGGGCTACGGTAAGCAAGGCCTTTGGGCAGGCGCACGCCCGGCCGGGCGGCGTGGGAAGCTGTTGCCTGCGGCTTTTCGAAAACGTAAAGGTGGCTGCGTTGGTCGTGGTTAACGCCCTGGGGGATGTGTATGACCCCGCTACCGGCGCACTTCGGACCGCCGCCATTTTGAACGGCCGTCTCACGCCCTGCCTGGAAAGCCCAGCCCTCAGCGGCGTGGCCTTTGGAAACACCACGATCGGTGTAATTGCCACAAACGCCCGCCTCACCCGGGAGGAAGCAAATAAGCTTGCCTCCATGGGGCATGACGGCCTTGCAATGGCGATCCGCCCCGTGCATACCAGCATGGATGGGGATACCCTCTTTGGCCTTTCAACCGGGGAGGTGGAAGCACCCTTTTTGCCCATCCTGGCGGCGGCGGCCCGGGCCGCCGCCCAAGCCGTACTGCTGGCCGTGGAGAACGGAGACCGGTCTGAGCCATGATAGTAGGCACGGGTATCGATGTAATTGAGGTGGAACGGGTGGAAAAGGCCGCTGCCAAGGAACCGTTTCTGCGCCGGATTTTTACCCCGGCAGAGAGGGCTTTTTTCGAAGAAAAAGGCGGGAACACCCAAACCTTGGCGGGAACTTTTGCCGCTAAGGAAGCGGTAAGCAAAGCCCTTGGCACCGGCATTGCGGAGGGCGTTAATTTTTTGGATATCGAGATTATCCGCCGCCCGGAGGGCGAACCCTTCGTGCAGCTTAGCGGCGGGGCTAAGGAACGGCTGAAAAAAATAGGAGGAAAGCGTGTACACATCAGCATTTCCCATATTAGAACCATTGCGGTGGCCCAGGCGGTGATCGAGGATGAATGAGGTTTTAACACGCGAAGCGATAAAGGCCATTTTGGGCGTTAGATCGCCCGATTGCAACAAGGGGGATAACGGTAAAGGCCTTTTGTTGGCCGGAAGCGAGGGCTTTTATGGCGCGGCGGTCATGGCAGCGGCATCCTGTCTGCGCGCCGGCATCGGCACCCTGAAAGTCCTTTGTCCGAACGGCGCAAGAGAAGCCTTTTTTGCCCTGCCGGAAGCTATGGTCTATGTTGCGGGTCCCAATTGGGATAGCGCGAATCCTAGCCTTATCCGGGAACGGCTTGCGGAAGCTACCTGCATCGCGATGGGGCCGGGCATAGGCAAGGAAGATGGGACGCTGGAACTGGTGCATGCGGTTTTGAAAACAGGGAAGCCCGCCGTTCTTGACGCGGACGGACTCAACGCCCTATCCCGCCTGACGGATCGGGAGAAGACCGCCCTGCTGCATCAAAACGCCGTCTTAACGCCCCATCCTGGGGAGATGGCTAGGCTTACGGGCCTGACGGTGGCGGATATCCAGGCGGATGCGGCCTATGTCGCCGCGGTCCATGCCCGCCGCTGGAACTGCACGGTACTCCTGAAGGGGGCACGGACGGCCATTGCCGCCCCGGATGGCGCCGTTAAATGGAATGAAAGGGGAAACGCCGGCCTTGCCAAGGGCGGAAGCGGCGATGTACTTACCGGAATTATCCTGGCTCTACTGGGGCAAAAACTGCCCCCCTTTGCAGCAGCCTGCGCTGGGAGTTATCTGCTGGGCGCCAGCGCAGAGGAGGCCCTTGACCTTTTGCGGGAGCGGGCGCTGATGGCCCGGGACGTAATCGACGCTGTGAAACACACGCTGGATATGCTGCGTTAACTTGGAGGAGATAGGACAATGCTGCTTTTAAAAAACGCCACTGTGCTTCCCATGACGGACGCGGGGCCTTTTACCGGAGACATATGGATAGAAAAGGGTACAATACGCGCCTTGGGGAAATCGTTAAGCGTCCCGGGTGCGCAGGTGCTAGACCTTACGGGCTGCTTCGCCATGCCAGGCATCGTAGATGCCCATTGCCATATCGGCATGTGGGAGGATGGAATTCAGGCCGAAGGGGATGACGGCAATGAAATGAGCGATCCCGTCACCCCGGAGCTGCGTGCCATTGATGCGATCAATCCTTTTGACCGGTGCTTCCAGGAAGCCTTGGAGGGAGGCGTGACTACTTGCGTTACGGGCCCCGGCAGTTCCAATGTGTTAGGAGGGCAATTCGCGGCCTTGAAAACCAAACCGGGGAGTGTGGAAGATAAGCTCATTTTAGCGCCGGCCGCCATGAAGGCGGCCTTAGGCGAAAACCCAAAGAGCGTGTATGGCGGCCAGAAAACCACGCCCCAAACCCGCATGGCAACGGCAGCCCTCTTGCGCCGGGCTTTGCTAGAGGCACGGGACTATGCCCACAAAATGAAGGCGGAGGAGGAGAGCGACCGCCCCGAGTTTGATATGGCCAAGGCCGCCCTGCTGCCGGTTCTTTCGGGTGAATTGCTTTTAAAAATCCATGCGCATCGGGCGGATGATATTCTCACGGGAATGCGTATTGCCAAGGAATTTGGCCTGCGCATTTCGTTGGAACACTGCACGGAAGGGCATCTCATACCGGAACAGATCAAGACCGCCCAGTCCAGGGGCGTAAAAATTATTCTCGGGCCGCTTCTTACGGACAGGAGCAAGGTGGAATTGCGGAACCAGACCTTTGCAGCCCCCCGCATTCTCCATGAGGCGGGGGTGGAGTTTGCTATTATGAGCGATCATCCCGTAATCCCCACCCAATACCTGCCCGTATGCGCAGCCCTAGCCGTGCGGGAGGGCCTGCCGGAGGAGATTGCCCTGCGGGCTATTACCCTGCATGGCGCCCGCGCTGTGGGCCTTTCGAATAGAATCGGCAGCCTGCAGGCCGGCAAAGACGGAGATGTGGCCGTATTTTCCGGCCATCCCTTGGAATACAGAAGCCGTTGCATCCTCACCATCATAGACGGGAGAATTGTTTATGACGCAAGATAGTCTTACCGTTCAAAAGGCGGCATTGCGCAAGAATATGCGGGCGGCGTTAAAGGCCGTTCCGCCGGAAGAATTGGCCAAGCAATCCGCCATGGCTTGCGAGCGCCTCTCCGCCCTTCCCGAAATGCAGCGGGCTGGGATCCTATTGGCTTATATGGCCATGGCTCACGAATGCAGCCCGGCTTTGGCGGTGAAAGCGGCGCACAAGGAGGGAAAAATCGTGGCTTTCCCCTTGTGCGGGCCGGATTTTTCACTTCAATTGCTGGTCCCCAAAGGGGAAAATGCCTTCCGCCCGGGCAGCTATGGCATTTGGGAACCCATTCCCGAACAATGCGATGCCGTTGAACCCGAAAAAATGGATCTCATTATCTTGCCGGGCATTGCCTTTGATAGGGCGTGCAATAGGCTGGGGCAGGGAGCGGGCTATTATGACAGGCTCCTTCCCAAGACCCGCGCTTTTTTGGTTGGTCTCGGGCTGGATATTCAACTGGTGGAACGAGTGCCAACCACCCCGTTGGATATGCCGCTGCATGCCGTTGCAACGCCGGGATTTCTCTGTCGAAGATGAGGCAGAATTGTAAATTCCTCCCACGGGCGCTTGTGTGGAACGTTCATTGATGCTACACTATACCTTGGTATTGTCTTAACACATATACGAATGAGGAGGGCAGGGTGCGCATCATAGCCGGCAGCAAAAAGGGCTGTGCCATAGCCGCGCCAAAGGGCATGGATACCCGCCCCACGCTGGATCGGGTAAAGGAATCTCTCTTCGGCATTCTACAGTTTACCATACCCGGCACAAGGGTATTGGATTTGTTCGCAGGCTCCGGCAACCTGGGCTTGGAAGCCCTTTCCCGGGGCGCGGCATTTGCATCTTTTTGCGATGCCAGCCGCTCTGCTGTGCGTATTGTGGAGGCGAACATTCAAAAGCTCGGCTTTCAAGACCGGGCAAAGGTTTATGCTTGCTCTTTTGAGGCTGCCATCTGCGCCTTGGCAAGGGCAGGAGAGACGGTGGATCTGGTTTTCCTGGACCCGCCCTACGCATCGGGCCTTCTAGAAAAGGGGCTGTTCACCTTACAAAAAAGCGGAATTCTTGCGTGTGGCGCCATCCTTGTGGCCGAGCATGGGCCAAAGCTTCCCCCGGAGCTTCCTACAGGGTTCCTAGCTTATGATTCGCGCCGCTATGGCGAGGTGGCGCTATCCTTTATTCGAGAGGAGCGCCCATGAAAATTGCGGTATACCCCGGTTCTTTTGATCCTTTCACGTTGGGACACCTGGATATTCTGGCAAGGGCTTGCGGGCTGTTTGACAAAGTCTACGTCGCTGTTTTGGCCAACGGCGAAAAGCGCCCCTGCTTTTCCGCAGAAGAGCGTTGCAGCATGATTGAGACCAGCATACGTTTTGCCGGCCTCACAAATGCCGTAGCGGACCGGAATGAGGGGCTTTTGGCCGAATATGTGCGGGAGAAAAAGGCGTGCGCCGTGGTGCGCGGCCTTCGGGATGCAGCGGATTTGGCTTACGAATCCAGGCTGGATTGCGCAAACCGCCGCCTCATGCCCGGATTAGAAACGGTTTGCCTCATGGCCCGGCCTGAAATCAGCTTCCTCAGTTCCGGCATCGTAAGGGAGATCGGCTCCTATGGCGGTGATATTACCGGGCTTGTGCCCGATTCAATAAAAAAAATTATTGCAGAAAGGTTGATAAACCGATGAGCAACATGCAAAATTTAAAAATTTACGACATAATAGAACAATTCGAAGATCTCGTTGAAAATAGCCCCAGGCCCAAGCTCGGCGGCAACGCCACGAAGCGCATTGTGGATGTGGAGGAGATCTTGGATTTGCTGGGGGATCTTAAAACCACCATCCCGGAGGATATTCGCCGCGCAAACGGAATTATCGCCGAATCTCGCACCATGCTGGCAAATGCTGAAGAGCATGCAAAGGACATGGTGCAGGAGGCGGAGCAGCATGCCATAGCCATCGGGACTGATGCGCAGAATAAGGCTGTGCAAGTTTTAGAAAAGGCCAAGGCGGAGTACGAACGGCTCATCGCAGAAGATGAAATTTATCAGGAGGCGCAAAAGCGCGCCCAGCTGCTGGCCATGAAGGCGGAATATAACGCCAACGAGGTATACGAAAACGCAAAAACTTATGCGGATGATATCCTCGCGGATTTGGAAAGGTTCTTAGGCGAGTATAAGCGCCTGGTGGAAGTGAACCGCCGGGATTTGGACGCCAGAACGCCGCAGCCCGCTCCTTCGGCCCCGGCCGGTGCGGCGGCTCCGGCTCCGCAGCCCGAACCTGCCGCACAAACCGCGGCGCCAATAGCTCCCGCAGCGCCTGTTGCCACATCTGCCCGTGCGCCTATCGCCTCCCAGGAGCGACCCGCCATGAAGCCTGCCGCCCGGATGCGCAAGCCGGAGCCGCCGCTGGATGATTTCGACGATGAGGATGATTATGAGGACGAAGAGGATGCGCGGGGCGGCTTCCTGTTTGGGCTATTCAAGAAAAAGAAGAATTTCGACGAGGATGATTTTGAGGACGACGACGAGGAATAAGTTTTCGTCTTTCTCCTGTTTGTGAGCAACATGGCGCTAGGGATTTTCTTTCCTGCGCCATTTTTTATTTCAGGAGACAGGTATGCGCCAATATATTGAGACTCGCTGCGCATCTGCGCTGCACAAAACGCCCCAGGGAAAAGGCGGCCCGTTCGCTTACGATCTGAATGCTTACAGAGGCTGCGAGCACCGGTGTCAATACTGCTTTGCCCAATATTCCCATGCTTATTTGGAGGATGGGGATTATTTTGGCCATATCTATGTGAAGACGAATATCGCCGAGCGCTTAGATAGGGAGTTGGCGGCGTGCGCCTGGGATGGTGGCCCGATAAATCTCGGAGGCGTAACCGATAGCTATCAGCCCTGCGAGGCTTCCTACGCCCTTATGCCCGAAATATGGCGGGTGCTTCTCAAGCACAAGGCCCCCTGCATCATTTCCACAAAATCGGCTTTAATTCTGCGGGATTTTGATCTGATAGAGCGGCTGGCCACTATGGCCTACGTAAACGTAGCCTGTACCATTACTACGCTGGATACGGCCGTAAGCTCCAAACTGGAGCCGGGGGCGGCCCAGCCGGCCGCTCGGCTGGAAGTACTGCGCGCCTTTTCCGGGACACCCGCTTCCACAGGACTGCATATGATGCCCATCGTTCCGTACCTTACGGATGGAGAGGAAAATATAGATGCACTCCATCATGCGGCAAAGGATGCGAAACTGGATTATCTGCTTCCTGGTATGCTGAACCTTAAGGGGAAGACCAGAGAGACATTTTTCGCTTGCGTGGCAAGGGATTTCCCCGCGCAATACAAGAATATATGGGAAGCTTATAAAAACGGAAGGCTATATAAAGGCCGGCGGGAGCTTGTTTATAGCCGGGTCCGGGCCGCACAGGAAAAATACGGCATTCATGCAGACTATATGGCCCCTGCCCTGCGCCGTATGGAAAAAGAAGGGGAACAGCTTTCATTCCTTTAAGATATACGCTTTCTTCCTGCTGCTGCGGCGAAAAGCAGCACCACGCTAACCCCAACGAGGGAAATTCCGGCCGTAAGAGCGGCGGAAAGCGCATTTTGGGCCAAGGCGTCAGGCGAAAGGGAAGAAAATACCGTTTGAGAATTGGGAAGAAAGAGGGGAACCAATAAATAAGTTAATAAGGCTGCAAGGCACCCTTGCAGCAGTTTGCGCCAGAGGTATCGTCCTGCCCGCAAGCGGGCAAAGGCCAGGGATTGCGCCAGTATGCATATCCCGCCGAAGCTGAAAAAGAAGGCGCCGATGGCCGCAGATTGGCGCATGCCTAGCCCCGCAACCGCCAGATCGCGGCAACCTTGCACCATCTCCAGCATGCCTGAAAAAAGGATGGATGGAAAATCGGCCGAAAGGCCAATTTTTATAAAAACGGTGGAGATGGGGGAAAGCAGCAGGGAAAACACCCCGGTTTCATCCAAGAGCGCCTTTAGGGCCATAAAAACCATAATGGTTCCGCCCACGGCGAGAAGGGATGCTACGCCCGAAGTTACGGCATCGCTCATAAGCCGCAAAAAGGAGGGAGCCTCATCGGCGGGGAGAGGGGGAGCTTCCTGTTCCGCATAATCCTTGGACAGAATGAGAAAAAGCGCGGCCGAGGAAAATTGGGCGAAAAGGATAGGCCAAGCGAGAAGGGGGCAGCCCAACAGATTGCCCGCAAAGCTTCCCGCAATGAACATGGGGCTCACCACATTCAGGGCGGCCACCGTATCCGTGGTATCCTTCCCGGCCATGCCCGCCAAGCGAGCGCCGGAAGGCGCGCCGGATACCATACTCAAGCCGTAAAGCGCAAAGCGGTTCCCGCCACGCACGGCGCCGCAGTTTTGCATGATGTGGGCGCAAACGAAAAAAGGAAGAAGAGCGGGGAATACGCTGTCCCGCCAAAGGTAGAAGCCTTCCCGGGCTGCTGCAAGAGCGGGGCCGCTATAGAGCGCCAGTAACGCGCACAGCAGGGCACACAGGGCAAAGATCCAGATGCGCTTTTTCATAGGTTGCCTCCAAATTGCGGGATATCCTTCTATCCATATGCATACGGAGGCTGTTCTCAGTCTAGAAGAAGGAGGGATTGCCCAAAATCGAACGGAGCGGGCTGGGGAGATTTTGAAGCAAGGCAGGCTATTTCCGCGGCCAACCTATCCTGCTCAAAAAGATGGCGCTGGGCAGGTGTGAGATTGGCGGCGTCGGCGTATTTTGTAATGACGGGAACGGCGGCGTTTTTGCACAACGCACGCAAAAGCGGGAGAGCATCCCTGCGTGCGCCCAGTACCCGCAGATAAGCTCCTTCCCTCGCGGCGGTCAGATCGGCTCCGGTGATATGGAGCAAGGCGCACAGGCAGGCGCGCTTGAGCCTGGCCATGGGATAGCGGCGGGTTTTGACCAGGGAAAGAAGATCGTCTACCGTTGCCGCTGCGCGGCAGGCTCGATAAAGGGGATTTTCCAATCCTTCCCGCACTTCGCCAAGGGCGGCCATATCCTCTTTGGAAAGGCGGCGAAGCGCATAGAGAATCGCTTGGGAAAGCCAAAAAAAATGCCTGGTTTTACCTTCCGCCACCATGCGTTGCATAGCATCTACGGTCTCGCTTGCCAGATAGCAGGCCAGGGAGGACCAGTCCCCGGCGCAAATGCATCCGCGAAGGGCGGTAGCGCTGGCATGCGGCCCAAAGAGCCCGCCTTCATCATGCCCCGCGCCTTTTCGGGCTACGGCCAAAGGCTCCATGGAGGAACCGAGCTCCTTTAAAGCGCGCATATACTCAAGGCCAAGAATGTCGTTGGGGCCGGCTTGCAGATCCGGCGCCACCGCCCGAAGGGCTGCCTGCCGGGCGGCGGGAAAGCTTTGGCCTGCCCGCAGGGCTTCACGCAGAGCTGCGGTCTGCCCCGCACTCTCTTCAGCCGCCAGCGCGGCGTATAGAAGGCCCGTGTCTCCGCTTTCGCTGCCGAAGCAGAGGGTATCCACCATTCCGGCTGCATGCAGCAGCCCAACGGCACCCTTGGCAAAACCGGCCGCGCTGGTGAGAGAATAAACGGCGGGGAGGGAGACAACCAAATCGGCTCCTCCCGTAAGGGCCCATCTGGCCCTATCCATTTTTGCGAACATAGCGGGCTCCCCACGCTGCACAAAATCTCCGCTCATGACGATGAGGGCGTAATCCGCGCCTGCAAGCGCCTTTGCCTGCGAGATGTGGTAAGCATGGCCGCTATGAAAGGGATTGTATTCGGCTATAATGCCGACAACACGCATGGAAAGCCTCCTGATGCTTTTGGCACGAGTATATCACACGGGCGCAGATAGGGCAAAAAATATCATAGAAAAGGATGTAATGGCCACGCAAGATATGTTATAATATTGTCACCGTGTTGTCGCCCCAAAAAAGCGCATGACATGTCTTTTTTTGAGTAAATCATATCTGCACTAGCGAAAGGAGTTAAAAATGTCAGTTATCGACATCATCCGTGAAAAGGCGAAAACGAATGTTAAGCACATCGTCCTGCCGGAGGGCAGCGAGGAGCGTACCGTTCAGGCAGCACAGAAGATCACCGAGCAGGGCATAGCCAAAGTAACCCTTCTTGGTAATCCGATGCAGATTCAGGCAGTGGCCGAAAAGTTCGGTGTGAACCTCGCGGGCGTGGATATAATCGACCCAGCGGCTTCGCCGGACTACCCCCGCTACACCGAGGCTTTCGCTAAAATGCGCGCCAAAAAAGGCGTTACGCTGGAACAGGCCCAGAAGACCATGCTGGATCCTCTCTTCTTCGCCGCCATGATGGTGTATGATAACAAGGCAGACGGCTTCGTTTCAGGTGCCATTAATACCACGGGGAACACGCTACGGCCGGGTTTGCAGATCATCAAAACCGCACCCGGTGTATCCACCGTATCCAGTTGTTTCATTATGGAGGTGCCGAACCAGAGCTACGGCCAGGACGGCATCCTGATTTTTGCTGATTGCGCCGTCAATATCGTCCCTACGGCGGAGCAACTTGCGGCCATCGCCATTGCCTCTGCACAAACGGGTAAGGCGCTATGCGGGATGGATCCCAAGGTAGCCATGCTTTCCTTCTCCACCAAAGGAAGCGCCAAGCATGAAAACGTGGATAAGGTCGTCGAGGCCACACGTCTGGTCAAGGAGCTTGCGCCGGATCTGAATGTGGATGGCGAACTGCAGGCGGACGCAGCCCTGGTGGAAAAGGTAGGGCAGCTTAAATCCCCGGGTAGCCCTGTGGCGGGCCATGCCAACGTTTTGGTATTCCCGGATCTTCAAGCGGGTAATATAGGCTATAAGCTGGTGCAGCGCCTTGCGGGCGCAGAGGCTCTCGGCCCCATCTGCCAGGGATTTGCCAAGCCCATCAATGACCTTTCACGCGGCTGTAGCGTAGAGGATATCGTTTCCCTCGTGGCGGTTACCGCCGTGCAGGCGCAGAACATGTGAATAAGATGAAATACATAGGAGGATAAACATCTAATGAAAGTATTGGTCATCAACGCGGGCAGTTCTTCCCTCAAATACCAGCTTATTGACACGGACAACAGCAATATCATCGCAAAGGGTATTTGTGAGCGCATCGGCATCGGCGGTTCCAAGCTGACCTATAAGCCCACGGGCAAGGCCGCCCACGAAGTTGAAAGAGAGATGAAGGATCATACCGCTGCCATCAAGCTGGTGCTGGATGCGCTGGTGGACAAAGACATGGGCGTGGTATCCAGCATGTCGGAGATCGACGCCGTTGGGCACCGCATCCTGCACGGCGGCATGAAGTTCACCAGCTCCTGCCTCATCAACGACGCCTGCATCAGCGCCATCGAGGAGTGCATTCCCCTGGGGCCGCTGCATAACCCAGCCAATCTCATGGGCATCCGCGCCTGCCAAACCATCATGCCCAATACCCCCATGGTAGCTGTATTCGATACGGCTTTCCATCAGACCATGCCCCCGGAGGCCTATCTGTATGCTCTGCCCTATGAGACTTTTGAGAAGCACATGGTGCGGCGCTATGGCTTCCACGGTACCAGCCACTTTTATGTATCCCAGCGTGCCATCTCCAAGCTGGATATGCCCGCTGCCGAGACTCGCGTCATCACCTGCCACCTGGGCAACGGTTCCAGCATTGCGGCGGTGAAGGGCGGAAAGTGCATGGATACTTCCATGGGCCTTACGCCACTGGAGGGCGTGCCCATGGGTACCCGTTGCGGCGATATGGACCCGGCCATCGTGCCCTTCTTAATGGAAAAGCTTGGCCTCGACGGCCCTGCCATGAGCACCTATATGAATAAAAAGAGCGGTGTTTTGGGCATATCCGGCGTTTCCAGCGATTTCCGTGACCTGGACGAGGCTGCGTCTAAGGGCAACGAGCGTGCGGAACTGGCGCTCAAAACCTTCTCCTATAAAGTGAAAAAGTATATCGGCGCCTATGCGGCCGCACTGGGCGGCGTGGATGCCATCGTGTTTACGGCCGGCGTGGGCGAAAATGATAGAAGCGTGCGCGCTCGGATTCTGCAGGGTTTGGAATATTTGGGCGTGGATGTGGACTTCGATTACAATATGTCTTGCCCCCGTGGTGAAGAGGTGGATATCTCCAAGCCGGGTAGCAAGGTGAAGGTGTTTATTATCCCCACGGACGAAGAAATGGTCATTGCCAAGGATACGGCGAAGCTGACCGCAAAATAAGCGATCAACCAGGCTTACAGGGCCGGGAAGCTGGAAATTCCTTATTGACAAAACCTTGCCCTGCATATAAAATGAACGATGTCGGATTTTTTGAGGTATCTAGAATGAAGTTCCCGATTGCCGCCCAGCTTCGGCAGCCCGGCTTAACGGGCAGCTACATAGCGGACGTAGCCTTACCCTCGCAAACGTATATGGGCACGGAGGTGTCCTTCGCGGCTCCCCTGCATATAGAGGCGTCCTATATATATGACGGCGTAGGGCTCACCGTAAAGGGTACCGTCAAGACCGCATTGCGCTCCACGTGCGCCCTGTGCACCCGGGAATTTGAGGAACCCTTCGTATTTGCCTTCGAAGAACGGTTTGTCAAAGATCCCAGCCCTGAGGATGAAGCTTATCCGGTGGGTAACGAGGAGTTGGATATCACCCGGCCCGTGTTGGACAATCTGTTTTTAAACCTGCCGCTGCAAAGCATATGCAGGCCGGATTGCAAGGGCCTTTGCCCGGTGTGCGGGTGTGACTTAAATTCGGTCCAGTGTGCTTGCAAGCCCCAAACGGAGCCCCAAAAGGTGAATCCGTTTGCCAAGCTAAGCATACTGTTGAATCACGATAAGGAGGTGTAAGCATGGCGGTCCCAAAGAGAAAAACGTCCAAGGCTAAGCGCGACTCTCGCAGAGCCAATTGGAAGCTGTCCATTCCCGGTATCGTGGAATGCCCGCAGTGCCATGAGGCGAAGCTCGCCCATCGGGTGTGCAAGAAGTGCGGCTATTACGATGGCAAGCAGGCTATCGAAGTGGAAAAGGCATAAGCAGCATAACATGAGGGCTTCCCGGCACCGGGGAGCCCTTTTGCGTTACGGCAGGCTTCTGCAGCCCCTATGGCAAGAAAAAAGGAAGGTATCGTTATGATAAAAATCGCAATAGACGTTTTTGGCGGCGACAACGCGCCACAATCTACAATTGAAGGATCCGTACAAGCTCTCCGGAATTTTCCAGACATCGAGTTGCTTCTTTTTGGAGATGAGGCCAGGATGGAGGAAACTCTCAAAGCATATCCGCAAGCCGACCGAAACCGTATGGCCCTTTGCCATGCGCCAGAAGTCATCTCTTGCGAGGAAGCGCCTACAGCTGCCATTCGTACAAAAAAAGAATCCTCCATGGTTCGTGCCATGCATGCCGTGCGGGATGGGGAAGCAGCCTGCTTGGTATCCGCCGGCAGCACCGGTGCGCTGCTCGCCGGCGCCACCCTGATCGTAAGGCGCATAAAAGGCGTGAAGCGGCCCGCTCTGGGCACGGTCATACCCAACAAGGCGGGCGGTGCTACCCTGCTTATGGATTGCGGGGCGAATACGGACTGCAAACCATCTTACTTGCAGCAGTTCGCTATCATGGCCAACGCATATCTTGCGGGCGTAATGGGAATGCAAGAACCGCGCATCGGCCTGCTAAACAATGGCGCCGAGGCGGAGAAAGGCAACGCGCTTACCAAGGCGGCTTATCCGTTGCTGGCGGCCGCTCCGATCCGCTTTATGGGAAACTGCGAGGGCAGGGATATTCTTTCCGGCGATTTTGACGCGGTAATTTGCGACGGATTTGACGGCAACATCGTGCTTAAATATACGGAAGGATTGGCGGACGCCCTGCTGAGTATGCTTAAGAAGGAACTGATGGCGGATAAGCGGAGCAGAGTTGGCGCAGCTTTAAGTAAACCGGCTTATCGCCGTTTTAAAAAGCTGATGGACTATACGGAATATGGCGGCGCGCCGCTGTTGGGCGTAGACGGGGGTATGATCAAGGCCCACGGCAGTTCCAATGCCAAGGCTTTCTGCGCCGCCATCGGCCAAGCTCGCCGCCTTGCCGGGGCGGATGTGCAGGGGGCTATTTCCAGCGCCCTTGCCAATCTGCCGGAGATAGAGGATTGACATCGGAGCTGGATCAAGCTAAACTATCCCTAGCAATCATCATATCTTAGGACTGAATAACCGAAAGGCGGTGTAGTATGGATTTTGAAAAGATCCGCGACATGATCGCAAAGCAGATGGATATCCCGGCGGAGAGTATTACGGAAGAATCGCGCTTGGGCGAAGACCTGAAGGCGGATTCTTTGGATTTGGTGGAACTTGTGATGGATCTGGAACAGGAGTATGGTATCCAAATTCCTGAGGAAGCCTTGCCCAACATCACCACAGTAGGCGATATTGTGGCATATCTGAACAAATAAACCGGCGAAAACATGCATGCCCGCATCTTGAACGGATGCGGGCGTTTTCACATGAAGGGATGATAAAAATGGAGTTGGAATACGTCCGGGGCAATAGCCTTCGCGCTTTACAGGAAAGGCTTGGCTATACCTTCTCGGATCTCATGCTGTTGGATGCGGCGCTGACGCATACCTCCTATGTCAAGGGGGACGGCAAAGCCCATAAACACAATGAACGGCTGGAATTTTTGGGCGATGCTGTGCTGGAGCTATGCGTGAGCGAATATCTATTCCGCAATTACCCCAAGCTGAACGAAGGTGTGATGACCAGGGTGCGGGCTGCTTCCGTTTGTGAATCCGCGCTGCATAAGGTCGCTTTGGATTTAGGGTTGGGCGAATGCTTGCACCTTAGCCGCGGAGAAGAACATTCCGGAGGCCGTTCCAAACCTTCTATTTTGGCGGATGCCGTGGAGGCTGTGCTAGGCGCTATCTATTTGGACGGGGGGGTGGAACAGGCCCGCGCCTTTGTGCTACGCCTTACGGAGAAGCAAATTCGCGCTGCTGCTGCCGATGTGGATGCAAAGGACTATAAAACCATGCTCCAGGAGCATGTGCAAAAACAACACAAGGGAAACGTAAACTACGAGCTTCTAGAGGCGACCGGTCCGGATCATCAAAAAACGTTTAAGATGCGGGCAATTGTGGCGGGTCAGCCCATGGGTGCGGGGCTGGGCGGTTCCAAGCAGGAAGCAGGGCAGGCCGCTGCCCAGGAAACCCTTCGGATGATGGGCCTTAGCCAGGGGAAGTAATGCCTTTCGGGCTGTGGACGATTTTTTGAGAGGCTGGTGCAAGAGCATTGCGATTAACAAAGCTGGAATTAAATGGATTCAAATCTTTTGCAAAAAAAACGGAGATCGATATTCAAAGCGGGATTACCGCCATTATAGGGCCCAACGGCAGCGGCAAGAGCAACATCGCAGATGCGGTGCGCTGGGTGCTGGGCGAACAGAGCGCCAAAGCTTTGCGGGGAGCCAAGATGGAGGATGTGATCTTTAACGGCACGGAATCCAGAAAGCCCCAGGCCTATTGCGAGGTTACGCTCACCTTTGATAATTCCGACGGGGAACTGCCCACGGAATTTGCCGAGGTAAGCATTACCCGCCGGGTCTATCGTAGCGGTGAAAGCGAATATCTCATTAACCGGGCAACCTGCCGCCTGAAAGATATCCAAGCCCTTTTTCGGGATACCGGCGTGGGCAAGGAGGGGTATTCCATCATTGGCCAAGGCAGAGTGGAAGAGATTTTATCCAACAAATCCGAGGATAGGCGCGCCGCCTTCGAAGAAGCGGCCGGCGTAATGAAATATCGGGTGCGCAAGGAAGAAGCAGAGCGCAAGCTGGAAAGCACGAAAAAAAATCTGGTGCGCATCCAGGATATTCTGGAGGAACTGGAAAACCAGGTGGGTCCCTTGGAGAAGCAAAGCGCCGCGGCCCGAGATTTTTTGCGTTTGCGGGAGGAACTACGGGAAATCGAGGTAAACGTGTTTCTCTACCAATATGATAAGCTCAGCGAAAAGCTCACCGCGCTGGAGGAAACCTTAAGCCAGCTCAATGGTGAAATCGCAGCGGCTGCCACGATATCGGAAAAGTTGGGTCAGGATTGTTTTGCCCAGGAGGACAAAGAACGGCGTTTGAGCGCAGCCATATCGGATATACAGAACAAGCTTCTTTCCATGTCGTCCGGGGCGGAGGCCCATATGGGTTCCGCCAAAGTGCTCCAAGAACGCATGGCGAATTTAGTGCGGGAGAGGGAGCGTTTGGAGGCTGACGGCGCCGAACAGAACCGGCGGGCAACAGAACTGCGGGCCCAAATAGAACAAACCGCAAAAGAGGCGGAGTCGGCAAAAGAGGCCCAGGCGGACAGCAGCGCCTGCCTGACCGAAACGGAAAAGAAACGGATAGCCATGCAGGCGGATATCGAGGCGCGGGAAACGGAGGTTGAACGGCAAAAGAACGCCATGATGGAGGCCCTTAACCGCTTGAGCGATGCAAAGAGCCGAATATCTCGCTTGGAGGCCATTAAAACCACCATCTTGGACCGCATTGCGGAAACCGAAGCACGCCAAGCGGAAATTCGGGCGGACGGGGAGAAGCTGGCTGAAGAATACGGCGCACTGGACGATCATTACAGCCGCCTGAAGCGCACCTATGAACAAAAGCAGACGGCTAGGACGGCCGCCATCGAGCGGGTCAATGAAGTGCAAAGCGAAATTAAGGCCGCACAAGAAGACCTAAGACGGATGGAACAGCAAACGCAGGCTGCTGTGAGCCGTATCAAGGTGTTGGAAGAAATGAAACGGGCCTATGAGGGCTATTATTCCAGCGTAAAGAATCTTCTTCGGGATGCCGGAAGGGATGCTGCTCTGGGCCGGCGGATAGAAGGCGTGGTTGCGGAGCTGGTTCGGGTCCCAAAGGAATATGAAAGCGCCGTGGAAATGGCCCTGGGAAGCGCCTTGCAGAATATCGTTACACCCACGGAGGAGGATGCAAAGCTTGTCATTGAGCATCTTCGAAGCAGAAAATATGGCCGTGCAACTTTTTTACCCGTGTCCATCATGCGCGCCCGGCTCTTAAACGAGCAGGAGCGGAGCTATTGCCAGACGGATGGCTTTTTAGGCGTGGCCAGCGATCTGGTTGGCTTTGCGGAGCGCTATCGGGGAATCTTCGAAAACCTTTTAGGCCGTACGGTGCTTGTGCGGGATTTGGACGCAGGCATCGCCATTAATAGAAGGGCGAAAGGCGCGTTCCGTATCGCTACGCTGCAAGGGGATATCATCAATCCCGGTGGTTCAATGACGGGCGGCAGCACCCAAAAGCGGGAGTTCAGCCTAATTGGGCGAGAACGCGAAATCGAGGATCTTAAAAAGGGATTGGCCCGTCTCAAAGCGGAAGCCGTAGAAAAAGCATCCCAAGCCGCCGCCCTGGAAGAGGCGCTAACTATGGCCAACCACGCTTTGGAAGAGGCCGGGGACGCCATGCATGCACAGGACTTAGAGGTTGCCACCCAGCGGGAAAAGGTGGAAGCTTTGCGGCAGTATGTGGATGAGAACCGCCAGGCCATGGAGCGCATCGAATTGGAATGCGCGCAGTTGCGGGATAATATTGACAATATCGACGAGCAATGTACCGAAGCTAAGCAGGATCAAAGCAGCCTGGAACAGGGGCACGTGGCCAGCCAGGAGGATATCCGGCAGATGCAGGCCGAGCTTGCGGCGCTGCGCTTGGAATACCAGACTGTAAACGAAGCGGCTACCGAGGCTAGAGTTGCCCTGATGGCACGAGAGAAGGAGGCACAGGCGGCCCAACAGGCCCTTGCCCGCATGCAGCGGGAAGCGGAAACCATGGAGAGACAGGCGGCTGCAGCCCTGCAGGCCGCCCAGACAGGTGCGGCCCAGTTCCTTTCTCTGCAAAAGGAGCTATTTGCGCTAGGGGAAAATATTGATGTGGAGCGAAAGGATATTGACGCCCTCACGGATCAACTCCGAGCCATGGAAGAGGAACGGGCGCATCTTCTGACCGTGCTGGACGAGATGCGGGAGAGCCGGGAGAAAATCGGCATAGATTTAGGCGATTTGCGGGAGCGGAAGCACAAAACCGAGCTCAACCAAAACAGGTCGCAGTTGGAGCTTGCAAACATGCAGGACCGTATCTGGAACGATTATGAATTAACCTATGAAAACGCCCAGCCTTTGCGGAGGGAAATCGCCATCACCGCCAGCCATGTGCGGGTGGATGAACTGAAAAAGGATATCCGTGCCTTGGGAGACGTAAACGTAAACGCCATTGAAAATTACCGCAACGTTAAGGAGCGGTTTGATGCACTAAACGCCCAATATAGCGACCTTACCCAGGCGGAAGCGGATCTTCAGGTGCTTATCAGAGATTTGGTACAGACCATGGAAGAGGAGTTCAAACGCCAGTTTACGTTAATTCAGCAGAATTTCTCCACGGTTTTTGTGGAGCTTTTTGGTGGCGGCCGGGCCGAGCTGGTGCTGGGCGACGAGCGGGATATCCTCAACTGCGATATCGACATCATCGCGCAGCCGCCGGGAAAGAAACTGCAACTCCTATCCCTGCTTTCGGGGGGAGAACGTGCGCTAACGGCCATTGCCCTGCTTTTTGCCATTCTTAAGCTCAAGCCAACGGCCTTTTGCATTCTGGATGAAATCGAGGCGGCGCTGGATGAGGCCAATGTATCGAATTTTGCGGAATACGTGCGCAACTATTCCAGGAATACCCAGTTTATCCTCATCACCCACCGCAAAGGCAGCATGCAGGTGTGCGATTCCCTTTATGGGGTGGCCATGGAGGAAAAGGGTGTGTCCAAGGTGATCTCCGCCCGCTTTAACGATATCGCATAGTATAGTATAGTAGTAATAGAAGGAGCAAACATGGCAGGTTTCTTTGAGAAGCTGAAACAAGGCCTTGCGAAGACCGGAAGCGGTATGCTTGCGGGTATCTTCGCTGGAGAAGAGCGCCTTGACGGCGAATTTTTTGACGAATTGGAAGAAGCTCTGATTATGGCGGATGTGGGAATGGAAACTACCGCCGGCCTCATTAAGGAATTGCGGGATACCATCGGCCGGGAAAAAATCCATACCCGCAGCGAAGCCCGCAACGCTTTGGTTGAAATCCTAACGGCAGCCATGGATCCCGGCGTGCCGTTTATTCCGGAAAACGGGCCCGCCGTTTTGCTTATCGTGGGCGTAAACGGCGTGGGAAAGACCACATCCCTGGGAAAGCTGGCTAATTTTTACAAAGCCGCAGGGCGCAGCCCCGTGCTGGCGGCGGCGGATACTTTCCGTGCGGCGGCGGCGGAGCAGCTGACCGTTTGGGCGGAGCGGGCGCAGACCCCTATCGTAAAACAGGGAGAAGGGGCGGATCCCGCAGCCGTGGTGTTTGATGCCATTTGTTCGTATAAAGCAAAGGGACGGGATATTTTGCTTGTGGATACGGCCGGACGGCTACATAATAAAAAAAACCTGATGGACGAGTTGGCGAAGATTCGCCGTGTCATAAGCAGGGAGCTTTCAGACGTTGCCTGCGAGACCCTTCTCGTTTTGGATGCGACTACCGGGCAAAACGCCATCGCCCAGGCAAAAGCTTTCGGAGAGGCCGCCGGGCTTACGGGGGTTATCCTCACCAAGCTGGATGGAACGGCTAAGGGCGGCGTTGCGCTGGCTGTAAAGGCACAGCTTCACGTACCCGTGCGCTTTGTGGGCGTGGGAGAGGGCATCGACGATTTGCTTCCCTTTGATGCGTCGTCCTTTGCCCATGCATTGCTAAATCAGTAGCTAGGAGGAAGGCGTGAAAAACAGGCTGTTTACAAAAGGCATTCCACCCATACGAATTTTGCCCATGGGCTACCTTTTTGTGATATTGATTGGCACAGCTCTTTTGATGCTACCCGCATCTTCCACCGGAGCGCCCATGCCTTTTTTCGATGCCTTTTTTACAGCCACATCCGCCTCCTGCGTTACTGGTTTGGTTGTGGCGGATACGGGTACGTATTTCACCCGTTTCGGACAAGCCGTAATTCTGCTGCTCATCCAAGTGGGGGGGTTAGGGTTCATGGTAGTTACTTCCATGCTTTTTATGGCCTTGCGCAGACGGGTATCCATTCGGGATCGGATGCTGCTGGCGGAAGGAACTGGAAGCGGACGGCTGCAAGGGGTCATGCTCCTATCCCGCCGCATGCTGGAACTGACCTTCTTTTGCGAGCTGCTGGGGGCGGTATTGCTTTCCTGTAGCTTTGTGCCCGCCTATGGTCCGGGGAAAGGAATCTGGTTTGCGGTTTTTCACAGCGTTTCCGCCTTCTGTAACGCCGGGTTTGACCTGATAGGCGGCTACCGTTCGCTTGTTCCTTTTGCCGATGATCCCCTGGTAAATTTCACGATTATGGCGCTGATTATTATTGGCGGGCTTGGATTTGCCGTGGTTCTGGAGGTAGCGTCCCGTTGGAAGAAAAAAGGCCGCTTAAGCGTGCATACCCGTGTGGTGCTTACGATGGCCGCTCTGCTGATTTTCTGTGGCGCTGTGTTCTTTTGGCTGTTTGAATCCAACAATCCGGCCACCCTTGGTGGGCTTTCCATACCCCGGCAAGCTATGCGCGCACTGTTCCAATCCGTCACCTGCCGTACGGCGGGCTTCAACACCATCGATCAGGCCGCTATGGGCGGGGCGGCCAAGCTTTTGAGTTGCCTGCTTATGTTTATCGGCGGTGCGCCGGCGGGCACGGCGGGCGGCGTGAAGGTAACGACCATTGCGTTGCTGTTTTTTGCAGTCCGCTCTCTTACACGCGGCAGGGAGGAACCGGAGGCTTTGGGACGCCGATTTTCGCGAAATGCCCTGGCACGGGCGCTGTGCATTTTACTTTTGGCGATGAGCGCCCTGTTTGTGGGCGCGATTATCTTGTCCCTTGCGGAGCAGGGAACACCCTGCGGCGCTACCAACTTTCTGAATCAGTTCTTTGAGCTGGTGTCCGCATTGGGTACCGTGGGCCTGTCGACAGGAATTTCGGTTCAAGCGGGCACCATAACCCGGTTGGTTCTCTGCGCGCTGATGTATTTGGGCCGCGCCGGCCTCTTGACCATTGCGCTGGCCTTTGGCCATGAGGACGAAGAATCGGCCATCCGCTATCCAAAGGGCGAGATGATGATAGGATGAGAGCATACTAGGCAAAACATTGGGGAGGAACGCATGAAAAAGAATTTTCTTGTTTTGGGGCTCGGCCGTTTTGGCGGCACGCTTTCCACAACCCTTTGCCAACTGGGCCATGAGGTGGTGGCCGTGGATGTGAACGCCGCCCGGGTAGAAATGGTGAAGGACCTGGTTACCCATGCGATTCAGGCTAATATTACGGATGAAAGAGCCGTGGCCCAATTGGGCGTACGCAATTTTGACTGTGTGGCTGTTTGCACGGGAGATGATATTCGCACCTCTGTATTGGCTGTGGTTATGTGCAAGGAGTATGGAGCGAAATATCTTATCTGCAAAGCAAGCGACCCGCTCCACGAAAAGCTTCTGTATAAAACGGGGGCGGACAAGGTGTTTCAACCCGAAAGGGAAGGAGCCGCACGGCTGGCCCATTCTCTTGTTTCGCCCAGTGTGCTGGATTTTATTGAGCTTTCCGATACCTACAGCATCAGCGATGTACGCCTGCCGAAAAGCTGGGCCGGCAAATCCTTGGCGGAAATGAACGTGCGGGTAAAATACGGTTTTTCGGTGATCGCCTTGCGTCGGAACGGCCAAATTATCATCACCATAGACCCCTTCGCTCCTCTTTTGCAAGATGATGAACTGGTGATTATTGGGACGAACAAAGATCTTAGCAGGATTGATACAATAAAATAAGGCTTGACAATGCGCTTCTTTGGGCTATAATAATTAGAGCGTAAAGCTAAATGCCTTTACAGTACGAGGAGGGATATAATGCGGGAGCATGTGGAGCTGGGCATGCTGCTCAGCAGGTACGGCGAATTGCTAACGGAGCGACAGCGCACCTTACTTTCCCTCTCCGTGGATGAGGATCTTTCTCTTTCCGAAATTGCCGAGCAGGCGGGCATATCCCGGCAGGGCGTGCTGGATGCCATCAAACGCGCCGAAAGCCAGCTTTATACTTTTGAGGCGGTTTTAGGCATGAAAAAGCAGACCGATACCATTCGGGAGAAGGTTCTCGCCCTTGCCGCGCTTCCCACTGTTGCTGAGGATGCGGCGGCCAGCACCCTTGCAAGGGAGATATTGGAGATCGTTGACGATGGCATTTGAAGGCCTTTCCACAAAACTGCAAACTGTTTTTAAAAAGCTTACGGGCCGTGGCAAGCTGAACGAGAAGGATGTAAAAGAAGCCATGCGCGAAGTGAAGCTGGCTCTTTTGGAAGCGGATGTTAGCTTTGCGGTTGTGAAGAAGTTTATCGCCTCGGTGACGGAACGGGCCGTGGGCATAGAGGTATTGGAAAGCCTTACCCCAGGGCAGCAGGTAATTAAAATCGTAAACGAAGAGCTTACGGGGCTGATGGGCGGCGCCAATGCCAAGCTGGATTTTGGATCCCAAACGCCCGCGGTAGTTCTTCTGTGCGGCTTGCAGGGCGCAGGCAAAACCACCATGGCAGGTAAGCTTGGCGCGTATCTGCAAAAGCACTTCGGCAAATCCCCGCTGCTGGCAGCTTGTGATATTTACCGTCCGGCAGCGATCCGCCAATTACAGGTGGTGGGGGAAAAGCTCAAGCTGCCCGTGTTTGAGAGGGGCCAGCAGGACCCTGTGCAAACAGCGAAAGAAGCCATGGAATATGCCCGTTCGCACATGCTGGATCTGGTCATTGTGGATACGGCGGGCCGCCTCCATATAGACGAAGCCATGATGGATGAGATCGCCACGCTCAGGGATGCGACGAATCCCGCTGAAATCCTTCTGGTGGTGGACGCTATGACCGGGCAGGATGCGGTGAACGTGGCCAAAGCTTTTAACGACAAACTGGCGCTTACAGGCGTGATCGTAACCAAACTGGATGGAGATACCCGCGGCGGCGCAGCCCTCTCCGTACGGGAGGTAACAGGCAGGCCCATTAAATTCTGCGGTATCGGTGAAAAGCTTGGAGACATCGAGCCTTTTTATCCGGATCGCATGGCCAGCCGTATTCTTGGCATGGGGGATATGCTTACCCTCATTGAGAAAGCGCAAACCGCCTTTGATGAAAAAAAAGCCCAGGAGCTTGCCACCAAGCTACGTTCCAACGAATTCACCTTGGAAGACTTCATGGAGCAGATGGAACAGGTGAAATCCATGGGTTCCATGGAGGATCTGCTTGCCATGATGCCGGGTATGGGCGGAGCCAAGCTTGGAAACATGGAGATAGACGAAAAGCAGACGGAACGAACGCTGGCAATCGTACGCTCTATGACCCAGGAGGAGCGCCGCAAGCCCGATATGCTAAATGCCAGCCGCCGCAGGCGCATCGCCGCGGGTAGTGGCAACACGGTGCAGGATGTTAACCGGCTTCTCAACCAATTTGAAGCCACCCGCAAGATGATCCGTCAATTATCGGGCGGCAAGCTTAAAAAAGGCAGGCGCGGGTTTAGCCCCTTTGGTTTCTAAGGCACTAAGCTTTTGAAATAACTACTATCATTCATAAATTTCAGGAGGAACATTTTTATGCTCAAGATCAGGCTTCGCAGGATGGGCGCGAAGAAGGCGCCTTTTTACCGCATCGTAGTGGCGGATTCCCGCGCACCCAGGAACGGTGCCTTTGTGGAAGAACTCGGTTATTATAACCCCATAAAAAAGCCCAGCGAACTGAATGTAAATAACGAAAAGGCCGCCGAATGGCTCAAGAACGGCGCTCAACCCACGGAGACGGTGCGCGCTCTGCTCAAAAAGTCCGGCGCCATCCAGTAATGGAACTGGTTAGGGAGCAAACCATGGGAGAACTAGTCAAATATATCGCTGTGAATCTCGTGGATAAGCCCGAGGAAGTCAAGGTTGAAGTTAAAGAGGGTGAGCATTCCACGGTGATCGAATTGAGCGTAGCGGCCGAAGATATGGGCAAGGTGATCGGCAAGCAAGGACGGATCGCAAAGGCGATCCGCACCGTGGTACGGGCGGCATCCGTAAAGGAAAATAAAAAGTACATTGTGGAGATTCTCGGCTAAGGCCGTCGCTCCAGCTTGGGAAAAGCGGCAGGCCGCCGCTTTTTCCATAAACGGGAAAATTATGGATGAGTATTTGCGCGTCGGCATGATTCTGCGGCCCCATGGCGTTCATGGAGCCGTGAAGATTTTGCCGCTTACGTCGGACAATAGGCGCTTTTTTAAGCTGAACGAAGCATATATTGAGCGAAATGGGGTGTACGAGCGCGTACAAGCCATGGACATAAGCGTGCAGCCGGACGCGGTTTTTTTGCGTTTATCCATCTGTGAGAGCAGGGAAGAGGCTGAAACGCTCCGGGGGCTCTATTTGTGCGTGGATCGGGTTCATGCCGTAAAACTTCCCGAGGGACGTTATTTTGTTGCGGACATGATCGGCTGCGAAGTGGAAGATAGCCATGGAACGCCGCTTGGCAAGCTTACGAACGTATTGGAAACCGGGGCGAACGATGTATATGTTATCCAAGGAAAGCGAAAGCTTTTGGTTCCGGCATTGAAAAAGCTTCTACAAGAGGTGGATGTGGAGAAGAAACGCATTGTTTTGAACGCCCAGGTCTTGGAGGAGGTGGGCCTGTTTGAGGATTGACGTGCTCACCATTTTTCCGGAAATGTTCGCCGGTGTGCTGGGAACCAGTATGCTAGGCCGGGCGCAGGAGGCCGGCATTTTGACGTGCCGTCTGCACAACATCCGGGACTGGTCTGCCAACAAGCACCATAATACGGACGATTATCCCTTTGGGGGCGGTGCTGGCATGGTTATGATGGCACAACCTATCTGGGACTGTCTGGACGAGGTGGACCCGGATCACGAGGCGCTGCGCATTGCTCTTTTGCCAAGGGGTGAACGGCTTAGCGTACCGTTGGCCAGAGAGATGAGCCGCCAAGACAGAATCTTGCTCCTTTGCGGCCATTATGAAGGGGTGGATGAGCGTGCGCTCTCCAGGATGGATAGAGAAATATCCATCGGAGACTATGTGCTTACCGGGGGCGAGTTGCCCGCCATGGTATTGATCGACTGCCTGAGCCGGTTCATTCCAGGGGTGCTGGGCAGCGCCGAATCCGCAGAAGAGGAGAGCTTTTCAGATGGGTTGCTGGAATACCCGCAATATACCCGGCCGGGGGAATTCCGTGGGCTGGCCGTACCGGAGGTTCTTCTGGGCGGTAATCATGCCCATATTGCCCGCTGGCGGCGGGATATGTCCTTAAAAAGCACGTGGGAGCGGCGGCCCGAGCTTTTACAGCAGACTTCGTTGGACAAGAAGGATCTTGCCTTTCTGGAAAGCCTGAAAAAGACGGAAAATTAGCTAAATTCATGGTTGCGCCCATGGGGTTGCCATGTTATAATGCACTTTGTGACAACGGACGGTCCAATGCCGGAATCGGTACGAACGTCTAGGAGAGAGGAGAAAATAAAATGGCCGACATCATTCGTGAACTGGAAAAAGAACAACTCCGCACCGATCTTCCCAAGCTGGAAGTGGGCGATACCGTTCGGGTATTCGTAAAGGTCGTGGAAGGTTCCCGCGAGCGCCTGCAGAACTTTGAGGGCATTGTCATCAAGATTCAGGGCGGCGGCATCCGTAAATCTTTCACCGTGCGCCGTGTATCCTATGGCGTTGGCGTGGAGCGTACCTTCCCCTACAACAGCCCCCGCATCGGCCGCATTGAAGTGGTCCGCCATGGTAAGGTTCGTAGGGCCAAACTATTCTATCTGCGGGATCGTGTGGGCAAGGCCGCCAAGGTGGTCGAGCGCATCGAGACGGCGGGCAAGTAACCGATTCTTTCGAAGCAAAACCCCCGGTGCCTACGGGCATATGGGGGTTTCCTTATATGTGAACCTTCAGACCCTGTGCGCTTTTCAAGAAGCACGCAGAAGGGAGCGGATATGCTGATACAATGGTACCCCGGCCATATGGCCAAAGCTAGGCGCATGCTGGTGGAAAACCTGAAGCTTATCGATGTCGTGGTGGAAATAGTGGATGCCAGGGCGCCTATTGCCACAAGAAACCCGGATTTTGACGACCTGTTTTCGAGCAAGCGGCGAGTGGTTTTTTTGAATAAAAGCGATTTGGCGGATCAGGCAACAACCAAGGCTTTCATTCGGTCCTTCCGGGAGCAGGGTATGCAGGCAATGGAGTTCGTAGCGACCAATTCTCAAAAAAAAGGCGCTGCAATTGAACTGCTGCAGGGCGCTGTGCAGCAGGAGGTGGACAGACTTCTGCAAAAGGGCGTCCGAAAGACCATACGGGTTATGGTCGTTGGCATTCCAAATGTGGGTAAATCCACCTTTATCAACCGCATCGCCGGCTCCAACCGCGCCCAGGTGGGGGACAAACCCGGCGTTACAAAAGGGAAGCAATGGGTAAAGGTTGGCCCCTATCTGGAGCTAATGGATACGCCGGGCCTTCTCTGGCCCAAACTGAATGACGAATTGCTGGCCCGGCATCTGGCCTATATCGGTTCCATCAAGGATGATATTATGGATGTGGAGCGCTTGGCAGGGCTTTTGCTTGCGGAGCTTATGTCCCTCTGCCCGGCGGATCTTATCGCTCGATATAAAAAATTGGAACAGGGCTTGCAACCCCATGCCCTCCTGGAGGGCGTATGCAAAAGCCGGGGATTTCTTTTGCCTGGCGGTATGCCGGATACGGAACGCGGCGCGCGCATTGTGCTGGATGAATTCCGGGCGGGAAAGATCGCCCGGGTAACGCTGGACGCTCCCGGCTATGAAAGGCGGGATGAGGATGGGCAAAAAGAATAGCGTAGACGAAGCGACCCGCCTGGCTGCGCTGACCCATATGGAGCAAGCGTATTGGGCCCAGGGCAGATGGGTTGCCGGGGCGGACGAGGCCGGCAGAGGACCCTTGGCGGGGCCAGTGGTGGCGGCTGCCGTATTACTCCCACCCGAATGCCTTATCAATAATGTAAACGACTCCAAAAAGCTTTCTCCGGCCAAGCGGGAAGCCCTTTATCCCACTATTTTGGAGAAGGCTTTTTCCTATGGAGTCGGATGGGTTTGGCCCGAACAGATCGACGAAATGAATATTCTACAGGCTACCAGGTTGGCCTTTAAGCTGGCTTATGAAGCCATGGAGAAGAAACCGCATGTTTTACTTGTGGATGGACGTGATAGATTGGACGTGCCGGTGGAACAAATTCCGGTGGTGCGGGGCGATGCGCTGTGCCATTGTATTGCCGCAGCTTCCATTATCGCAAAGGTGACGCGGGACCGGTACATGGTGGAGCAGGATGCCCTTTATCCCCAGTATGGGTTTGCCGATAATAAGGGCTATGGAACGGCGCGCCACATTGCCGCGCTGCGCAAAATGGGGCCATGCCCTTTGCACCGGCGAAGCTTTATAGGGCATTTCACGGAGGAAGTATGATGCGGGAAAGCCAATGGGGTAAGGGGCAGCGGGGAGAGGATTTGGCCGCGCGTTATATGCAACAAAAAGGATATGAAATCCTCGCTCGGAATTATCGGGCAATGGGATGCGAAATAGATAGCATAGCCATAGATGGAGACACCCTGGTATTTGCCGAGGTCAAGGCCCGTGGAAGCGAGGCTTTTGGATTGGGCAGGGAGGCCGTGGGCCGGGAGAAGCAAGCCCGTATTATCCGGGGAGCCCAGGCTTATTTACAGGAAAGGGGCTGGGTTGACAAGCCCTGTCGTTTTGATGTTCTGGAAGTGGATCTGCGCACAGGCAAAGTGGAGCAGATAGAGGCAGCTTTTACACAATAAGTAAACTTTTTTGTATTTCCGTGTAGAGCTGTTCTTCATGTGGTAAAATAAACCTATCTTTGTATAGATTTGGAACGAGGGTTATGCACAAGCTCAAAGCGGTTTTCGTTGCTTTTATCCTGCTTCTAATACCGGCTGTCGCCCTGGCGGACGAGCCCGTGGTATTGGCGAACGCCGATTTTAACCAGGTGGGCATGGCGGACGGCCTACCCATGGGCTGGTATAGGGAGGCCTGGTTGGATGGGGAAGGGCAATTCGCCATCGAGCGCATGATTGATGAAGCGGGCGGGCCCTGTGTACGGATTCAAAATCTTGTGGAGAACGACGTTCGGCTGTGTCAGCGCGTCACTGTAGAAGGGGGCGGGCTGTATCGCCTTTTCTGCGAGGTGCGCACGGAGGACGTTACGGGCGGAGCCGGCGCGAATGTATCCGTGGTGGATTCTTTGGCGATCTCCGAGCCCCTCCTGGGAACGGCGGAGTGGCGGCAAGTTTCGCTGCTTGGCCGGGTGGATGAAGGGCAAAATGAAATGGCGGTTTGCATACGGCTGGGGGGCTATGGCGCTCTTTCGGCCGGAACGGCTTATTTCCGTAATTTTCGCTTAGAAAGGCTGGAGGAAGCGCCCATCGGCTCCAATCCGGCCTATTTTGGTGTGGCCGTAGCAGGCGTTTCTTCCGGGACGGAGCATAATGTGAACGAACTGCACGGCAGCCCCATGGTTATCATAACTCTTCTGATGGCCGTACTGGGGGTTTGGCTATATAAAGCCTATGTCGTGCGCCCGCAGGAACCAGGGCCGGAGGCAAAATCTCCGTCAAAGGCGCAACTGGGCGTCATTCTGTTTCTCGCTTTCGCGTTGCGCTGCGTTCTTTCTCTTGCGTTTTATGGCCATTCCACCGATATCGGCTGCTTTATGGCTTGGGCAAATGCCCTGGCCGAAAATGGCCCCGCCGCTTTTTATACTTCCGGCATGTTCGCCGATTATCCGCCGGGCTATATGTATGTGCTTTGGTTTATAGGAAGCCTGGCAAGGTTGCTGAAGCTGAACTTTGGGGGCGCCAGCTACGTGCTATTAACCAAGATGCCCGCCATCTTATGCGACTTGGCAGCGGCATATCTGGTTTTCACCATGGCGGACAAGCGTTTCTCCCGGAGGGTATCCCTTGCCCTGTGCTGCGCCGTGGCCTTCAACCCGGCCATGGCCTTCCTGTCCGGTGGTTGGGGGCAGATCGATCAGGTGTTAACCCTGTTGCTGGTTTTAACGATTTGGCTGTTTCAGAAAAATAAGCTGGAGCTTTGCGGCCTAGTTTATGGGATCGCGATTCTCATCAAGCCGCAGGCGCTCATGGCGGGGCCTTTACTGGCGGCCGCCTATTTCCTGCAAATGAAAGACCATGGGAAAAAGGCCGCCTTGCGTATCCTCTGGGCCGTTTTGTTGGCCGTAGGGGCAATTCTTGTGTTGAGCATTCCCTTTGCGGGCGGTCAGGGAAACGCGGAGCTTACCATTTTGGGCATAACCATAAGGGGCCCCTGGGTTCTGGGAAAACTGCTGGGAACCGCCACAAGCTATCCCTATGCCAGCATTGAAGCTTTCAATTTCTTCTCCCTGTTCGGCGGCAACTGGCAGAGCGTGGATGCGCCGTTTCTATTCTCCATAACATACCGCCAATGGGGCACGGCCTGTATTCTCCTTTCGGTGCTGGCGGCAGGATGGATGTATGGCAAGGGCCGCAAGGAACCGGGCTGCCTGCCGCTGTGTACCGCCTTGTTGTTAAGCGCCTTGTTCGTGCTAGGGCAGTATATGCATGAGCGGTATCTGTTCCCCGTACTGTTGCTGATTCTCCTCAGTTTCCTCCTTTATGGGGATAGGCGCCTGTTCCTTTGCTATGTCTTTTTTACCTGCACGCTTCTCTTAAACGCGTTGGCCGCATTTGTCGTCGTGAAGGATACGGCAATTCGAGGGGCGGAATATGCGTTTATTACCCGGTTTGGCTCCACCTTGACGGTGGCGGCATTTGGCTACTTTAGCCACGTATGCTTTGATTTGACGATGAAAAAACGGATCTCTCCTTCATTTGAAGGGGATCGGCGGGCGATGGACATTCTGCCCGGCCTTTCGGCGGAATCACATGGGGAGGAAGGACGGTTCACCAAGCGTGACAGGCTCTGGTGCGGGGCGCTCACGGCCTTGTATGCTTTGGTTGCCCTCGTTAACCTGGGAACGTTGCAGGCCCCGCAGACGGCTTGGAAAGCAGATGTCGGGGAAGGCGCTATTTTCCGTTTTGAAGAAGGAACAACCCTTTCAAGCATCCGCGTATTCGGCGGATTATATACGGGAACGGCGGAATTCCAGGCGGCGGATGGAAGCGCCTTTTTCTATACGGAGGATCATGGCGATATGTTCCGGTGGGCCGAGGTAGGCGGAGATGGATGGGCTGCGGATACCATCACGCTGCGGGTCACGGAAGGTTCGGTCTGGTTTAACGAAATTGCCTTTTTTGATGAGAATGGGGATCTTCTTCCCATTGCGGAATGTCGGCAGCTTTCCGCCGGACAGGATGGAATGGACCCGAATCTCCTCTGCGACGAACAGGATCAGGTTCCCCAGGCTCCCTCTTACCTAAACGGCATGTATTTTGATGAGCTTTATCATGCCCGCACGGCCTATGAGCATCTGCACGGCCTGGTTCCTTATGAAAACTCCCACCCGCCGCTGGGGAAGGTATTTATCATGCTGGGCGTGGCCCTTTTCGGCATGAACGCATTTGGATGGCGGATCATGGGCACGCTGTTCGGCATCGGGATGGTTCCCATTGTGTACGTGTTTGCCAAGAGGCTCTTTAAACGCAGCGGGTACGCTCTTTTCTGCGCGGGGCTGTTTGCCTTCGATTTTATGCATTTTACCCAAACGCGCATTGCCACGGTGGATGTGTTTGGCGTTTTCTTCATCCTGCTCATGTATTATTTCATGTACAGGTACTATTGCATGAATTTCTTTACGGATGGCCTTGGGGCTACCCTTAAACCCCTGGCCTGGGCAGGGGTGTTCTTCGGCCTGGGAGCAGCCAGCAAGTGGATCTGTATCTATGCAGGCGGCGGCTTGGCGGTGATTTTCTTCGCTTCCTTAGGCGGCCGATATATGGAATATCGCAAGCATATCCACAGCGGAGATTTGAAAAAACGGGCCCAAGTGGCGAAATTCTGGAGGCAGGCCTTCCTGACCCTGCTTTGGTGTTGCCTCTTCTATATTTTTGTACCCGCCTGTATCTATCTGGCATCTTATCTACCCTATGCGCTCTCGGAAAGCCACTATAATTTGAAGGGGATGTGGGAGCTGCAAGAATTCATGTTCCACTATCACAGTTCTCTCACCGCCAGCCATCCTTATGAATCCCCCTGGTGGCAATGGCCCTTAAACCTACGGCCTGTCTGGTATTACGTGGGGTATGATGTGGTGGCGGGTTATGCTTCCAGCATATCCGCATTTGGGAACCCGGCGGTATGGTTGCCGTGTTCCTTGGGTACCCTTGTTTTAGCGGCACGGCTTCTGAGGGGAAGCATCCGCCGGGAAAAGGGTATGTTTGTGCTGATCACAGGCTTATGCGCAAACTATTTGCCCTGGGTTCTAGTGACCCGCTGTACCTTTGCTTACCATTATTTCGCCACGGTTCCCTTTATCATCCTGTGTACGGCCTACCTTCTGCGGGATGTGGAAGCGCGGCACGGGGCGGTGGGCTGGGCCAGATGGGCATGGTTGGGAATTTGTGCGGGCATGTTTGTCCTATTTTACCCGGTCATATCGGGCCTGCCTGCTCCGGAATGGTATATCCATTGGTTGGAATGGCTGCCTAGCTGGACGTTTTTAGGCTATTGAGGAGGAGCAATGCTGAATAAGGAAAGCTTTGCACAACTTATCCGGTTTGGATTGGTGGGCGTGCTAAACACGGCGGTAGATTTTTGCGTGTATCAATTTCTGGTCTGGCTGGGCCTGCACTATGCCGCTTCCCAGTGTATCTCGTATAGCTGCGGCCTATTAAACAGCTATTTTTTCAATAGACGCTGGACATTCCGGCAAGAAAAAACGTATACAAAGAAAGAATTCATTCGCTTTCTGGCGGTAAATTTGGGCTCGCTTGCCCTGTCCGTTTTGCTGCTGCGCCTTTGCTATGAGGTGTTGGGAATCCAAAGCAACCTGTTGGCAAAAGGAATCGTAACCGCTTTTGTGATGGTTATCAATTTTCTTGGGAATAAGCTTTTCGTTTTTAAATAAACCGCCCGTTCTATCTTCCGTTCTTTCATAGCTTATCGGGCGGGGGAGGCAAACGCATGCTGTCAAAAATTCATAGCTTTGGCCTAACCGGTCTATGTGGCTTCGCCGTGGAAGTAGAGGTGGATGTAAGCCAAGGATTGCCCGCTTATGAAACCGTAGGCCTGCCGGATGCCGCCGTACGGGAATCAAAAGAGCGGGTCCGGTCTGCTATCCGCAACAGTGGTTTTGAGTTTCCCATGCGCCGCATTACCATTAATTTGGCGCCGGCGGATATGAAAAAAGAGGGGACCCTTTACGACTTGCCTATTGCCATGGGCATTCTTGCCGCAACAGGGCAGGTACCGGCCGAGACGGCAGGCCATCTGTTCCTTGGAGAGTTGGCGTTGGATGGGGCCGTACGCGGTGTAAACGGGCTCCTACCCATGCTGCTTGGTGCGCGAGAAGCAGGGGTGGAACAAATGATCATCCCCGTAGAAAACACGGCGGAAGCGGGCTTTATCGATGGCATAGCGGCCTATGCTGTGGCAAGCCTTGGGGAGGCAGTTTCACTTTTGCGGGGAGAGTCCAAGGGTTCTGTGGTGAAAACGGGTGCTTGGAAGGGCAACTCCACACACAAAGGCGTGGACTTTTCGGAGATCAAAGGCCAGCAGGGGGCCAAGCGCGCGGCGGAAATTGCCGCCGCAGGAGGGCATAATCTGTTGCTTATCGGCACGCCTGGAAGCGGAAAGACCATGCTGGCCCGGGCCATTCCTTCCATTTTGCCCAGCCTCACGTTTGATGAAGCGTTGGAAATCACCAAAATCCATTCCGTTGTAGGAGCAACCAGGGGTGCCGAGACCATGGCCATGGAGCGGCCCTTTCGAGCGCCCCATCACAGCGCCTCCACGGCCGCCTTGGTTGGCGGCGGACAGAAAGCATTGCCGGGTGAAATCAGCCTGGCGCATTATGGCGTACTGTTTTTGGATGAGTTTCCCGAATTTCATAAAGATGTGATTGAAGCCCTGCGTCAGCCAATGGAAGATGGAATGGTCACGATCACCAGAGCCAGCGCCCGGGCCGTCTATCCGGCGGATTTTATGCTGGTGGCGGCCATGAATCCCTGCCCCTGCGGATACTATGGTGGCAGGCAGGGCCGGTGCCGCTGTACGCCGTCCCAGATCGAACGCTATCGGCGAAAGATTTCCGGCCCCATGCTGGACCGCATCGATCTGCATGTGGAAATGACGGATGTGGGCTATGAAGATATTGCAGGCCGTTCTCCGGGGGAAACCAGCGCGGCTATACAGGCACGGGTAGATGCGGCCAGGGCACGCCAGCGGGAACGGTACAGAGAAGAGAATATTCTTTTCAACGCGCAGCTTTCGGGCAGGCAGATGCAGCGCTTTTGCCTCCTGGAAAAGGATGCGGAAGCACTTTTAAAACGTGCCTTCCAGGCGCTGAACCTGAGCGCGCGGGCCTATGGAAGGGTGCTGAAGGTGGCGCGTACCATTGCCGATGTGGAGGGAAGCGATGCCATCGGACCGGCGCATGTTGCGGAGGCCGTGCAATATAGGAGCTTAGACCGCAAATACTGGGGAGGATAGGCCATGGGGGATGAGGAACGCAGATATCGGCTTTGGCTGAGCTTTGCCTTGGGCACGGCTTATGTTCGCATGCAATCGCTGTTGGAAACCTACGATGGGGATGGGAAAGCCATCTTTCGGGATGCGGCCGCGGCTTGCCTGCCGGGCGTAGGGAAAAGGGAACTTGCATGCAACGCCGTCTTGCACCAAAAAGCCAACGAAGCATATATTGACGATTGCCTGGCGTATATGACACGCAGGAAGATTCAGGCCGTGCTTGTGGAAGATGAGAACTATCCCGCCCTTTTGCGTCATATTTATAGGCCGCCAATGGTTCTATATTTGCGTGGGCGTCTGCCCAAAAGAATCCCGGTTCCCATTGCGCTGATCGGCTCGCGAAACTGTTCGGATTATGGCAGGCATATGGCCCTTAAGCTTTCCGAAGAATTGGCGGAACGGGGCGTATGCGTGGTTTCCGGCCTTGCTTACGGCATTGACTGCCTATGCGCCAGGGGAGCCCTTGCGGCGGAGAAAAGCGAATTTCCTACCATCGCCGTACTGGGCGGCGGCGTGGACGTGGTGTATCCGGCGGCCAACCGGCGGGAGTACGACCAGATTGTGGAGCGCGGAGCGGTTGTTTCCGAGCTTCTGCCCGGCACCAAGCCGCTGCCTTCCCATTTTCCCCAACGCAACCGCATTATCAGCGGAATCAGCCGGGGGGTAGTTGTCATTGAGGCGGCGCTTCAAAGCGGCACCGGCATAACGGTGGACTTTGCCTTGGAGCAGGGAAAAGATGTGTTCGCCTTGCCGGGGCGGTTGACGGATCCTAAAAGCGCGGGAGCAAACCGATTGATTGCCCAGGGCATGGCAAAAGCGGTTGAAAGCACAAAAGATATTTTAGATGCATATGATATGGATTTTGAGGAGATAAAATCCGGGGCTGCGGTGAACGAAAACGCGCTGTCCTTTGAGCAAACCTTGATTTTGCGGTTGCTGCAAGCCGGAGAACGCAGCGCGGATGAATTGGCCGAAATGACGGGATTTTCATCCTCCCAATTAAATTTTGCCTTGACAGACATGGAATTTTCGGGAATAATTAAGCAATCGTGCGGTAGGCTTTACAGCTTATAAAATAGAAACGTAATTTTTGAAGATAGATAAGCAATTTGTATAACATTTGGAGGTAGACGCTTAGATGGCGGAAACGTTAGTGATCGTTGAGTCCCCTGCAAAGGCGAAGACGATAGGAAAATTTTTAGGAACAAAGTATAAGGTGGTAGCTTCCAACGGACATGTGCGGGATCTGCCTAAAAGTCAGTTAGGGGTGGATGTGGAGCACGACTTCACACCTAAATATATTACCTTGCGGGGAAGGGGAGACGTGCTGGAAACCATTCGCCGGGAGGCAAAGGCCGCTAAAAAGATTTTTCTCGCTACCGACCCTGACATGGAGGGAGAGGCAATTAGCTGGCACCTAGCGCAGATTCTCAAGCTGGACCCGGAGTCCAAATGCCGCATCGAATTTAATGAGATCACTGCCGGCACGGTGAAAAATTCCGTTAAGGCCGCGCGGGCCATCGATATGCATCTGGTGGATGCCCAGCAGGCCCGCCGGATACTCGACCGGTTGGTGGGCTATAAGATCAGCCCCATTCTTTGGGCCAAGGTGCGCCGGGGCTTGAGTGCGGGTAGGGTGCAATCCGTGGCTTGTCGAATCCTGTGCGACCGGGAAAAGGAGATTATGGATTTTGTTCCGGAGGAATTCTGGAATATCACCGCCCAACTCAAACATAAGGACAGCCGGAAACTCTTAACCGCCAAATTCTATGGCTACGGCGATAAAAAAATGGAGATCCATACCGAAGCGGAAGCGCAAGCCGCGGTGGAGGCTTCCATGGGCGTGCCGTTTCAGTTGACGGATATTAAGGTGAGCGAGCGAACACGCCATGCGCCGCCGCCCTTTACCACCAGCAGCCTGCAGCAGGAAGCCAGCCGCAAGCTGGGCTTTACCACAAAACTTACCATGCTGGTCGCCCAGCAGCTTTACGAAGGCGTGGAGGTGGCAGGCCAGGGTGTAACGGGCTTGATTACCTATATCCGTACGGATTCCGTGCGCGTTGCCGACGAGGCCCAAAAGCAGGCCTTAGATTATATTAACGAAACCTATGGGGCAAAGTATGCGCCTGATAAGCCCAATGTATATAAAGGCCGCAAGGGTGCGCAAGATGCCCATGAGGCCATTCGGCCCGCCAGCGTTTTCAACAAGCCCCAGGATATAAAAGCGTCTCTGAACAACAGCCAATATAAGCTCTACAAGCTGATTTTTGAAAGATTCCTCGCCAGCCAGATGCGCGAGGCGCAATACGAGGTAAGCTCCGTAACCTTTGATGCGAACGGCTGCCTCTATAAAACTTCCGGAACCCGCACGATTTTCAATGGCTATACCACCGTTTATACCGAGGGCCGGGATGAGGCGGAAGAGGCGGAGACGGCTCTTCCCAAGCTTACCGTTGGGGAAGCCCTTACGGCGGAGCGCATTGACAAGGAGCAAAAGTTTACCCAGGCGCCCCCTCGTTATACAGAAGCGTCCCTGGTAAAAACCTTGGAAGAGAAAGGCATCGGCCGCCCCAGCACGTATGCGCCCACCATTTCCACCATCATCGAGCGCGGGTATATCCAGCGCGAGAAAAAGCAGCTTATTCCCACGGAGCTTGGTTTTGTGGTCACCCAGCTTATGAAGGAAAACTTCCAGGATATTGTGGATGTGAAGTTTACGGCGGATATGGAGACCAAACTGGACAAAGTCAAGGATGGGGAGCAGGAATGGACGGATATCATCCGGGGGTTTTACGGGCCCTTTGAGGAAACCGTGGAAAAGGCATCCGAGAATATTGAAAAAGTAGTGATTGCGGACGAGGTTTCGGATATCCCGTGCGATCAGTGCGGTGCTATGATGGTATATAAAATGGGACGGTACGGAAAATTTTTGGCTTGCCCCAATTTCCCCGCCTGCCGCAACACAAAGGCCATCGTTGAAAAAATCGACGTGCCTTGCCCTCAATGCGGCGCCACGCTTATCAAGCGCAAGTCCAAACGGGGCAAGGTCTTCTATGGCTGCGAGCGGTATCCGGAATGTAGCTTTGTTTCCTGGGACCGGCCTGCCAAGGAGAAATGCCCGAACTGCGGATCGCTAATGGTCTATAAGATGGGCCAAAACGGAGGCTATACCGTATGTACGAATAAAGAATGCGGGCATGTGGTGCGGCCGCAGAAAAAGGAAAAGGACGAGAATGAATAATCCCGTTTCGGTGATTGGCGCCGGTTTGGCCGGCTGTGAGGCCGCGTTTCAGCTTGCTGAGCGCGGCTTACCCGTACGCCTTTATGAAATGAAGCCCATACGCCGCCAACCTGCCCATAAGGCGGACACATTTGCGGAGTTGGTGTGCTCCAATTCCCTCCGATCGGACAGGCTGCAAAATGGCGCGGGGCTCATGAAGGAGGAAATGCGCCGTATAGGTTCGCTTATCCTGTGGGCGGCGGATCAGACCAGAGTTCCCGCAGGGGGCGCTCTGGCTGTAGACAGGGAAGGGTTTACCCGCTTGGTAACGGAACGCATAGAGGCCCACCAAAATATCGAAGTGATTCATGAGGAAATAGCAAACCTCCCCGAGGCGCCCGCCGTGGTTGCTACCGGCCCGCTTACGGACGGGCCCTTGCTGGATGCTATCCAAGGGCTCTTCGGGCCGGGATTGCATTTCTACGATGCCGCCGCCCCCATCGTCACGGCTGAATCCCTAAATATGGAGCGGGCGTTTCGTGCTTCGCGCTACGAGCGGGGGAATGATTATATCAATTGCCCCATGACCCGCGATGAATATTATGCTTTTGTGCGCCAACTCGTTGCCGCACAAACCGTTCCCCTGCGGGAATTTGAAACGCCCCGTGTGTTCGAGGGCTGCATGCCTGTGGAGGTTATGGCAAAGCGGGGAGAAATGACATTGGCCTTCGGTCCCTTAAAGCCTGTGGGCCTTCGAGATGAGCGGACGGGGAAAAAACCATTTGCCGTTGTCCAGCTTCGCCAGGATGATGAGGCCGGTGCGCTTTATAATTTGGTGGGCTTTCAAACTAACTTGAAATTTGGGGAGCAGCGGCGGGTATTCGGCATGATTCCCGGCTTAGAACATGCGGAATTTGTTCGGTATGGTGTGATGCATCGCAATACCTTCCTGCCTTCGCCGGGCAAGTTGGATTGGCGCTATAGCGTAAAAGAAAGACCCGGTCTTTATTTTGCAGGGCAGATCACCGGCGGGGAGGGGTATGTGGAGAGCGCGGGGTCCGGCCTGGTGGCAGGCATAAGCCTGGCCAGGGAGCTTTTAGGCAAAGAACCGGTGGATTTCACCGCACAAACGGCTTTGGGAGCTATGGCGCATTACGTATCGGAATACAACGGAAGAGATTTTCAGCCCATGAATATCAACTTTGGCATCCTGGCGGATCTGCCGGATGCGCCCCGAAATAAAACCGTCCGCTATGCGGCCATTGCGGAGCGTGCATTGCATGTGATAGATGGCATAATTGCGAATAAACTGTAAAGGTAAAGTGCAAGTGCCTTGCATGGCGTAAATCTGTGATATTATAAGAAAAACCCGGACTTTTTCTGGAAAGGGAAACGTATATGACACTAGAAGGAACGACCATCGTGGCAGTCCGGCGGGACGGCAAGTGCGCCGTGGCCGGCGACGGGCAGGTAACCCTGGGGGAAAAGACCATCATGAAGGGAACCGCCCACAAGGTGCGCAGGCTCTATAACGATAAGGTGGTGGTGGGCTTCGCGGGCTCCGTGGCGGATGCCTTTTCGCTTTGCGAGCGGTTTGAAGCCAAGCTGACCCAATACAGCGGCAGCTTAAAACGGGCGGCTGTGAGCTTGGCCCAAGATTGGCGGGGGGATAAAGCCATGCGCCAACTGGAGGCCCTTCTTATTGCCGCGGATGCGGAGGAACTGCTCATCATTTCGGGTACGGGAGAAGTGATCGACCCGGATGATGGCATTGCCGCCATCGGCTCCGGCGGCATGTATGCCATGGCCGCGGCCAAGGCTCTAAAATCCAACACGGATCTTTCAGCCAGGGACATCGCGCAAAAGGCCATTGAAATTGCTTCCCAGATCTGCGTCTTTACCAACGGCAACATCACACTGGAGGAAGTATAAATTATGATGACGCCCAAAGAGACTGTGGATGCCCTGAATAAATATATCGTGGGGCAAAATGAGGCAAAGCGCGCCGTAGCCATCGCATTGCGCAACCGCTACCGCCGCAGCCGGCTGCCCGAAGAACTGCGGGAGGAGATCACGCCTAAAAACATCATCATGATGGGCCCCACTGGCGTGGGAAAAACGGAGATTGCCCGCAGGCTTGCCAAGCTTGTGGATGCGCCCCTGGTGAAGGTGGAAGCCACGAAATTCACTGAGGTGGGCTACGTAGGCCGGGATGTGGACAGCATGGTACGGGATCTGGTAGAGGCGTCCATCCGCCTTTGCAAAGAGCGGAAAGCCCAGGCTGTGCGCACCATTGCCGAGGCGACGGCGGAGCAACGCTTAATCGATTTGCTCGTTCCCGGTCAAAAAAAGAAAAGCGCAACCCCTCCTGTGAATCCGCTGCAGTTTCTACTGGGGAGCGGCGGCCAAACCGCGGAACCGGAACCATCCGAAGAAGAAAGGGCGCGCCGCGCTACCCTGCGGGACGAAGTAGCGGCAAAGCTTCGGGCGGGCCGCTTGGAGGAAGAATTGGTTGAGGTGGAAGTGGAGCAGCAGGCCACGGGTAACGCCATGCTGGCCATGGGGATCGATATCGACCTAAACGAGATG
>JAYFNX010000009.1:0-72073 GCA_034933245.1 Candidatus Pelethousia sp.
TCTTGGATGCGCCGCGCCTGTTACTTTGCGACAAAGCGGCTTTCGAACCGGGGGTTATGGCCCCAAGCCATGAATTTTCAACGCCTTTTCTTTAGGCGATTTCCAAGGCAAGCTCCATCATCTGGGTAAAGGTTTCCTGCCGTTCCTGGGCTGTGCATTCCTCCCCGGTAACCAGGCTATCCGAAATGGTGCAGATGGCCAGCGCGTTCTTGCCGGCCCGAGCCGCATTCATATACAGGGCTGCCGCCTCCATTTCCACAGCCAGCACGCCCATTTTCTGCCATTCCATGGTATGCAGGCCGTCATCGTAGAAAAGATCGTTGGAAAGCAGGTTTCCTACATACGTGGGAAGGCTCATGCGTTCGGCCGCATCCACGGCTTTTTTCAAAAGAGACCAGCTTGCAATGGGGGCAAAATGGCCCATTAATCCATACTGCTGGGCATAGTTGGAGTTGTAGCACGCCCCTTGACCGATCACGATACTGCGCAGCTTCAGATCCGGGCTGATGGCGCCGGCGGACCCCACCCGAATAATGTTCTCCACGCCAAAGGTATGGAAAAGCTCATAGCTGTAAATTCCAATGCTGGGCATACCCATGCCGCTGGCCATAACGGATACCCGTTTGCCTTTATAAAAACCGGTGTGCCCTTGTACGCCGCGAACGTTGTTCACAAGCTTCGAATTTTCGAGGTAGGTTTCGGCAATAAACTTCGCCCGGAGCGGATCTCCCGGCATAAGGACGGTGGGGGCAAACGCGGCGGGATCGGCATGAATGTGCGGGGTAGCTGTGATGGGCATGGTCTTATTCCTCCTCGTCGGTATAGTCGTCCTGGGTTGTAATCTCCACTGTATCCTCGGGCAAATAAAGCGGTACTTCCGAGGCGGGCATGGCCGTAACGGTTTTCAGGCGGGATTGAATGCGCCGGGTGCGCACGCCGATGAGGGTGTCCAGCTCATTGTTGGCCCGGGTAAGCTGCTTCTGCGTTCGCGAGAGCACCTCGTGAAACCGGTCGAACTCAGTCTTGACGGCGCTGAGCACCTTCCATACCTCGCCGCTGCGCCGCTGAATCGCCACGGAGCGGAATCCCATCTGCAGGCTGTTGAGCAGGGCCGCCATGGTAGAGGGGCCGGCGATGTTCACCCGGTATTCCGCTTGCAGCCGTTCGATAAGGCCCAGCCGCACGGCCTCGGCATAAAGCCCTTCCGTCGGCAAAAACATGATGCCGAATTCCGTGGTATGAGGCGGGTCAATATACTTATCCCGAATATCCTTGGCAAAACCCCGCATCCTGGTCTTCAACGCTTCCTGGCAGGCCTTTACCCGGCCGGGATCCCCGGCGTCGTAAGCATCCATGAGATCGCCGTAGGCATCCATGGGAAACTTGGAATCAATCGGCAGCAGCACATGGCCCGCATCGTCTCCCGGCAGGCGGATGGCAAACTCCACCCGTTCCCTGCCCCGCGGGCTTGTAAGGGCGTTCTTCTCGTATTGTTCGGGGGTAAGGATTTCCGTTAGAATTGCCTCCAGTTGGATTTCACCCAGGGTTCCCCGTGTTTTCACGTTGGAGAGCACCTTTTTTAGATCTCCTACACCCACCGCCAAGCTCTGCATCTCCCCCAAGCCCTTATAAACCTGTTCCAGCCGTTCGTTCACCAGCTTGAAAGATTGGGTCATGCGCTCATCCAGGGTTTTTTGCAGCTTTTCATCCACCACCTGGCGCATCTCGTCCAGGCGTTTGTTGTTATCCGTCTGAAGGGCGCCCAGGCGCTGCTCCATGGTCCCCCGGATATTCTCCAATTTCTGCTCGTTTTCCAGGGCGCTGGTCTTGAGCCGGTTCTCCATCTGCGCGCTCATGCCCAACAGGCCACGCTGGATCTCCGCTAGTTTTTCGCCTTGCGCCCGGCCCAGGGCTGTTTGGTTATCCATAAGAAGGGAGCCCATGGAGCGGACGCTTCGCTGCACGGTCTCACCCAGCTCCGCCCGCAGAGCGCGCTGGCTCTCTGAAAATTCCCGGTGTAAATCGTCCATCTCCCGCCGCCGCATCGCCGCCTCCCCCGCCATGCCGGCGAGTTTGGCAAGCGTTATCACCAGCAGCACAACCGCAGCAACGGCAAATGCCAACGTGGCCCATAGCAGCGTTATCATGGCTCTATGCCTCGCCCTTGCGGCCCAGAACCCTGTCAATCGCCTGAATCAGGAACAGGCCCAACGTTGCGCCGCCTACATACTGGATGAGGTTAAAGAGCAGCCCCGCCGCTGCGGGAGCGGCGCCATAGAGCGCGCATTCATAGAGGAAATAGCCCAGCGGCATCACCAGCCCACCCAGGGCAACGGCCAGAAGCCGGCTTTTAAAGGAGCCTGTACCCCTTGCCATCAGCTTGCCCGCCACCAAGGCCATCAGCCCTTTTATCACCAGTGTGGCCGGCGCATACAGGGCGCTGCCCAAGATCAAGTCCGCTGCGGCGCTACCTATGCCCGCCGCCAGCGCGCCCCATCCACCGCCCAGCATATAGGCGCAGGTATAAACGATGGCGTCACCCACATTTACGTATGCGCCTGTCATATTGGGAATGGGAATGACCATGGATATGGTTACTACGGTTACTAAAGCGCACAGCATGGCAATGCGCACGGTCAAGCGTACTTTTTCATCGGTTTTTTTGGTCATTGTAATTACCTCTCGCTTTGTAATGTTTGTCCTTATTCCGAAAAATGGATATGGTTCTCCGTATCAAAGGCAGGATATTCCACACGCCAGAGGGTAAGCCCATGCGCCGGAGCCGTTGAGCCGGCATCTTCCCGCTGCCCCGTGGAAAGGGCGCGGGCCATGGCTTCCACGCTTCTTGTTCCGCCGCCGATTTCCAGCATGGTCCCCACCAAAATACGCACCATATTATATAAGAAGCCGCTCCCGGCCACTTCGTAATAGAGAAGGCCCGGCGCTTCTCCCCGCTGCCATTGGGAAACATACACCGTGCGCCGCGTGGATTTCATTTCAGTTCCCGCAGCCTTAAAAGCGGCAAAGTCATGCGCTCCAAGCACAAGCGCCGCTGCTTCCTTCATAAGCGCAAGGTTCAAAGGATGGTGCACGTGCAGGGCCGTATTGCGCAAAAATGGATTGCCGTGGGGGCCGTGCCAGATTGTATAGCGGTAGTGCTTTTTCTCCACATCGAACCTAGCGTGAAAATCATCCGGCGAAACGCCGCTGTAAGCGATGCGTATATCCGGCGGCAGGCCTGCGTTTAAAGCAAAGGCGAACTTGTCCGGCGGCACGCGGCTTTTTGTATCGAAGTGGGCCACCTGTGCCCTGGCGTGTACGCCGCTGTCCGTTCGGCCCGAGGCATGCAGGCGAATATCCTCCCCCGTAATCTTCTTTAGCTCCGTCTCCAGCCGTTCCTGCACGGAAAGACCGTTGGGTTGGGTCTGCCAGCCTACATAGCCCGTACCGTCGTATTGAATAATCATGCGGATACGGCTCATGGGGCGGCCTCTTTATCCAACGGCTTCAGGGCGCCGCCCAAGAGGGGCTGAATAAAACACAGCTCCGCCTCGCCATCCAACACGAAGAGGGTGATTACATCCTGGTTTCCCAGTGCGCATAGCAACAACGTCACGTTGCCCGTTTTATTCACATCGCTTGGGAAGCCCCCCGCCATGCTGGCAGCCACGGCATCTTCCAGATTTACGCCGGAAAGAGCCTGCCCAATGGATTGGCCTTCGAAGCTGCCTGCGTTGTAAAGCTGCTCCGCTTCTACTGTATAGCCGCGAGTCCGTAGCATGGCGGCCAGGGGCTCGTTGGGATGCTGGCCGGAAAGGCCGTTCCATAGAACAAAGGCCAAGACCAGCACGCAGGCGCTGGCGATAAGCAGGATGATTCTCTGTTTTGCATTCATTTCCATAGGCATTAAATAAGCGCCTGGACGGCTACTATTAAGGCGATTAGCCCAAGGGTAACGGATGCCGCATAGGCATCCCGAAGGGCAAAGCGCAGCACATGCATGCGCGTGCGGCCCTCGCCCCCGTGGTAACAGCGGCTTTCCATGGCCATGGCCAATTCATCCGCCCGGCGGAAAGCGCTTACGAACAGCGGCACCAAGATGGGCACCATGGCCTTGGCCCGCTGAAGGATATTGCCGGATTCCAAATCCGCCCCCCTGGAAAGCTGGGCCTTCATGATCTTATCCGCCTCCTCTAAAAGAGTGGGAATAAAACGCAGGGCAATGGTCATCATCATGGCCAGCTCGTGAGCTGGAAATTTCAACGCGGCAAAGGGGCTTAAAAGGCGCTCCAACCCATCCGTCAACGCAATAGGGGTGGTGGTAAGTGTCATAAGGGAGGTTCCCGCCACCAGAAGCATGAGCCTAAGCGCAATGTAGCAGGCTTGCCACATGCCGCCTGTGGTAATATGGATAACCCACCAGTCCCAAAGTGGCGTTCCGCTTTTAATCATGAGCAGATTCAACACAAACATGAAAATTAAAATCCATCTAAGGGGCTTGAGGGCACGCCACAGATAGCTAAGCGGCACCTGGGCCAGCAAAGTAGCCCCCACCGTAAAGACGGCTACCGGTAAAAACAGCCATATATCCCGCACGATGAACACGGCCACGATATAGGCAATCATGAGCAGAAGCTTGGTTCGCGGGTCCAGGCGATGAACAGGGGAATTCCCCGGGAAATATTGGCCCAAGGTAATATCCTTAAACATGGTCTTTCCTCCTTTCAAGAAGGAAAGCAGCGAGGGTTTCTGCTTCGTATAAGGATGGGATCGCCATTCCCCGCGCCCGCAGGGCCGCCGCCAGTTTGCACGGGGCTGGCAAGTCCAAGCCGATGGCGCACAATTCTTCTTCTTGAGCAAAGACCTCCTCCTGCCTGCCCACGCGCACCAACTTCCCTTCGCTAAGCACGGCGATACGCCCGGCGCACCGGGCCACATCCTCCATGGAATGGGAAACCATCACCACCGCGCAGCCAATCTCGCTGCGCAGGTTATCGATGGTGTGGAGAATATCCAAACGGCCCACCGGGTCCAGGCCGGCCATTGGCTCGTCCAGCACTAGGTAGCGGGGGCGCATGGCGATGACGCCCGCCAAAGCGGCCCGCCGTTTTTCGCCGCCGCTGAGCTCAAAGGGGGATTTCTCCCCAAATTTTCCATGGGGCAGCCCTACCAATTCCATGGCCTCCCGCACTCTTGCATCTATTTCTTTTTCATTTAGGCCCATGTTTCTTGGCCCATAGGCCACATCCTTGGCCACGGTTTCCTCAAAAAGCTGATATTCCGGATATTGAAAAACCAGCCCCACGCCGTGCCGCGCACGTGCCCTCTGCTTTTTATCCGCCATATCCAGGCCATCTACCAACACCCGGCCCGATGTGGGCTGCAAGAGGCCGCCCAAAAGCTGCACCAAGGTGCTTTTCCCGCTGCCCGTATGGCCGATAAGCCCAAGGAATTCCCCGTTATTTACGGTGAGGGAAACGTTCTGCACCGCCCGCTGGGCTAAGGCGCTGCCCTGCATATATACATAAGTAAGCTGTTCTAGTTGTATTGGCATATCGCTTCCGCCAGTTCCTCTATTGTTAGGCACATGGGCAGTTCCATCCCGCCCTTTTCCAGCATGTTCCGCATACGTACCACAGGAGGCAAATCCAGCCGGTGTCCTTTGAGCATTTCCTCCTGGGCAAACACCTCCCGGGGCGGGCCCTCCGTTATCAGATGACCGCCGGCCATCACCACGACGCGGTCACACAAGGCCGCCTCCTCCATATGCTGTGTAATCATCACCACGGTGATGCCCTGTTTGTGAAGAGCCTGCAGAATGTGCAGCACATCCCGCCTTCCTCGCGGGTCCAGCATGGCGGTGGCTTCGTCCAACACCAGTACTTCCGGCCCCATGGCCAGCATTCCCGCAATGGCGATGCGCTGCTTTTGCCCCCCCGAAAGCATGTGCGGGGCTTTTTTGGCAAATCCTTCCATGCCCACGGCACAAAGGGCCTCATCCACGCGCCTTCGTATTTCGCTGCTTTCCATTCCGAGGTTTTCCGGCCCAAAGGCCACATCTTCCTCCACCACGGTGGTCACGAGCTGGTTGTCCGGGTTTTGAAATACCATGCCCACCTTCTGCCGGATGGCCAAGGTATTGGCTTGGGATCTTGTATCCAGCCCATCCACGGTAACAGCGCCCGCATCCGGAAGTAAAAGGGCGTTCAAGTGCTTTGCCAGTGTGCTTTTTCCGCTGCCGTTGTGCCCCACAACCGCCAGCAGTTCTCCATCCTCGATGGTGAGAGAAATATCCTCTAGGGCGGCGTTCTCCGCATCGTACCGGTATGTCACATGGTCCAGGGTTATCATCACGTTTCCTCCACCGCAGTCTATAAGGCGGGATTCTTTGTTAACAATTCATTATACCTTACCCCCGTTTTTATTACAATGTGCTTATGTTATAATGCTTTCATACGCTATATAAGGAGGTATATTGGATATGGTCTGCCCGAACTGCGGTAAAGAAAATGATTTTGGTACGGTGTTTTGCATAGGCTGCGGTGCCAAAATGCCCGAAATTCCCTCTCAGTCCGCCAACGGTGCGTACGGCGAAACGCCACCCCAACAGAGCGTTTATCCTCAGCAAGCAACAAGCGGCGTTCTGGGCGTGGGCGAATTTACCCTTATGGAACTCATCGCCCGGATTCCCATTGTCAATCTGGTGATGTTCTGCGTGTGGGGATTTGGCGGGGATGCCAATGAAACCAAGCGGAATTGGGCCCGTTCCAGGCTTATTTGGCTGGGCATCGGCGTAGCGCTCTCCATCATCGGCTTTCTGATCGGGGTGGGCCTCGCCGGCGCCGTGGCTTCTGCTTTTTCTGAGCTGACAAGCTATATGGCCCTTTATTAATCCTCTTGGAAGTCTTTACGTGCCGGTTTGTGCATCTTCTAAGCTCCACCGTTGAAAAAATGCGGTAGGCTTTCTATTGCGGCTTTGCCAACGCGGTGGAGCGATGTATGTGGTAACGCATTCCTTCCCCGGCTTGTAACCCCTCGCCCACTCCGCTATAATGGTGGTACCATACTGGAAGGAGACAAGCGTTATTATGCTAAATTCCACGCCTACGCGCCGTCTGTCCACTGCCGCGCTTTGCTTGGCCATGGCGGTTCTTTTACCCCAATTTTTTCATGCAATTCCCAACTTTGGGTCCATTTTTTTGCCCATGCATCTTCCCGTGCTTCTTTGCGGGTTTATTTGCGGTTGGAAATATGGTCTGCTTTGCGGCATGTTCGCCCCTGTTCTTAGTTTTTTGCTTGCGGGTATGCCCGGTGCCATGATTCTTCCCGGCATGGTATGTGAGCTGGCCGTTTACGGTCTGGTCACGGGGCTTCTCTTCCCCCGCATGCATACCCAAAGCTGGATTGCGGATATCTATTTTTCTCTGCTTCCGGCTATGCTTCTGGGCAGGGTATTTCTGGGCTTGACGAACGGTCTGGTATTCCTGGCCGGGCAATATACCTTTCAAGTCTTCCTGGCAGGCGCTTTTGTTACGGCCCTGCCCGGCATCCTGGTTCAGCTTGTGTTAACGCCAGCCTTGCTGTTTGCGTTAAAAAAAGCAAACCTGCTGCAATATGCCTGACCTGGATCGCTAACCTTTTCCCTCCCTTTTGCACCGGCCTGGATTTGACGCCATGCCCGTCCGGATACAGGCGGCCCTTTCTGCGACGAGGCACGAGCATACCGGAACCTCCCGGCATGGGGGCTTTTCTTTCGGACAAATGTAATGTACCCCGATTGATCGCCCCGCCGACATCAGGCGCATCGGCCAGCCTGCGCATCCAGGGACCGAATGGGTTCCGCACATAAGCGCTTGCATATTCTGCATAGCAAAACCTCCTTCTGTCGCTTGCCAACCCGCGAATCCGCAGGCGCTTCGGCAGAAGGAGGTTTTCCACATGGTTGGGCCAGTTATTGCATCGGGCTTAGGCCTTTGCCTGGTAAGCTTTTTTTAAGTGCTCTCCGACCGGCAAATGCCAAAGCGGTATAAGCAATCCCCGGAAGGGAATCGGTCTCCATCCGGCCCAATTCCGCTTAGGCTCTTACGAACGAAGGCTGTACCCACAGGCTCCCGCTTCGGGCGCTCCCGTTACTTTCTTCCGCCCATCAGCTGTTGCTCGGGCAAGAGAATATACTGGAATTCAACCTTATACTGATCCGGATCATGCATGAAGAAGGCATACACAGGGAAACGTTCCTGGTTCTTCGGCGTGGAAACAATGATGGCTCCCTTTTCCGCAATCTCCCGATAGTGTTTGTCCACATCCGCCACGTCGTGGCAGTTCAGCGAAATACACACGCCGGTGGGTCCGCCCAAGGTAGGCCGTCCATCATCGTATTGGCAAAAGCCCAAATAGCCATACCCGGTATCAAAAATCTTACAAATGCCGCCGGACTGCTCCTGTACCAAAGGAAGGCCAACGATCTCTCTGTAAAACGTGGTCGTTTTTTTAATATTGCTGCAAGGTAAAAAAATAACGCTGTTCTCCATGGCCATATCGCTCATCTCCATTTAATTTTTATAAAATAGTATGAATTTCTCTATTATGGGCAAGGTTCTCTCCGCCCATATTCCGCGCTTTGCTTAAATTATTATGCCTATATTTTTCCTCTGCCTGCCAGTCCAGGTTCTTCCCTTGCCCGCAATGGTAACAAACACGAATGTTATGTTTGTCGCTTGAGAGGCTCCACCTTTTCTTGGGAAATTGCATACGTGTAAAAAATATCTTCCAAGCGCCGCAAGAAGGTGCAGCCGTCTCGGATAGATTTAAATTCAGGGTGTCTGTTTCACCCCAAAGCAGAGGTTACCGGTTCACAATCCAGGCAGATAGAAAATGGGCCGACGCACCGCCAAGTCCACGGTGTGGTGGGATTTGCATTCGGATTGAGCTTTCCATGATCCAACCGCCTTCTCTCTTCTTCCCCATCCCTTTATCCCCCTATATCAAAATAGACACTATCCCGGTGATAGTGTCTATATTAGCAGCTTCAGGCTACCGCTTTTCAGAAGCCGTTAAACCAGTTCCAATACGGCCATTTCCGTTCCGTCTCCCCGGCGGGGACCCATCTTCAGAATCCGGGTGTAGCCACCCTTGCGGCCCTCGTATTTGGGCGCGATTTCCTGGAAGAGCTTCTCTACCACGGGGTTGGCGTTGGTCTTTGTACGCTCCTTGTACTCGCTCTTGGACTCTTTGTCCTTTTTAGCGGCGGGTACGTTATACAGATAGGCCAGGATCTGCCGGCGGGCATGAAGCTTGCTGGGCAGGTCGTTGTTTTTCTGTACTTTTACAATCTGCTGCTTATCGTTACGGGTCTCCTTTTCCACGGTGACCGTATTCTTATGTTCGCTGATAGCGAGGGTAATCAGCTTCTCCGCAATGGGCCGTACTTCCTTGGCGCGGGCCTCGGTGGTAACGATCTTGCCATTGTAGAGCAGCGCGGTGGTGAGGTTGCGCAGCATGGCATCGCGCTGATCGCTCGCCTTCCCCAGCTTACGGTTTGGCATGTTGGGTTCCTCCTTATGTAATTGCTAGCTAGTCTTCGCTGTGACGAAGGCCCAACCCAAGGCCCTGTAGCTTCTGCTGGACTTCTTCCAGAGATTTGCGGCCCAGGTTACGCACCTTCATCATCTCTTCCTCATTGCGCTGCACCAATTCGTCTACCGTATTGATGCCGGCACGCTTGAGGCAATTGTAGGAGCGGACGGAAAGATCCAGTTCCTCGATAGTCATCTCGAGAATCTTCTCCTTCTTGTCCTCCTCCTTTTCCACCATGATCTCCACGCCCTGCACGTGCTCTGTCAGGTTCATGAAAAGGGCCAAGTGCTCCGTGAGAATTTTTGCAGCCAGGGAAACGGCTTCGTCGGGCTAGATGGTGCCGTCCGTCCAGACCTCCAGGATGAGCTTGTCATAGTCCGTGATCTGGCCCACACGGGTGTCCTCCACAATGAAGTTCACCTTGCGGATGGGGGTGAAGATAGAATCTACCGCGATCTGTCCAATGGGCATATCGGGCTTCTTGTTCCTATCCGCAGCCACATAACCGCGGCCGTTTTCCAGGATAATCTCCATATAGAGCCGTGCGCCGTCATCCAGGGTGGCCAGGTGCAGATCCGGGTTTACCACTTCTACATCGCTGTCCACGATCATATCCCCAGCCGTTACCTCGCAGGCGCCCACTGCGTCTACAATGACCTTTTTGGGGCCCGTGGCATGCATCTTGACGCACAGATCTTTTAAATTCAGGATAATCTCCGTCACGTCTTCCCGCACGCCGGGAACAGTGGAAAACTCATGCAGCACGCCGTCTATCTTGACGGAAGACACCGCAACACCAGGCAGAGAGGAAAGCAGAACCCTGCGCAACGAATTCCCCAGGGTGATGCCAAAGCCGCGTTCCAGGGGTTCGACCACGAATTTGCCGTAGTCCTCGTTGAGTTCAACGCGTTCTATCTTGGGTCTTTCGATTTCTATCATGCACAAATCCCCTCTCTTGATAGTCTCGGTCGGTTCGGGCATTTACCGCGCACGTGCATTACCTGGAATAGAACTCGACGATGAGGTGCTCCTCAACGGTCAGGTCGATATCATCGCGTTGCGGCAGGGTGACCACCTTACCGGTAAGGCCGTTGGCATCCAGCTCCAGCCACTTGGGGATGGGCTTGGAAGCGCCTTGCTCCCGCAGATCCTTCAGATTTTGCATATCGCGGCTACGCTCTTTCACCGTGATTACCTGGCCGCTCTTGACCAAGAAGCTGGCGATATCCACCTTCTTGCCGTCTACCAGAATATGGCCATGGCTGACCATTTGGCGGGCCATGGGGCGGCTTTCAGCAAGGCCGAGACGATAAACCACGTTATCCAGCCGGCGCTCTAAAAGGGAAAGCATGTTCTCGCCCGTAGCGCCGCGCATATTCGCAGCCATTTCATAGTATTTCCTAAATTGGGATTCCAATACACCATAGGCGCGGCGGCACTTTTGCTTTTCGCGAAGCTGGATGCCGTATTCACTTTGCTTCCTCTGGCGGCTTTGGCCATGCTGGCCCGGGATGGTATGACGCTTGACCACGGCGCATTTGGCGCTATAGCAACGTTCACCCTTCAGGAAGAGCTTCTCGCCTTCCCGGCGGCACTGCCTGCAAACGGAATCAGTATATCTTGCCATTATCGTTTGCCCTCCTTACACTCTTCTGCGCTTGGGCGGACGGCAACCGTTGTGCGGTATGGGCGTCACGTCCTTAATCATGTTGACCTCCAGGCCGGCGCTCTGCAGGGCGCGGATAGCGGCTTCACGGCCGCTGCCGGGGCCCTTCACATACACCTCCACGGTGCGCAGGCCATGCTCCATTGCCGCTTTAGCCGCGGTTTCGGAAGCCATCTGCGCCGCGAAAGGCGTGCTTTTACGGCTGCCCCTGAAGCCCAGGCCGCCTGCGGACGCCCAGGAAATTGCATTGCCCTGCATGTCCGTAATGGTGACCATGGTGTTGTTGAAGGAGGAGCGAATATGTGCTGCGCCACGCTCGATGTTTTTCTTCTCGCGACGCTTACGGGCGGTCTTTTTGACCTTACCTTTTGCTGCTGCTGCCATGATTCAATCTCCCTCCTTACTTCTTCCTGCCGCCCACGGTGCGCTTGGGTCCCTTGCGGGTGCGGGCGTTTTGCTTGGTGCTCTGACCACGCACGGGCAGGCCCTTACGATGACGGACGCCACGGTAGCAGCCGATCTCAATGAGGCGCTTGATATTCATGGAAACTTCGCGCCGCAGGTCGCCTTCTACCTTTACGTGGTGGTCGATATACTCTCTAAGTTTGCTTACGTCGTCTTCCGACAAATCCCGAACACGAATGTCGGGATCCACGCCGGTGGCGCTCAGGATATCGGAAGCGGTCTTGCGGCCGATACCAAAGATGTAGGTCAGGCCGATCTCGACTCGCTTGTCTCTGGGCAGATCCACGCCGGATATACGTGCCATTCTTATTACCTCCGTAAATATTTGGGTTGGATATATGCTATTCTCGTTAGGAACCCCGGCGCGTTGGCCCCGAGGCAGCCGCTCCGAACGAGGGTGTATTTGGAATTAGCCCTGTTTTTGCTTATGCTTCGGATTTTCGCAAATGATCATCACGCGGCCCTTGCGCTTGATGATTTTGCACTTTTCGCAAATGGGTTTTACCGAAGGCCTGACTTTCATCGCATTTTCCTCCTTGTCAGTTCTTTGTGCGCCACGTGATGCGGCCGCGTGTCAAATCATAGGGGGACAGCTCCACTGTCACCTTGTCACCCGGCAGAATGCGGATAAAATTCATGCGCAATTTGCCGGAAATATGCGCCAGTATTTTATGTCCGTTAACCAGCTCCACCTCAAACATGGCGTTTGGGAAGGAGTCGGTTACAACACCTTCAACTTCAATTACGTCCGTTTTAGACAAGCTATCCCTCCTCAAAATCCGTATCTTGGTCGTTTCCAAGCGCACCGAGTGCTTTGCGAAGATGGGCGTTGGCCGCATTATCGCCAAATAGCGCCGGGTCTATGCGCCAAGGTTCGAAGCGCACGTGCTTGAGCTTTTTACGCTTGGGTTTCTCCGCCCTGCGCCGCCTGCCATCGGCAAGAAGCACATATTCCGTGCCTTCCAGGCCGATTACGGCGTAGCGTTTGCCCTTGTCCCTGCCCGCCATAGCCACCGCAACCCGGCCGATTACCTCAGTTTGCATCATAGGGGGCCTCCCCGCTGAGCGTGAGCAGCTCGGGTTCGCCGTCTGTTACGGCGATGGTGTTTTCATAGTGGGCGCTGGGCTTGCCATCCCGGGTCACTACCGTCCAGCCGTCCGCTTTCTGGAGCACCTCATGCCCGCCCAGGTTGATCATGGGCTCAATGGCCAGGGTCATGCCCGGCGTAAGCCGAACTCCGCGGCCAAATGCGCCGCCCGTAAAATTGGGCACATCGGGGGGCTCGTGCATATTTCTGCCGATGCCGTGCCCGATCAGCTCCCGCACCACGCCATAGCCATGGGCCTCGGCATGGGTCTGGATCGCCCTGGAGATATCGCTGATGCGATATCCCACCTTTGCGAACTTGATTCCCTCAAAAAAGCATTCCCGCGTTACTTTTACCAGTTCCACCACCTCGGGTGCCACGCTGCCGATCAGCAGCGTCCGCGCCGCATCCCCGTGGAAGCCGTTTAGCTCAGCTCCCACGTCGATGCCCACGATGTCTCCATCTTTGAGGCGGTAGTTCCCGGGTATCCCATGCACAACCTGCTCGTTTACGGAGGCGCAAATGCTCTTGGGATAGCCGTTGTAATTCAGGAATGACGGAACGGCACCCTGGCTGCGGATAAATTCTTCCGCTGCCTCGTTCAGTTCCAATGTGGTCATACCGGGCCTGGCAAGCTTAGCCATAAGCTCCAGCGTCCGTTCCACAACCCGTCCTGCGACCTTCATTTTTTGGATATCGGCCGCATTTTTGATGGTCATCATTGCAATTTCTCCACCAAGCCGGCAACTTCCTCTAAAACCTTGAGAGGTCCTTGGTTGCCGTTTACGGTATGGAGCAGGCCCTTGTCCGCATAATAGTTTATGAGGGGTTGGGTCTTTTCATTATAGGCCGCAATACGGTTATGAACCGTTTCGGGCCTGTCGTCATCCCGGATATAGAGCTTTTGCCCGCACTTTTCGCAGGTATCCTTGTCGTACATGGATACGTGGTAACCCGCGCCGCAACCGGGGCACATGCGCCGGCCGCTGATTCGCTCTACCAGCACCTCTACGGGCACGTCAAGATTAACGGCCATATCAATGCGGGTTAAGCCGCCCAAAGCATCAGCCTGAGCGATCGTGCGAGGAAAACCGTCCAGCAGGAAGCCTTTCGCGCAATCGGGCTCCTGGATGCGCTTTTCAACCATGGCGATGATGATCTCATCGCTCACCAGGCCGCCCGCATCCATAACCGCCTTGGCCTTGCGGCCAAGTTCGGTGCCTTCCCGGGTCTCCTTGCGAAGCATATCCCCGGTGGAGATGTGGGCGATGTCGAAACGTTCACATACCTTTTCGGCTTGGGTGCCTTTACCGGCCCCCGGAGGGCCTAAGAAAACCAGATGCATAGCTTCTCTCCTTCCGCTATTACCCCAGGAATCCCTTGTAGTGCCGCATAAGCATGAGGGACTCCAGTTGTTCGCTGGTTTCCAAAGCCACGCTCACCATAATCAGCACGCTGGTGGGGCCAAAGGGGCTCCGCATGCCGAAGCTGTGAAGCAGCACGGTAGGAATAATCGCTAGGCAGGTCAGGAAGAACGCGCCGAAGAGAGTCAGGCGATTGCTGATTCTCATCAGATGTTCGCCCGTGGGCTTACCTGGGCGGATGCCCGGGATAAAACCGCCATTCTGCTGCAGGTTTTTGCTGATCTCCACCGGGTTAAAGGTGATGGAGCTATAGAAGTAAGCAAAGCCCAATATCAGCAGCGCGTAGATCACATAGTAAACGACGGCGCCGGTTGTGGTCGTGCCGGGGTATAGCCAGGTCTTGTAGAAGGTGTAAAACGCGCCTTCCGGCCAGAACTGGCCGATCATACCGGGCACCTGCATAAGCGTCATCGCCAGAATCAAGGGCATAACGCCGTTCGCATTGGCCTTGAGCGGGATGTGCGTGCTCTGTCCGCCGTACATCTTACGGCCGACCACGCGCTTGGCGTACTGCACGGGAATGCGCCGGACAGCGCGATCCACCAGCACCACCGCCGCGATAACCACCGCCACGAAGATGGCCAACACGGGTAGAATCCACCACCTATAGGAAGCGGTTACGAACACGCCGCTAAAGATGGAGACCACCGTAGTGGGCACCTGGGAGCAGATGGAAGCGAAGATGATCATGGATACGCCGTTGCCCACACCCTTTTCGGTGATGCGCTCGCCCATCCAGACCAGGAAGGCTGTACCGGCCGTGCACACGATGCCGATGGTACCGTAAGCATACCAAGCGGTGCTGGTAACCACGTTGGTGCCCAGGCCGCGCACGATGCCGATGCTCTGCACAAAGGCCAGGCCAATTCCCACATAACGGGTGATCCGTTCGATCTTCTGCCGTCCATCCTCCTCCTTGGCCATTTGCTCCAAAGCAGGAATGGCGATGGTAAGAAGCTGGATGATAATGGAACCCGTGATGTAGGGCGAAATGCCCATGGCGAAAATGGTAAACTGGCTGAAGTTACCGCCCGAAAGCAGATTCAGGAAGCCCAGAATATCATACTGAGCAGCCTTCTCTGCCAACTGCGCGGCATCCACAAAGGGCACCGGAATGAAAGAACCAAACCGGTAGACCACGATCAGCAGCATCGTAAACAGCATCCGGGTGCGAATATCCTTGATATTCCAGGCATTTATGAGGGTCTTAAGCATTAGACCACCTCAACAGTTCCGCCCGCCGCCTCTATGGCCTTCTGGGCTGACTCGGTAAATTTAGCAGCCTTTACGTCCAACTTTTTGTTGAGCTCGCCGCGGCCCAGAACCTTAAGCCCGTCCTTTTCGATTTTGCTGATCATGCCGCTTTGCTTGAGCAATTCGGCAGTCACAACGGTTCCGTCCTCCAGATTGTTGAGAACGTCAATGTTGATTACAGTATATTCCTTGGCAAAAATGTTGGTAAAGCCCCGCTTGGGGAGCCGGCGTGCGAGGGGCATCTGGCCGCCTTCGAAGCCGTTCTTCTTGCTTCCGCTACGGGCCTTCTGACCTTTATGGCCATAGCCGGCGGTCTTGCCGATGCCGGAACCGGTGCCGCGGCCTACGCGCTTGCGCGTTTGGGTGGAACCTTCCACGGGCCTTAACTCATGTAGTTTCATAGTGCACCTCCGTTAAACTTCTTCGACCTTGACCAGGTGCTTTACCTTGAAGATCATGCCACGGATGCAGGGGTTATCGGGCTGCACCACGGTGTGGTTGGTCTTGTGCAGACCAAGGGCCTTCACGGTCGCCTGCTGGTCCTTGAGGGCGCCGATGGTGCTCTTAACGAGCGTAATTTTCAGATTAGCCATTGTTTGCCTCCCTTAACCCAGAATCTCTTCCACGGTCTTGCCTCTCAGCTTGGCAATCTGCTCGGCGGTACGCAGCTGGGTAAGGCCGTCGATCGTGGCCTTCACGCAGTTGGCCGGATTGTTGGAGCCGTAGCTCTTTGTCCGGATATCCTTTACGCCCACCATCTCCAGCACCGCACGGGCGGGACCGCCCGCAATAACGCCGGTACCGTCTTCGGCGGGGAGCATGCGGACATGGCCCTTGCCAAACTTGCCTTCCACGGCATGGGGAATGCTGGTGCCCACCAGGGAAACCTCGATCATATGGCGCTTGGCATCTTCAATGCCTTTGCGCACGGCCTCGGGAATTTCCGCGGCCTTGCCCATTCCAACGCCCACATGACCGTTCTCGTCACCCACGACCATAAGTGCGGAGAAGCGGAAGTTGCGGCCGCCTTTGACGACCTTGGCAACACGGTTGATGGATACGAGCCTTTCTTTCAGATCCAATGTAGATGCATCGATACGCTTCTGCATGATTACCTCCTTAGAATTTCAGCCCGGCCGCGCGGGCACCCTCGGCCAAATCCGCAACGCGGCCTGTATACAGGTAACCGCCGCGGTCAAACACGACCTCTTCGATGCCCTTATCCATAGCCCGTTTGCCTACGAGCTCACCCACCAGTTTGGCGGCTTCCTTTTTATTCTTGCCGCTAAGCTGTCCTTTGATCTCCGGATCCATGGTGGAAGCGGAAGCCAAGGTTGTGGATGCTTCGTCGTTTATAACCTGGGCGTAGATGTTGTTCAGGCTGCGGTATACATTGAGCCTGGGCCTTTCGCCCGTGCCCACGATGTGGCGGCGGGTACGGTCGTGCCTTGCCTTGCGCACAGCGTTTTTATTGATCTTTGAAACCATACTGCTACTCCTTCTCTACGCCTTATTTGCCTGTCTTGCCTTCTTTGCGGCGCACATACTCGTTCTCGTACTTAATGCCTTTGCCCTTGTAGGGTTCCGGCGGGCGCACCTTGCGGATATCGGCAGCGATCTGCCCTACCTGCTGTTTGCTAATGCCCTTCACAGATACACGGTTGGGAGCGGGTACCTCGAAGGAAATGCCCTGGGGTGCGTCAAATTCTACGGGATGAGAATAGCCCACGTTCAGGACGAGCTTGGTGCCCTGCATCTGTGCACGATAGCCTACGCCTACGATCTCCAGATTCTTCTGGTAGCCCGCCGTTACGCCCACCACCATGTTGTTGATGAGGGAACGGGAAAGGCCGTGCAGCGCCCGGTGCTCTTTTTGCTCGCTGGGCCGCTTTACCGTAAGGATGCCGTCTTCGATGGAGAGCTTCATCTCCGGAGAGATATTTTCGCTCAGTTCGCCCTTGGGGCCTTTAACATTCACGGTGTTATCGTCGCCGACCGTGATTGTCACTCCGCCAGGGATGTGGATCGGAAGTTTTCCGATTCGTGACATGTGTTACACCTCCAAATGATAATTTCTCTTTAACATGGCTTTGGGGGACGGCATGCCGTTCCCCATACCAGCGCTTACCAAATGTATGCCAGCACTTCGCCGCCCACACCCTGTTTGCGGGCTTCCCTGTCGGTCATGATGCCACGGGAAGTGGAAAGAACGGCGGTTCCCAGCCCATTAAGCACTTTGGGCAGGTTGTCCTTGCGGGCGTAGACCCGCAGGCCGGGCTTGGAAATCCTCTTAAGACCGGTGATGACCTTTTGGCGGTTAGGGCCGTACTTGAGGATGATGTGGATGTTCTTTGCCACGCCCTCCTCCCGGAGGTCAAAACTCTTGATATAGCCTTCCTCGAGCAAAATCTCGGCAATGGCCTTCTTGACCGTGGAAAGGGGGACGTCCACCTCATCGTGCCTGGCGATGAGAGCATTGCGGATACGAGTAAGCATATCAGCGATGGGATCGGTTATAACCATAATTCGTACTCCTTTCTACAGTTTACCAGCTGGCCTTGCGCACACCGGGGATTTCTCCCTTGTAGGCCATCTCCCGGAAGCAAATGCGGCAGATGCCGTATTTGCGAAGCACGCTGTGGGGCCGGCCGCAGATGCGGCAGCGAGTATAGGCCCGGGTGGAATACTTCGCCTCGCGGGATTGCTTGATTTTCATGCTAGTCTTTGCCACGATGATTCTTCCTCCTTATCAAGCCTGAATGAAGGGCATGCCCATGAGACTGAGCAATTCCTTCGCTTCTTCGTCGGTCTTGGCGGTGGTAACGAGCACGATGTCCATACCGCGCACCTTGTCGACGTCGTCATAGTTGATCTCGGGGAAGATCAGCTGCTCCTTTACGCCCATGGCATAGTTGCCGCGGCCGTCGAAGCTTGTATCGGAAATGCCGCGGAAGTCGCGAACCCGGGGCAATACGATATTCATGAGCTTATCCGCAAAGTAATACATGCGGTCCCCCCGCAGGGTAACCTTTGCACCCACGTTCATGCCTTCGCGAACTTTAAAGTTAGCAACGGACTTCTTGGCTTTGGTTACGATGGGCTTCTGGCCGGCGATGAGCGCCAGCTCATTCACGGCGGCCTCCAGGCCCTTTGCATTATCCTTTTCGGAACCCAAGCCCATGTTCAACACGATTTTCTCCAGCTTGGGAACCTGCATGGGGTTGATATAGCCAAACTTTTGCTTCATCGCGGGCGCTACTTCTTCGGTATACTTGACCTTGAGGCGAGGCGCTTCGGTAAAGGGCTTGGCTTCCTCCTGCTTTTTCTTCTTGGCGGATGCCGAAGAAGCGGTATCTTTCTTTGCCATTCTCTTTTCCTCCTGCCTTAGTCGATATTTTTGCCGCACTTTTTGCAAACGCGGACTTTCTTATCGCCCTCATAGGCATGGCCCACGCGGGTGGCTTTGCCGCACTTGGGGCAAATAAGCATCACGTTGGAGGCGTTGATGGTGCCTTCCTTATTGATGCGGCCGCCCTGCTCGCCCTGCTTGCGGGGCTTGGTGTGGCAAACGGTCATGTTGGCATTTTGCACCACGACCCGCTCCTTATCCGGAAACGAGGCCATAATTTTGCCCTGCTTGCCCTTATCCTTGCCGGCGATGATGACGACGGTATCGTCCTTCTTGACATTCAGCTTGTTCATTCTGTCATCCTCCCTTAGAGCACTTCGGGCGCGAGGGATACGATCTTCATGTAATCCTTCTCGCGCAGTTCGCGCGCGACAGGCCCAAAGATACGAGTGCCGCGGGGCTGCTTCTGGTCGTTGATGATAACGGCTGCGTTATCATCAAAGCGAATATAGCTGCCATCGGGCCGCTGGGTGCCAGAAACTGTGCGCACCACCACCGCGCGGACCACGTCCTTCTTTTTGACCGCACCGCCGGGGGAAGCCGACTTGACGGAGGCGACGATGGTGTCGCCGATGTTGGCGCTCTTGCGGTGGGATCCACCCAGCACACGGATGCACATGATCTCTTTTGCGCCGCTGTTATCCGCTACCTTCAAACGGGTTTGAGGTTGAATCATATCGGTTCTCCTTTCCGGCTTACTTGGCCTTTTCTATAATCTCGGCCACACGCCAACGCTTATCTTTGCTCAGCGGGCGAGTTTCCATAATCTTGACGGTATCTCCGATGCCGCAGGCGTTCTCTTCGTCATGGGCCTTGAACTTGCGGGTGCGGTTTACCATCTTTCCGTAGAGGGGATGGCGCACCTTGGTCTTGATCGCCACCACGACGGTCTTATCCATCTTGTCGCTTACAACAACGCCGGTGCGGGTTTTACGATAGCCTCTGTTCTCCACGATGATATCCTCCTTTCACCCTTACTCAGCTGCCTTGAGCTCACGCTCACACAGGAGCGTTTTCACCCGGGCCACGTCCTTCTTGCAGTCACGGACGCGCTGCGGGTTTGTGAGCTGGCCGGTCGCCATCTGGAAACGGAGGTTGAACAGCTCTTCCTTGAGCTCTTTTTCTTTTACCGCGAGCTCTTGGTTAGAAAGTTTTCTCAGTTCGCTAGCCTTCATTGCTCTCGCCTCCTGCCTCGGTCACTTTCTTTGCGATCTTGCACTTGATGGGCAGCTTGTTCATGGCAAGGCGCAGAGCCTCCCGGGCTACCTCTTCCTCTACCCCCGCGATCTCAAAGAGAACGCGGCCAGGCTTAACGACTGCCACCCAATATTCGGGCGCACCCTTACCGGAGCCCATGCGGGTACCGGCCGGCTTTTGCGAGACGGGCTTATCAGGGAAGATCTTGATCCACACCTTACCGCCGCGCTTGATGTAACGTGTCATGGCAACACGCGCCGCCTCAATCTGGTTGCTGGTTATCCAGCCGGGTTCCTGCGCCACAAGACCATATTCACCATATGCAATAAAGTTGCCGCGATGGGCCTCGCCCTTCATGCGGCCACGATGCACTCTCCTGCGCTTGACTCTTTTAGGCATCAACATGGTTATTTGCCTCCTTACGCTTTCTTTTGCTTGCTCAGCACTTCGCCCTTGTAGATCCACACCTTGCAGCCGATCCGGCCATAGGTGGTGTGCGCCTCGGCAAAGCCGTATTCGATATCCGCACGCATGGTCTGCAGGGGAATGGAACCGTCGTGATAACCTTCGGTTCGAGCGATTTCAGCGCCGCCCAGGCGTCCGGCACACATAAGCTTGATGCCCTTGGCGCCGGCTTTCATGGAGCGCTGCATGGCCTGCTTCATAGCCCGGCGGAAGCTGATGCGCTTCTCGAGCTGGGCCGCAATGTTTTCGGCCACGAGCTGGGCGTTGGCATCCGGGTTGCGGATCTCCATGATGTTCACGTTCACGGGCTTGCCGATCAGGGCGGAAACGTCCGTACGGATAGCTTCCACGCCCACGCCGCCTTTGCCTATCAGCATGCCGGGGCGAGCGGTATGGATGCTCACCGTCACCTTGTTGGCCGCACGCTCGATGTCGATCTTGGCCACGCCGGCGCTGTAATGCGCCTTCTTAAGGTGATCGCGGATCTTCCTGTCCTCTACAAGGTAGTCGGAGAAGTCCTTCTTGGAAGCGTACCAACGGGTATTCCAATCGCGGATAACGCCTACGCGGAAGCCATTCGGATTAACTTTTTGTCCCATACTTTACCTCCTCTTACTTGGCCTGATCCAGGATCACGGTAATGTGGCTGGTGCGCTTGCGGATACGGCTTGCCCGGCCTTGGGCGCGGGGGCGGAACCGTTTGAGGGTGGGGCCCTGGTTAGCGAACACTTCTGCCACAAAGAGGGTATCGGAGGAAAGGCCAAGGTTGTTCTCCGCGTTGGCCACGGCGCTGTTGAGGAGCTTGAGCACAGGCTCCGAGGCAGCCTTGGGGGTATACAGAAGGATACCCTGGGCTTCCTTCACGCTCTTGCCGCGGATCAGGTCAATAACCGTCTTAACCTTGCGGGAGGAAATACGTACATAGCGGGCGATGGCGCGGGGGCGCTTGTCGGCGTTCTCGCGGCGAGCCGCGCTCTTTTCTCTAGACCTGGTTGCCATAAATCTTTTCCTCCTCCTTACCTGCCGCCGGTGCTCTTCTCGGAACCACGGTGGCCCCGGAAGGTACGGGTGGGGGCGAACTCGCCCAGCTTGTGGCCGACCATCTCTTCGGTCACATATACGGGAACGTGCTTCTTGCCATCATGTACGGCGATGGTATGGCCCACCATATCCGGGAAAATGGTGGAAGGCCGGGACCACGTCTTAACGACGGACTTTTTGCCGCTCACGTTCATATCTTGAATGCGCTTGAGCAAACGCGCTTCAACAAACGGGCCTTTCTTGATTGACCTGCTCATGCTGTTCTCCTTTCCCTATCACTTACCGTCCCTGCGGCGGACGATGAACTTGTCGTTAACGTTCTTGGTCTTGCGGGTCTTATAACCCAGGGCAGGCTTGCCCCAAGGCGTAACAGGGCCCGGACGGCCCACAGGGCTCTTGCCCTCGCCACCGCCGTGAGGATGGTCGCAGGGGTTCATGACGGAACCACGCACGGTGGGGCGGAAGCCCTTATGACGGGTGCGGCCCGCCTTACCCAGCATGATGTTGCCATGGTCCACATTACCCACTTGGCCGATCGTCGCCTTGGAATCCATGGGGATGCGGCGCACTTCGCCGCTGGGCAAACGCACCTGGGCGTAACTGCCCTCTTTTGCCATGAGCTGTGCGGCGTTTCCTGCGGAACGAACCAACTGGGCTCCCTTGCCGGGCTTAAGCTCGATGCAGTGGATCATGGTGCCTACGGGGATGTTTTTGATCTGGAGGGCATTGCCCACCTTGATGTCCGCGCCCTCGCCGGAAAGGAGAGCATCTCCCACATTGAGGCCCAGGGGCGCGATGATGTAGCGCTTTTCGCCATCCGCATAGTGGAGAAGGGCGATGTTTGCACTACGGTTGGGATCGTATTCGATGGTTGCGACCTTGGCGGGCACGCCGTCCTTGTTGCGCTTAAAGTCGATGAGGCGATATTTGCGCTTGGCGCCGCCGCCACGATGGCGGATGGTGATGCGGCCCGCGCTGTTACGGCCACCGGAAGACTTAAGGTCCTCAAGGAGGGAGCGCTCCGGCACGGTGCAGGTGATTTCCTCAAAGGCGGAAACCGTCATGCCGCGCTGGCCGGGGGTGGTGGGTTTGATCTTTCTGATTGCCATGGTGTATGCCTCCTTACTGCGCGATGCTGTCGAAGAACTCGATGCCCTTGGAATCCTTCTTCAGCTTCACATAAGCTTTTTTCACGGAGGGGCGGCGGCCCTGATGGGCGCCCTGCCGCTTTATCTTGCCCAGCACGTTCACGGTGTGAACGCTATCCACCTTCACGTCGAAAACCTGTTCGATAGCCTGGCGGATCTCGGTCTTGCTGGCCTTCTTGTCCACGACGAAGGTGTAGACCTTCTGAGCCAGGTAGTCATAGCTCTTTTCGCTAAGTACCGGCTTGATAATAATATCGTGCGCGTTCTGCATTATGCGTACACCTCCTCGATCTTGGCGAGCGAATCCTTGGTGAGGATCAGCGTATCGTATTTGAGGATTTCGTAAACGTTGAGGGTGCCCACCAGGGTGGTTTTCACATTGGGGATGTTGCCAGAGGCGCGCTCCACGATCTCATCCTTCTCGGGCAGAACCACCAGAGCATTCTCAGCCTTTACGGCGCCCAGTGTCTTGATCATTTCCTTGGTTTTGGGGGCTGCCAGGTCCAGCGCGTCAAACACGATGAGGCCGCCGTCGTTCACCTTGGCGGAAAGGGCGCTCTTCATGGCGAGGCGCTTAACCTTCTTGTTTACGCTGATGCGGTAATCCCGGGGCTTGGGTGCAAACACCACGCCGCCGTGTTTCCATTGGGGAGAGCGGATGGAGCCCTGCCGTGCGCGGCCGGTGCCCTTTTGCCTCCAGGGCTTAATGCCGCCGCCCCGCACCTCGGCGCGGGTGAGGGCGCTCTGGGTGCCCTGGCGCTGGTTGGCCAGATAGGCGCGCACCACGGTGTGCAGCACGGCCTCGTTAACCTCTTGGGCGAAAATCTCATCGCTGAGCTTCACCTTGCCGATCTCTTCGCCGGCAATATTGTACAATGCTACGCTAGGCATTCTTGCTTCCTCCTTTACTTGACGGTCTCATGGACGATGACCAGGCCGCCCTTTGCGCCGGGGACGGCGCCCTTGACGAGCAGCAGGTTGCGCTCGGCGTCTACCCGCACCACTTCCAGATTCTGGACGGTGATGCGCTCGTGGCCCATGTGGCCGGGCAGGTGTTTGGTCTTGAAGACCTCGCCGGGATAGGTGCAAGCGCCCATGGAGCCCGCCACGCGGTAGGAGTGGGAACCGTGGGTCTTACGGCCCCTGGCTTGGTTCCAGCGCTTAATGTTGCCTTGGAAGCCCTTACCCTTACTGGTGCCGGTCACGTCTATCATGTCACCCGCCTGGAAGGCGTCCGCATTGATGACCTGGCCCACTTCATAAGCGGCGGTATCATCCAGCTTAAACTCCCGGGTATAACGGTGGGCGGGCACGCCTGCTTTCTTGAAGTGGCCCAGCATGGGCTTGGTAGCAAGCTTCTCGCGGATAGGCTTAAAGGCGACCTGTACGGCGCTATAGCCGTCATGCTCCTCGGTTTTCTTTTGAACGATCGGGCAGGGGCCGGCAAGAATTACGGTGACGGGGATCATGGTGCCGTCCTCCCGGAACATCTGGGTCATGCCGACCTTGGTGCCCAAAATAGCTTTCTTCATCTTTGTTCACCTCCGTATCAAAGTTTGATCTCGATGTCCACGCCGGCGGGAAGATCGAGCTTCATCAGCGCGTCCACAGTTTTGGCGGAGGGCTGGAGGATGTCGATCAGGCGCTTATGGGTGCGCATTTCGAACTGCTCGCGGCTGTCCTTATACTTGGGGGGGGAGCGGAGAATGGTAACGATTTCTGTCTCCGTGGGGAGGGGGATGGGGCCGGACACGCGAGCGCCGGTCCTCTTGGCCGTATCCACAATCTTCTCGGCGCTCTGGTCGATAAGATCATGCTCGTAGGCTTTGAGTTTGATGCGGATCTTCTGGTTTGCCATATTATTTTCCTCCTTCAAAGTCTCAGGCAGTACACGCGCTCGTGTGTTTCTTTCTAAAAAGGTTGCACACGGGCCGCTTCTAGCCCGTTGCCCGGTTTGTGGGCGCCTCCTGCGGAAATTACCCGGATGGCAATAGCCGGCAACCTCCCGCGGGGGCACATCCTGCGCCGTTTCGGCGCAAAACGGCTGTGCTTTTTGCACAACGTCCTTATGTTACACGAAAACTTGCCTGATTGCAAGTCTTTTTTATGAATTCGTCAAAGTTTTTTTCAATGACCACCCAGCCGGGTGTTCCACTCTATATTTTGTGGCCCGCCATAAAGCGGGCCACAAAATACGCACAAGGCATAATGGCTAGCGAACGAACCGTTCGCCCAGAGTTAGAAGCCTCAACCACCGCCGATGGACACGTAAATGGATTCGGCGTCGCCTTCCAGAATGGTCTCCCCATCCAGGGATACGTAAAGGTGCCCCATGTAGGAGTTATTGGCGGTTCCATTTTCTTCCACAAGCTGGCTCCAGTAAATTGCATAATAGGTTTCGCCCTGATATTGTGCAATGCCCTCACAGGCATAGCTTTGGAGCCTGCCCGCAAGCTCATTGCCATACATCTTCGCCGCAAGGGCTTCGGCCTTGGCGGCTCCCACGCCCCCCGCCTGGTCCGCCGGGGACGTATCTTCCCCCAGGAAGGTGACGGCATACGGGTCGCTAATGTCCAAGGTAGGCGCGGACACCGCATCCGGTTCGGTGGCGGGAGTTGGTGTGACCTGGTCCGCTTCCGAAATGGCCTGCTCCGCCGTTGGGGAAACCGCAGGAACAGAGGTAGCCTCTGGAACAAACGTAGCCGCCGGTTGGGCCGCAGGCGCCGCGCATGCTGCCAGCAAGAGGGATAAAACCACGGCGATTACTAAATAAATGTATTTCATAAAACCTCCTATTGTGCTAATATAGTTTTGATACTGATTCTCAATCCTGCTTCTATCATTATCAGACCATATCTTGCATGCTTCTGTCAATAGATGGTTGGCTTTTATCGCAAAAAATTCATAAAGCGGCCCCTTCGGGCCGCTTATGTCACAATTAAGACTGTACCAGGTACGCATTAATGAATTCGTCCAGTTCCCCATCCATAACCGCTTGAATGTTCCCGTCCTCTACGCCGGTTCGGTGATCTTTCACCATGGTATAAGGTTGAAAAACATAGCTACGGATCTGGCTGCCCCATTCGATGCGCTTCATCTCACCCTTGATCTGCGCCATCTGCTCCTCTCGCTCACGCTCCTGTAGTTCAATGAGTTTACCTTTGAGCATGCGCATAGCCACTTCCTTGTTCTGAAGCTGGCTCCGCTCGTTCTGGCACTGTACCACGATACCCGTGGGAAGGTGCGTTAAGCGGATAGCGGAGCTGGTCTTGTTCACGTGCTGGCCGCCCGCGCCGCTGGCCCGGTAGGTATCCACCCGTACCTCGTCCATGTCGATCTCCACATCGGCGGTGTCGTCGTCAAAAATGGGGGTTACATCTAATGAAGCGAAGGAGGTATGCCGCCGGCCGGAGGAATCGAAGGGGGACATGCGCACCAGCCGGTGCACGCCCTTTTCCGCCTTCAGGTAGCCGTAGGCGCTGTCTCCCTGGACCTCGAAGGTCACATTTTTGATGCCCGCCTCTTCGCCGTCCAGATAATCCAGTTCCCGCACCGCGTACCCTTTTTTCTCGCAATAGCGGCAATACATTCGATAAAGCAGGGAAACCCAATCCTGGGCCTCTGTGCCGCCGGCGCCCGCATGCAGCGAAAGGACGGCGTTACAGCTATCATACGGTCCCTTGAGGAGCGTGCTCAGCCGCAAGGTTTCCACGTTTTTCTCCAGCACCGCATATTCCGAAGCGATTTCGGGAAGAAGGCTTTCGTCGTTCTCCTCCTCCGCAATCTCCATAAGCGCGCCTACGTCTTCCGCCGCGCTTTCGAGACGGCGGTACTTATCCAACTTTCCCGCAAGGGCCTTTATGCGTTGGTTCGCCTTGTTGGCTGCCTCCACATCTTCCCAGAAGCCCTCCTTGCCCATCTCCGTTTCCAAACTCTCCTTTTCGGCCATCAATCCAGCCAGGTCAAAGAGATTCACCTGCCTCTTTTAGTATCTGGCTGGTCGCTTCCAGCTTCTGGCGGTATTCATCCAGTTGTACCAAAGTTCTCACTTCCTTTATTATATATAGAGATTATTATGTCGCTATCAGCCGGGATCGTATATCCCCGCAAGGGAGCATCATGCATCCTTGCCGCAACACTGCTTATATTTCTTGCCGCTACCGCAGGGGCATGGCGCGTTGCGGCTGATTTTCTCGCCCACGCGCTTGGGTTGGCGAGGGAGGGAGCCATCTCCGGGGCCTTCCACCGGCTTGGCCAGTTGTTCCCGGCGCGGGGCGTCCCCGGTGGTAAGCGCCACATGGTAAAGGCTGCGCACGGTCATTTCCCGAATACCCTGCACCATTTCATCGAACATGTCGAAGCCGGCGTTGCGGTAAGCCACAACAGGATCCTTCTGGCCGATGGCCTGCAGACCGATGCCCTGGCGAAGCTGGTCCATGGCATCGATATGATCCATCCAGTGTTCATCCACGGCTCGCAGCAGCATCACCCGCTCGATCTCCCGCATATCCACCGTGCCGCCCAGCTTTTCGGCCGTCTTGGTAACCTCTGCCTCCTTTTGGGCATAGCCTTCGGCAACCAGGGCCTGCAGTGTTTCCTCCAGTTTGGCGGCATCCGTCATGGATTGAATGGTTTTCAGGCAATCGATCCCCGTAAGCTGGCCGATATCCGTCCGAATTCCGGTAAAATCCCATTCCTCGGCGGGGAGGGATGCGGGGCAATATTGCGCGCAGCGGAGCTGGACGCTTTCCGCCACCATCTGCAACACGCTATCCCGAATGTCCTCGCCCATAAGCACCTTGCGGCGCTGCCCGTAAATGATTTCGCGCTGGCGGTTCATCACATCGTCATATTGCAGCACGTTTTTGCGGATGTCAAAGTTATGAACTTCCACCCTTTTTTGTGCGTTTTCAATCTGCCTAGTCAGCAGGCCCGCCTCGATGGGGATGTCATCATCCGGAGAAAACTTTTCGAGCAGGCTCTTGACCCGTTCCCCCCCGAAGCGCTGCATGAGTTCATCTTCCATGGAAATATAAAAGCGGGAAGATCCAGGGTCGCCCTGCCGCCCGGCGCGGCCTCGCAGCTGGTTATCGATGCGGCGGCTCTCGTGGCGCTCCGTGCCGATGATATGGAGGCCGCCTGCGGCCACTACCTTTTCATGCTCGGCATCGGTCTCGCGCTTATGCTTCTCATAAGCATCGGCATATTGGCGCCTTGCCTCCAGAATAACCGGGTCCTCTGTTTCCGCATGGCCCGTGGCCTCTTCCAAAAGCTCCGGCGCCATGCCCGCATTCAGGAGCTCCCGCCTGGCCATGAATTCCGGGTTGCCGCCCAGCAGAATATCCGTACCGCGGCCAGCCATATTTGTCGCGATCGTCACGCTGCCCAGCTTGCCTGCCTGGGCCACAATTTCCGCCTCTCTGGCATGCTGCTTGGCGTTGAGCACCACATGTGGCACGCCCCGGCGTTTGAGCATGTCCGCAAGCTGCTCGCTCTTTTCCACGGAAATGGTTCCCACCAGAATCGGCTGGCCGTTCTTATGCACGGCCTCGATTTCCTCCACCACGGCCTTGAACTTGCCGGAAACGGTAGTATACACCACGTCGTTATAGTCCGCCCGGCAGAGGGGCTTGTTGGTGGGAACCTCCACAACGTCCAAATCGTAGATGGATTGCAGCTCCTGCTCTTCGGTCTTGGCGGTGCCCGTCATGCCCGCCAGCTTATTATACATGCGGAAATAGTTCTGGAAGGTGATGGTAGCCAGGGTCTTGTTTTCCCGTTCCACCTTCACCCCTTCTTTGGCTTCCAGGGCCTGATGCAAGCCGTCGCTATAGCGTCGGCCCAGCATGAGCCGCCCCGTAAATTCATCCACGATAAGAACCTGGTCGTCCTGCACCACATAATCCTTATCCCGTTGAAAGAGGGCATGGGCTTTGAGGGCCTGTTGGATGTGGTGATTCAGCTCGGTGTTCTCCGTGGCGGAGATATCCGCAATTCCGAAAAACTGCTCGGCCTTGCGCATACCTTCCTGGGTCAGCGCTACGGTGCGGGCCTTAATATCGGCCATATAATCGCCGCTTTCAGGCTGTTCCTCGCCCATAAGCTGGTCCGTTTTGCTCATCTTGATGATGTTCTCGCCCCGGGTAAGTTTGCAAACAAAGCGATCCATCTTTTCGTACATATCCGTGGATTGTTCCCCGTGGCCGGAAATGATAAGCGGGGTTCGCGCTTCGTCGATGAGGATGGAGTCCACCTCGTCCACGATGGCATAGTTCAGCTCCCGCTGGACCATCTGGGCGCGGTAGACGACCATATTGTCCCGCAGGTAGTCGAAGCCAAACTCGTTATTGGTGCCATAGGTGATATCGCTGTTGTAGGCGGCGCGGCGGGCATCCCCGTCCATATCATGGATAATGCAGCCAACGCGCAGGCCCAGGAACCGGTAGATCTTTCCCATCCATTGGGCGTCACGGCTGGCGAGGTAGTCGTTCACGGTCACGATGTGCACGCCCTTGCCCGTGAGGGCGTTGAGATAGGCGGGAAGGGTTTCGGTGATGGTCTTGCCTTCGCCCGTCTTCATCTCCGCAATGCGGCCCTGGTGCAATACGATGCCGCCGATGAGCTGCACGTCGTAATGCCACTGGCCAATGGTTCGTTTGGCCGCTTCCCGTACCACGGCAAAGGCTTCCGGAATCAGCGAATCCAGGCTTTCGCCCTGGGCAATCCGTTCCTTAAATTCATCCGTCTTGGCCCGTAGCTGGGCATCCGCCAAGCCGGCCATCTCCGGCTCCAAGGCGTTAATTTTTTCCACCATTGGACGAAGCTTTCTCAGCTGGCTCTGGGCTGTATTGCCCAGGATTTTATCAATAAAGCTCATATAAGCGCCTCCAGGCCCTAGATTTTGCTAAAAGCCATTGTACCATACATTTTTCCCGGTTACAAACCCGGGGAGACATTCGTCACGAAAACTTTCCATAGTGGTATCTTTATAAAGGGGTTCCAGGCCTTGAGCGATTTGTGATATGATAGCCTTTATAAGATTTTAACCGGAGAAGCGCCTGTTTTCTCTTGGGATTGAGCATAGAATTGAGGCTACCGGATTATGAAGCGGATTCTTGATAAAAACCAGGCTCTGGGCCTTATATGCGCCCTGTCCTCCTCTACGCTGTTCGGCTTTAGCTTCCTCGCGGTGAAGCTGGGGGTTTCCCAAGTGTCTGTTTTTACCCTTTTGTCTTGGCGCTTCAGCATGGCATTTCTTGCCATGACCCTATGCGTTGCCCTTGGTATTTTTCGGGTGGATTTTAAGGGCAAGATTCTCTGGCCGCTGCTGCTTCTCTCTTTTTTTCAACCGATTTTGTATTTCGTTTCGGAAACCTATGGCATCCAACTCACTAGCGCCAGCGAAAGCGGAACCATCATCGCTACCATTCCCCTCATTACGCTGTTGCTTATGCCCATCCTCACCAAAGAGCAGCCTACCCGCCGCCAATGGGTCAGCATTGCCATCTCCGTGGCGGGCGTAATCCTGGTGGGCGTCACGAAAGGGACGCAGGCATCCTTTAACCCGTTGGGTTACCTGGCGCTGTTGGCAGCGGCCGTAAGCGACGCGGTTTTTTTGAATCTTTCCCGCCGCTTTGGGGGATATACGGGCGTGGAAAAATCCTATGTGATGGCCGGGCTTGGAGCCGTTATCTTTACGGGCGCTGCGTTCGCGGAGCATGGTGCGGCAGGTACTGTGCGTGATTTTCTTCTGCTTCCTTTCCGCGATTCGGACTTTTTGTTCGGCTGCCTTTACCTTTCCGTGGGCTGCTCGGTGTTTGCCTTCATTATGCGCAATGTGGCCGTATCCCAACTAGGCCCAGGCCGGGCCGGAAGCTTTGCCGGCGTTACCACCCTGGTGAGCGTGCTGGCGGGCGTCTTGCTGCTGGGGGAAGGTTTTTCTCCGCTCCAAGGCATAGGCACGCTGCTGGTTTTACTAGGCATATATGGAGCCAATACCCTACCGGCCGCGGCGCAAGCGGTAGAGCCAATACAGACCATACCTGCACCCCTGCAAGCCACCGACGAAAAGGAGGATTAACATGAGAAGCTTCATTTTTATAATAGGCGCCCTGCTTACGCTGGATACGGCAGCCCTATCCTTGGTGTCCAATGGGAACCTGGGCACGGTATTACCTGCGGTGCTGGGCATTCCCCTTCTTCTGCTCTCCATCTTCTACCCTGCGCTCACGGCTTGGTTTGCAACGCCTCTGGGCCATGCCTGCAAGGTGCTGCTCATTTGCCTTTATGGGGCATGTTTCCTGGTGTTGGGCATCATGACGGTCCTGCTTAAAAGCGCGGAGCATGTAGAAGTGGAGCCGGATAGGGATGTGCTCATTGTGTTGGGTTGCTCCGTACGCAACGGCCGCCCTTCTCTTACCCTGCGCTATCGTCTGGATGCGGCCCTCACATACCTGGACCAAAGCCCCCATACCACGGTGATCGTCTCCGGGGGCCAGGGACCGCAGGAATCCGTCTCCGAAGCCAGGGCTATGGCGGATTATCTAACTGCCCACGGCCTGGATGCAAGCCGCATTATTCTGGAAGACCAATCCACCAGCACCTATGAAAATTTTAAATTCTGCAAGACCATCCTGCAAGAGCGCTTTCCCGGGGACGCCTCCGTGGCCTTTGTTACCACGGGCTTTCATGTTTACCGTTCCGGCCGCGTAGCCGCCATGCATGGAATCCGAGCTGAAGGAATCCCTGCGCAGGATGTTTGGTATAGCGCCCCCAACAACTCTATCAGGGAGGGAATTGCGGTGGTTCTTTACACCCTTTCCGGCAAGCTAACTTAAACCCCGGCGCTTCGTTTAAATCCGGGCCGGTCCTGTTGACTTTCGGCCCGGATCGTCATATACTAATTGAATTATTTTTAAATTCTATTGTGTTGTTTGTTGGTTGTGATGGCGGTAAATGCCGCCCCCATATAATTTTTTATTTTGTAAAGGAGCTGGACCATGAGCATTCCCGTAACTTTTGGCGAACTGGTATTCAATGATGCCGCCATGAAAGCGCGGCTCCCCGCACAAACTTATCTGGTCCTCAAGGACACCATCCGCTGCGGCAAGCCGTTGGATGCCAACGTAGCCGGCGAGGTTGCCCTTGCCATGAAGGAATGGGCCATTGAAAAGGGAGTCACCCATTTTACCCATTGGTTCCAGCCTCTCACGGGCTGCACCGCTGAAAAGCACGACGGATTCCTCTCCCCGGCAGGAGATGGCAGTGCGATATTGGAGTTTTCCGCCAAAGAGCTTATTATGAGCGAACCGGATGCCTCCAGTTTTCCTTCCGGCGGCCTGCGCGCTACCTTTGAAGCCCGGGGTTATACGGCTTGGGACCCTACCAGCTTTGCCTTCATTAAGGATGGCACTCTCTGCATTCCCACCATTTTCTGCGCTTATAGCGGCGATGCGCTGGATAAAAAGACCCCGCTGCTTCGTTCCATGCAGCTTATTGATGAGCAAGCCCGCCGCATTCTTCGTCTTTTCGGCCACGAAAATGTGCGCCGGGTGATTTCTACCGCGGGGCCTGAGCAGGAATACTTTTTGGTCAATAAGGAACTTTTCGACAAACGTCCGGACTTGCGGTTCTGCTCCCGAACGCTTTTAGGGGCGCCCGCGCCCAAAGGGCAGGAACTGGAAGATCATTATTTTGGCGCCCTTTCCTCCAGGGTGGTGGGCTTCATGCGTGAAGTGGATACGGAGCTCTGGAAACTGGGTGTCTTCGCAAAAACGGAGCATAAAGAAGTGGCCCCCGGCCAATATGAGCTAGCCTGCGTTTATTCCGATACGAACACTGCCACGGACAACAACCAGCTCGTGATGGAGGTGCTGCGCAATACGGCCCTCAAGCACGGCATGGTCTGCCTGCTTCACGAAAAGCCCTTCGCGGGAATCAACGGCAGTGGTAAGCACAACAATTGGGCGCTTGCAACGGATACGGGCCTGAACCTTTTAGAGCCCGGCAAGAGTCCCAAGGATAACCTCCAGTTCTTGCTTTTCCTCGCCGCCATTATCAAAGCGGTGGATGAATATCAGGATTTGCTTCGGATGGCCGTATCCGGCGCCGGGAACGACCAGCGTCTGGGTGGCTTCGAAGCGCCCCCGGCCATCATCTCCGTATATTTGGGGGACACTCTCAGCGAGCTGCTGGGTTCCATCGAACGCAAGGAGGATTATGTGGAAGGCGCCGTGCGCATGCTGGAAAGCGGCGTTTGCGTGGTTCCCACCCTGCGCATGGATACCACGGATCGCAATCGGACTTCCCCCTTTGCTTTCACGGGTAACAAGTTTGAGTTCCGCATGCCCGGATCCAGCCATTCCATTGCGGATGTGAACACGGTGATTAATACCATTGTAGCCGAGTCCTTGCGCCAATTTGCCGATAAGCTGGAAAATGCCGAGGATTTCCGCCACGAAGCTTTCCGCGTGATCCGCCATGCCGTGCGGGATCATAAGCGCATCCTATTTTGCGGCAACGGTTATAGCACCGAGTGGGCTGCCGAGGCGGAAAGCAGAGGTCTTCTCAACCTGCCCACCACGGTCGATGCGCTTCCCCGCCTCGTAACTCCCAAAAATATTCAGCTTTTTACCCGTTATGGCATCTATACCGAACGGGAGCTTTGGAGCCGCTACGAAATTCAGCTGGAAAATTATGTGAAAATCGTGCGTATCGAAGGCGCGACCATGCTGGAAATGGCTACGCGCAGCATTTTGCCTGCTATGATTGCCTACCAAAAGGAACTGGCCCAGGCTCTGATGCTTAAAAAGCAGCTTCGCGTGGACGGTAGCGTGGAAGAGGCCCTGCTCACCCGGCTTTCCAAGGGTTGTGTGAGCCTACAGCAAGCTTGCGATAGCTTAAATGGTTTCTTGGCCCTCTCTCCCGAAGAACCACATGCCGCTGCGCTGCACTGTAAGGATCGTATTTTGCCTGCCATGCAAACCGTCCGCTTTGCATCGGATGCTCTGGAGCAAGCCGCTCCCAGCAATATATGGCCGTTGCCATCCTACGAGGCGTTGCTCTTTAATCTATGACCACCAGGGGGGAGGCGCATACATCGCGCCTCCCTTTTTTATGAGTTGTACGCATCTTCGTAACACATTGTTACACCGCTCATAATGATTTATTAGAACCACATATCTCCCTATTTGTATTGACATCCACTCGTGATAGAATTATCATATTTTATAGATGGCGGCCCCATTGCCATCGTTTTATTATGCTTTTCCTTTTCCCCGTTGCGGCGGGGTCAAATAACCAACCATTGTGTGGAGGTATCAAATGAACGCTTACATCGAAGCAGTCCTGGAGAAAGTCAAGAAACGCGATGCCAATGAGCCCGAGTTCCTGCAAACCGTGGAAGAGGTTCTCAAGAGCCTTGAGACCGTCGTCAGCCAGCATCCCGAATACGAGAAGTCTGGTTTGCTTGAGCGGCTTACCGAGCCTGAGCGTACGATTGAATTCCGGGTCTCCTGGGTGGACGATGCTGGCAAGGTTCAAGTGAATCGTGGCTATCGCGTCCAGTTCAACAGTGCAATCGGCCCCTACAAGGGCGGCCTGCGCTTTGCTTCTCACGTGAATCTGTCCGTTATGAAGTTCCTTGGCTTTGAGCAAACTTTCAAAAACAGCCTCACCTCCCTGCCCATGGGCGGCGGCAAGGGCGGCTCGGACTTTGATCCTAACGGCAAGAGCGATGCTGAAATTATGCGTTTCTGCCAGGCGTTCATGACGGAACTCCAGCGCCACATCGGTCCCAACATCGACGTGCCCGCCGGCGACATCGGCGTGGGCGGCCGGGAGATCGGCTATCTGTTCGGCCAGTATAAGCGCATTCGCGGCGCCTATGAGAACGGCGTTCTCACCGGCAAGGGCCGTTCCTTTGGCGGCAGTGTGATCCGTCCCGAGGCCACCGGCTTTGGCGCTATCTATTATGTTTGCGAAGTGCTCAAGCACCTCAACGATGGCATTAAGGGCAAGACCATTGTCATGTCCGGTTTCGGCAACGTGGCTTGGGGCGTAGCCACGAAGGCTGCCCAGCTTGGCGCTAAGGTTGTTACGCTTTCCGGCCCGGATGGATATTGCTACGATCCCGATGGTATCTGCACCCAGGAGAAGTGGGATCATATGCTCACCATGCGCGCTTCCGGCCGTAATAAGGCTCAGGATTATGCGGATAAATTCGGCGTTCAGTTCTTCCCCGGCCAGAAGCCCTGGGGTCAGAAGGCGGATATCTGCATGCCTTGCGCCTATCAGAATGAGATTGGCATGAAAGAGGCCAACCAGATCCTGGACAACGGCACCAAGTACTATATCGAAGTTGCCAACATGCCCACCACCAACGAAGCTCTGTTCTATCTGATGGATAAGGGCCTCGTCGTAGCCCCCTCCAAGGCGGTCAACGCGGGCGGCGTGGCGGTCTCCGGCCTGGAGATGAGCCAGAACTCCGAGCGTCTCTCCTGGAGCGAGGAGGAAGTGGATTCCAAGCTTCACTCCATCATGACCAGCATCCATGCGGCTTCCGCCCAGGCAGCTGCAGAGTGTGGCCTTGGCTACAACCTGGTGGCCGGTGCGAACATCGCTGGCTTCAAGAAGGTTGCGGATGCCATGATGGCGCAGGGCATTGTGTAACAGCTTGCCCAACATATATTTTTCAATAAAAGAGGCCCCGCATATGCGGGGCCTCTTTTATTGAAAAAAGTCTTTGATGCTGTTGTAAAGCTATGTTGTGTTTCTTGACTTTTTAGAAATCCGTGCTATACTGTTATTGTTTTGATATAACAGTTAATACACACAGAACAGGAGAAGCCATGAATCTGGTAATATCCAATGTCATGGGCATACCCATTTATGAGCAGCTCAAGCGCCAGATAAAGGCGGCCGTCCTTTCCGGCGAGCTTCAGGAAGGCGAGGCCCTCCCCAGCTTGCGCACGGTAGCGCGGGAGCTTCGCATCAGCGTGCTCACCACCGCCCGGGCCTATACCGAGCTGGAGCAGGAAGGCTTTGTGGTAAGCATTCAAGGCAAAGGGTGCTACGTGCAGGGGCGGAACAATGCCCTTTTACGAGAGCATCTTGTGCGCCGCACGGAAGAACATCTGGCGGAGGCGATTCTAACCGCAAGGCAGGTTGGCCTTTCAAAAAAGGAACTTCACGGTTTGTTGGAGATTCTATTACAAGAAGAGCATCAGGGGGATTAGACCATGAACGCGTTGGATTTGAGAAACGTATGCAAAACCTATGACGGCTTTGCCCTGGAAAATGTAAGTTTTAGCCTGCCCGAGGGGTATATCATGGGCTTTATTGGGGAAAACGGAGCGGGAAAAACCACCACAATCAAAGCGATTTTAGGCCTGATCCATTGTGAAGGCGATATTTCCGTGCTCGGGCGGGACCAGCAAGACATCACGGCCGTAAAGGAACACATCGGCGTGGTGCTGGAGGAGGCCACCTTCCCAGACCAGATCAACCTTACGGATGTGAACGCTATTCTGTGCGGGATCTACAAAACCTGGAACGGCGATCACTTTTTCGCCTTGGCGGACCGCTTTAAACTGGATCGCAAGAAAAAGATTAAGGACTATTCCCGCGGCATGAAGATGAAGCTTTCTCTGGCCGTGGCCCTTTCTCATGATAGCCGCTTGCTCATCCTCGACGAACCCACCTCCGGCCTGGACCCTGTGGTGCGGGATGAAGTGCTGGATATGCTGCTGGATTTCATTCAGCGGCCGGATCATACGGTTCTCATTTCCTCCCATATCATCAGCGATTTGGAACGGGTATGCGACTATGTGACCTTTATTCATGGGGGACATATCCTTTTCTCCATGAGCAAGGAAGAACTTGGGGAAGCATTTGGAATTCTGCGCTGCTCGGAGCAGGAGCTCGCCTCCCTGCCAAAAGGCGCGGTCTGTGGCATACGGCGAAGCCGCTTTGGTTGCGAGGTGCTCGTCCATCGCCATCTCGTAAAAAACATCAAGCTGGAAGCAGCGGGAATCGAGGATATTATGGTGCTGATCGTAAAGGGGGTTGGTTGATATGCGCGGATTGCTAAAAAAAGATTTAAAAAGCATTGGGCAGCAAAGCTGGGTAATCCTACTTCTGGTGATCTTTTATGCGATGATGTTTCTTTTCGGCGGCAAGGAGAATGCCGGTCTTTTTGTGGGCATGATCGCGATGCTGGGCGTTCTTCTGCCGTTCACGGCGCTCAGCTATGATGAAAAGGCCCGGTGGGACCGGTATGCCCTCACCATGCCCATCTCCCGCGCCATGCTGGTTTGGAGCAAATACCTCCTTTCCCTGCTCATTTCCGTGTGCAGTGGGCTTCTCGCGCTGGCCATATGCCTGGCATCCCAGGCGTATCCGCTCAAAGAGGCCCTGCTTCTTAGCTGGATAATGCTGGGGATTGCCCTGCTTTTCTCCGCCGTGATCTATCCCCTGTATTTCAAGCTGGGAGCAGAAAAAGCCCGGTATGCCCTTATGGTTATATTCTTTCTTCCCACTATTTTGATAATGCTGCTCAGCCAGGCGGGCTTTAATCTGCCGGATTTCGATGAAATGGAAATGCAGCGTTTTCTTCCCTTTCTCCCCCTTGTAACCATGACCCTTTTTGGTGCAAGCGGGCTTTTAAGCCGCCGCATTTATGCAAAGAAGGAGTTCTAGATTTATGCCTTGCCATCACGTTCTTGCCCCCCAGCCTGAATTGGGCTGCTACATCATCCGCGATGTCCACGACGGCCGACCCGACGGTGTGCTTCTCGCCCTCTCCGATGCGGAGGAGGCGATGGTTTCCGCCGCTGCGGCGATCCTGGCTGTACAGGGTTTCGCCTGCCGCCTTGCCCGCATGGCCGACAAGTCCCTTTTTGCGGCCCAATCCCAGGCCTACCAAGCCAGCGTCCTGCCTCCCGATGTCCGTTTCCTTTCGCCGGAGCCGGGAGAAACGCCTGCGCAGCTAGCCAGCCGTATGGCGGCCCAGCTTCGCGGAAAATAGCGGAAATTCTATGGGCGGCATATGCCGCCCTTTCGTTTCACGCCTTGTTAACAAACTGGTTACGGAACAGACATGGACATTCCCTTCTTTCGCCATATTTGCATGGTATTCTATATACAACAAAAAGAGAGAGAGTGAGGGGTGCCTATAAGACATGATCCATGCAAGAGCCAATTACGAACTCCTTTATAAGATGAGATGAGATGTGTGATTCCCCCCTTACCGGCCGCGATAGGCCGGGGAAAGACCGGTCAGAGCAGGCCGGTCTTTTTTTGCAAAAAGAGTGCGAGCACTATGTGCATAATGGGAAAGGCCGGCGCAAAGGCCAGCCTTTTTCTTCACGTTTCCATGCGCTTTCCCTGAAAATACTGCCGGAGAAGCGCGGTGCATTCCGCCTCCTCCGCCCCGCCAACGCACCGCACAATGCGGTGGTGAAGCAGTTCATCCGTCAGATCCAGCACGGAGCCGCAACAGCCCGCTTCCGGGTCGAACGCTCCGAATACGATGGCGTCCACCCTGGCCAAAAGCGCCGCCCCGGCGCACATGGCGCACGGCTCCAGCGTGACATATAAGGTGCACCCGCACAGCCTGGCTTTTCCTCTGCCCTTTTGCGCTTGCTGCAGGGCAAGAAGTTCTGCGTGGGCCGTGGCGTCTTCCAACCCTCCTGTTTGGTTATGTGCCAAAGCCAGCACGTTTCCCCCAGCATCCACCACGGCTGCACCCACGGGGACCTCGCCCGCCGCAAGCGCAAGCCGCGCTTCTGCCAAGGCAAGCGCCATTCCCTGGCTTGCCAGCATCATTCCCCTGCGCTCCAGGCGGCTTCCCGCAGGATTTCGCACACGGTAGGATGGGGAAACACGCACCGTTTAATTTGTTTCAGCGTCATCTTGGCCTCCATAAACACCCCTACGGTTACGATGAATTCGCTGGCATAATTGCAAAGTGCCTGCGCGCCCATTACGATTTGGGTCTTGGGATCCACAAGGAACTTGCACAGGCCGTCCCCCCCCTCGTTTTCGGCCAAATACCGGCCGCTGAAGCGCATGGGAAGCTTCACCACCTGCACATCCAGACCACGCTCCCGAGCGCCCGCCTCCGTAAGGCCCACGCTCGCAAGCTCCGGATTTGTATAAATCGCAGCGGGAATTGCATCATAATGCATCGCATCCTCCACGCCAAGCATCTGATTAACGGCCACCTCCGCCTCCCGGTAAGCCGTATGGGCCAGCATGGATTTCCCGTTCACATCGCCGGCGGCGTATACGCCCGGCACATTGGTCTGCATATGGTTATCCGTAACAATGGCGCCCCGTTCCAACGCAATGCCCAAATTCTCCAGCCCCAACCCTTGGGTAGTCGGGCGGCGGCCAATGGAGAGCAGAACCTTGTCCGCGGGAATAAAGGCGGCCTGCCCATCCTTTTCGTAAGACACGCCCTCGGGGGTAATCCGGGTAACCTTGGCACTCAACAGGAAACGCATGCCCTTTTTTTCATAATTTTTTTGCAGGATTGAGGTGAGTTCCCCGTCGTTTTCGCCGGCGATATGGTCCAGCATCTCTACGATGGTCACCTGGCTTCCGGCCGTACAAAAATAGCTGGCCATTTCCAGGCCGATCACACCGCCTCCGATGACCACCAGCTTCTCCGGCACCGTCTCAAGGGAAAGCGCTTCCCGGTTGGTAAGCACAAATCCGCTCTGCAATTCTTCCTTCAATCCAGGGATAGGCGGGACGGCAGGGCCGGAACCCGTGGCGATAAGCAGCCTTTTGGCATGGTAGGTTTCGCCTCCCGCTTCCACGGCAAAGCCATCCTCGGCCTTGCCCAGTATTTTGGCTTGGGCGTTTGCCACATCCACGCCCGCGCTTTTGAGGGCGCTCTTTACGCCGCCCACCAGCAACCGTACGACTTTATTTTTGCGGCCAACCACCTTGCTGTGATCCAGAGAAATATCCGGGGCGTTTACGCCGTATTTTTCCCCATGGGCAGCACCATCATAAATCTTGGCGCTATAAAGCAGCGTTTTGGTTGGAATGCAGCCTTCATTGAGGCATACGCCACCCAGGCTGTTTGCCTCGATGCACAGCACTCGCAGCCCGCCTCGGGCCGCGCGCTCGCTTGCTAAATATCCGCCGGGTCCCCCGCCGATTACAATCAGATCATAGGTCATTGCCCGCTGTTCCTCCCTTTTGTTGATATGCTTTGGTTGAGAAATGATACCTAAACGATGCGCCCATTATACCACGTTTCTCAGGGGGCATACAAGCACCCGGCAATCTTCGCTTAGCGTAGTAGCCTGCCAAGGCGGCTTCCTGTAAGGGCGCCGTCGGCATAGGCGACCTCTCCCGCCACAAACACCTTCTTCACGCCCAAGCAGGTTTGGTTGGAATTGGCGTACGTTGCCCGAGCCCGAAGGTTGTTTCCATCCAACAATACCAAATCCGCATCCATTCCCGCAGCGATTACACCCTTTCCATAAAGGCTTAAACGGTCGGCGGGCAGGCCGCTCATCCGGTGGATCATCTCCTCCAAAGAAAAGAGCTTCTTTTCAAGCACATAGTATTCCACGGCCCGGATAAAACTTGCAAACGCCCTTGGATGGCCGTTCTCATCGGGCCTGCCCATAAGGCCGTCCGTCCCGATGACACTATGGGGATATTTGGCGATAGCCAGCAAATCCTCTTCGCACATGTGAAAATAGACGCCCAGGCCCAGGCCATTATTGCGCCGGAGAATATCCACATACGCATCGAATGGATCCTGCCCCGTCTTTTCCGCATATTCAGCCACGCGCATGCCTTCCGCTTCATGGAAAATGGGGCAGCTGGAAACCAAAACCCCATCGAATCCGCCGCTATTATATACATAATTATCATAGCCGCAGGGTTTCTCCATTGCCCGCCGAATTTCGGCCACATCCGCAGGGTTTTCCAAATGCCGCGCAAGCGCCTGGGGCCCATCCTTTCTAAAGCGGGGTGGGATGGATACGTTCAGGCTGGTCATCCCTGCAAGGTAGGGATAATGGTCCACGGTCAACTGAAGCCCTCTGGCCACGGCCGGATCAAAAATTTCCGTTAGCACGCGCCGGGGCTTGCCCCAGTTCTGGCGGCCCGCCGCTTTAAAGTGGGAAATAAAGAGGGGGATATCCGCCGCTTCCGCGCTTCGGACGGCCTCCTGCTCGGCTTCCAGCAAAAAGTCCGATTCATCCCGTACATGGGTGGCATACATGCCCCCTTCGGCAGCGGCGGCTTTGAGCAAGGCGGTAATTTCATTCTCTCTCCCATAGCACCCCGGCACGTAGACCAATCCTGTGGAGAGGCCCAGGGATCCCGCCTGGATGCATTCACGCAGCATTCCTTCCATCCGTTCCATCTGACGGGCTGTGGGCTGGGAATCGTCATAGCCCATGGCCCAAAGCCGCAAGGCTCCATGGCCGGTAAAGAGGGCTACGTTTAAGGGCAAGGCAAGGCCTTCGATATAGCGCGCATAGGCCTCGAATCCGGCCATGGACGCCGGATCTTTCGGCATGGTGGGATAAGGGGCAATGGCGGAAACAAAACGGGTAAATTCCTCCATCTCCCCCTGGTTCGCCGGGCATAAGGAAGCCCCGCATTGGCCCGCCACCTGGGTTGTTACGCCTTGTGAAAGCTTGGAGAGGGAAGAAAAATCGCTTTCCAGCATCAAATCCCCATGGGAATGGGCGTCGATAAAGCCGGGGCAAAGGGTCAGTCCCTTTGCATCCAGCGTTTCCCGGGCCTGGAGCGTGGCTCCTTGCCCGGCACGCACCTGAGCGATCCTTCCCTTGGCTATGCCCACGCTTCCCTTATAGGCCGGCCGCCCCGTTCCATCTATAATACTAGCATTTTGAATGCATATATCCACCACCATGGCTTTTTACCCCCATCCACCGTAAAATAAGGCGGGCTGCTCTTGGAGCCGCACGCCTTTGCGCTTTCCTACCAGATTATAGTCCCCCCTTCGCCCTTTTGCAATGGGGTATACGACTTTGATGGCTGCGCCGCGTTATTCCGGCAGATCTGCGGGCCGCACATCATAATAGACCTGCTCCCTATAGCGGCTGTTTTGTATGGCCTCGCGGACATCTTCGGATAAATCATAGCGCAGGTAATCCGCATCCGTCTGGGAAAGTATGCCGCCCCGGCTATCCGCCAAGCCAAATATGCTTTCCGCGATCATTCCTTCCACGTTCACCAGATTCAAAGCCACATACCAGCCCACCAGCAATAGGGCGCAAATGCGCAGGAGGCCCGCTCTGGAAACGAGGCCACGCCCCGAAAGCCGCAGGCCGCAGAGCATAACCGCAACCCCCAGATACAGCATAAGCCAGAGGGAAAGCACCCGCTTCCACGTGAGGGCATAGGCGTGAATATAGAGGCCGAGCCTCACAAAAGCGGAAAGAAGCACCCCCGCCGTAGCGATTAACAGCGCAAAAAGAAAGGGTTTGAGGGCCTTATGGGGCTGCGTACAACACAGGCCCAGGGAAAATACGCCCAGATTAATGGCCGCCACCCACAGGAGCTGGCCAAACCCGCTCACCGCATATTTGGAATAGGTCAGGCCGGCGGGCAGGCCCTTCCAGCCTGTGAGATACGTAAACTGGAAGATGGCGAAAACCAGATAGGCGAGCAGTAGCATGCTGATTCCTGCCAGCAGGGAGTGGGCAGGCAGAAAAGCTTTGGCGTTCTTTTGTCCCAGAACCGGAAGCGTATCCCCTTCCTTTCCCCATGCAAAGTTATATAGGAAGGAGTAGAAAAGAACGGCCACTATGAGCATCACCGCCAGCCTGCCAAGGGAGATGTGCGGCAGCGCCTCCAGCAGGCTGGAAATGGCGGCGCCCATGGCTTGATCCGCCTCCAGCAGCAAGGCACATACCACAAAAAGCACCGGGAGCCCGCACAGAATGCCAAGAATGATATTTCGCTTGGCCGCCTTTGCGCCATCGTCCCCCTCGCTGTGGCCAAATAGGGCTCCCAGGGCCGCAAACCATTTTCCAATAGCGCTGAAGGGATACAAAAACCAGCCCAGCAGATAAGCCCGGGCCCAAGGCCAGGCAGCGTCTCCGGGAAATTCAAAAGCGCCCACCACTGCATGGAGCATCAGCGTTAGCGGGAGGATAAGGAAATTCATCGTGGTAAGCACCTGCTCCTTATATAGGGCGCTGTGCAGAAAAAGCACAAGTACCGCGCCCAAAAGAAACCATGCTTCCCGCTTTGCCCGTACGCGTTTCCACAGGCAAAGGTAATAGGCAAGGAGATACAGCCCCCAAAACAGAGCGTAAGCAGCCATGTATTCCCACAGGTTCTTTTCTCCCCCTAAAACCGCGAATGCAAAACTATAGCCGATAGCCAGGGTAAGCAGCAGCAGCCAGCTCATCATGTTCGGCTTAAATCCCGTCTTATTTTCCATTGTCATTTTCCTCCGGCACATATTCAAGAATCTCCGTCACTTGGCACTCCAAAATGCGGCATAGGGCATTCAATGTGGAAAAGCGGATGGCCTTGCCCCTGTTATTCTTTAAGATGGACAGGTTGGCTGCCGTAATGCCCAGCCGCTCACACAGCTCGCTGGAGCTCATATGGCGCTTAGCCATGGCAATATCCAAATTTACCCGAATCATAGCCCTCTCCTCAAATGGTCAGGTCATTTTCCCGCTTATAGGCCACGGCCCGGCGGAATACCTGCGCCAACACCAGGGCAAAAAGCCCGGAAAGAATCATGACTAGGCCGCATACCGCCGTCATGAACGTAAAGAGGAATAAGCATTTGATGAAAAAAGCAACGCCTGCCAACTCCGCCGCCATACCCATGCGAAAAAAGGCCCGTACGTTGCGCTCCTCGAATGGATCCGTATCCACGCTGCGCAAAACGCCGATCAACTCCCCCAATATCCAAAGAGCCATAGCGTCCATGGCCGTAAGAAATGCCATCACGGTCCATGCCCGCATGGGGTTGCCCACCCCATAGGCTAAAAGGAAAGCCTCCCGCAAGTCGGCCGAAATATAGAGCCCTCCAATAAGAAGCGCCACCAGGGCAAACACGCCATATAACAGTCCCCGGGTAAGTCGGGATAGGGTTTTGGGGTTCATGTTGTTCACCTCCGGCCTTATGGTACTATATTTTTTATCGAATTACAATATGTTTTTGTTGTTTATCAATAAAATATCCAGCCATAAAAAATGGCTGGGTTATAAAACAGCGAAAACCTTTTTCTTTCTTAATCCGTTGCCAAGAGCAGTTCCCTAACTTGTGCAGGATGGGGCATGGCCGGCATGGCGCCCCGTTTTTGAATGCAGAGAGCGGCCGTAGCATTGCCCCATGCGGCACAGGCACATGCTTCCTTTATGGAAAGTTCCCCCGGATGTTTTCCGCTTTCTAGTAGTTTATGTAAAAAACCGCCCCAAAATGCATCCCCAGCGCCGGTCGTATCTACCACGGGGACGGAATAACCCGCCACGTAAGCAGTTCTGTTTTCCACACAGACCAGTGCGCCTTTACCACCCAGCGTCACCGCGACGCAGGCAACGCCCTTTTCCTGCAGGGCTAGGGCAGCCGCCTCCGGCTCCGCTTCGTCCGTCAGCAGGCCGGTCTCCGAATCTGAAAGCTTCATCACGTCCGCATAAGGTATGATGGATCGCATTCGATCCTTGGCGATAGATTCCGTCGGCCACAGAGAAGCACGATAATTGGGGTCGTATGATATCATGGCCCCGCCCTTTTTGGCCGTTTCCAGTGCGCTATAGGTAGCGCTTTTGGCTGGTTCGTCGGTAAGGGAAAGGGAACCCACGTGGAGAACGCGGGTGGCGGACAGCAGGCCCGGATCGATCTCCTCCCCTCTCAATTGGGTATCGGCGCCGGGCTTTCTGGCAAAGGAAAATGCCCTTTCCCCTTCCGGCGAAAGCGCTACGAAAGCCAGCGTGGTAAACACATCCTCCGCAAGCACCAGCCCGGTGGTTTCGATTCCCGCTGCTTCCAGGGTGCGTTTGAGGAACAGGCCGTGCATATCCGTGCCGACCTTGCCGATAAAAGCTGTTTTGCGGCCGCATTTTGCCGCCGCAGCCAGCACGTTTGCTACCGCGCCCCCCGGGTTTTGCTCGAAGAGCTTCATGCCGTTTGTGGAACGGCCGCTTTCCGTAAAATCGATAAGTAGTTCGCCTAGCGCCACGATATCATACATAGGCGTTACTCCTTTGCAGCGGGATATTCGTTGCACAGCAGGCGGTAGGCGGGCACATCCTCCTCAATGGTGGAAAACCGGCCTATGGGCTGGTGAAAGCGGTTATCGTGCATATCGTCGTTGCACATGGATACCTCGCCCAGCAGCACGGGGCCCGTCCCCTGTTCCACCGTGAAGTCATGATACATATGGGGATAGATGCTGATGCTTTCCCCGGGGGTAAGCCGCACTTGCGTGCCTGCCGGCACATAATATTCCCGGCCGTCGCTGCATATGCGCACATTCGTATCCAAAAAACCCGTTTCGTCCGGCGTGGCGTTATAGACCCGGATCAGCACGTTGCCACCGCCCCGGTTGATTATGTCCTCCATCTTGGCCCAGTGGAAGTGCATGGGGGAATACTGCCCCTCTTCCAGGTAAAGCAGCTTTTCCGCATAGGTTTTGGGATATGTCCCCGGCCTCGCAAAGTTGCCGTTGCGCAGGGTAATGAGGGAAAAGCCAAAATCCTGGAAATGTCCCTCGCCATAATCCGTCACATCCCAGCCCAGCATATTATCCCGTATTTCGTCATATTCGTGTCCTTTTTCCCGCCATGCCTCGGGCGTCCAGCCGCAAAAAGGCGGCAGGGTAAAGCGACAGGTTTGGATCATAGCTTCCATGCGGTGAATGGCCTCATTGATCTGCGAACGCTTCATATCTCTTTTCTCCTTAATCTATGGGTATGGATTGATATTGGATTAGCCGTCCTGCCGTCTCTACATCGGGAAATACGCCGCCCGTAACAGCGCCCAGCAAAGCAGCCCCAAAGGCCGCTTCCTCCTTGCAGCGACAGAACCGAAGCGGACGGCCTACCCGCTCTGCCAATATTCGTTGCAGCAGGGGATTCCTTCGCGCGGCGTTTCCGGACGCAACCAGAAGCCCCGCCGGATCCGCCGGGAGCATGGTGCTAAGCTCGTTGGCTATCCCGGTAAGCATGCCCCAAATTAGGCGGCCGGGCGTAAAATTCTCTGCTGAAATGCCCGTAATCCCGCCGCGTCTGTTTGGTTCGGAACGGGTACCACAAAAGCGGACGTCCACCGCCAAGGGAGCCTCCCCATAGGCGGACAGGGCCATATCCAGCATGCGCGCATAAAGATCATCAGGGGCTTGGATTCCCATCATATCGGCGGACTGCGCAAAAAAATCATGTAAAAGTGCAAGGGCGCGCCCGCCGCATAAGGCGGACCCCACACGGATAATCCGCCCGTTAAAAAAGGGGCGGATCTCGCAAGGACTATCCTGGCCCAAAACGGATACCTGGGCGCCGGTTCCGATATTGATCAGTACGCCTTGGTTCATGCCCAATGCGCCCAACACGCTGGCTTGGTTATCGCCCACGGCGCAGCAAACGGCCATGCCCTCCGGGCCATTGCCTACCGCCCCCCCTTGCGTGATGGACGGTAGCATCGCACCAGGGATGCCGGCAGCTTCCAACGCCTTCGCATCAAAGCACCCGGCCGCCACATCGAACATACCCAGGCTGTGCGCCAGGCTTGGATGCATATGCGGGGAGGTACCGCCGCACAATCGCATGGCCACATAATCGCCTATGGTGCAAATCCCACGGGCGGACTTGGGCACAATGCCTCGGCGCATATGCATCCAAAGGGTGGTAAGGCCATAACCAGCGGCCATGGGATAGCCACAGGTTTCGGATAAGGCCTCCGTATCGCCGCCGGCGTCATATTGCCATGTATAGAGAGGGCTTACCGGCTCGCCTTGCCCATCCATATACAGAATGCCGTGCATTTGGGCGGATATGCCCAACCCGCAAGGCCGCTGCCCGGCTACCTGCCGAAGCTCTCCGTATAGTTCCCGGCATGCATGTAGGATAGCATGGGGGTCCTGCATCACGGCGCCGGTATTGGGCCGCCCCAGGACGGCCTCCGCCTCGCCCGTTTCGCAATCCAGCACCAGGCCGCAAAGGGAGCTTGTGCCGATATCCAGCCCCATGCTTTTCATATGCCCTCCTTTTGAACAAAGGGGCGCAATGCGCCCCTTTTCCGTCCCTTTGCTTGCGCTTACTTGGTTACCACGGATACGCCGGTATCGATGACCTTTTCGGCGGGCTCGGTGCCCTCCAACGCGGCCACCGCCGCCTTCATGCCCTCATAGCCCATGGTCTCGGGGTTCTGCACCATGGTGGCGATAAGGTACCCGCCGCTGATGAGTTCCTTAATGTTATCGGAATTATCGAAGCCCACGCCGATCACATCGGTACCCGCCTCCATGATGGCATTGCCCACGCCCACGGCGCTGCCTTCATTGGCGCCAAAGATGCCCACGCAGCCATCCACGATGAAGGCGGAAGCGGCGTCCTTGCTCTTGGCGGCGTCGCCATCGCAATACTGGGTCTCCTGCAGTTCAAAGGCCGTGCCTTCAAAGGCGGATCGGAAGCCCGCGTCCCGCTTCACGGTGGAATCCGTGGAAGCGTTTACGCTGACCACGCCGATTTTGCCGGCGGTGATGCCCTTATCCGCAAGGGCTTTGATCATGGTTTCGCCAGCGGTTTTGCCTGCGGCTTGGTTATCGGTGGAGAGGGTCTGGATGAAGGGCTCGAAAGTGGCCGGAGAATCCACATAAACGATCTGCACGCCCGCCGCGGAGGCTTCTTTGAGGGCATCATTGACAGCCTCGGGGCCGTTGGCCGCCAACAGAATCGCCTTGGCGCCGTTGGCAACCGCGTTGTTGATCATCTCAATTTGCTTTGCGTCGTCCTTCACGTCCGGCGCGGTCCACTGGTATTCCACATTGCCCAGCTCAGCGGCGGCCTTCTGGCAGCCCGCGTCGATATTGGTCCAATACTGATCCATCTGATCCATGGTGATCAGGAATACCTTATAGGTTTCGCCGGCTGCCGTGGTGCCGCCCAACGTCTCGGCGGTTACGACGGATACGCCGGTGTCGATGACCTGCTCGGCGGGCTCGGTGCCCTGCAAGGATGCCACGGCGGTCTTAAGGCCTTCATAGCCCATGGTTTCGGGGTTCTGCACCATGGTGGCGATGAGGTAGCCGCCCAGAATCAGCTCTTTGATGTTGTCGGAATTATCAAAGCCCACGCCGATCACATCGGTTCCCGCTTCCTTGATGGCATTGCCCACGCCCACGGCGCTGCCTTCGTTGGCGCCAAAGATGCCTGCGCAGCCATCCACGATGAAGGAGGAAGCGGCGTCCTTGCTCTTGGCGGCGTCGCCATCGCAATACTGGGTCTCCTGCAGCTCAAACTCTGTGCCTTCAAAAGCGGAGCGGAAGCCCGCATCCCGCTTCACGGTGGAATCCGTGGAAGCGTTTACGCTGACCACACCGATTTTGCCGGTGGTGATGCCCTTATCCGCAAGGGCTTTGATCATGGTTTCGCCCGCGGTTTTGCCTGCGGCCTGGTTGTCGGTGGAGAGGGTCTGCACAAAGGGCTCGAAGGTGGCCGGAGAATCCACATAGACGATCTTTACGCCTGCCGCGGAGGCTTCTTTGAGGGCATCATTGACAGCCTCGGGGCCGTTGGCCGCCAACAGAATCGCCTTGGCGCCGTTGGCAACCGCGTTGTTGATCATTTCGATCTGCTTTGCATCGTCCTTTACATCCGGCGCCGTCCACTGGTATTCCACATTGCCCAACTCGTCGGCGGCCTTCTTGCAGCCCGCGTCGATATTGGTCCAATATTGGTCCATCTGGTCCATGGTAATCAGGAATACCTTATAGGTTTCGCCGGACGCAGCCGTCTGGGAGGCCGGCTGCTGGCAGCCGGCGAACATACCCGCAACCAGTGCGAGCGCCAGCAAAATAGTCAAAGCCTTCTTCATGTTTTTTCCTCCTGTTAGTTTATTTTAGATTAAGAAACGATTTCTCGCCTCTTAAGCCTTTTTTCTTTTGCGCCCTTTGCGCACCACCACATCAATGAGCACGGAAAGCACCACGATCACGCCCACCACGATATTCCGAAGGGCCACGGGTGCGCCTGCGAATTGCAACCCGTTTTGCAGCACACCCCAAACTGCCGCGCCAATAACAGTCCCTAGGAGGATGCCTTGCCCGCCCAAGGTAGATACGCCGCCGATAACGGATGCCGCCACGGCATAAAGCTCGTAGCTGTTGCCGGCATCCATGGTACCCTGGCCCACCGTGGCACAGGTGATAAACCCTACCACGCAGGCGCAAAAGGCGCTGATGCCATAGGCTTTGATGGTGGTAAGCGTGAGGTTTACGCCGGAAAGCCGAGCAGCCTCCATATTGCTACCCACGGCATAAATATGGCGTCCCGTACGGGTTTTGCTGAGGATGAAATTAAAGACCAGCCATAGCACCACGGCAATCAGAATGCCGTTATATACGCCAAGGGTCTTGCCGTAATAGAAGATATCCTTAAACCGTTGGGCTGCCTCCGGGAAAAACTTCATGATGGAATCCGTATTATAGTTGTTGTTCACGATTTGTGCAATACCCCGGGCAATGGTCATGGTGCCCAAGGTAGCAATGAAAGGAGGCAGCTTGCATTGCGCCACAAGGAAACCGTTGGTTACGCCGATGGTCAGGCAACACACAAGGGTAACGAGAATGGCCGGGATGGGGCTTAAAATACCCCGGGACATGAGCGTGGCGGCGATCATCGTGCTCATGCCCACCACGGAACCAATGGAAAGGTCGATATTGCCCGTGATAAGCACATAGCTCTGGGCAATGCCGATGAGCAGGATGGGGGCGATCTGCCGTAAAAGGTTGGTGATGTTTGCCTTGGACACGAAGTTTTCATTGATCATGCCGAACACCACGCATAGCACCACCAGGCCCGCGCCCACCGTTACAACTTGCCCCATGCCGCGTATGGCCATCAGCCTTTTCAAGGGATTGGCTCTTTTCGTTGCTTGTTTTTCCATGACTGGCTCCTTTATGCTAGCTGCGCTGTTTTTGCTTCGTCGAACTTGTTTTCAAACCGGGTGGCGAGCTCCAAAATCTTGTTTTGGGTGGCCTCGGCAATGTCCAGCTCCCCGGTGATCCTCCCGTCGCACATCACCAGGATGCGGTCTGCGATACCCAGCACCTCCGGCATTTCCGAGGATGCGAACAGCACGCCGATGCCCCGCCTTTTCAGTTCGTTCATGAGATTGTAGATCTCCACCTTGGCCGCCACGTCGATGCCGCGGGTTGGTTCATCAAAAATAACAACTTTGCTGTCCCGGGCCAGCCATTTGGCAACCACCACCTTCTGCTGGTTGCCGCCGGAAAGGCTGGCGGCTTCCACATCGGCGTTGGGCATGCGAATGGTTAGATCGGCCGTGGCCCGCTCTACCATCTGCGTCTCTTTCTTGCGGTTTACCACACTCAGTTTGTCACAGAGAATATCCAGGTTGGGCAAGGCGATGTTTTCCCGCACGGAAAGGCGGGTGCAAAGGCCATCCTTCTTGCGGTCCTCAGGTGCCAAAACGATGCCCTTGCGAATAGCATCCATAGGCTTATGGATGGCGATGGGCTTTCCCTCCAATCGGACTTCTCCGCTCTCTTTCGGATCCACGCCAAAAAGCGCCCTGGTCATCTCGGTGCGCCCGGCCCCCATCAATCCTGCGATGCCCACGATCTCCCCTGCCCGCAGGGAGAAGCTTACATCCCGCACCATGCGGCCCGCATTGAGGCTTTTGACTTCCAGAAGCATATCGCCCAGCGGGCAATCTACCCGGGGAAATTTTTCCTTAATCTCCCGCCCCACCATGCTTTCGATAATGCTTTCCATGGTAATATCTTGAAAATTTGCTTCCAGAATGAATTTACCATCCCGCATGATGGTTACACGATCCACAATATGATGGAGCTCATCCAGCCGGTGGGAAATATACACGATGCTGCACCCTTCATCCCGTAGCTGGCGGATGATGGCGAAGAGCTCCTCAATTTCCTTGCTGGTAAGGGCGCTGGTGGGTTCATCCATAATGAGAATTCTGGCGTTTGTGGAAAGCGCCTTGGCGATTTCCACCATTTGCTGTTTGGAGACGGCTAAATCCCCAACCACCGTATCGGGGTCGATCTTGATTTTGAGCTTATCCAAAATAGCTTTGGACGCTTGATACATCTCCCGGTTGGAAAGGACGGCGCCCTTGCGCTTTTCCCGGCCCAGGAAGATGTTCTCCGCCACCGTCAGATGGGGGCACATATTCAATTCCTGATGGATGATGGCAATGCCGTGCTCCCGGGCCGTCGTGGGCGTAAGATCCCCTTTTATTTCCCCGCCAAATAGGTGAATGCTGCCTTCGTCCCGGGTATACACGCCGGATAGAATTTTGACCAGCGTGGATTTGCCCGCGCCGTTTTCGCCCAAAAGGGCCATAACCTCGCCCGGCCCCACATGGAAATCCACATCATCCAAGGCCTTCACGCCGGGAAAGCTTTTGGATATATGCCGCATCTCAACAATATATTGTGCCATGCTTATCCCCTGTTTGTATGAATTTAGAAAGTTTAGAAAGTTTAAAAATCCGAAAGAAAAACAACAGAACTTGCTCTGTTGTTATCATAGCATTCGGCACGTTGAAACCATAAGGGGCATTCTTTGGTTTTTTAGGGCTATTTTTTAGGACTTGCGAGGATTCGCTCCGCGATGGATGCCGCGCCCGAGATGCCGGAGGATAGAACGATTACGGCGATGTTTCGATCCCGCAGCATATCCATCAGGCCCACCACATGCTGGCGCAAGGAAAGGTCAATGGCATCGAAGGGTTTCACGCACAGCACCGCCGCAGGGTGCTGAAAGGATATGCGGCAATAGGCCAGCGTATAGAGCTCCTGAATGGAGAGCGTCCGGATATCTTGGGCAAAAATGCTCTCCCCGGTCATAGCATAATATTCCTTTATTACGCTTTTGCGGATGCGCCCGCAAAGCCAGATCCCCGGCATGCGTCGGTCTGCGGTAAAGCAAAGATTGTCCAGATAGGAAAGGTCGGGAAAGAGCATGTGCTGCACCGGCTTTTCACCGATAACCGCCACGCTGCGGTAGGGGATGCGGGGCACAGTGCTTCCCCGTATGGCCAAGGTGCCCGCTTTGGGTGCCATGATTCCCAAGGCCAGGGATACGATATCCTCCGCCGCGTCATCATCCGCCAGCAGGGCCGCGCACTCCCCCGGATACACGGAAAAAGACAGGTCGTGCAGACTCGCCGTATACACGTTGGAAAAGGCAAGAGCCGGCAGGTGTTCCCAATCCGGCTCCCTGGTGAGGGGCTTAGGCTGCCGGGAACGGCGCTGGGGGAAAGCGAGTTCGCCGCCATAAGGCTCCGCGAGCTTTTGGATTTTTCCGTTCTCCAGCACGGCAACCCGGTCGCACAGGTCCAGAAGTTCTTTTTCATGGCTGCATACATATAGGAACGAAACGCCGCGCTGGGTATAGCGCCGCATGAGGCGCTGGATGTTTGCCAGCTCCCTCTCGCTTAGGAAGCTGCTCATGTCCCGCATAATGATCAGGCGCTTGCCCGTGTTCACGGCCCGGAGCATCTCCACCACGCAGCGTTCATAGGCCGAAAGCTGGTCCACATAGCAATCCCCCCGGATGGGCACGCCCAGCTCTTGGGCATAAAGCCGGAAGCTTTTGTGAAGCCGCCGGGAAGGAATTACATAGCTTTTAAAGCTGCCCCGCAGCACAAACACATTATCCGCCACCGTAAGGGAATCTACCAGCCGTGAGGATTTTTCAATGATAGCCGTGGGGTTTTCATCCATCCCGCTGTGCTTATAATCGTTCACGGGCCGCTCAAAAAAATAGACGCGGCCGAAATGCAGGGGCGTATTGACCATCATAAGGCTGATGAGGGTTTCGAGCCCTACGTCGTTGATACAAAGAAGGCCCATGATCTCCCCGCTGAAAATATGGAGGTTCACATTGTTGAGCAGCGTGGCCCCATCCTCCAGGCAGCTCACCCGCTCCATGCGCAAAAGCTCTTCTCTCATACCATGCTTCGCCTAGCCGTGCCTTCCGCCACGCGCCGCGCCTCCTGATCATCCAAGGTTCTGGGGAGCGTGACACGCACATCCGTGCCTTCCCCCTCTACACTGTAGATATAGATGCCGTATTCCTCCCCAAAGAGCAGCTTAATCCGGTTGTTCACGTTGATGAGGGCGATGCCGCCATAGCTCCTTTGCCATTGGGCCGTCTCAAAATATGCCGCGTTCAGATGGGCATTCAGGGCGTCCAGCTTGGCCTCTTGCATACCTACGCCGTTGTCCGATACGGTGATGAGCAGGCGCGTGTTGGTGAGCTCCAGGCGGATGCGCAAAAGCCCGTCGGAAAGCCGCTGCTCCAGGCCGTGTACAATGGCGTTCTCGGCAATGGGCTGCAGGGTAAGCTTGAGGAGGCGGCAGCGCAGCAGTTCCTGCTTATCCGCCTCGTCATATTCGATGCGCATTTCCAGCCTCTCCCCAAAGCGGTATTGCTGGATGTGGAAATAGTTCTCCACGTTATGGAGTTCTTCCTCCAAAGAGACAAGATTTTCCAGGTTGCTTATGGTATAGCGGAAGAAGGTAGAAAGAGCCTCCGTCATCTCCGCGATATCCTTTGCCCCGGCAATGAGCGCATCGCTGCGGATGCCTTCCAGGGTGTTGTAAAGAAAATGGGGGTTGATCTGGTTCTGCAGGGCCAAATATTGGGCTTGCCGCTTGCTGGCGCTGATGAATTCCTTTGTGGCGAAGATGTTCCGGATTCTGCCGATGGCCGCCTCTGTGCCCGGGCTGAAGGGATAGCGCATGTCCAGCGTATCCTCCACGGTATACCCGGCGGCGAAAAGGGTGAGCAGTTTTTCGGTCTCCCGGTATGGTTTATAAACATAGGCGTAGACGGCAACGCTCTCCATCGCCAGCACTCCCAAGGGCAACAGTACGGCCAGATAGCTCGTTTGCACCCAATAAAAAGCCACCATGGCCGCCATGGCCAAAAGCGCCGAAAAAAGGACGGCCAGCAGAAGGATCCGGGCGCTTATATAGCGTTTTATCTTGAACCGCATGGCATTAAGAATACAGCTTGCGGAATTCAGTGGGTGTCACGCTGGCAAGCTTTTTGAAGGTACGGTTAAAATGCTTCAGGTCCACATAGCCCACACGGGTGCAGATGTCCGCCACGGATAAGTCCGTTCCCCGCAAAAGCTCCTTGGCTTTTGCAATGCGCACGCCGGAAAGATATTCCAGAAAGGTTTCGCCGCATTCTTTCTTAAACAGCACGCTAAAATAGCTGGGGTTAAACCCGGCGACCCCCGCAATTTCCTCCAGGGTAACCGGTTCCCGGTAATGTTCCAGAATATAGCGCCGCGCATTGCCGATGGGCCGCGTTACGGCTTCGCGCAGGGCGCTGCGCTGCATGGCCAAATGGCCCGCTATTTTACCCGAAAGCAAAGCGAATACGCCCGCCGCATCGTGAACCAGCTCCAGTTGTTCTTCAAAATCCCCATAGGCCGTCTCTATGGCGTCCGCGGGGCCGTAAAGCGTGCGCATCATGGCTAAAAATAGCGAAAATGCGCCTTCCGCCGCCTGCAGCAGGGCCGTCCCGCTTAACGCGGGCGTCGTCATAACGCGCTCCCTAAATTCATGCAAAAGGGGCAGAACCGCATCTTCATCCAGGCGTTCCACAATGGAGCTAAGCTGCATTTTAAAATCCCCTTGCAAAACATCCCGATCCGGGGCACCGGTCGAATACCCTTCCAGCACATGCAAGCCGGCGGTATCCACCAGCCTTTGGTTAACCGCCTGCAGCGCATCCTCCAAAGAGCACGGCAGGGCATCCAGGCTTTTCTTTACCGTGCCCAGGCCCAACGTAATTTCCGTCTGCCGGAATACATCCTTCTGCGCGTTCATTTCGTTGGAAAAGGCTAGGACTTGCCGCCGCAGGCCGCCCTCCTGCTTTGCTTCATAATTGGCAAATCCAAGAATGCGGGTGCGTTGGTAAAAGCAAGCCTGCTCCATACACAATGGGTGGAGGTACCGGTGCAGCAATTCCGCCAGCTTATCCCGCAAAACCGTGCAGGCAGCCTCCGTATACTCCTTTTCGCACGGAAAATCCAGCTTCACCACATAGGCGCGGAAAAGGCCTGGGCCGAATTGGTAATGATAGCGGCCGTTTGCCTCTTTATAGGAAAGCGAGGCCTGCCGTGTGGGATTGAGCAGCCAATCCCCAAAAAACATGGCGCGAAGCTGATCGCTATCCTGGTCAATCCTGGATAGCAGGGTGCGCTCCCGGGCTACTTCCTGGGTACGCAGCAAATACCGCCATCGGATTTTTTCCAGGGTGCCTTCCAGCTCCTCCTTGTTCACAGGCTTAAGCAGATAGGCGTTTGCGCCGTACTTAATGGCTTCCTGGGCATATTCAAAATCCCGGTAGCCGCTGATAATCACGATTTCGGCATTGGGACAAAAATCCCGGATTTTTCCAATAAGGGTCAGCCCATCCAGCCCGGGCATGCGGATATCCGTAACCACCAGATCCGGCTGTTCCCGCTCTACGCAAGCATAGGCCTGCAGGCCATCGTGGGCCGTGGCCACGATTTGCATGCCAAAGGCGGACCAGTCCACAATATTGCAAATCAGGTTACAAACCCTGACTTCGTCATCGGCAACCAAAACCTTGATCATTCCCATGCCTCGCTTTATCCTTTTCGTCGTATGAGAACCTTGATGAGAGTTATCGAATCGTACCGTATAAATACGGGCGGCGCGGATACGGCCAAGCCCTGCTGGTATCATGTATATAGTAGCATATGGCGGCACATCCGGCAAACCAAACAAGAGAGCAGCCACCGGCCCTCCCGCCTATATGTGCGGGCAAATGGTATAAGCGATCCGTTCCTGCCACTCTACGCAACGTTGCTTGCAGAATGGAAACGCGGGGTTTATTTTAAGGATAGCATGGCGTTTCCCCGCCTGGAAAGGATAAGGAGCGATGGAAAATAAGAAAGAACTGAAGGATTTCTATAAAAGCAGGGTCATCGTTGGTGGCGTCTACCGTATTACGTGCAGCGGGAGCGGCCGTACATGGCTAAAATCCACAAAGGATCTGCAAGGGCAGGCAAACAAGTTTCGTTTTGCCATACAAAATCATACATGCCCGGAGCCCGGTATGCGGGCAGACTGGCTACAGCACGGCGCGGCGTCTTTTTCTTTTGCGATCCTGGAGGAGTTGGAAAAAGGGAATACCCAAACGGATGCGGAATTTTCCGAAGATATCCGCACTTTGTTTAAAATGTGGCTGGAAAAATCAGAAAACGGGAGCTTGGGACAATGAAAGCGCAGCGAAACAACATCCAGCCGTTTTTGAATAGGGAGGGAAGAATCCTTCAATTGCCCCGCAGACGGGGATGCCGGTATGCGGTACTCGGCTATTTGGCCGAAAAATTCGAGCCGGGTCAAAGCTTTACCGAGGGACAGGTCAATGCGATCTGCAACCAATGGCATACCTTCGGGGATTATTTTGTTTTACGCCGGGAACTTGTGGATAGCGGCTTTTTGCAGCGGGAACCTGACGGCTCCCGTTATTGGAGGGCGGCCGCGGTGCCTGGCGCCTCGGTTGAAACCGATCCATGAAGAGCCGGCCAATCGTCCCTTTGTTTTTTTCAATCCAAACGAAGCAGCCATGGTAAACCCGTGTCCCATCAACGCAAAAGAGTGGCGCAAGCCACTCTTTTGCTATGTTGTCATGGTTCGTCGTCGCAGCATGGCATGGCGTTTTTTTGCCTAGCCCACTACAATGTTGATGATGTTCTTCACCACGATTACCTTGCGCACGGTTTTGCCTTCCGTAAACGCCTGCACTTCAGGCAGGGCCATGGCCTTTTCCTGCGCTTCCTGCTGCGGTATATCCACGGGAAGGTCGATGCGGGCGCGCACCTTACCGTTTACCTGCACGCCGTATTCGATGGTTTTCTGGGCCAGGGCATTTTCATCCCAAGCGGCCCAAGGTGTGGCGTAAACGGGCGTTTCATAGCCCAGCAGCTCGTTCATCTCCTCACAAATGTGGGGGGCTACGGGAGAAAGCAGGATGAGCAGGGTGTGAAGTTCTTCCTTCGTCACGTCGCCTTTTGCGTAGAACTCGTTAACCAGGCTCATCATGGCGGCGATGGCGGTGTTATATTTCATCCGCTCATAATCTTCGCTTACCTTCTTGATGGTGCCATGGACGGCTGCGCAAAGATCGGACCGAATGCCATCCTCTTCGGAAAGCATATCCTGCAACCGCCATACCCGTTCCAGGAAGCGGCGGCAGCCCCGGGCGCCGGTGGTGCTCCAAGGGATGGGTTGGTCGAATGCGCCCATGAACATTTCATAAAGGCGGAAGGAATCCGCGCCCATTTCCTTTACAATATCGTCCGGATTGATTACATTTCCCCGGGATTTGCTCATTTTATCGCCGTTTTCACCCAGGATCATGCCATGGCTTGTGCGCTTGCGGTAAGGCTCCGGCGTAGGCACCAAGCCGAGATCATAGAGGAATTTATGCCAGAACCGGGAGTAGAGCACATGCAGCGTGGTGTGCTCCATGCCGCCGTTATACCAATCCACGGGCGTCCAGTAGTTCAGGGCCTCGGGGCTGGCTAGAGCCTGGTGGTTGTGGGGGTCCGTATAGCGCAGGAAATACCAGCTGGAACCGGCCCAGTTGGGCATCGTGTCCGTTTCCCGTTCCGCCGCGCCGCCACACTTGGGGCAGGTGGTATGAATCCAATCCGTTGCCCGGGCCAGCGCGCTGGAGCCATCGTCGCTGGGCTCGTAGTTCTGGATTTCCGGAAGGGTTAGGGGCAGCTGGTCATAGGGCAGAGGAACCCATCCACACTTCTCACAATGAACCAAGGGGATCGGCTCGCCCCAATACCGTTGGCGGGAAAACACCCAGTCCCGAAGCTTATAGTTCACCTTCCGGTGGCCGATGCCCTCCTTTTCCAGGTAGTTCTTCATGGCCTCTATCGCCTCTTCCACCTGCATGCCCGTGAGGAAGCCGGAGTTGACCATTTCGCCCGTAGCGCATTCGACATAGGCTTCTTTGGTCACATCGCCCCCCGCCACCACCTCAATGATGGGTAAGCCGAAGGTTTTCGCGAATTCCCAGTCCCGGGTATCATGGCCGGGCACGGCCATGATGGCGCCGGTACCGTAGCTCATAAGCACATAATCCGACACCCAGATGGGGATCTCCTTCCCGTTCACCGGGTTCACCGCCATTATGCCCGCGAGGGGAACGCCCGTCTTATCCTTGGCCAACTCGCTGCGCTCAAAATCGCTCTTGCGGGCAGCCGCCTGCCGGTAGGCGCGCACAGCTTCCATGTTTTGAATGCGGTCGGCCCATTTCTCAATGTAAGGATGCTCCGGGGACATAACCATATAAGTCACGCCAAAAAGGGTATCCGCCCGGGTCGTGAAAACGGTGAGGATGTCCTCGCTTCCCGCCACGCGGAAATCCACCTCCGCGCCCTCGCTGCGGCCAATCCAGTTTCGCTGCTGGATTTTTACCCGATCGATATAATCCACCGTATCCAGATCATCGATGAGGCGCTGGGCATAAGCGGTTATTTTCAGCATCCACTGGCTGCGCACCTTCTGGATGACAGGGCCGCCGCAGCGCTCGCAAACGCCCTCCACCACTTCCTCATTGGCAAGGCCCACCTTGCAGCTTGTGCAGAAATTGATGGGGATTTCGGCTTTATAGGCCAAGCCGTGCTCATAAAGCTTAAGAAAAATCCACTGGGTCCATTTATAATATTCCGGGTCGGTCGTATTCACTTCCCGGGACCAATCGAAGCTGAAGCCCAGCCGCTTAAGTTGCTTGCGGAAAAGGGCGATATTCTTTGCCGTGACCTTGGCCGGATGTTCCCCCGTCTTAATGGCGTAATTCTCCGTGGGCAGGCCGAAGGCATCGTACCCGATAGGATAGAGCACGTTGTACCCCTCCATCCGGCGTTTACGGGCAATGATGTCCATGGCAGTATTGGAGCGCGGATGGCCCACATGCAGCCCCGCGCCGCTGGGATACGGGAACTCGATGAGGGGATAGAACTTGGGCATGGTATAATCGTCCTTGGCCTCAAAACAATGGGCTTCCTCCCACTTCTTCTGCCACTTGAGCTCCACCTGGTCGTGGTCGTAACGGTTTGACATAAGCTTCCTCCATGATGCGTATTCACAAAAAAACAGGCCCCCATCCCTTTTTAAGAGACGGAGTGCCCGCGGTACCACTCTTATTGGCGCTTCCGCGCCCGCTTTTGCCCTTTAACGCAGGGAATACGCCGGGCCTACTGCAAGCTTTCAGCACCGGGGCTCGGCGGCGAGCTTGGGCCTTTTTGCATACCGCCTTGCACCGCCCGGCGGCTCTCTGCATGCAAAACAAGGCTTACTGTTCCGCGTCACAGCCTGAATTTGTTGGAATCCTCTCAATTATATTTTGCAAAATCAGAAAAGTCAAGGTATACTCTCTTTGGTATACCGCTTTGTCGGATCAAGGAGATGAATGTGATGTTTTTAATGGATTACCACCTGCACAGCGAATTTTCAGACGATTGTACTGCGCCTCTGCGCGCCCAATTGGAGGCCGCCCAGGCGGCAGGCCTAGCAGAGGTTTGCTTCACGGATCATATCGATTTTGACGGTGTGGGCCTGCTCCCCGCCGACCTTGTGGCAAGAGATGCCGCCATCGAAGCGCTCCGGGGCGATTTCCCGGGAATTACCATCCGCCGGGGTGCGGAGGTTGGTCTAAAGGATGCGGTTTCCGCTTCCCAATCCTTCGCTTTCTGTGAAAAACGGAACCTTGATTTTATCATTGCCTCCGTTCATATTGTCCAAGGGGTAGATGCATATTGCCCCGTCTATTTTGATAGCCGCACCCAAGCGGAAATCTATGCCGGGTATCTTGCTTGGGCTGCACAGATTTTGCCAACCTATTCTTATTTTAATGTCCTGGGGCATTATGATTTTTGCGCCAAATTCGCGCCCTATTCCAACAGGGCATTTCGTTATTCCCATGCTCCCGAGGCGCTGGATAGCCTGTTTCGCCAGTTGGTGGCGGCAGGCAAGGGCATGGAAGTAAACACCTCGGCTTGGCGGGAAGACCCGGCCTGGGGACTGGACGTGCTCCGTCGCTACCGAACACTTGGAGGAGAGTTCGTCACCGTGGGCAGCGATGCTCATCAGCCGCAGCGGGTAGGCCGCCGGATCAAGGAAGCGTTGGACCTGGCCCGCGCGGCGGGCATCCCCTATGTAGCAACCTTCCAAGCCATGCAGCCCACCTTTCATCGCCTCTAAGTTTATAAAAGCAACAGGTTGCCGCCCTTATAGGGGCGGCGGTTTGTATTTGTTCAACCATGCGGGAACCTATGGCGGCGGTTTGCCGGATGGTTCAAATTCCAGAAGCATGGTTCCTTTAAAATTATTGACATATGCCATAAATCCTATATAATGAACATTAATGTGACATATGCCGTAAATTCAATTGCGGCAAGGCCCTTCTTGGCAGGATATTTATTTATCCATGGCCTTTTTGGTTTAGGCCCAGGGGATTGGGATGCTTTTAATTCATGCAAGCAAAGGGAAGCGCCAAAGTAAATAGCAGAAACAGGGGAGGCGCTTAGGCGACGTAACAGTGGGCAGGAAGAACTGCCTGCAAGACGAGCTGCAAACCATCGGGTTTGAATATCCGCGCATCCTTCTTCGGATGTGCGCAGAAAATAGGGAGAGAAAGTATGTCTATCGGTTTATTTACGGATGAAGTTATCGACCATTTTTCCAATCCTCGGAATGCCGGCGCGTTGGAAGACGCAAACGGCATCGGCAACGCGGGCGATCCCCACTGCGGCGACAGCATGACGCTCTATATAAAGGTTGAAGAGGATGTTGTTACGGACGCACGTTTCAAAATCTCCGGCTGTGTTGCAGCTCTTGCTTCCGCCAGCGTCACCACGGTTCTTGTGAAAGGCAAAACCGTGGACCAGGCGCTGAAAATAACAAATCAGGACATTGCGGATGCGCTGGGCGGGCTTCCGGAGCAGAAAATGCATTGCTCCGTTCTGGGAGAAGAGGCGATACAAAACGCCATTTCCGACTATCGGCAAAATAAAATGGGGCGTGGCTGCCCATGACCATAGCGCTATATGGCATCGCCGTTTTTGCTTTAGCCGTATCGTTTATTGCAAGCAGGGAGAAAACGCTTCTGGCATTGAAAAGGGCCTGGAAATCCGTAGAGAACATTCTCCCGCAGTTGCTGGCGATTTTTCTTGTTATCGGGATGCTGCTGGCGGTTCTTACGCCGCAGCAGATATCCCGGTTGCTTGGCCGTGAATCCGGCTGGCCTGGGGTGCTAATGGCCGCGGTCATCGGTTCCGTTACCCTGATCCCCGGCTTTGTGGCCTTTCCCTTATCGGCCGCGCTTGTGAAAAGCGGCGCAGGATACATGCAGGTTGCGGCCTTCATCTCTACCCTCATGATGGTGGGCATTCTCACGATCCCGGTGGAAATTCGTTACTTTGGCAAGAAGGCGACCCTCGTGCGGAATGTTTCCGCATTTGCCTTTTCTCTGCTGGTAGCGTTGGTTATGGGGGCGATTTTATGAGGGAACTAGTCTTAAGGCTTATCAAGCGATACCGGCTCTTTCTTTTTCTTCTCCTAATCAACTTGGTCATACGCATAGCATCCCCCGATTTGGGAAAAGCAGCGTTCCAGATCACAGGTTCCAATTTGCTTGAGATGCTGTCCGTCTTACCGCCCATTTTTATTTTGCTTGGGCTGCTGGATGTATGGGTGAAGCGGGAAACGATGATAAAATATATGGGCAAGCGCGCCGGTTTCTTGGGCGTACTCCTTGCGTTTCTCTTGGGCTCCGCTGCCGCCGGTCCTTTATATGCCGCCTTCCCCGTTGCCGTTATTTTGCTGAAAAAGGGCGCGTCCCTTTCCAATGTTTTCATTATGCTGGGGGCGTGGTCAACAACAAAGATCCCCCTCGTTCTTTTTGAGGCGTCCTCTATGGGCCCGCGGTTTGCGCTTATTAGGTTGGGTATGGATATCATCGGAATTGCCGCTATCGCTTATTTTACGGAGAAGGCTTTATCAACAGAAGAGAAACATGAAATTTATGAGCGGGCGTTAAAAGACGGCTGATCTCCGTTTATTTGGCCTCCCCATAGGCCCTGGCGCAAAGCCGGTATGGCAAGCCGTTCCAGGGAGCCTGCTCTTCCCGCCGCCCTTTTGTTAAAAAACTTCTAATACTTTTTAGATTGCTTGTATCTTCTCCGCTTCTTATGTTACTATGCTTCTGATAATTATGATGTTGCAGGCACAAGCCTTTCCTTTAACCCTATGGTTTACCACGCCAAGGCCTTGCGCTTCATGGGAGGAAGATCCTTTTTCATGCTGCGAATGTACACTATGAAACCAGCGTCCATGCTTCTAGCATGCATTCTGCTGCTTACCGGCTGCGTAAGCCCAGCCTCCGTGCCCCAGCAAACCCATCCGCTGGCTACCGCTTTGCCGACGCCGCAAGAGCATACGCCGGCCCTGGAAGCAACGCCGGCCCTTTCGTCCGCTCTGCCAACGGAAGCGGAACCCTCGGCCGATCCCTTCTTAGAGGCGGCCGCCCTTGGGGCAGAATATCTGCAGATTTTAACTGGGCAGGACTTTTCCGCCTTCTCCTATGAGGTGGAGTTCCTGTCGCACAGCGGCAATGGGGAATGGGACGTTTCCTTTAGCATTCCCGATCAGCCCGTTACCGCCAATGTCCGCTTTGAGGCGGATGGCACGCTCACCTTTTACGCACTTTGGACGCACGGAGAGACGGATGCGAGCCTTCTCCTGCCATTGGCGCCCATGCCGGAAGCGCTGACGGGAGCGGACTATAAACAAATCATCCCCTATTGGTATAACCAGCTTCCCATTCGGGAGGATGCGCCTTTTAAGCGCATGGAACTGGTGCAAAAGGATAACACCCTGCAATATCCCGATTCCTCCTATAGGCTCAACACCGTAAAAATGCGTTTTGAGGATGGTTCCGTGCTAACCTGCCTATACGATCAGGGGACGTGCAGGCTCACTTATTTTTGCCATTATACGGCCGAAAGCCTGGGCCGCTAATTTGCATGTAGCAGTTCCAAGACGGCCCGCAGTGCTTCCGCCGGAGGCTGCCCGGGGGCGCTCTCTTGGCTTGCGGCGCCAAAGGTAAAAGCCGAACCGAACACGCCGCCGCCCAGCCTGGTAAGCATACCTAAGCGCCCCATGCCCATGGTGGCAACCGGAATGCTCAGGCGTGTTCGCGCGGTTTCCGTAGCCGAAAATATCGCCAACACATCCGCGGGGCATTGCGGGGTTACGGCAAGCTTGGCTATATCCGCCCCTGCATCCTCCATCCTTAAAAGCGTTCGGAGCATGTTTTCTTCCGACGGCGTTTTTTGATAATCATGCAGGGAAAGTAAACTTCTACCGCCCGCGGCCTTGTTTTCCGCCGCTAGGGCAGCCGCAGTCTCCTCCCCTCGGCCCAGCTCGATGTCGATTATATCGGCCTGCCCACTCTCCATTGCCGCCCGTAAAACCGGCATATAATCTTCCTGACAGTCTTCCCTGCCTGCCAGTTCCGCCTCCGTGCGGTAGGTAAAGAGCAGGGGCATGTCTCTCAGGTGTATTCGCAGTTCTCCCAGCAAGCAAAAAAGGCGCCGTAAATCAGGTTTCTCCCCCGGCCCCCCGGCGCGCCAGAGGGTTTCCTTTGCCGCGTCAAACCGCCACTCAGCCATATCCACGGGCAGCGTCCGCAGGGCTTTGGCCTGGGAAATCACTTCCCGTGCCGTTCTTCCCAAAATCGGTGTGCAAAGCTTAGGCGCGCCCATCCCCAGGGCCAGATTTCTTACGTGCAGCGTTGCCATACAGTTTTCCTTTCCCGCAAAAATCTCAGGGTTTTGTGTTCTCCGTTTGCCCGCCATGCGCCGCCTCTGCCTGCCGGGCTTCCTCCTGCGCCTGTTTTTTTTCATATAACCGGTTTCTGTACCACAGTACCAGATCCGCAAAAACCATTACGGCATTGAGCATGTAAAAATAGGTTACAAAATCACGAGTCGTCATCAGCTTATTGATGATGCCAAAGATATAGCCGGTCTCAATCAGCACCGAAAAAATGGCGCTTTTCCCCGCCGTGCTCCGGCTTTTATAGGTTTTGTAAAGCGCCGCCGGCCAAGAAACGCCAAAGCAGATCAACATCATCAATTCAAATATAGGCATGGTTTATTCACAATCCTTTGCAGCTTGGAGATCCTGTCTAGTTTGCATTATTCTAAGGAATGGTAGCACATGTTCTTGAAAAGTGCAAGGCCGGGCACCGGGGCGTTTTTTGTGTTTCCGCAGAAACGATGCGAACACCATAAGCAGGGAGCGGATGGTGCTGATGATGAACACCTCCTTCTAAAGCAAATCGACAGCCTTCATTTGAAAAAAATGAGCGTAAACGCAAGGTGTCCTATGCCTGTTTTTTGCCATGTTGCATGGGTGCTTCGCCCTATTTTATTCATGTTCTTGCAAACGGCTAGTACGTCGCATATGATATACATATTGTGTTCCCGCAGGCGGGGCAAGCAACGTGCTTTTTGTTTTGAATGCGGCATGTCCAAGCAAAAATAGGTTTGCATTTTGGAATTTGGGCATAACCCGCCTGCGCACAGCCGGTGAAAGGCTTTGGCAGTTTTCGCGGCTTTTATAAGTTTGAGAAAGAAGTGAACGGCTTGAGAGAGAGAACCGATCCTGTGCAGGCCAACGCATTATTTCATCTTTTATTAGAAGCGCAAAGCCTGAAACAGTTTTTAAAAGACAATGAGCAGGAAATGCAATTGCAGTCTTTTTGCGAATATATAACGGAGCTTTGTGAGAAGCAAGGCGAAGTGCCGGAGCATATCATCAAGCGAACGAATCTGGAGCGTTCCTTTGGCCACCAGCTTTTTAAAGGCACAAGGAATCCCTCCAGAGATACGGTTTTGCAATTGGCTTTTGGATTTAACGCCGATGTAATCAGAGCGCAAGAACTTTTACGATATGCCGGAATGAGCGCCTTATATCCAAGGATGAAACGCGATGCCGTTATCATTTATTGCCTGCATAATCGAATATCCATCGTGGAGACGCAAACCATCCTGCACGAGCTGGCGTTACCCCTTATCGGTGCAGGTAAAACCAAGTAAGCTGTCCTTTTTTCAGTATACGATGGAATAAGCATGGATCGGCAACCGGGTTTTGTTCATGACCCTGCAAAAGGAGTAAACCGCCTCCTGCGTCTCGTTTTCACGGGATAATTCCTGTTGCCTTATAAAATTCTAGAAAAACGAATTGCAAACTTCGCTTACATATGATAAAATCACATTCGGCACAATAAGCCGGTGTGTTGGAATTGGCAGACGAGGCGGACTCAAAATCCGTTGGTAGCGATACCGTGTGGGTTCGAGTCCCACCACCGGCACCAAAGTCCTTATGAATCCTGGGTTTGACAGGGTTTCGTAAGGGCTTTTTTGTTCCCCTGAAAGAAGGGCAGCTCCAACGGATTTTCAGGCAAAAAGAAAGGAATCCGTTGCCATGAAACGAAAGCAAATTGTAGGGAAATCCATCAGTATTCAAGAAGCCTTTGAGCAGTTCCAACGCTTCAACCAAACCAAGAATCTATCCCCTGAAACGATACGATATCACGACAACCATTCTAAGCCCTTCTTTGCATTTCTAGAGGATGTTTCCCAGCCTGTTGACTCTATCACCAAGGAGAAGATTGATGCCTATATCCTGCATTTAAAGGCAAAGGGAACGGTAAACGATACCACCATCAATACCCGGTTAAGAATGGTGCGGGGCTTTCTCTATTACTGCATGAAGCGGGGGCTTATGCCCACCTTTCAGATAGCACAAATACGGGTTACACAGCCTGTAAAGGAACCCTATACCAAGGCCGAGCTGGCCTTGCTCTTAAAGAAACCAAATATCAAAAGCTGTTCCTTTGCCAGATACAGGAACTGGGTAATCGTCAATTTTCTGTTGGCTACAGGGTGCCGGGCTTCCACGCTGGTGAACATTCGGATAGAGGATGTGGATTTAACTGGCGGCATGGTACTCTTCCGTCATATGAAAACGAGAACCCAGCAGATGGTCCCCCTGTCCAAAACCATAATCGGTGTACTCGAAGAATACCTCACCTACCGGGATGGACAGCCATCCGAACCCCTGTTTATTTCTGAATATGGCAATGCCTTAAAGGTAGATACGCTGGATAGCTGCATCCGGGAATATAATCTTTCCTGTGGGGTAGAAAAAACCTCCCTTCATCTGTTTAGACATACCTACGCAAAGCTTTTTATCACTGCTGGGGGTGATCCCTTTCGGCTGCAAAAGCTATTAGGCCATAGTGATCTCACCATGACCAAACGGTATGTAGCCCTGTATGCTGAAGATTTAAAGGAAAACTATGATAAGCTGAATCCCTTAGAACAGTTATCAACCGGGAGAAACGGGAACCGGGTTAAATTGAACGTAGCCCACCGATAGAGGTAATAAGGAAACGCTTTTGATAAATCTATCAGCCTGAATAGAAAACAGCTTAGAAATGATTTCTGGCCAGCTATAAATCATCTAGGGGTTAGGGCTGTAGAAATGGGTATCCGGAGGTACGGAGGTATTTTTATAGAAAACTTAGAAGATTAACCGTGAGGAATAAATATGTGCTTAGGGCTTAACGCTTCGCTGCCCTAAGCACTTGTTTAAATATTAAGGGGAGCGGGACTTTTAAAAATTCGTCTTGCGCCGAATTTAGTGAAAAGCCCCACTCCAAATCCTGTTTTTATATTTTCCTGAGAAACTATATAGACTGTTACCGGAGGTACGGAGGTATTTTTCTTTAAAATATTTAAAAGTATACTATAGATACACAATAGATCATTGTTTTTTATAATCTAAATAATTAATAATAAAAATATGGGGAGAGGTTTGCGGTAAGAAATAGATTGCGCTATCTGGTGGAAAGATAAATGATACTCTCGCGCCGAGTGAGCCTGAAAACAATGGCGCACAAAAAAACGGATTGATAGTAGGGGCTTCACTTGAAATGCCTTTTGACGATGATGATCCTTTAAATGAATGCAATATTCCCGAAAAGGAAACTCTCAATTATCGCAATTATCGCACCACGTATCAGAGAGTATCAAACTTGCCAGATATAACAATCAATGTTGATATGAGCGACTGGTCGGATGAAAAAATGAGGACTTTCTTTAAGTATGCCTATGGCCAGTTTGAGGGAGAGCAATGATATATTATGACAAAAAGACTTCCAAGCCATAATGTCCCACTTCCTCTTGTCGCTGATGTTGTATGCTATGTAAACAATAAGGGCTCCTCAAGGATTGAAGAACTAAGGGCTTTCACAAACAAAAGTGACGCATATATCAGGAGCTGTTTGGCAATATGTAAGTTACTAGATATTATTCACGAAGATGGGACTGTATCCTCTTTCGTAAACGAATTAGGAAAAACTCCAAATGAAGCCTTAAAACTAAACGTGTTAAGAAAGCTTATACAGGAGTTTGAGCCATTCATTATATTCATCCAGTATCATTTGAATGGTGAATCTCTCGAAGATTCGGCACGCAAAGTATATACAGCCTTCAAATTCGAGGGAAAAGATTATCTGTTTCTAAAAGACTTGTTTTTGGCATGGGGAATGACCACCGATATTTTTTCACCGGCCCCTGACAGCTTTGTTCTAGAAACGGATATCCAAGAAAGAATATCTATTATCAATTCATTTGCCTTTAACCTTGATGATGACATGGCAATAAGGATGTACATTGGAAATAGTCTAGGTGCTGATGTTTTTTCATCATTATTGCCTGCCGAATTAGCAGAACTAGTAGATGCGTATAAAAAATGTGAGACTGACGCTAGAGGAGCAATCGAGTGTACAGGCCGAGCCTTTGAGGATTTTCTACGTAGGATTTCTTTATCAGTCAATATTGATGCTAGTGGCAAAAATGGTATTGGGCAAATTGTTAATGCTCTTTACAACCACAAAAATGCAGCGGGAATATTGGATAATAAAATACATAGCAAACAGTCAAGCATAGGTTCTGCTATTGCGGACATCCGCAATATGGCTGGACATAGCCTAGAGGCTCGCACATTAGAGAGGTGGGACTTGACATCACATAGCGCCAAAATGTACGCGGAGTTAGTGCTATCAACAATCAAAAGTATAAGTAACTACGTGCAACATTCAAATCATACTTTTTGAGTCTGCAAGGGGCGGAGAAAACTCCGCCCCTCCCCCTTTACTTTCTCCCCTCCCTCCAGTATGATAAAGTTGTGTAACGAAACGAACAAACGTTTCTTGCATTGGCAGAAACCCTCATCGCCAACAACTGAAAATCTATTGGAGCGAACCGAAAAAACCTGATAACTACAGGACTTTATGGATGCGGAGATGGAATTGGCAGACGTGACGGACTCAAAATCCGTTGCCAGCGATGGCGTGTGGGTTCGAGTCCCACCACCGGCACCAAACACATATAATCCGAACCACTTACGACAGGTTGCACTTGTTGGCGAAGGGTTCGGATTTGTGTTATACTTAGGTTAATTATTTAGAGGGCAAGCAATCGGCTTGTCCTCTTATGTTTTGTGTCGTATAATATTAATGGTAATTATTTGTTTTGCAATGGAGGTGCAGGCATGGCTAAGAAGTTTAATGCTTCACAATTCAAGAGCCAAATGCGGCAAGCTCAAAACAAGGTAAACCAAGAAGTAAGAAAGCTCAACAACGAAATTAACAAATATAATCGAGAAGTTAAATCAGCAGTTAATAAGTATAATCAAGAAGTGCGCCGCTATAATTCACAGGTTCGTCAAAATCGAGCTCGTATAGAAAGAGAACTCCGTAAGCTATCGTCACAGCCAGCTTTTCGTGTTACAACAACATACACAACATCTGTAAGAACCTTAAATACCACTTATGGACAAGTCGCATCGTATTATGATACGTTGGACTATCCAAGCGAATTTGAAGACCGCTTTTATTCTGACATAGAACAGGAAAACGCCAATAGTCTTGAAACAGCAAACGCGATAGTCAACGACGCCCCCTCAGAAGCACCTGCGGCATCCCTTCAAGACAGCATTATTATTGAACAATTGGCACATATTTCTATTGACTTAGATAATCGTTGGCGTGGCGCACTGTTTTCTCTGAACCCATCAAACCCAGATGCGACCAGGCATTTTTGCACAAGTGCCAGAGAGATATTTACTGAAATATTTAACGCTAAAGCTCCAGATGAATTAGTTTTTTCAAAATATCCGAATTGTGAGAAAACGCCTAACGGTAACGCCACACGTCGTTCTAAAATCAATTATTTTCTTGGAAAAAAGGGAATCTCAAACCCTAATGCGGAAAATTTTGTAGAAGAGGACATCACGAATATATTGGAATTGTTCCATGTTTTGAGTGATGGTACACATGGAGAAGCAGGCCGATATAGCTTCGATAAGCTCTATGCAGTGAAGAAACGTGTTGAAGATGGCTTGATTTTCTTATGTAATATTGCCAGCTAATTTAATAAGCTGTATGACTAACGGTCTTGTCTAACATCGTGCACAACTAAGATTCATATCTAACAAACAGGCATAAATTCAAGCACGGTATCCAGCGGTCGTTTGCCGCGTTTTCGGAGCCTCTTTGGGGCCGTTCCGTATTGTAGTGGACAAGCCAAAGATCCAGGTCTTCCTGGAGATCGTCCACGCTTTCATCGAAGTTTTCACGGAAAGCAATGCGGAAAAACTAATCCAGCACAGTCTTGCGGAAGTGTTCAATGAAGCCGTTGGTTTTGGGGGATTTGACCTTTGTCCGCCGATGCTCCATGTCGTTGCGGGCAAGGTACAGCTCGAACGGATGGTTCTTCGTTCCGCAGAACTCCCGGCCATTATCGGTCAAAACAGCACCGACGGATAGCCCGTGTTCCAGATAAAGAGGAAATACGTCATGATAAACCAGTGCAGCGGCGCACTCCGGCTTTTTGCCGGGAGGAAGGAAGCCAAAGGCGTAGGAGCCGTACGTATCCGCCCCGGCATGCAGATAAACCTTCCCGACCCCTTTCAAGTTGCCGACAAACATCATGTCCTGGCACAACAATTCACCGGGCATTGACGATTCCACGTACCGTTCCTTGAAGCAGGGTTGTGTTTTTCGATCTTTGCCACCTGCCCGGCTGTCAGCTCGACACCTGTTTCTTGATGGCGTTCTTCGACCTTGGCCAGCGATCATAGGCGCTGGCCATTTCGTTACGGATGAGGATCTTTTGTACCATAGGGAATCTGATGGAAGCTTGCCCTGTCCATGCCCCGGCGGCATGCTTCAGGGATGTTTCCCAGGGTTTCGGCCATTTCCAGCACGCTCAGCCGATGCTTTTCCACCTTCGCAGTCGGATCTTTTCTACACGCTTTCCTGTCATTTTTATTTCCGCCAACATCAATATAGCATCTGATCTGATGTTAGACTAGCGGCAGCAGAGATAATCTTTGCCGCTGTTCCTAATAAAAGCATCAACATCCTCCGGCGGATAACCAAGGAATACGCCGATTTCATGTGGAAATTGAGCGCCGCCAAAACGTCCTTTCAGATGTTCGAGCAAATCGGCCAAAGCACTTTCTGTCGGGTAACCATACCTTTGTAACAACTCTTTTCCGGAAAGGTTTCTTATTCTTTCATGCAGGAGGGATTCATCATATATGAGCAATCCCGAAGCTGTTTTGGTTTGATACAGTTCCTTGACGCAAAGTCCAGTTCGCTCAGAAACATGCTTTTCCTGCTCTTTCCAGACATCTTTGCAGCAATGCTGGATGCAGATGAGGGTGGAAGGTTTTATGCCCATCAGTACAGGCGCGGCCGATAATAAAAAATATCTTTCCAACTGTTCACGGTGGTTAAGACAGCGAATTCCCTTCCTGAATGCATCCACACTTTCTTCGTTTAAACGCTCCATCCCAAACTCTCCTGCTGAATATGCCATAGCTTTGCGTACAGACCGTTTTGCGCTACCAGCTCGTCGTGGGTGCCTTGCTCGGTAAGCCTGCCTTCCTCCAGCACAACAATTTTGCTCGCCCCGGCAACGGTTTTGAGCCGATGGGCAATGACGATCACCGTCCGGCCTTTGATTAGCTCGGAAATGGCTTCCTGAATCAGGACTTCGTTCTCCGGGTCAATTGAGGCTGTCGCTTCGTCTAGAAGTACAATGGGCGCGTTCTTGAGGATTGCCCTGGCAATAGAGATCCGCTGACGTTCTCCGCCGGACAGCGTGCAGCCGTTTTCTCCGATGAGCGTTTCATAACCGTTTTCCATTTTACCGATGAACGCATCGCACCGGGCGATTCTGGCGGCAGCGCGTACTTCTTCATCCGTTGCGCCCTCTTTTCCGATGCGGATGTTGTTAATCACCGTGTCATTAAAGAGCACCACATCCTGAAACACAAAACTCATGTACTTCATCAGTGCTTCGGGGTCGATATCCCGGATATTCCGTCCGCCGATCAAGATTTGACCCTGGTTGACGTCCCAGAACCGTGCGATAAGCCGGGAGATGGTGCTTTTGCCGGAGCCGGACGGACCCACCAGCGCAGTGACCGAACCCTGGGGCAGTATAAGGTTCATGTTCTTGATGACGTCTTCCTTGTTATAGGCGAAAGTAACGTTCATAAATTCGATGTTGCAATCCGGGAGCACTACACCCGTATTTCCCTCCATGGGAGGTTCGTCGCGAAGCTGTTGCATGCGCTTAATGGAAGTAAAGAAATACATCACCTCGGCGAGCATGGTGAAAATCGCAAGGATAGGCGCGTAAATGCGGGTGCTGATCATGGTAAAAGTCAAAAACTTGACTGTATCCAAGGTGCCCGCAGTCAGCAGATTGACGCCCACAAGAATCACCACGCCGATGCCGACCTGCAATATAATGGAGGACAGGGTGACAAAAGTTCCGGCAATTGCCTCAAAGGTGATTGCTTCCTTCATCATCTGTTTCAACGCCGCTTTTAGTGCCGCCGATTTTTCGCCGGAAAGGCCGAAAGCTTTTACCACCTTGATGCCGTCCAGATATT
>JAYFNX010000010.1:0-21244 GCA_034933245.1 Candidatus Pelethousia sp.
CCTTTATGGCCGTTCATGAGCGCTTTGCTGTCCTGCACGCACTCCACGATGCCCTTTTCCGGATATTGCGCCATTAAATAGGGCGCCATGGCATATCGATATGCCGCGATGATGCCGGGTATGATGAAAAGCAAAGACCAAAGGAAGATAAACAAGCCCATATAAAGCCTGAGGCCCAACGCCTTAAGGAAGATATGAAAGCGGGAAAACAGGATGCCGAACTCCGGGGATTCGCCGCCCATGAGGCCAATGTAGTAACGGCAATGGCCAAGTTCCACAGCCGCGCCAATCACAAACAAAGCAATGCCGACGAGGGCCGCTATGGTTATGATCCCTATCAGGGCTGAGATAACGGCGGGATTGCTGAAGAATGCCGTCACTTCGGAGCTGAAAGCGCCATCCGCGTCCACAGCGTTGCTTACGCTGGAACCGGCGCTGCTGCCGCCACCGCCGGAGCTGGTGCCACCCAGTAGACTCGCCACAAAGGTAACCAGTACGGATATGCCCCATTTCCCCTTTAATCGCTGGCGTGCCAGCGTCCGAAACGCTTTGCTGTTTCGCATAAATTTAAATACCCCCGTATTTTTAGTTTTGTATTACGAGGCTTGCGCTGCGGATAACGCCCGGCAACGCAAGCCTAAGGCAAGGTTCCCCGCTTTGGCCGTTTTATTTATTGCAGCCCTCGCACGCCTCGCCTTCCTCGCATCCACAGCCGCATTCGCATTCGCACCCTTCGGAAAGGCGCTCTTCCACAATGGCAGTGAGCGTATCCATAAGCTCTTCATCTGCGGGCAGGAATTCCTCGGTTTCATCCTCCTCGTTTACCACGAGCTTGAAAATATATACATCCTGCTCGCAATCGGCGTCATCCTCCTCGGCTTCGGCTTCGGCGCCCAAATCGGTGAGAACCGCGTACTCCTGGCCTTCGTGCTCAAAATAGTCGATCACATCCAGCTCAATTTCGTTGCCTTCATCGTCGGTAAATACCACGATGTCGCGTTCCATTTCTTCCATTCCTTTGCTCCCCTTTCGTTTTCTGGTAACATTGTACTCGATTGCGTCGTATCCCGCAAGATGCCCGTTCAATCGTTCACACCATTTACATTATTCCCTGAAAGGGGTACTATATTCTATATAACATATAGGGAGATGCTTATGTTTCAGAGCAAATGGGAATTCGGCCTCATGGCCAAGGACGCGCTCGCACTGCGGCAGGCGGTGCTTGTGGAGGAAATGGGAATGGACCGGGAGGATGCCTTTGACCATTATGATGAAATTGCCGCCCATATATACGTATGGGATAATGAAGGCCCGATTGCGGCAGGCCGCATTTATCCTTTAGGCGAAGCTACGGGCATTGGCGCCATTGTAACAGATCCTTCCCGCCGGCAGGAGCCCTTTGCGGACCTGGTGCTGCGCATTTTGTTGGATAAAGCCCAAACCCTGGCGGGAGACCCGATTATGGCCAGCCCCCTGCCGGAGGATATCCCCTTGTTCTCTTCCTTCGGTTTCAAAAAGGTCGGAGAAAACGCGCAAGTATATACGGTTCCCCGGGGCGGTATTTGCTGGCATAGCGACTGCCATGACGATTAATCAAACATTTTGCATAAAATGTGAAAAAGCCCTTGCAATCCGTATGGGAATTCGCTATAATAATCAACGGTCTCGCACATATTCGTGCTTGACCGTAACTATGCTGGTGTAGCTCAGTAGGTAGAGCACGTCATTGGTAATGACGAGGTAGTCAGTTCGAATCTGATCACCAGCTCCAAAGCAAATGTCCACCCTTTCGGGTGGGCATTTTTTCTTCCATCGCCCGAACTGCCTGCCGCGTTTTTGAACGAAGGGCTGGGCCAAGCCCCGCCTGTGGCGGATGCCTGCATACCGCTTCCGCCCTTACCTTTTCACAAAAGAACCGATCTCTATCAGGTTTCCATCGGGGTCCGCAACATAGCTCGTCCGTTGCCCCCAAGGTTCATTTGTGGGCGGGAATACCGGGATCGCGCCGGCATGGATCACACGCGCATATTCGGCATCCACCTGGGCAAAATCCGCCACATCAAAGGCCAGCTCCATCGTGCCGTTGAGCCCGGCAGGGTAGCCATAAGCCTTTGCCGTCATTTTTTCAAAATTCTCCCGGCCGAACAGAATAATCCGGATTCCGTCGCCCTCCAACTCCGCATTTGCATCCCCCGCCCAGTCGGTTTTCAATCCCATTACATCCCGGTAAAATGCGACCATTTTTTCCATATCGGTGGCAAACAACCCCACAGCGGTAAATTTGAGCATGTTCTCCTTACCTTTCCATTTTTGCAAGAGCATATTTTTTCGCAAGGCGTTCCATTATCCTGTTTTCCAACGCCCAGCATGCCATAGCGGCGCAAGGTGCCGCCTGCGCCGTCCGCTTGCCGGCCTTAATCAAACTCTTCCTTGGGCTTCGCTTCACAAGATACGTTCTCCGCCGCTCCTTTTCTCCGCCAAATGCGCAGGGTGTCCAGAAAGCTCTCGTGGCGCACCGCTTTTACATCGAAGCGGAGTAGCCGGAAGGTCCATTCCAGAATGAAACCGATTCCGAACACAGCCATAACGGTTCCTATGCCTACCTTGGCTCCCAGAAGGTAACCAACGAGCAGCACGCCCCCCTCCAGCATACCCCGCACCACCCCGATCGGGATGCGGCTTAGGCGCTTTCCAAGGGCTACCATCAGTGCATCCCGTGGGCCGCAGCCCAGGCCCGCGCCGATATAAAAATAGCTGCCTACGCATAGGCTCACCTGCCCCAGGAGCAGCAGGAGAACACCGGGCAGAAAGCTTTGCAGGCGGGGGATGAGCCCCCAGCTCTCAATCATGTTGACAAACGTACCGATGAGAATGGTATTGAGCACGGTGCCCATGCCGATCTTTTCCTTTAAAAAAAGATCCAGCACCAGGATGGCCGCTCCCACGAGAATGACGGAGGTACCCAAGGTGACCCCGGTTATGTTGGTGACGCCCATGGCAAAGGCATCCCAGGGGGCCAGGCCCACATTGGCCTGCACGCTTAGGAAGCATCCCAGTCCATATAAAAACAATCCAAAAATCAGGCGGATGAACCGTTTGAAGTAAACGATGGCCATGTTTCGTCTCCTTGCTGGATTTGGCACAGGACCCTTTGTTGTGCAAATAGATTGTCACATGGGGCGCGTCTTCTGTCAATTGCAAATGCGGCGCAGCCCGGCAGACAAGTCTGCTTTTTCGAAAAGTTTGCTCCATTTGCCTGTTTCTTTTATTCCTGTTGGTTTCCATGGCAAAAGATGCCGCTTTCTTCTTTTGTCTTTTCATTGCGCCGGTTTGCCCCATGCTGTATGATGAATCTATGAAAAAACTCGTGCATTTTTTCCGCTCCGCCTCTCCCATGACCCGCGTAGTGTTGGCTCTTTTGCTGTGCGCCACACTGGCCGTAGCCGTCTATGTGGAGCATAACCGCAGGCGTCGGGAATATAGCCAAATGCAGTATATCGCCAGCACCCTCAGCGCCGAAACCTATCAGACCATTTCCCAGCACTTGGGCCGCGTGAAGGTGCTGGAGGCGGTTTTGATTCAAAGCGGCGGGCGCCTGGTGGATTTTGCCGAGGGCGCGGCGCGGCTTATCCAGGAGCCGGGCGTGCGGAATGTCCTTTTTGCGCCGGATGGGGTTGTGACGGAGGTGTATCCTTTAGAAGGAAACGAAGCCGTTATCGGCCTGGATCTGAAGGGCGAGGGCGCTGGCAATAAGGAAGCCCAGGCCGCCATCGCCAGCGGAGAGATGATCATGGCGGGGCCGTTTGAGCTAATTCAAGGCGGTATGGGGATTGCGGGGCGGTTGCCTGTATATATGGAAAATGCGGCGGGCATCCGGGAGTTTTGGGGCATTGTATCCGTAACGCTGGCCTATCCCGATATTCTTGCCAACATCGCCCTCAACAGCATAGAAAAACAGGGCTTTTCCTGTGTTGTTTGGCGCATCAATGTGGATACCGGCGAGAGGCAGACCATTCTATCCACCCAGGGCGGCCCGGCGGGCAGCCGCTATGCAATTACCCAAACCGTTCCCATGTACAACTCCGAATGGTACATCAGCATTGCCCCTCTCAAAGCTTGGTATGCCCATGCCAGCCTGTGGCTCTGCCTGGGCGCGGGCTTTCTGCTCACCTTTTTGGCGGCGCTTGCCGTGCGCAATTTTGAAAGCATCGAGCGGATGAAAGGGGAAGCGGCCAAAAACCAAATTCTCGCTTTGGAGCGCCAGATCGAGCATGACCGGGCCGATATTATGCTTACCCAGATCAGTTCCCATTTCTTTTACCATACGCTCAACGCCATTCAAGCTCTTATCGTACTGGACCCATCTTCAGCATCCAAGATGGCAGGCGATTTTTCCCGGTATCTTCGTTTCCGGGTGGATAGCGTGGACGCGAAGCGGGGTCTGGTCTCCTTCCGGGAGGAAATGCGCTCCGTGCGGGCCTATGCGGATATTAACCTGGTGCTTTTGGGGGAGCGGCTCCATATGGAATATGCGGTGCCGGAGCTGGATTTCATGATGCCCGTGCTCACCGTGCAGCCCATTGTGGAAAATGCTATTATGCACGGTATCCGGCCCAAGATCGGCGGCGGCACGGTATGGGTTTGCGCGGTGGAAGAGGCGGGTGGATATCGGGTGAGCGTCCGCGACGACGGCGACGGGTTCGACCCGGCTCGGGCGGAGAGCAGTACCTCCGTGGGCCTTCGCAATATTCAAAAGCGAATGGAGCGCTACCAAGGCTGTGCCCTGGATATCGCCTCCGGCCCTGCTGGTACCATTGTAACGCTGCGTTTCCCCCGCCGCATGGCAACGGTATAATTTCCCGTACGGTTTCCGTACGGTGGCGCTGTTATAATTAAATCATTCTAAAAACTGACCGACTTTTTCCCGATTCTTTTAACTTCGTTCCTACGCAAAACCAACTTTCTTTATATGCCCCGGCGGGCATTCAAGCCGATATGAAAACAATCCTTGTAGACGATATGATGCTGGATATGCAGCTCTTCGAGCTCAAATGCGCGGATATGGCGGATTTTGAGATCGTAGGCAAATTTACCGAACCCCAAGAGGCGCTCTCCTACGCCCGCAGCAACCGTGTGGATTTTGCCCTGCTGGATATCGACATGCCCGGCATGAACGGGCTGGATCTTGCCAAGGCCCTGCGCGAAATCCGGCCGGACGTAATCGTGGTGTTCGTCACGGCCCATCCCAAGTTCGCCGTGGAAGCCCTGCGAATGAAGGCCGATTATATGGTCTTTAAGCCCTTTGACCGGGATGATATTGCGGATGTCCTTCAAAGGGCCCAGCTTTTGCAAAGCCGGCAAAAAAAGCGGGTGCAGATTCGCACCTTTGGTCCCTTTGAGATGCTGGTGGACGGACGGCCCGTCCGGTTTCGTTCCGCCAAGGCGAAGGAACTGATGGCCCTCTGCGTTTACCGGGAGGGGCACAGCGTTTCCATCCATGATATCATCGCCTGCCTTTGGGAGGATGAATACCCCGCCCATGCCGAAAACACGGGGTACCGCCGTACCATCAAGGAGCTTTTTGATACCCTAAGAAGCCTGGGCGTGGCGGATATCTTCGTGCGGGAACGCGGAAGCTGCCGGATGCGGCCCGAAACGGTGGATTGCGACTATTTCGATTTTCTAAGCGGCAAGCAGGAAATCTACTACCTCTTTCAAGGGGAGTTCATGTGCCAATACGCCTGGGCGGAGCCAGGCATCTATAAGCTCTACGAAAAAAAGGCCGGCACGGTCAGCCAGTAGGCCAATTTCAACGAACGGGAGGCTGCCTATGGAAGACATCTTACGGATGGAACACATCACAAAGCGGTTTGGGGACCTTTACGCCAATCGAGACATTAACTTCACCGTGCGCCGGGGAGAAGTGCATACCCTTTTGGGAGAAAACGGCGCGGGCAAAAGCACGCTCATGAACGTGTTGGTTGGCCTCTACCAGCCCACCGAGGGAAATATCTGGTTTGGAGGCAAGAAGGTGCGGATCGATTCGCCCGGCCAGGCGGTGCGCCTGGGCATCGGCATGGTGCATCAGCATTTCATGCTGGTGGAAGCCATGACGGTCTTTGAAAACATCATTTTGGGAGATAAGAACACGGGCGGCGTGTTTATCAACACGGACGCCCGCCGCAAAGAGATCGCCGCCCTTTCCGAGCGATACGGTTTAGACGTGGAACTGGATAAGCTCATCACGGATATTTCCGTGGGCGCCCAGCAGCGGGTGGAAATTCTTAAAGCTCTTTACCGCAACGCGGAGCTTCTCGTGTTGGACGAACCCACCGCGGCCCTGACGGACCTGGAGGTGACGGGGCTTTTTGGCATTATCCATAAGCTCACGGGCGAGGGAAAGAGCGTTATTTTCATCAGCCACAAGATGCGCGAGGTCATGGAGATATCGGACAGGATCACCATTTTACGGGCAGGCCGCACCGTATGTACCGTGGAGCGGGGCGATAAGTCCGCCGTGGAGCTAGCCACCCTGATGATCGGCCGGGAGTTGGTCTCCTGCGAATATGCGAAACAGGAGCATCCCGGGGCTGCGGTTTTGGAGCTCAAGACCGCCGATTATAACAAAGCCTCCAAGCACAGCGGCCTTAACGGCATTTCCCTTGCCGTGGGCAAAGGAGAAATCGTAGGGATCGCGGGGGTGGACGGCAACGGCCAAAGCCAGCTTGCCCAGCTCGTTACCGGCGTGTTGGCCCCGGAGGGCGGCGAGGTGGACTTGAAGGGCAGCAAAGTGGCCAATTTTCAGCCAAGCGCTTTCATCACCGCGGATGTATCCCACATTCCGGAAGACAGGAACCGCATGGGTCTTATCGGCAACATGACCGTTTGCGACAACCTTGTTCTCAAATCCACCGAAACGCCGCGCTTTAGCAAAGGCCGCGGCCTCTTCCTCAAAAAAAAGCAGATGCGCGCCTATTCCTTGAACCTGCAAAAGAAATACGATATCCGCTGCGCCTCCATTGAGCAGGAGGCCCGCAACCTTTCCGGCGGCAACCAGCAAAAGGTCATTTTGGCGCGGGAATTGGAAGCAAAACCCGATTTGTTGGTGGCGGTGCATCCCACCCGTGGCTTGGACATCGGCGCCACCCGCTTCGTGCATGACAGCATGATCGAGGCGCGGGACAGCGGCTGCGGCGTGCTGCTCATTAGCGCGGACTTCGATGAAATTCTTAAGATGTCCGACCGCATCCTCGTTATGTTCGAGGGGCGGATTATGGGCGAATATCCCGGAAAAAATCCGCCTATCCAGGAAATCAGCCTGGCCATGGCCGGCAAATAGGGGGGAGCGCATTTAATGGAAACCAAGAAAAAGATTTTAAGCATGGGCGTGCCGCTTCTTTCGGTGGTACTGGCCTTCCTGGTGGGCGCAATCATCATCTCCGCCTTGGGTGCCAGCCCCAAGGACGCCCTGGTTTACCTCTTTCAGGGTGCATTCGGCAGCACCACCAATATCGGCAACACGCTGGTGAAAGCCACGCCGCTCATCTTCACCGGCCTGTGCGCTTGTTTTGCTTACCGCTGCGGTGTGTTTAACCTGGGCGGCGAGGGGCAGTTCATCATGGGCTCCGTGGCGGCCATTTGGGTCGCTACCAGTTGGGGCTTCGAGGGCAAGGGCGCGGCAATCGCGGCCCTGCTTGTGGGCTTGTTGGCAGGCGGCATTTGGGGCGCCATTCCGGGCCTGCTTAAGGTCCTCCGCGGACTCAATGAAATGATCGTTTCCATCATGCTCAACTACGTGGCGACTCTGTTTATGGGCTACATCTATACCCTGGTTCTGCGGGAGGGCAGCGTGCCCCAAACCCTGCCCGTACCCGACGCCACCAAGCTTACCCGCATCATTCCCGGCATGCGCGCCACCACCGGTCTTGTTATGGCGCTCGTGCTGGCGCTGGCCATTTATTATTTCCTATTTTATACAAGCAAGGGCTTTCAACTCCGGGCTGTGGGTCTCAACCCCACGGCCAGCCGGTTTAACGGCTTCCCCATCAACAAGTTTATCCTGGCAAGTTTCGTGGTGTCCGGCGCTATTGCGGGCTTGGGCGGCGCGGCCGAGCTTCTGGGCACCCAGTTTCGCCTTATGAGCGGCTATGGCCTGGGCTTCGGGTTTGACGGCGTGGCCATTGCCCTCATCGCCCAGCGCAACCCCATCGCCACGGTGCTGGTCGCCTATTTCTTCGCCGTCCTCCGGGTTGGCGCTACCACCATGCAGGTGGGCGCAGGCGTTCCCACCAGCGTCATTGAAATTATCCAGGCGCTGGTTATCGTTTTCGCCGTGGCAGGCACGGCCCTGGTACGCCTGCCGGAAATTCAGCAGCTCCTGCTTTCGCGGGCGGCTAACAAGGAGGAAAAGTAATATGGAATCCATCTTCACCATGAATTTTCTTTCCGAAATATTACTTTCCACCATCCGCATGGCTACGCCTTTGCTGCTGGTGGCCCTTGCGGAGCTTTATTCCGAACGGGCGGGCCTCGTAAACATCGGGCTGGACGGCATCATGGCCTTCGGCGCTCTGGCGGGCTTCCTGGTCTGCTACATCACCGGCAGCCCAACCTTGGGCATCCTGGCCGGGGCCCTGGGCGGGATTCTCATCAACATGGTTTATGCTTACTGCACCATCACCCTTTGCGCGGAGCAGATCGTTTACGGGATGGCCATCAACATCTTCGCCCCGGCAGTTGCCTCCTTCATTTATCGGATCTATTTCGGCGTCAGCTCCACGCTGGCCCAGGCCACCCTCATGAAAACCATCGCCATCCCGGTGCTCAAGGATATCCCCGTGATTGGCCAGCTTCTTTTTAACCAGACCCCCATGGTCTATATCGCCTACCTGCTGGTGCCCCTCACGGCCATCTTCTTCAACCGCACCAAGGCGGGCCTCAATTACAAAGCCGTGGGCGAGCATCCCAAAGCGGCGGAAACCCTGGGCATCAATGTGGTACAGCAAAAATATATCGCCTGTATCATTTGCGGCCTTCTGGCGGGCATCGGCGGTGCATACCTGACCACCTGCTACGTGAACACCTATTCCGACGGCATCGTGGCGGGCCGTGGCTTCATCGCCCTCTCGGCGGTTATTTTCGGCCACTGGACCAGCTCCGGCGTACTCCTCGCGTGCCTGCTCTTCGGCTTATGCGACGCCCTGCAGCTCCGGCTTCAGATCATCAGCGTTACCACGCCTTACCAGCTTTTTCAAATGATCCCTTATGTGTTCACCCTGGTGGCCCTTGCCATTATGGGCGCCAAAAAAGCGGGGCCCAAAGCGAAGGGACGGCCTTACCGCCGGGAAGAGCGCTAACGCGGCCTTCGCCTCTTTCTTCGTTCCCCTATTTGGGCGTTGCGCCCAATATCATCCATAAAATAATAAACAAAACGGAGGAGAACCAAGTATGAAGAAATTTTTAGCGATTCTCATGGCCCTGTGCATGGTCCTCGCGCTGACCGCCTGCGGCGGCAGCACCGCCCCCGCCCCCGCTGCCGAACCCGCCGCTCCCGCCGAGGAAGCCCCCGCTGCCGAACCCGCCGCACAGCCCGCGGAAGGCAAGGTATACAAAGTAGCCATGATTTGCGATTCCAGCATTTCCGACGGCGGCTGGGGCGCGGCCTGCTACAACGCCATGGTCAAGGCTGCCGAATCCCGGGGCTGGGAGCACATGTATACCGACAACATCGACGTTTCAGCCTATGTGGAATCCATTACCAGCTACTGCGCCCTGGGCTACGATATGATCTTCGCACCCGGCAACCAGTATAGCGACGCGGTTAAAGAAGTTGCCGCCGAATTCCCCGATGTATGCTTCGCGGTGCTCAACGGCAACGAGGCACTTCCCACGGACAACATTACCAGCGTTCTGCCCAATGCGGACCAGATCGGCTACTTGGCGGGCGCCATGGCCGGCCTGATGAGCAAGAGCAACGTGCTGGGCTTCATCGGCGGCATGGAGCTGGATACCACCAAGGCCAAGCTGGCCGGCTACACCGCAGCCGCCCAGGCCATCAACCCGGAAATCAAAGTTCTCTCCGCCTATGCCGGTTCCTTTAACGATACCGCCAAGGGCATGGAGCTTGCCACCTCTATGATTAGCGAAGGCGCCGATGTATTCTTTGGCGATGCTTCCGCCGTGGACAGCGGCGCCCGCCAGGCCATTGACAACGCCAACGGCTCCGGCGAGATCAAGATTTACGACATCGGCCAGCCCGCGGACCTGCTGGGCCAGAACCCCTGCGTCATCACCAGCGTGGTTACCGACAACGCCGGTATGCTGGCGCTGTGCATGGAGGCCGTTGAAAACGGCACCTTCGGCAATACGGTGGTTTACGGCACCCTGGAAAATAACTGCCTTGCGCCCGGTAAATTTAACGATGAACTGGTGAGCGCAGAGAACCAGGCGAAGTATCTGGAATTTGTAGATGGCATCAAAGCCGGTACCTTCCCTGGCTAATCCCCGCTTTTTACTTGCCTCTTTCCCCAAGCATAGCAAAACCCTATCTGTATACACCTACGGCCCGGCGCATATTCCTTGCGCCGGGCTCTTCGCCCTCTTGACAGGATATGATATACTATTGGGTAATTTCAGTGCGGAAAGTGGGGGAATTCTATGCGCCAATGGGTATCCGAAAGGCGGAGCGTACTCGAAGAAAATTCCATGCTGGCTTTGTTTGCCAGTGCCAAAAAATACCCGGATGTGATTAACCTTTCCATTGGCGATCCGGATTTGCCCACACCCAAATCGATTCTGGACGCCATGTATGCGGATTGCCTGCTGGGCCATACCAAATACACGAATCCAAAGGGCGATCCTGCCCTTATCACCGCCTTGCAGCGGTTCTATTCCGAAGAATACGGCCTTGCTTTGGGAGCGGATAGACTAATGGTGACCCCCGCGGCCTGCGCGGGCATGTATGAGGTGATGCAGGCCGTCTTGGATGAAGGGGACGAGGTTCTTCTCTTCGATCCATACTTCTCCTTCTATGCCATTCAGGTGAAAGCGGCGGGCGGGCGGCCCGTGTGCATCCCCTGCCTTGCGGAGGAAGGCTTTCTGCCCAATGTCCGGCGGGCGGCTGCGTTTATTACCCCCCGCACCAAAGCTATGGTAATCAACACGCCCAACAACCCAACGGGGGCCTGCTACGGAGAAGACACACTGGAAGCCCTGGCCGCTTTTGCTAAGGAACATGACCTGTTGGTCATTTCGGACGATATTTATACGGATTTTTGCTATGAAACCCCTTTCTCGCCCATAATAGCCCTGCCGGAAATGCTGAATCGAACGGTTTCCCTGGGCTCCTTCAGCAAGAATTTTCTGATGACGGGCATGCGGATCGGCTGGATTGCCGCACCGCCGGAGGTTGTACGGGCAGTACACCAGATTAGTGAGACCATCATCTATGCTTCCCCCGCGCCCTCTCAGCGCGCCGCGGTTTATGCGCTGGAACATCGCGAGGAGCTGCGCGCTCAAATAGGGCCCATTTTCGAGGCCCGCATGCTGTATGCAAGGCGGCGCATCGACGCCTTGCCTTATATGGCGGGCTGCCCCTGCAAGGGCGGATTTTACCTTTTCCCCGGCATCCGCCCCACCGGCTTGAGCAGCATGGAAGCCTGCCAGTTCTTTTTGGATAAAGCCCACGTGCTCATGCTGCCCGGCTCCATTTTCGGGGATGCGGGGGAAGGCCATATGCGCATCGCCTGCACCCAGGATGTGCATAAGTTGGGAGAAGCCTTCGACAGGCTTGAAAAGCTTACCTTTTAGGAGAGGCCATGGAACAGAATCCTTTGGAATCGGCCCGGGCGGCCATCAACCGGATAGACGGGGAGCTTCGCAGCTTATTTTCGGCCAGGATGGAGGAAGCGGCCAAGGTTGCGGCCTACAAGGCGGAACACGGCTTGCCCATTTTGGATGAAGCCCGCGAGGCGGCGGTGCTTGAAAAAAACCTTGCCGGCCTTCACCCGGATGATCCCCTGCGGCCTTATTATGCCGATTTTCTTCGGCATAACATGGCCCTTTCCCGCCAATATCAAGCCCAGCGTATGGGCATAAACCGAGTGGCCTACCAGGGGATACCCGGCGCGTTCTCCCACCTTGCTCTTTGCCGGCTTTTTCCCCATGCGACAGCCCAAGGTCTGCCTACTTTTGCGGATGTTTTTCGGGCTGTAGAGAATGATGAGGCGGTATATGGTGTGTTGCCATTTGAAAATAGTCAGGCAGGGGACGTCTCGGAGGTGCTGGATCTTTGCCTCCAGCATCCCGCCTGCTCCATTCACCGCATGTATGACCTGCCCGTGAGCCAGAATCTTCTGGCCCTGCCCGGCGCCACCCTGGCCCAAATAAAGCGGGTTGTCTCCCACCCCCAAGCCCTGCGCCAATGCGCCGCCTTTGTGCGGCAATTGCACCTTTCGGCGGAACCAAAGCCCAATACGGCGGTTGCCGCCCAGTGCGTGGCCGAAGCCGGAGATCCATCCCTGGGGGCCATCGCATCCAGGGAAACGGCCGCTTTGTATGGGCTAACGATCCTTTGCCCGGACATCAGCGAAGCGGCGGATAACGCCACCCGCTTCATCGTCATCGGCAAAGAGCTTCCCGCAGGCGGAAATCGCTTCAGCCTTCTGCTTACCCTTCGCCATGAAGCGGGCCGTTTGGCCCGGGCCATGGAAGCCATTGCAAGGCTGGGGTATAACATGGAGTGCATCAAAAGCAGGCCGCTTCCCCATATGGCCTGGGAGTATTATTTTTATACGGAGCTGGTGGGGGAGCCCACCCCGGCGCTTTTGGATTCTCTCAAGGTGGATTGCCACACGGTGCGGCTCTTGGGCCGCTATGAAAGGAGCTGAGCCATGGAGCTGCGAATGGAACTGGGTAGCCGAAGTTACCCCATCCTTCTGGAACCGGGCTGCTTAAGCCGGCTCGGCGCCCATGTGAACCTTAGCCGCAAGGTGCTCGTGGTTACGGACGGCGGGGTGCCCCAGGCATATGTGCGAACGGTTCTCGCCCAATGCGGCCAGGGCTGCGTTGCCGTGCTTCCCCAGGGGGAGGCCACCAAGAGCATCGCCTGTTTTGAAGGTCTTCTTTCCCGCATGCTCACCCTGGGTTTCGCCCGCACGGACGCGGTGCTGGCGCTGGGCGGCGGCGTGGTGGGGGATTTGGCCGGATTTGTGGCCGCCAGCTATATGCGGGGGGTGGATTTTATCAACTGTCCCACCACCACCCTGGCCCAGGTGGATGCCTCCATCGGCGGGAAGGTGGCCGTTAACCTTGCAGGCACGAAAAACATCGTGGGCGCTTTTTATCAGCCCGTTTTCGTGGCCGTTGACCCGGAGGTTCTTGCCTCCCTGCCCCCCAGGCATTATGCCGCGGGGTTGGCGGAGGCAGTGAAGGCAGCGCTGCTTGGAGAGTCCCTCCTCTTCTCCCTTTTTGAGGAAGGGGATTTGCAGGCAAACCTGCCCGAAATTCTCCGGCGCAGCCTTCTTGTGAAAAAAGCGTTTGTAGAAGCCGACGAAAGGGAGGCCGGGCCCCGGGCCGCCTTGAACTTGGGCCATACGCTGGGCCATGCCGTCGAAAGCATGGAGGGCCTGGGAGGCCTTTACCATGGGGAATGCGTGGCGCTGGGCATGCTGCCCATGATCGAGAATGCGGCGTTGCGCGCCCGAACCCAAGGGATTTATGCCCGCCTGGGCCTTCCCTGCCGCATTCGCTATGATGGTACGGCGGTGCTTGCTTTCCTCTTGCACGATAAAAAGGCCGGGCCAGGGTATGTAACGCTGGTGCGGGTTCCCGCACTGGGCGAATACCGGCTGGATCAGGTTCCCCTTTCGGACCTGCCCGCCCTCATTGGGGAGGGAATCGGATGAGCAGGGATACCTTCGGCACAGCTATCACGCTCAGTCTCTTCGGGGAAAGCCACGGCCCGGCCATCGGTTGCACCATCGAAGGGATCCGGCCGGGCATGGAGATCGATTCGGATTTCATGGCCGCCCAGTTGTTTCGGCGGCAGGGTGCGGCATCCCTTTCCACCGCCCGGCGGGAACCGGATGCGGTGCGTTTCCTTTCCGGCGTTTACCAAGGCCGGGCCACGGGCACGGCTCTGTGCCTTTCCATAGAAAATACGGACGTGCAAAGCGGGGCTTATCAAAGCACGGCCAATCTCTTGCGTCCGAGCCATGCGGATTATACGGCCCGGCGCAAGTATGGGGGCTTTAGCGACCCCCGGGGCGGCGGCCATTTCAGCGGAAGGCTTACGGCTCCCCTGGTAGCCGCGGGCAGCATCTTCCTATCCCTCTTGCGGGAAAAGGGGGTGCGCGTGGCCACGCGTTTGCAGGCTTGCGGGGGCGTGGAGGATGCCGTCTCCTTCGGTCTTAAACCGGAAGAACTTTCCGCGCAGATGGGTGCGCTCTGCGCCGCCTCCTTCCCCACCCTCTCCCCGGATGCGGGCGTTGCCATGGGGGAAGCTATCCGCGCCGCCGCCCGAGAGGGAGACAGCGTGGGCGGTGTTCTGGAGACGGCGGTTCTAGGCCTGCCCCCCGGCCTGGGCGAACCTTTTTTCGGCAGTGTGGAAAGCCAGCTTTCTGCCTTACTTTTCAGCATGCCGGCTGTGAAGGGCGTGGAATTCGGGTTGGGCTTTGGCTTTGCGGCCCTTCGGGGCAGCATGGCCAACGATTCCTTCCGCATGGATGGGAACGCCATCGTCACCGCCACCAACCACAACGGCGGCATTAACGGCGGCATCACCAACGGCATGCCCCTTTTGCTTCGCACCGCCATAAAGCCCACACCCAGTATTTTCTTAGAGCAGGATACCGTGGATTTCATCGCCCGGCAAAATGCCAAGCTATCCATGCAGGGCAGGCATGATCCGTGCATCGCCCACCGGGCGGCTGTGGTACAGGATAGCCTGGTGGCCTTCGGCTTATGTGACTTGTTTAATGCAGCCCTGGGCCTTACCTGGCAGGGCGGGCCCCACTGGCCCAAGGAGGCTCCATGGAATATGGCTTGATCGGCATGCCCCTGGGCCATAGCTTCTCCAAGCCCATCCATGAGAAACTGGGTGGCTACTCCTATGAGATTTGCCCGGTAACGGAGGAGCAGGCGGCCGGCCTTTTGCGGGCGCGCACCTTTCGCGGGCTTAACGTAACCATCCCCTACAAGCAGTTTGTCATCCCCTTTTGCGATGCTTTGGACCCGGCGGCCCGCTCCATCGGCGCGGTGAACACCCTGGTGAACGAAGGCGGGCGGCTGGTGGGGTATAATACGGATTTTCTAGGATTTCTTTATTTAGCCCAAAGCATGGGCATTTCCTTTGCGGATAAAACCGTGCTCATTCTGGGGGGCGGCGGAACCAGCCGAACCGTAACGGCTGCGGCCCGGCAGAAGGGAGCGGCCCGGATTTTAACCATCAGCCGCCGCCCCGGGCCGGATTCCCTAAGCTACGAGGCCGCCTTGCGGGAAAAGGGGGTGCAGATTCTGGTGAACACCACCCCTGTGGGCATGTATCCCCAATGCGATGCGTGCCCCATGGACCCAGGCGCTTTCCCCCATTTACAGGGAGTGCTGGATGTTGTTTACAACCCGTTGCAATCCCGCTTGGTCCAACAGGCCGAAGCCCTTGGTATCCTTGCGGCGGGGGGGCTCCCCATGCTGGTAGCCCAGGCCAAATATGCAGCCGAACGCTTCCTGGGAACGTCCCTGGCCGAAAGCGCCATCCCCGACCTCGTGCGGGAGATCTGGGCGGAACGGGCCAATCTGGTCCTCATCGGCATGCCGGGCAGCGGCAAGACCCGCATCGGCAAAGCGCTTGCCCAGCGTATGGGCAGACCCTTTGTGGATATGGACCAGCGCATCGTGCAAGAGGCGGGAAAACCCATTGGGGCCATCTTTGCCGAAGCGGGCGAAGAGGCCTTTCGAGAGCTGGAGGAAGCGGCCATCGCCCGGCTGGCCCGGGAAACCGGACAGGTCATTGCCACGGGCGGCGGCTGCATTTTGCGGCGGGCCAATACGGACCGTTTGCGGCAAAACGGCGTGCTGATTCACGTCCGCCGTCCGCTTCCCCTGCTGGAGGTAGGGAAAGGCCGGCCCCTCTCCCCCAACCGCGCCGCCATTGCGGCGCTTTGGCAGGACCGCGCGCCGCTATACGCCGCCGCGGCCCATTCTCAAATCGATAACAACGGCGCCTTGGAGCAAGCCATCCAAAAGGTATACGACGCCTTTTTGGCCGCCGCCCGGCCGCCGCAATACAGCATGCATGAAAGGAACTCCCAACCATGATCATCAGCACCAAACGCGGTACGCCCCAGGTGGAACTCGACAGACTCGTCGGCTCTTTTGAAGACCAAGGCCTCCGGGTCAGCATTATAACCGGCACGGACTATACCGTCATCGGCCTTGTGGGCGACACCACCCGTCTGGATGAAAAGCGCATCCGCGCCAATCCCTTTGTGGACAATGTGCAGCGGGTTTCCGAACCATATAAGCTGGCAAACCGCCTTTTTCACCAGGAGGACAGCATCATCCGCGTGGCCGGCATACCCGTGGGCGGGCAGGAAAAGTTGGTTGCCATCGGGGGGCCTTGCTCCGTGGAGGGGGAGGTTCAGATCATCGAGGCCGCCCGGGCTGTGAAGGAAGCCGGCGGCCATATGCTCCGGGGAGGCGCTTACAAGCCCCGCACATCCCCCTATGCTTTCCAGGGCCTGGGAACCGAGGGCATTCTGGATTTGGTTAAGGCCCGGGAGGCCACGGGGCTTCCCATCGTCAGCGAGCTTATGAGCGAGGATCGCATCGACGAATTCGAGGCGTATGTGGACCTGGTGCAGATCGGCGCACGCAATATGCAGAACTTCCAACTCCTCAAGGCCGTGGGCCGCATGACCAAACCCATTCTTCTTAAACGCGGCCTTGCCAACACCATTGAGGAATGGATTATGAGCGCGGAATACATCATGGCCAGCGGCAACCCCAATGTTATTTTCTGCGAACGGGGTATCCGCACCTTTGAAAAGTATACCCGTAATACGCTGGATCTTTCGGTGATCCCCATCATCAAACGCAAATCCCACCTGCCCATCATCATAGACCCCAGCCATGCCGCCGGGGACTGGCGCTATGTGGAAAGCCTGAGCCTGGCGGCCATTGCCGCCGGCGCGGACGGTTTGATTATCGAGGTGCATCAGCATCCGGAAGCCGCCTGGAGCGACGGCTCCCAGAGCATGCGGCCCGAGCGGTTCAAGGCCGTCATTGAAAAGGGCCGGGCCATCGCCCAGGTTGTGGGCCGGGATTTTTGATATGCGCGCTTGCCTATACCCCTCAAAATTAGCCGGGCAGGTACAAGCCCCACCCTCCAAGAGCATGGCCCACCGCGCCCTCATTTGCGCGGGATTGGCCCATGGAGAAAGCCGCATAGAGGGCATTCTCCCCTCGGAGGACATGGAAGCCACCATCCGTGGCCTGGAAGCCCTGGGGGCAAGGGCCCATCTTGCGGATACCACAGCCTGCATTGTTGGGTGCGGTGGCCGGATTTTGCCGGGTGGCGGGCCGGTAGATTGCGGGGAGAGCGGAAGCACCCTTCGCTTTTTGCTGCCCCTTTTCGGGCTTTCGAGCCGTTCTTCCCGGCTCTTTGGCAGGGGACGGCTCCCCCGGCGGCCCCTCGGCCCTTATCAAGCGGTCTTTTCGGCGCAGGGCCTTTCCTTCTCCCAGGATGAAACCGGCGTATCCTTTGGCGGCCCTCTGCGCCCTGGGATTTTCCATGTGCCCGGGGATGTGAGCAGCCAGTTCCTTTCTGGCCTGCTTTTCGCCCTGCCCCTGCTTTCCGGGGATAGTGAAATTCGCATTTCCCCGCCTTTTGAAAGCCGCTCCTATGTGGCCCTCACCCTGGATGTTCTGCACGCCTTTGGGATTTCCGTTTCCTTTTTGGATGCGCTTACCCTAACCGTGCCCGGCGGGCAGCGCTATGCGCCCTGTTCCAGTTACCGGGTGGAGGGGGATGATTCCCAAGCCGCTTTTTTCATGCTGCCAGGGGCTGTATTGGGCGGCGTGTCCGTGGGGGGGTTGCGCCAGGATTCCAAGCAGGGGGATCGGGCGATGCAGCATATCCTTGCCCGCTGTGGCGTGGCCACGGCCCGGATTTCCGGGGTTTATATGCCCGTCCAGGGCGCTTTGCATGCAACGCAGATAGACCTGGCGGATTGCCCGGATCTGGGCCCCGTCCTGATGGCTTTGGGCCTTTTTTGCGAAGGGGAAACCGTGATACGCCATGCGGGCCGCCTCCGTCTGAAGGAAAGCGACCGTATCGCCGCCATGGAGACCGAGCTTTCCAAGCTGGGCGGCCGTATTCGTAGCGAAGCGGATACGGTGTACGTGCGGGGAAGCGCCTTGCACGAGGGGCCCCCTCTTTGCACCCATGGGGACCACCGCATTGCCATGGCCTTGGCCATGACGGTTTTATGCGCCGGCCTGCATGGGGAAATTGAAGGCGCGGAAGCCGTGAACAAAAGCTATCCCGGTTTCTGGCAAGACCTTGCCGGGTTGGGCGCGCAGCTCTCTTTCCTCGCATAACCCGGCCTTTCTTCTTATGGGGCAATTCGGGCCTTTTGCCCGCTTGGATTCCCCGCCTTTATGCGGCAGCGAAATGCGCGCGGCTTTTTGCGGCGCACCCGCGGCCCCTAGCGCTGTTTGTTTTCGTGTATTCATTAATTACCGTTTTTTGGAAAATATCTGTCTCTATCTCTTGACGCAATTTTCTTATTTGTGTATTATACTGGTAGTGTTTGTGTTTTGCTTTTCAGTTTCTTATTTTTATGTTGATATGAGATTAATAATGGAAGGGAACTTATATGCCTACCAAGAGCCCTGAATTTAGTATGCTCCCCAACCCGGAGGATCTGGAGTTGGATCGTCTTTGTCCGTCCTCGGACATGGAGCACATGGATCGCCGCATCCGAAAAACCCGCCAGCGGTTGCAAGCGGGACTGCTTTTGCTGATGAAAGAAAAGCCCCTTTCACAGATTACCATGCGGGAAATCTGCCGCCGGGTGGATGTGGGCCGTTCCACACCCTATACCCATTACCGGGACGTGCAGGATATTCTGGAGCAGATGGAGTCCGTCCTTTATGAGGAGCTTTCTACCCTGCTCGCCACCTATCCGGCCGGCGGCTCCGTGCCTGAAAAAACGGCGTGGTTCACTCGGCTTTATACCCTGGCCCAAGGCAACGGCCTGCTCCTGCATGTGCTTCTTTCCTTCAAGGGGGATCCGGACTTCCTGCAAAAGCTGCTTACCCTTTGCGAAGAGCGGATTTGCGGCATACTTTCCCCGGGCGCGCAGGATGCCGCCTGGCGATCCACCTTCCTCACCGGCGCACTGGTCTCTATGGTTCGCCAATGGGTGAGCGGCGCCTCCCCAGAATCCCCCGAAGACATGGCGAGACTAACCGTCCGCTTTCTGCATATGGCATAATCCTCCGGGATCTATGTGATCGTTCCGCCCCTATGCCATTCTTATTTGTGGCCGCGGGCGGTTTATTATATTCTTATTGTTAATTTCTGAACTTTTTTACATTATTGTTTTTTAAAGAGCGATTTTGCAAAATCTGTATATAAACAGGCTTTGTTTGTTTTTTGTTTCATTATCTTGCAAATATATTACATTTAATCCGTATATTTCGTAACATTCCGTAACAAAATATTTTTGTGTTAAAGCTGGTGCGCCAAGCTTGCAAAACACACAATTATTTTGAAAGGGAATCCTTACTTATGAAGAAACTGTTTTCTATCGTTCTCGCGGTCGTCATGGTTCTGGGCATTGCTTCCAGCGCCATGGCTTTCTCTTGGGGGCCCGGCACGGGCACTACAGCCGAGAGTTTCTCCAGCCGTTATAAAATTGAGGTTGTTAAGCTGGCCAATGAGACCGGCATCATCGGCACCAACAAGCTGGTACAGGCTCCCGGCGCCACCGCCGTGAACAATGCGCCCGTGTATTTCTACATCCGCCTCACCATTTCCGGCGCGGATATGAATGATCCGGATGCCGTGCAGCAATGCGCCATGGCGGATGTGTCTTTTACCGCGTTGGCAAATGTGGCCGGTGCCGGCCTGCAAGGGAATACCAACATTCCGTTGGGCGGCCTTGCAAACGGCGTATATTATTACGATATCAATGGCCTGAACTTCAAGCTGATTACCGATGGTTTTCAGAATACCCCTTATGCCGTTGCCGCCATTGAGGCCCGCTGCCTGGATACCGCCACCGCTAAGGTCTATGCCAAGGTTTATTCGGAGCGACCCTTCGGCGCGGGCAATGAGTTCCAGAGCAACGGCTATTTTGTAACCGTCGATACGGCGAACAACAGGGTCATCTTTGCGGATGCCTCCATGGCCGGTACGCCCGAAACGTTTGTTACCTTCTCCCGCCGGTCCGACGGCCAGGTGTTCCAGGTGGACGTAAACGGTTCTGCGCCCAGCGCGAACTGGGTAAACAGCCTCTATAATTTCCTGGGCATTTCCGCCAGCGGCATTTCCGCGGGTGCGATCTATATGACCAACGCAAATCTGCGGGCCGCCTTGGGCTTTACCTACAAGGGCGAGGCTTCCATTACTTGGGCTGCCAACAGCACCCCCATCATCTTGGATCCTCTAACCTCCGCCACGGTTGTTACCATCCCCAAGACCGGTGACAACGCCAGCGTAATCGGCTTCGCTATGATCATGGCCGCCGTCGTCGCCGCCGCCGTAGCCGTCAAAAAGGTTAAGGCGTAAGCGTAACCACACCTCGCGGGGCGGTACGAGCCGCTTGGCACCTGCTGGGTGGATAAGCCATATCCGGCGCACCTTTTGGCACACTTTCAGAAAGACTGTTGCAAGTGCAGTTTTTCTACCCGAAGAAGGCGGAAACGCCTTCTTTTTTTTATTATCCTGGCGCCATTCGCTCCGTTTGGATTAGCCGCCGCCTATGCCGTAACAGGAGGCGGCAACACCTTTTAATCGCGCATATGCTCCTATTGGTATGACAACATGCTAAATTGCCTAATAATGTATGTTATCATATAATTTATTCTCCATACTTTTTTATAGAGCGTATTTTAAAATGAAATACGACATTCTATCGCTTTGAATTTTATTTCCGATATCTTTCAATATTGTTACAATCGCCCCTTGTTGTTTGTAACATCTTGTAATAAAATAAGCCTGTGCTAAAGCGAGTGCGCC
>JAYFNX010000011.1:0-73071 GCA_034933245.1 Candidatus Pelethousia sp.
GCCCCCGCGCCTGGTTTTATACGAGAACAGACCGGTTTGTACAATTGCGATTAATCTTCCGTTTCGGAAGGCCAATTTGCCGGGATACGCTTGCTCTTGGGCACACCGTCATCAATGATGACTTTGACAGGCGGTTCCAAAAGAAGGCTCGGGTTATTGAGAAGACGGCGCAGGTGCTTCATGGCGCTGGCATAATACTGACCGTCGCAAATTCGCTCGTCCGTAACGAACTTGAGGCCGATAAAACGCTTTTCCAGATGCTCGCCTTCCCGGGTGCTTAAGCGCACCTTATGCTTGTTGCCCATAGCTACGAACATAGAGCAGGTGCCGAATTCATATAGATGGTGATAAATGGGGCCGATGCCCAGAGAACCCACATTGGTGAGGAACGCGCTGCAATGGAAGGGACTTGCGCCGTTGATCTTTTTGGGCAGCCAACCCACGCTGTCCAACCGGAAAAGGGTCCAGATGGCAAACCGCATGACCCAGGCGGGTATATAACCGAAGAAACGGGCAATGGCATCCATGCTGTTCTTCGCTTCATCCATGATGTTCACATTGACCAACGCATTTACTTTATCCACCACGTCCTGAAGGGTATCTTCGGGCTCAAAATCCGGCTTAATCATGGTCTCCTCATTGGAAAGTTTGCGCTTAATCATGAGGGATATATTGATATGGTTCCGGGCGTATATCTTATTCCATACGACAAAGCGGTTAAGATAAGGCCTTTCCGCCATCATACGAACCATGGCGGCCATGAGCACGTGCATGAAGGAAAGATCCGGCATATCCGCCCGATGTTCACGAATAAAATTCTCCACAGGCTCCAGCGGCATGTTTTCCTCGAAGAGATTTTGGGAATCCATGCGGGTACGCATGATGAAGGGAATTACATTATATACGGCATCCACATTACGCACACGCCAGCCATCATATCGATCGAACAAGCCGCGCTTATAATATTGCTTCATAAATACCTCCAGGCGTTTCAACCTTCCTTGTTATTCTAGCATGTTTCCATATAATGTACAATGTAAAACAATATGGCGCAGGGGTAATCATTTCTTACAGTTTCCCTGAAATTTTTCCGCAAGATATCTGTACAAATTCATGCGGATATAGTATGATGGTACCATCAGAAACAAAAAGTTTTTGTCCACTGCTAATTATTTGTAAGAGGTTTTAACATGCAACATATTCTTGGTTATAAGTGTACCCTTTGCGGTGCGGAATTTCCGTATACGGAACGTATGACATGCCCTCGCTGTGGCGAAAAGGGCATTCTGGATATCATCTTTGACTATACATACATTAAAAAGCACTTGCTTTCCAGAGAAAGCCTGGCGGAATGCCGCGACAACAGCATGTGGCGCTATAAAGCGCTGATGCCGCTAAAAGATCGCGACTTTTCGCCGTTTTTGCGCGTGGGCTGGACGCCGCTGTATCCTTCCCGCAGCCTGGTGAAGGAACTGGGACTGAAGGCTTTATATATTAAAGATGACGGCTTGAACCCCACGGCTTCCCTTAAGGACAGAGCTAGCGGCGTGGCCGTAGCCAAGGCCGTGGAGCTCGGCTATGACACCATCGCCTGCTCATCCACGGGCAATGCAGCATCCTCCTGCGCAGGCAACGCGGCCCGCATGGGTGTGAAAACGGTGATCTTTGTTCCCAGCCGCGCACCGGAAGGCAAAGTAGCGCAACTGATGATTTTCGGCGCAAAGGTGGTTTCGGTGCAGGGAGACTATAAAGCCACGTTTGATTTGAGCAAGGCCGCAATTGATAAATACGGCTGGTATAACCGCAACGCGGGCATTAACCCTATCCTCACCGAGGGTAAAAAAACCGTGGCGCTGGAAATCGCCGAGCAACTGGCATGGGAACCCACGGACTGGGTCGCGTGCTCCGTGGGCGATGGATGCACCATTGGCGGCGTATATAACGGCTTCCACGACCTGTATGAGATGGGCTTTATTGAGCGAATCCCCAAAATTTTGGGCGTGCAGTCCACCGGATGCTGTCCCTTTGTGGATGCGGCCCGGGAAGGACGGGATTTGGTGCCGGCAGAGGAGAACACCCTGGCGGATTCCATTGCCGTAGGTGTGCCGCGCAACCCCAAGAAGGCCCTGCGGGCGGTATCTGCTTCGGACGGCGCTTGGATCGCCGTGAGCGATGCGCAGATTTTGGATACTATGCGGCTGTTAGGCCGTACGGAGGGCGTATTTGGAGAGCCCGCAGGCGTAACGGCTACAGCGGGTGTGCGCCAGGCCGTAGCGGAGGGGATCATCAAACCGGGCGAAACCGTTACCACCATCAGCACAGGCAGCGGGCTTAAGGATGTTAAGAACGCGCTGCGCGCCGCAGGTAAGCCTACCGCTTGCGAGCCGTCCTTGGAAGCCCTGGAGAAAAGCGGGATTCTATAATATATTTGCTAAGTATATGCTATCTGCCAGCCTTGAAAAAGGCAGGACGTTGTGATACGATAGGCTTTGTTCCGCTGACGGGTATATTCGAGTCCCCTTCGGCCCTCGGCGGAAAATATGGTTGCTACGCCCGAAGGGTGTAAAAATACAGCAACAAAAATCTAAGGAGGATTACCAAATGAAGAAGTATCTTGCAATCGCGTTGGCGCTTGTAATGGTTCTGACCATGGTAGCCTGCTCCAGCACGCCCGCCGCAGAGCCTGCTGCTGAGCCTGCCGCTCCCGCCGAGGCCACAGAGCCCGCTGCCGAGGCCACCGAGCCCGCCGCCGAAGCTGCCCCCGCTGGTTCCGTTGCCCGCGAGGCCCGGGAGCCCATTGCCGTGGCTGATCTGAAGATTGGCGTTATCCTTGTGCATGACGAGAATTCCGGCTACGATATGGCGCATATCGAAGGCGTCAAAGGCGCTATGGCCAACTTGGGCATCAAGGAAGACCAGGCGATCTTCAAGTACAACATCCCCGAGGATGAGACCTGCTACGATACCGCCGTGGATCTTGCCGAGCAGGGCTGCCAGATCATTCTGTCCGACAGCTATGGTCACCAGTCCCACATGATGGCTGCCGCCGCCGAGTATCCCAATGTCATTTTTGTGGCTTGCACCGGCGATACCGCTGCCATGGAGCCCGTAGCAAACGTGGCGAATATCTTCCCCTATACCTTCCAGAGCCGCTATGTATCCGGCGTTGTGGCTGGTATGAAGCTTAAGGAGCTTATGGATGCCGGCACCGTGACCGATCCTTACATCGGCTACGTGGGCGCTTATCCCTATGCGGAAGTGGTTTCCGGCTATACCGCGTTCTTCCTCGGCATCCAAAGCATCGTGCCCGAGGCTCATATGGACGTGCAGTATACCAACTCTTGGTATGATCCGGTTGCCGAAGGCGAAGCCGCCAATGCTCTGATGAGCAAGGGCTGCGTCATCATTGGCCAGCATGCTGACTCCACCGGCGCTCCCGCGGCTGTGCAGGCTGCCCAGGATAGCGGAAAAGTCGTTTATAGCGTTGGCTATAATATCGACATGCTTTCCGTGGCCCCCAAGGCTGCTTTGACCTCCGCGCAGAACAACTGGGTTGCCCTCTACACCCCCACCCTCAACAACATGATTACCGGCGAAGCCATGCCTGCCGATCTCGCGCTGGGCTATGCTGACGATGCGGTCATGATTTCCGCGCTGGGCGAGAGCTGCGCTGAAGGCACTGCCGAGAAGGTAGCCGAAGTAATCGCTGCCCTCAAGGATGGCTCCCTGGAAGTGTTCAACACCGCTAACTTCACCGTGGGCGGCCAGGCTGTTACGACCTATCTGGCTCTGGATACCGATGGCGACTGGGTTGGTGACACCGGCGAAGCGATTGCCGATGGCATCTTCCACGAGTCCACCCTCCGCAGCGCGCCTTACTTTGGCCTGCGCATCGATGGCATCACCGAGCTCAACTAACATCTAGTCCGAGAGAGAGAAGCAGCCTGTCTGCTTCTCTCTTCCTATCACAATCCACGGCCTTCCGGCCGGCTCCCCTTTCTCACGGCCGGGAGCTTGATATGTTCCTGTAATTCTATTCGGCATCATATTAAAACACAGCTGCGGCCTTCTGGCTGCATGCATAGAAAGGACAATTGTTTTGGAAACCCGAAAAGCAATCCAAATGTGTGGGATTACCAAAACCTTCGGCGAGGTAGTGGCCAACGACTGTGTCTGCCTGGATATTTATTCAGGCGAAATCTTGGCGCTCCTTGGTGAGAACGGCAGCGGTAAAACGACCCTCATGAATATGCTGTCCGGTATCTATTTGCCGGAATGCGGCCAAATTTGGGTCAACGGCAACATGCGGACGATCTGCTCGCCCAAAGATGCGTTTGACCTTGGTATCGGTATGATTCATCAACACTTTAAATTGGTGGATGTGCTCACCGCCGTTGAAAACATCGTGCTGGGACTCAATGAGAACAAGTTGATTGACCTCAAAAATGTGCGTACCCAGGTAAAAGCAATATGTGACCGGTATGGCTTCATTGTGGAGCCTGATAAGAAGGTCTATGATATGTCCGTTTCGGAAAAGCAAACCTTGGAAATCGTTAAGGTTTTGTACCGGGGCGCCGACATTCTGATTTTGGACGAACCCACGGCCGTGCTTACGCCGCAGGAAACGGCAAAGCTCTTCGCCGTGATGCGAAATATGAAGGCCGATGGCAAATCCATCGTGATTATCACCCATAAGCTCCACGAGGTTATGGAGATTTCAGACAGGGTAGCAGTTTTGCGCCGGGGCAAATACATCGGCGATATCGCTACAAAGGATACGGACCCGCAGCAGCTTACAGACATGATGGTAGGCCGGGCGGTCTCCCTAAACATCGACAGGCCGGAACCCCAATCCCCCGCGGAGCGCCTGGTGGTGGAGAATCTTACCGTTCTGGATTCGGATGGGATCAAACGGTTGGACGAAGTTTCCTTTACCGCCTATAGCGGAGAAATTTTGGGCATAGCCGGTATTACCGGAAGCGGCCAGCGAGAACTGCTGGAGGCCATTGCCGGGCTGCAGCGTATCGAGCCGGGCAGCTCCATTCGTTTCATCCCGCCGGCAGGGCAGGAAGTGGATTTGGTGGGAAAATCCCCATTGGATATCTATAAGCTGGGCGTGGGCTTGGCCTTTGTGCCCGAGGACCGTTTCGGCATGGGCTTGGTAGGCTCCATGGATTTGGCGGATAATGTGATGCTTCGAAGCTATAAGAATGGAAAGTCCGCTTTTACAGATAGAAAAAGCCCCAGGGCTTTGGCTCAGAAGATCGTAGATGATCTGGAGGTGGTAACGCCTAGCCTCAACATTCCTTTGCGCCGTCTTTCCGGCGGAAACGTGCAAAAGGTATTGGTGGGCCGGGAGATCGCTGGGAAACCCTCCCTGCTGATGACGGCCTATGCGGTGCGCGGGCTGGACATTAACACGTCATACACCATCTACCATCTTTTGAATGAGCAAAAGGAGCACGGGGCTTCGGTGATGTTTGTTGGCGAAGATCTGGACGTGCTGCTGGAGCTCTGCGACCGGATATTGGTGCTGTGCGCCGGAAAAGTGAGCGGCATTGTGGAGGGTCGTAAGGCCAAAAAGGAAGAGGTCGGCCTGCTGATGACACACCTTGGAGAGGAGGCAAAGGCATGAAAATAGAACAGAAAGAGCCCTTTGTGCGCGTTTCCAAGCGGGGCGTCGTTCTGCCGCTATGGAAATCTTGGGGCATTCGGATTTTGTCATTGGTGGCCGCGCTGATGATCTGCGCCGTTATCATCTATGCGATTGTGAAGATGAACCCCCTGAAGGTTTACGGCGCCATGCTTGAGGGTGCCTTTGGCACCAACAAGCGCATGTGGGTGACCATCCGCGATATGATGATGCTCCTGTGCATCTCCATTGGCCTTGCGCCTGCGTTCAAGATGCGCTTTTGGAATATTGGTGCGGAAGGACAGATCCTCATGGGCGGTATCGTTTCCGCAGCCTGCATGGTCTATTTAAGCAAAACCATGCCTACCCTTCCCATGATGCTTCTCATGCTCGGGCTCAGCATTCTGGCGGGGGGCATCTGGGGATTTATCCCCGGCCTGTTCAAAGCCAAATGGAACACAAATGAGACCCTGTTTACGCTCATGATGAACTACATTGCCATCCAAATCACCGCCTATTTTGTGGCGTTGTGGGAAAATCCCATTGGCTCCAACACCGTTGGCGTGATCAACGCGAAAACCAAGATCGGGTGGTTCCCGGAGATTTTTGGCCAGGCATATGCTTTAAACGTAATTCTTGTGCTCGCTTTGGCGGTGGGCATGTATGTATACCTGCGCTATAGCAAACATGGCTATGAGGTGGCCGTGGTGGGCGAGAGCGAAAATACGGCCCGCTATGCAGCCATCAACGTCCCCAAGGTCATTATGCGCACCATGTTCGTCTCCGGCGCGCTGTGCGGCATTGCCGGCTTCCTGGCCGTATCGGGCGCGAGCCATACCATATCCACCAGCACGGCGGGAGGCCGCGGATTTACGGCCATTATCGTAGCATGGCTGGCCAAGTTCAATTCCTTTGTGATGATCCTCATTTCCGCCCTGTTGGTATTTCTGGACAAGGGCGCCATTGAGATCGCCTCGCGATACAATTTGAACAACCACGTTTCCAATATGCTGACGGGCATCATCCTGTTCTTCATTCTGGGAAGCGAGTTCTTCATCAACTATCAGGTAAAATTGAGAAGCGCCAAGCACAAGGAGGTACAGGCATGACCCAGCTTATATCCCTTTTTCAAGCCGGCATCATGTTCGGCACCGTGATTCTCTTCGGAGCTACAGGCGAGATCCTAGCCGAAAAATCCGGCAACCTCAACCTTGGTGTTCCCGGCATTATGTACTTGGGCGGCATCATGGGTTTGATGGGCGTATTCTTCTATGAAATGAACAACCCCGAACCCAATAAGATGATTTGCATCCTGATTGCCCTCGCCTGTGCCTTTTTGGCCTCTGTTATGGGCGGGCTTATCTATAGCGTGCTTACCATCAGCCTGCGGGCCAACCAGAATGTGACGGGCTTAACCCTTACCATTTTTGCCAGCGGGTTCTCGAATTTCTTCGGCGGCTCCCTAAACAAACTGGCAGGCGGTGTAGGCCAAATTTCGGTTTCGGTCGCAAGTGCCGCTTTCCGTGCTAGCCTCCCCTTTGCGCAGGATCTTCCTCCGGCCTTAAGCATGCTCTTTGGCTATGGCTTTATGGTTTACTTGGCGGTGGTAATGGCATTCGTTCTCAATTGGTTTATCAACCGCACCAGCGTGGGATTGAACCTGCGGGCTGTGGGCGAAAACCCGGCTACGGCGGATGCGGCTGGCATTAATGTGACCAAATATAAATATCTAGCCACCTGCATCGGGGCGGGTATTTCCGGCCTGGGCGGTCTCTATTACGTGATGGACTATACTAAGGGCACTTGGGATAGCGATGGCGGCATTGAGCGGTTGGGCTGGCTGGCCGTAGCGCTGGTTATTTTTTCCAGCTGGAAGCCTAAACGCGGCATTTGGGGCGCATACCTGTTCGGCATGCTCTCTTGGCTCTATTTCTACCTGCCCGGCCTTACACGGCGGTCCATGGAGTTGTTTAAGATGCTGCCCTATCTGGTTACCGTCATAGTCCTGGTGGTGGTCTCCCTACGCCGCAGCCGGGAGAATCAACCGCCTGCCGGACTAGGCTTGCCGTACTTCCGCGAAGAAAGATAACGGACCGGAGGTTGTGCGACTCCACAAATAACCATCTCTCTTTTCGCAACCATCTGTAAACATGAACCGGCCCGTATATGGTAGCATATGCGGGCCGGTTTTTTACAACTTTTGCGCCATATATCAGGCTATAAAAAGGGAGCGCCTTATCAAAGCGCTCCTTCTTAATTGGTAAGAGACGGGGATGTTATTTGCCAAACCCTTGGATGATATCCACAATTTCCGCACCAATGCGTTTCTGAGCCTCCACGGTGGCAGCGCCAATGTGGGGGGTGCAGGAAACGGCGGGATGGGAATAAAGCGCCTTATTGGTGGCGGGTTCGTCCGCATATACATCCAGGCCGGCGGCACGGATCTTACCGCTGTTCAGCGCATCCAGCACAGCCGCTTCGTCCACGTTGTTGCCGCGGCTGGTGTTGATGAATACCACGCCATCCTTCATTTTTGCGATGTTGTCCGCGTTGATAAGGGGTTTGCCATCAATGGCCGGAGTATGGAGAGAGATAAAATCCGCCTTGGCGAGGAGCTCGTCCATCTCCACATAGTGCATGGTGTCGCACTCCAAACCGTCAAAATGGAAGATATCGTAGGCGAGAACTTGCATACCGAGACCCTGGGCCATCTTACCCAACGCCTGACCAATGCGACCATAACCGATTACGCCCAGTGTTTTGCCGCCAATTTCAATGCCCTTGCCGTAAGCCTTCTTCTCCCATTTATCCTCCCGCATGGTATGGCCGGCAATAGAGATATACCGGGCGCAGGAGAACATGTGGGCCATAGCCAGTTCGGCTACAGACTCGCTGCTGGCCTTGGGGGTATTCTTTACGGTGATGCCGTTCTTTTCGGCATACTGCACGTCGATATTATCCACACCTACGCCACCGCGAATGATAAGCTTCAGCTTGCCACCCTTGGCTTCATCAATGTGCTTGGCGCGCACCTTGGTGGCGGAACGCACCACGCATACGTCGAATTCACGAAGGGCAGCGCCCAGCGCATCGGGCTCGAAGAACTTTTCTACAACATCATGACCATTGGCTTTAAGTTGGGCTAGGGCGCTTTTATCCATACCGTCGGTTACGAGAATACGCATTCGTTTGAACCTCCTTATTTATGCTCTGCTTCGAATTTTTTCAGGAATGCTACCAGGGCTTCTACGCCGTCCTTGGGCATGGCGTTGTAAACGGAGGCACGCAGGCCGCCGACGCTCTTATGGCCCTTCAGGTTGTCATAACCGGCAGCCTTGGTAGCGGCTACGACTTCGGCATCCAGTTCCTTGCTCTCGGTCACAAAGGGGATGTTCATCAAGGAACGGTATTCCTTATCCACCGTGCCGCTGAACATCTTGGAGCTATCCAGAAAATCGTACATGACCTTTGCCTTTTCTTGGTTGCGCTTAGCCATGGCTTCAAGGCCGCCAATGCTCTTGAGGTATTTGAATACCTTGCCGCACACGTAGATGCACCAGCAATTGGGGGTGTTGTACATGGAGCCATTGTTGGCATGGGTGTCATACCGCATATAGATGGGCATATGCCCGTCCAGATCGGTGCGGATCAGATCCTCGCGGATGATGGCGATAACCATGCCGGCGGGGCCAATATTCTTTTGTACGCCGCCGTAGATAAGGCCGTAATCGCTTACATTGCAGGGCTTAGAAAGGAACATGGAGGATTGGTCGGACACAAGAACTTTGCCCTTGGTGTTTGGCAGGTTGCGGTAGGTTGTGCCGTGGATGGTCTCATTCTCGCACATGTAGACATAGTCCGCATCCGGGCTGATAGGCAGATCGGAGAGATCGGGAATATAGCTGTAGTTCCGATCCTCGCTGGTGGCAACCAGGTTGATCTTACCGAATTTCTTGGCTTCTGTGTAAGCTTTTTTGCTCCAAGCGCCTGTTACGATATAGTCCGCCACGCCGTTTTTCATCAGGTTCATGGGGATCATGGCAAATTGCAGGGTTGCGCCGCCCTGAATAAAAAGCACCTTGTAATTATTGGGAATGCCCATCAGCTCGCGCAGATCCGCCTCAGCCTCATCGATGATGGTTTGGAAAACCTTGGAGCGGTGGCTCATTTCCATAACACTCATACCGGAGCCATGATAATTAAGCACTTCGGCGGCGATTTCTTCGAGGACCGGTTCAGGTAGCATGCTGGGGCCAGCGGAGAAGTTGTAGATACGATCATACTTCATAGTTCGTCACTCCTTATTTTTGTTATTAGAAGGCTGATATTTGCAACACAAAGGCGGCCTTGGCCGCCGAGAAGGGGGGAATGGGTAACTTTCTATGGAAACTCTATATCGACTCCTTTGTTATCGAATAAAAGGCAGGCTTCACGCCTTGATTATATAACAGCCGCCATCGCAAAGCAACCGGAAAAAAACAAAACTTTATTAGCAAATCAAAAAATTTTTCAGGCTGCATAGAAAAAGTGGATAAAGAAGAAAAGGGCTAAAATTAGCCCGTTAATGAAGCTGCGTACCGCAATCGCCACAGAACTTGCAGCCTGCGGCGACCAACCCGCCGCAGACAGGACAGGTTTTCATAGCCGCTTCAGGCGGAGTGGGCGCGGGCTTGTAGGCCCTCTGCCTGCCCGTGTCCTTCGCACGCTTAATGGCATCGATCTCCTCCCGCATGGACTGCATGTTTTCCTGCCGTTCGCGGATGGCCATGCAGATTACCGTGGTGCGCTCATCCATGGCGACGCCGGTTTGAAATTTTTCCCAAGTATAATCCCCTAAATCAAACTTGTGCTGTTCAATAGCATCCTCCTCGGCATGAATCCTGGAGTTAAGCTTGCCAATTTCCAGAAGATCGTTTGTCTTTTCTCCCACATTTTTGGCGAAACCGCCTAATTTATTCAGGAAATCCATTTCTATTCACCTCTGCAAAAAATACCTAAAAACACATTTTGTATTATGCCACAACAGAGCCTGTTTTGCAACCTACCAGATACTTATAGCTCCATTACGCCTAATTAAGAATATGAAAAAGCGGAAAAAAAGGAGACAAACGATTCTTTGCATAAAAATATCAACAAAAAAAGGCGAACCGACAGGGGCATAGTCCCTAAAGCCAAGCAAAACATCCGGGGATCGCCACATAAGCGAAGAAATGTCGGTTAATCACCTGCAAATAGGGCATAGGCAAACAAGAAAAAGCCCGGCGCATCTTTCAAATGCACCGGGCCGTAGGGGGCGAGAACGTATTCGCTATTATTTATTTTGAATATATTCGTCGATGCTGTGCGCCGCTTCCTTTCCTGCGCCCATGGCCAGGATGACGGTGGCGGAGCCGGTAACGGCATCGCCGCCAGCATAGATGCCATCACGGGTGGTTTTGCCGGCTTCGTCCGTGACGATGCCGCCCTTGCGGGTGGTCTCCAGCCCTGCTGTGGTGGATTTAATAAGAGGATTGGGGGAAGTACCGATGCTCATGACAACAGTATCCACGGGGATCTCAAATTCGCTGCCGTCCACGGGTATGGGGCGGCGGCGGCCGCTTTCATCGGGCTCACCCAGCTCCATCTGCAGGCAACGGATAGAACCCACGCCTTTGTTCTCGCCCGCAAGGATGGCAACGGGGTTGGTAAGGGTTTTAAAGATGATCCCTTCTTCCTTGGCGTGTTCCACCTCTTCGGCACGGGCGGGAAGCTCGGCATCGCTACGGCGATAGACGATATAAACTTCTTCCGCACCCAAACGCTTGGCGCAGCGGGCGGCATCCATGGCTACGTTGCCGCCACCGACGACAGCAACCTTATGCACCTTGCGGATCGGGGTGGGAGAGCCGGGCTGGTAAGCCTTCATAAGGTTAATACGCGTAAGGAACTCATTGGCGGAATAGACGCCGTCCAAATTTTCACCGGGGATATGCATGAAACTGGGCAAGCCTGCGCCGCTGCCGATGAACGCAGCCTCATAGCCTTCGCTAAAGAGCTCATCCACGGATTCGGTTCTGCCGATGACCACATCGGTTTCAATGGTAACGCCCAGCTTTTTGAGGGTAGCAATTTCAGCCTGCACGATGCGCTTGGGCAGACGGAATTCGGGAATACCATACATCAGAACGCCGCCGGGGGTATGCAGGGCTTCAAAAACCGTAACGGTATAGCCGCGGCGGGCCAGCTCACCCGCACAGGTAAGGCCAGCGGGGCCGCTTCCAATGACAGCTACCTTATGGCCGTTCTTTTTAGGCACTTCCACGGCGCCATTCGTATGCTCCATGTGCCAATCGGCCACGAAACGCTCCAGGCGGCCGATGCCGACAGGATCGTGCTTAATTCCACGCACGCAAAACTTTTCACATTGGGACTCCTGGGGGCATACCCGGCCGCAAACTGCCGGAAGGGAGCTGGCCTTGGCGATAACCTGGTAAGCCGCTTCGAAATCCCCTTCGGAAACCTTTTCAATGAAGGCGGGAATGTCAATTTTTACGGGGCAGCCTTGCACGCAGGGCTTATTCTTGCAATTTAGGCAACGGGCCGCTTCATCCAACGCGGCGGCTTCTGCATAACCTAAAGCTACCTCGTTAAAGTTCTTGTTGCGAACATCCGCCTCCTGAGCGGGCATGGGGTTTTTATCAGCACGCATGTTGGGCATATTACTTTACCTCCTTGGCGAACAGGTTGCAAGCTTCCTCGCGGGCATGGGCCTCAAAATCACGGTAGGCGGCGCCACGCTGCATCGCCTCGTCAAAATCAACCAAATGACCGTCAAAATCAGGGCCATCCACGCAGGCAAACTTGGTTTCGCCGCCCACGGTGAGCCGGCAGCAGCCGCACATGCCCGTGCCATCTATCATGATGGGATTCATGCTTACCATGGTTTTAATACCAAACTCCTTGGTAAGCTTACATACAAATTTCATCATGATCAAGGGACCGATGGCGATCACTTCATCATACTTTTCTCCGCTTTCAATAAGCTGGCGCAGGGCGTCCGTCACCAGGCCCTTTGTTCCCCAAGTTCCGTCGTCACTCATCTTTTTAACCAAGGCGCTAACGGCGTCGAACTCTTTTTCCAGAATGACAAGATCCTGGCAGCGGAAACCTATAATGGAATGAACATCGCAGCCTTGCTCATGCAATTTTTTCGCTACGGGGTAGGCGATGGCGCAACCAACGCCGCCTCCCACCACGGCCACTTTCTTGAGGCCTTCGGTATGGGTGGGCGTGCCAAGGGGCCCGACAAAATCGGGCAGATACTCGCCTGCTTTTTTATGGGCCAGTTTGATGGTCGTACCGCCTACCAACTGATATATGATGGTAATGGTGCCTTGGTCCCTATCAAAGTCAGCTACGGTAAGGGGAATGCGTTCACCCTCATCTTCCACCCGCAGAATAATGAATTGGCCGGGCTGGGCCTTTGCGGCCACTCGCGGCGCACGCACAACCATACGGGATACCGTGGGGTTTAGCGGTTCATTTAGTACAATCTCAAACACAGCTCCAAATCCTCCATAAAATGTTGTTCTCCGGGCAAAGCGCAGTTCACCCGTACAGGAACAAAAGGCTAGCCTTATTTTGCCGCCTGTATCCTGAAACCATCCTTATTGTAATCGTTCCCCGATATAATGTAAAGGGGCCCTGCAATATGCTTTTCCAATAGGTGCTGGGCGATTCCGGCCCGGCCGGAGTTGAAGCAATAGAAGGGACATGCGCAAACCAAAATGAATAAAAATTCCTATATACAATTAAAATATGCAAAAAATCCCGGGAAAAACGAATAATATTTTAAATTAGGGGTTGATTTATGCATATAGTATGTATTATAATAAATTTCATCAACCGGAGAACCGGGAGATAGTTAGCCTTAGAAATATTTATTTGGAGGATAATATCATGAAGAATCTGAAACTGATCCTAGCGATTCTGATGGCAGCCATGCTGCTTTGCGTAGGTTGCGCCAGCGCACCCGCAAACGCGCCTGCTGAGCCCGTTGCCGAAGAGCCCGCAGCTGAGGAAAGCGGAGAGCCCGCCGCTGAGCCCGCTGCAGAAGGCAGCACCCCTACCGTGGATAAGATTAAGGCTGCCGGCAAGATGGTAATGCTTACCAACGCAGGATTCGCGCCCTATGAGTTCCTGGGCGATGACAACAGCGTCATCGGCGTGGATGTGGAAATTGCAAAGGCTATCGCCGCCGAAATGGGCGTGGAGCTGGAGGTTGTGGATATGGATTTTGACGGCATTATTATTGCTGTCCAGTCCGGCAAGGGCGATCTCGGTATCGCCGGCATGACCAACACCGAAGAGCGTAGCCAAACGGTGGATTTTTCCGTGAACTATGTGGATTCCCTGCAGATGATCATCGTGCCTGAGGGCAGCGCCATCACCGGCCCCGCCGATTTGAGTGGAAAGACCGTGGGCGTGCAGATGGGTACTACCGGCGACCTGTTTGTTACCGACAGTGCAACGGGTGTGAATGTACAGCGCTATAAAACTGGCCCCGATGCCGGCGCTGAGCTGGCCGCAGGCAAACTGGATGCCGTCGTGATCGATGCGGGCCCCGCCGCCCAAATCGCCAAAGCCAATCCCGGTCTGGTTGTGCTGGAGACCCCGGCTACCGACGAGCCCGAGCAGTATGCCATTGCCATCGCCAAAGGCAATGAGGACCTGAAGACCTTGGTGGACAGCGTGCTGGAGAAGCTCATTGCGGATGGTCAGATCCAGGCTTGGATCGACGAATATAACGTGATTGCAGCGGGAGAGTAAACCCGTGCGTAAAGGACGCTTGACAATTTGATGCTACGAAACAGAGGAAACGTCCTTTCCTCTGTTTCTTCTATAACGACACATCCAAGCGAACCATAGGGGGACACATGTGGGATAATTTTGCACAACAGCTCTATGATAATATCATCCGCAACGAGAGATGGATTATGTACCTGGACGGCCTCAAGAATACGCTGCTCCTGACTTTGGGCGCTGCCGCCATCGGGATCGTGCTGGGAAGCCTTGTGGCCATCTGCAAGGTATATCTCAAGAACGAAAAGAAGCCGCGCAATCTCTTCGCCCAATGGCTGGATCGACTGCTGGGTTTCCTTTGCGATTTGTATCTCACCATTATCCGTGGTACGCCTATGATGGTGCAGGTGCTTATCTTCTGCTGGATTATCTTTGCCAAGTTCCCCATTTCCATGAATTTCTACGCCGCCATGATCGCCTTCGGCATTAATTCTGGTGCGTATGTTGCGGAAATCGTGCGGGCAGGCATCAATGCCGTCAACATCGGGCAGACGGAAGCCGGCCGGAGCTTGGGCCTCACAGGAGGCATGACCATGCGGTTTATCGTGCTCCCGCAGGCCATTAAAAATATTCTGCCCGCGCTGGCCAACGAAGCCATTATGCTGGTGAAGGAAACGGCTATCGTGGGCTATGCGGCCCAGCAAGACATCACCTATGTGGCAACCATGATCCGGTCCCGCACCTATAGCCCGGTACCCCTGCTGTTTATCGCGCTGGTATATCTCATCATCGTGATGCTGATGACCTATGGCACCCGGAAATTGGAGAGGAGGCTGGCAAGAAGTGATAGAAGTTAAGAATTTACACAAATATTTCGGTCAAATCGAGGCGGTAAAGGGTGTGGATCTCTCTATCGCCAAAGGGGAGAAGATCGTTATCATAGGGCCGAGCGGCTGCGGAAAGAGCACCTTCCTTCGCTGCTTGAACCTTCTGGAAGAACCCACCGGCGGGGAGATCTGGTTCGAGGGCGCGCTGCTCAACGACCCCAAATGCGATGTGAACAAGCTCCGCCAAAAAATGGGCATGGTATTTCAGCAGTTTAATCTGTTCCCCCATATGACGATTCGAGAAAACATTACCCTGGCGCCCATCAAGCTAAATTTGATGACGCCGGAAAAGGCCAAGGAAAACGCCGAGGCGCTTCTTGGCCGCATCGGCCTGCTGGACAAGGCGGATGTCTATCCAGCCCAGCTTTCCGGCGGCCAACAGCAGCGCATCGCTATCATACGAGCGCTGGCCATGAATCCGGATGTCATGCTTTTTGATGAACCAACCAGCGCCCTCGATCCCGAAATGGTAGGGGAGGTGCTGGATGTTATGAAGGAGCTGGCCCATGAAGGGATGACCATGGTGGTGGTTACCCATGAGATGGGCTTTGCCAGGGAAGTAGCCAGCCGGGTCCTGTTCATGGATGGCGGCCAAATGGTTGAACAGGGAACACCGCAGGAAGTCTTCGACCATCCTAAGAGCGAGCGGCTTCAAAGTTTCCTGGCAAAGGTGCTTTAAGTAGAAAAAAGCGGAGGCCAACCTTGGAAAGCCATCCGCATACAAACCTTACCGCCCGAATTGAGCGGTTCCTTCCTAAATGGTTTGGCCCGGCACGCTTTTTGCGCACCGGGCCAAACTTATTTCTCGCTGCTGCCAAGTTTTCCTCCGCCGCGCTCCGAGGCCATTGCGCAAAGGGCGTCGTAGGAAACCTCCCGCACTTCCGTTTTGGGCACGGGCAGAAGCACCATCTGGGCAATGGCTTTTTCCGCAGGATATAAAAGGCAGGCACCCGCGTCCACCTCGTCCGCCAAGCGTTTCCTGGCAGCAGGCTTGGCGATATACAGGGGTAGGTTGTTATGGTTGGTAACGGGAATAAACCACTCTCCCCGGTATCCGCTATCAATCACCCCACAGCGCTGGCCAATGCCTTGGGTTCCGGATGAACCACGCTCATGAATTTGAAAATAATAATCCGGCGAGCAGGCGCTTGCAATGCCGGTAGGCAGGGCGCGTGTTTCATGCGGGTCCAAGCGGAGCGCATCGTCCTCCAGGCGGATGTAGATATCATACCCCGCATCTTCCGCCCGTTTAGAAGGAAGAACGGCATCCGGCCGAAGTTTGGAAAAATAAAGGGTTTCCATAGGGCCTCCTTGTTTAAGATGGGTTTCAAATAGGACTTGCCCGGCCCGGTGTGCAATGAGCTCGGCAGCAATGCTGATGGCAATTTCCGCAGGGGTTTCCGCCAGGATAGGCAGGCCGATTGGGTTGTGAATGCGGCCAATGTCCCCTTCGGAGAAGCCGGCAGCCAAAAGCGCTGCACGAGTAGCGGCCATTCTGGAACGGCTACCGATGAGCCCGATGTACTGGGCGGGTGAGCGAAGGGATTGAGCAAGAACCGCGTGGTCCGCCGCATGCCCCCGCGTCATGATGACGATAGAATCCTGGGGCCGTAGGCGCAGCGTTTGTTCAAAAGAGGAAAAATCCCCCAAAAGAACCTTGGTTGCGCAGGGAAAGAGACGCTTTTGGGCAAACGCGGGCCTGTCCTCAAAAACAACGGGACGGAACTCCAAATGCGCCAATACGCGAACGAGCTCTCGCGCAATATGCCCGCCGCCGAAAATATATACGTACCCCGAGCGAACCAGCGGGTTAAGAAAGAAGAAGGAATCGCTTTGTGTTTCCCAAAGCAACGGTGCCCTGCATGCAAGGGATTCCAATACAACCGGCAAGGGGTCGCCAAAGCGCAGTTGACCGTCCATTCCATATAGCCCCGCACGCCAGGAATCTCCAGGGCCAGCCTGTAAAGCCAGCCAAACATCCGCATCGTCCACAAGCGCAGAGGCTATCGCTTCAAAGAAAGGCGCTCGACTGGGCGCGCAATGCTGAAAGAAAATCCATACGCACCCCATATCCGGGGAAGAACCGCCCGCTGGGGGAGAGACGGAGAAGGAGCCGATAAAGGAGCGCCGCACCGCAAGGGCTTCCCTAGCTTTCTCCCCTGCCAAATGCTCCATAACGCCCCCGCCGATGGTGCCCACCGCTTCCCCGTTTTGCAGCAGAGCCATCATCGCCCCCGGGCCTCTTGGAACGGAGCCCTGGCTTTTTACCACGGTGCACAAAAGGGCCTCCCGGTCGGCCACAAGCTCTGCGGCCAGGGTTTGAAACAGCTTTTGCATGCACACCTCCCCAAACGATTGCTTCTCCTATCATAGCACGAGGAAAAGAATTCGGGAAGGGACGCCGTAACCAGGGGTCCGCAACCAAAAGAATGGCTTATTGGAAGGGGTGCTATGAATATAAAAATACCGGCGCGAAAAACAGGGGCACAACTTTCCTTCCCGCTGCGATTACATGGCCCATTCCGCTTCGCAAACGGAACTGGAAAAAAGCAAACATGGTTTTAGGCGCTCCGCACCTGCGACCACCCTTTGCCTAAAAGAAGGGATAGACCGCTGCGTTAAACCAGCGATAGCCCAAGTCATATTCAGGCAGTATGTTTAAATCCATCAATAGGCCCGCCAGGCCCCAAAGCAGACCCAGAACGGCCATTAGGAGAAGAAATATAAACAACACGCCAAAAAAACGTTTGAAGGGGGAAGTTCGCCGGATAAGCGGCTCGTCATCCCAAACCGAATCCTCCTCGTCGCTGAAAAGGAGGGGTATGGAAGGGGACGAGGCAGGCGCCGCCTCCAGAGGGGGAGGGCTATCCTCTGTTTGTAAATCATCATCCGCCTCAAAATTCGGTTCGGAGGGGATGGCAAGGTCTTCACACGCCAAAACACAGGCCGTTGGCGAATCCTCCTCCACACAAGGGCCCGTGGGAACCTCTTTGGGAACTGGGGGCTGAAGGGGGCCCGCAGAACGCAAGACAGGCTGGGGCGACAAGGGAGGCAGCGGCTGTGCCGGCTTGGCCAAAGCCGCTTGGGAGGCCTGGGACCGGGCCAGGCTAATAAGCCAGTCCTCCATATCGGAGGGGGTATAACCCGCGGCAATGGATTGGAGGGCTTGGGTGAGAATTCGTTTTGAAAAGGCCGTGGCCTCCTCCGGACTTCCCAGGTAGGCAAGGCCTATATCCTGGACCGTATGGGCATATTGGACGATCCATGCCCGAATAGCATCGGCATCGCCTTTGCGCAAAGCAGCAAGGCGATCTTCTGATTGCTCCATGGCCGCGCCCCCCCTTTCGACAAAATTCTGCACAAACAATTATATAGCTTTTCTGCCATTGCCGCAACGGAAAAGCCCGGATAAAGGGCAAGACAAACGCGTAAAATAGCACAGCGCTGGGGCGAACCCAAGCGCTGCCGATATTTTATGCAGTTTAAAGTAGACGCCCGGAAGGCTTATTTCACCCAGATAGTCGCCTCGCCTTGGGGAACGGCATGGCCGATAATCCGGCTCCAATCATTCTGCTCACCTAAAGCGGAAAGGAGACGGTCCGCATCCGATTCCGCAACGCTAATGAGCAGCCCGCCGGCAGTCTGCGGATCAAACATGAGATCCTGCAGGGCTAGCGGAACGGTTCCTTCAAAGCGAACTTTCTCTTCCATATGGCTGCGGTTACGGTACGCGCCTGCGGGGATAATGCCCTCTTGCGCGAAATTCAGGGCATTTGGCATAAGCGGCAGATTTTCCGCCTGCAGGCATATGCTGACGCCGCTGGCCTGCGCCAATTCCTTTGCATGGCCTAAGAGGCCGAAGCCCGTGATATCCGTGCAGCCATGAACAGACAGCCCCGCCATGGCCTGCTGGGCGCCTGCGCTCAAGGTTGTCATAACCCGGATCAAAAACGCTTGTTCCGTTTCATCCAGCAAATCCGCTTTCGCTGCGGTAGTCAGGATGCCGCTTCCCAAAGGTTTGGTTAACACCAGCACATCGCCCGGGCGGGCCCCACTGTTGGCAAGAATCCGATCCGGATGGACAAACCCTGTCACAGAAAGGCCGTATTTCGGTTCCTTATCCTCGATGGTATGGCCGCCGCATAAGCAAGCGCCCGCCTCCGCCACCTTGCTGGCCCCACCTTCCAAAATGGCGCGAACATCCCGAGGCGGAAGCTTGTCCGAAGGGAAACAGAACAAATTTAACGCCAGCTTTGGGATGCCTCCCATGGCGTAAATATCGCTTAAAGCATTGGAAGCCGCTACCTGGCCAAAGGAATAAGGATCATCCACCATAGGCGGAAACAAATCCACTGTTTGGATGAGAGCGAGATCATCGCTCACTCGATATACGGCTGCATCGTCGCTGGTTTCCATCCCCACCAGCAGGTTGGGATCGGAAATCCGGGGCAGCCCGGTTAGCATATTCTCTAGGACGCCCGGCCCTATTTTGGCAGCTCAGCCGCCACAAGAGGTCATTTTGGAGAGGTAAATCTTTTCTCCGCTAGACATGAAGGTTCCCTCCTTTCACCAGTTCCTTAATTTGATTGTACCATGGATGGCCCACCGGCACAACGCGCATAAACAACAAATCGGGCGGACAAGATGTCCGCCCGAAAGCAAGACGCTTATGGATCTTGGTGCCGCCATACCTGCGCATAGCGCGCATCTTCGCAGCGGTAAACCGCTTCCGTATCCTCCACTAAGAGAGGCGTGAAATCCGCATCCAGGGCGAAGCGTACACAGCTTCCGCAAGAAGCGCTTACGGAACGGGGCGTGGGCATCATCTTGCCGGGGATGCTCAGCTTTTTTAGCTTCCTGGCAAAAGATAGCGCCGCAAAGTGGGTATAGAAGGTGGCAATATAGTCCATGGCGCTTATTTGGAGATGGTGAGGGTATGGGTGTCGTCAGCGCCCTGAGCGCTATGCACCTGATAACCGGCGTTTTGCGCGAAACGCGTCACATTGCCGAGCGCAACGGCATTGTCCACCAGCACCTCAATCCCTTCAGGAGAGACCTTGAGCGCCTGTTTTGTTAGAAGTACGGGTTCGGGGCAGGCCCGGCCACGGGCATCAACCTGTTTCATAGGAAAATTCCTCCTTAGTCCTTTTGCTTTTGCAGGTTCATCACGGCGATAAGGGCCACAAGAACCAGGCAGATCATCACGGCGATCTGGCCGTTCAAGGTGGGGCCGTCGCCGGAGGAGGCCAGCTTGAAGTTGTGGCAGAAGGCGGCGCCTACGGTCATACCCAGCACGGCTACGCCGCTATCCGCATTGCCGCTGCCGGCCAAGATGAGCTGGCGCAGGGGGCAACCACCCAGCAATACGCTGGCAAAGCCCACCAGGACCATGCCCAGGGCATTCCAAAGGCCGTCCGTATGCGCTACGGGCTGGTCCGCAAAGGAGAAGTTTACGCCGGCGCCGGTAAGCAGATTGCCGAGCAATACCGCAACGATGATCGCGATGAAACCATAGAGCAGGTGGCCGTCTTTAAACATGATGGCATCCCGCAGGCCGCCCACCATGCACAGGCGGGACTTTTGAGCCAGCGCGCCCACGACGAGGCCGGCGATCAACGCAATGGCGATGGGAGCACGCATGGAACCCGGGCCCTTCTCACTGAAGAAGAGGAGGCCTGCGCCGAAAACGAGAAGGATAAACAGGCCCAGCGAGATGGCGCTGGGAATATAACCCTCCAGCTTAGGCATATCGTAGGTGCGCTTGAGTGTGAACCCTTTATTTAAGAAGAAGATACCCATGAGAATGCCGATAACAAACCCGACGAGGCCTACGACCGCATTCAGATCCCCGCCGCCGATACGGATAATCATGCGCAGGGGGCAACCCAGGAACATCAGTGCGCCGACCATTACGGCAAAGCCCAGAACAAACCGGATAAGGGGTGCGCTGCCGCCCTTGGGAGCAAATTCTTTGCCCACAAGGCTCATGATCAGAGCGCCCAATACCAGGCCGATAATTTCGGGCCGGACATATTGAACCACTTCAGCGCGGTGCATGCCTACGCCGCCCGCGATATCACGCAGGAAGCATGCGATACAAAATCCCATGTTTTTGGGGTTGCCAAAGGCCACCAGCGCAACGGCGATGATGCCCACGATTAGCCCGGTCACGATGACAAGGCCGTGCTTTTTGAAAAAGCCCATTAGAAGAATACCTCCTATATATGGATGATTGTGTGTGGTTCCTTACCAGGTTCATGATATAAAGGCGGGGAGGCAAACTCAAATAGAAATATCAAAAGAAAGGGAGATAACTATCGATTTAATCTATATTAAATGACATGCAGATAGAAAATTGGCTAAAAATTAACCAAAATGCTGCTTTATAAGCAAGACAAATGGGGAAGAACCATTTATAAAATCTATATATAAAGAAAAACCGTACAGACAAACCAGGGGTGTTGCGGTATACTTTAAAAGAACAAAGGAACAATCGGGAGGCAAGCGGATGATTTACTTTGACAATGGAAGTACCTCCTTCCCCAAAGCACCGGGCGTGGGAGAAGCGATGGCGGCGCTTATAGCCACGGGAGCATTTAATATCAACCGGGGGGGATATGAGGGCGCTTACCGCGTGGCGGATATGGTGCTGGATACGCGGGAGCAAATCTGCCGGCTTCTGGATTGGGAAGACCCCAAAAATGTAGCCTTTACCGGCAACGTGACCCAGTCCTTAAACCTGATTTTGAAAGGATATCTGAAGGCTGGCGACCATGTGATCGTAAGCTCTCTGGAGCATAATGCCGTTATGCGGCCTTTAAATCAATTGGGCAAGTTGGGGGTTACCTTTGATGCCGCCCAGGCCGATGCGGATGGCCGTTTGGCCATAGAACGAATAGAAGCGCTTATCCGGCCGCAAACCAAGCTGGTTGTGATGACCCATGCCTCCAACGTATGCGGCACGGTACTGCCTATCGCGGATGCGGCGGCCCTTTGCCGGGCCCGTGGCCTACGCTTTGTGGTGGATGCGGCCCAAACGGCGGGGGTTCTGCCGCTTTCCATGAAGGAGCTGGGAGCGGACGCAATCGCATTCACAGGCCATAAGGGAATATTGGGGCCCCAGGGGATCGGCGGGATGGTTCTTACGGATGAATTCGCAGCCCAGATTGAGCCGTTGCTGAGCGGAGGGACGGGCAGCGTATCGGACACAGAGCAAATGCCCGCTTTTTTACCGGACCGATTTGAGAGCGGCACCATGAATTTGCCCGGCATTGCGGGGCTGCATGCGGCACTGGAATATATTCTGGAAACGGGGACTGACAGAATTAACCAGGTGGAAATGGAGCTTTGCAGCCGGTTTTTAGCTGGCGTGCGGGCTTTGCCTGGCGTCCGGATGGTTGGCGTAGACGGCATCCAAGGCAGGGTGGCTACCGTGTCCTTAGATTTTAGTTCCATGGGGCTGGATAACGCCGTCGTCTCCTATCGGCTGGATGATGAGCATGGCATTATGACGCGTTGCGGCATGCATTGCGCGCCGAGGGCCCATAAGACTTTGGGTACCTTCCCACAGGGTACCGTCCGCTTCGCCTTCGGCCATAAAAACACGCCCGACGAAGTAGATAGTTGCCTGGAAGCATTGAAAGATATTTGCAAGAATTGAAGGATCTATTCAAGCAAGCAGCGGGCGCTCCAAATGGAACGCCCGCTTTTTTGTCCATGAAACCATGGCCGCCGGCGTTTCGGTATGGCCCTGCGGTAGCAACGATGACGGCAAAACAAAGATAGGGAACCGGGAAAAGAGAGGCCCAGGCTTAGAACGGGCAATCGCAAGGGAAAATGGCAAATTTTAATTTATAGAAGATGCCCCCGCAGGAAGAGCGCATTTTAATATGTAAAAAAGACCCACAGGCCTTTGATTAAGGGGCCCGCGGGTCTATATCCGAGGGAGGGTGGTATTACATATTTTTTAGAACGCCGGTGCGAGCATTGAACTCGTTGATAAGCGCATCGAGATCCGCGGCTTGGGCATGGATATCCGTCCAGTAGTGCGCATCATACCACTGCTGATTAATCTCTTCAAAGGTCTTCCCCTGCTGCTCAACCCACGTGTAATACTTCAGGTTATGGATCCGCTTACGTTCCTCGTAGGAGAGCTCCTTCATGCTATCCGTACGAATGCCATGGAGGTGTTCGGAAAAATCGCGTGCAGCCGTGAGCATATCATAGGGCCCCTGCTGTGCATTGAGCTCATCAACACGGCTGGTATACATGACGTAGGAATCGGTAGCAACCGTAGCCACAACATCCTTTTCGGTAAGCTCGTAGTATTTGGCAAATTTAATACAGCACAGAAGATTGGCAATGCCGGAAATGCCCAGCAGTTCCAGATGGTCGATGGTTTCTTGCTCCACGCCAACCACGTCCTTAAGATATTTGTGACCTTCCGGTGTATTGAACAGGCGGAGGAGGTTTTGGCTGTCATCATCATCAATATCAATAACCATATCCGTATTCTTTACATTATGTACCCAAGGCACATGCTTATCTCCAATGCCTTCGATGCGATGCCCGCCAAAGCCGTTTTCCAACAGCGTGGGGCACTGCAAGGCTTCTCCTACCGCCAGCTTGGAATAAGGGTATTGTTCCTTCAGATAATCGCCGGCGCTCATGGTGCCCGCTGAGCCGGAGGTAAAGCAGGCGCCCGCAAAGCGTTTCTCTCCGCTTAAGGATTCATATGCATCCTGTATGGCCTTGCCTGTTACCTGATAGTGCCAAAGCACATTACCCATTTCATCAAATTGATTAAAGATGACAACATCTTTACGGGTTGCCCGCAGCTCGTGGGTTTTATCGAAAATTTCCTTTACATTGCTCTCACAGCCAGGCGTGGCAATCACTTCGCCGGCGATGGATTTTAGCCAATCGAAGCGCTCCTTGCTCATTTCCGCGGGCAGGATCGCAACGCTTTCACACCCTAACAGCTTTGAGTTGTAGGCGCCGCCCCGGCAATAATTCCCGGTAGAAGGCCAAACCGCCTTGTTATAGGTTGGATCAAACTGGCCGGTCACCAGCCGGGGAGCAAGGCAGCCGAACGAAGCGCCCACCTTGTGGCATCCGGTGGGAAACCACTTGCCGCAAAGCATAATGATACGGGCCTTGACACCGGTCAGGCTTGAAGGCAGCTCAATGTAGTTCACGTTGCCAAAGGTGCCGCCCTGCATCTTTGGTTCGTTGCGCCAAGTTATGCGGAAAAGATTCAAGGGGTTGATATCCCAAAGGCCCACCTTTTTAAGGGCTTCTTTAATCTTATCGGGGATAAGATCGGGGTTTCGCATCTGCGCAAAAGTTGGGATGACGATATGGTTTTCTTTTGCCCGCTCGACCGCACGCGAGAGCTTGTCTTCATGGATGGTTAAGTCGATCATGTTCTGGTTCCTTCCTAATTATAGTGTATTGTGATGCTTTTATTCCGCGATGCCGCACCAGCTTACGATGGTGCGGGCAAGTATTCTTATGGCATGGAGATAATCGGCAAGGTTTACCCACTCGTTGTTGGCATGCATCTGCTCCGTCATGCCCGGCCCAAAGATGACGGTAGGGGTGTTGCCATATTTAACAAGGTGGCGGATATCGGCCGCACCCTCCCGGCCCGAGATTACCGGCACTTTGCCCATAACGGCGGCAAAGCTGCCGCATAGTTCGGTTACGATAGGGCTCTCCACATCAATGGCCGCCGGCTCGGCAAAATATCCGTTAAAAATGACCGCAGGCGGGTGATCCTTAAACCAGGGTTCCTGTTCGCTGACGCGTTGGGTAATGAAGCGCACAAATTCCGACTTTACCGCATCGGAATCCTCCCCGGGAACGGTGGCCATGGACCCCTTGAGGGTACAGCTGTCCGGGAAGGCGCTGGCATAGGTTCCGCTGCTGAACTGGCCGATCATGCAAGGGATGGAAGCCAGAATATCAGGATAAAGCGGATGTCGAATTTTGGAAACGCGCTCTTTCTCAAATTCGGATACGGCTTTGGTGACAAGATAGCCAAGGTCTATGGCGTTTACCCCCTCGTAACGCCGCTGAATGCCGGCCGCTTTGCCTTTTATATTGATGGTAAACCAAATGCGGCCAATGGAACCGGGCTGTACCCGCATGCTGGAAGTTTCGCAGCAAATGCCGGCATCCGCACGATAGCCTTTTGTTACGCAGGCTAGGGTGCCGTTCCCTGAAAGCTCCTCGTCCATAACATACTCGAGGATCACATCTCCCTTGAGCTTGATCCCCGCATCTCGCACCAGCTTCACGGCCATGGTCATGGCGGCAACGCCGGATTTCATATCCGCGGCGCCCCGGCCGTACATTTTCCCATCCGCAATATCCGCCGACCAGCAGCCATGTTCCCAATTGTCCGAAGATCCCTCTGGAATGACATCCACATGCCCATTGAACAGCAGGGAGCGCCCGCCGCCTTCTCCCTTAAGGACAGCCACCACATTCGGCCTGCCTTCATAAGAATCCACATCGACTTCTACAAAAGCGGGGTGCTTGCGAAGCGCATCCAATGCAGGGACAAAGCTGTCCACAGCAAGCCCCAGGCGGGTCAAATGCGCGCCTATGAACTCTTGAATAGGCCCCTCGTTGCCTGTGACGCTGGGGATACGCAAAATGTCCTGTAGAAAATGAATCGATTCTTTTTCTCTGGAGACTATAAAATCATCCAAATTTCCAATATTCATTCGAAGCGCTCCTTGTTTAAAGAAATCAGTGGAGATGACCTGCCTTGTATTTGTAAGTTTATCACACCACATAGAGCGATTCAACTGCCGAAAATGCCAGAAAACGGCCAAATATTACCCGCAATATTTGTATAAAACAAACAATAAGAAAGCGTGATACTCGGCGAGAAATATTGTAATGCAGGATCGAAAATAGTATCATATATTTACGAAAAATACCGATAATGTACATAAACCACACGAACAAACGATAATACGCGGCAGATCTAACAAATACCAAAACGCCGAATTTACGTGCATGCCATCGTCTTCAAAATACAAATTCAAGGGGATACCATTATGGGAATATCGTTACTAGAGGCCATGCGTATACCTCCCTTCTCGGAAGCAAAACTGATAGCGGGTGCAGCCGGGATTGGCCGCACGGTGGAATCCGCCAACATTCAAGAAGTGCCGGATGTAGACCGGTGGCTGCATGGGGGAGAAATCGTTTTTACGGCAGGGTATGCCTTTCAAACGACGGAGAACGCGGTGAAGCTACTGGAGCGGATAAACCACAAGGGCGCCACGGCAATGGCGATAAAACCCAGCCCATACCTTCCCTGCATTCCCAAGGAGATGATTGCATGCGCAGATAGGCTGGGATTTCCCCTTTTTGAAATATCGGAAGACATGCCCTATATGGATTGCATTCTACCGATATTGGAGCGCATCACCCAAAGGCAGCTTACGGTTATGAAGCGGGTAGAAAGCGTGCATGAATCCCTGATGCAGTCGATCTTGCGGGATGAGGGCATGGACGGCATTTGCCGGACGTTGAGTGGCGTTACGCAAAGCCCTGTTGCCATTCTTTCGCCCCAGGGGTCCATTATGGCCCGTTGGCATGAAGCCGCCCAGGAAGGCGCTTGTGCGCAAGACGAGGAGGAAGATGTGCGGCTCCAGGCCTTCCTGCGCAGCAGCAATGTACGCCATATGCGCCGGAACCAGTGCAATGCCGTAAACCTTGGGGATAAAACAAGGCGCATATGCGTGCCGATCTTTGCACAGGACGCCCATATAGCTTACCTATTGCTGGATAAATCCATGGATGAAATGCTGGATCTCGATCTGATTGCATTTGAAAATGCCAGCTCTTTTATCGCCATCGAGATTTTGAAGGAAGAGGCGCTCATACAAAAGGAACAGAGAATTCGGGAGCAGTTCCTGGAGGACCTGTTTATGAAGCGCTATAACGACAACCGGGTTATGTACCAGCGGGGGTTGTATGTTGGCTTTGATATGAGCCGTCCCCATTGCGTTTTGGTGGTGGCGCCGGATGCTTTTGAAAGTTATATTTATGGCGAGCTGAAAAGCGCGAATGAAACGGAAGTGCAGAACATCAAGACCCGCATCCATAATTGCGTGCGGGACGGACTTGCGGCCTATCCTGGTTCGCTTCTTACCATGACGGACGGGGTAAAAGTCGTAGCCATGGCGGAAATTCGAAATCCCGCGGATTTAAAGACCTTAAAGGTGGTTTTGCAGGAGTTGACGAAGAAGCTGACGAAGGAGTTTCCGCGCTTATTGTTTTCAGCCGGCGTAGGGCGCGTGAAACGCCGCCTTGAGGAAGTGGGGGTAAGCCGGGACGAGGCGATGCTTGCGCTGCGGGCAAGCCGCAAGACCAAGTTGCATACTGAGGACGAACGGATTATGTTCTTTGAGGATTTGGGGTGCCTGTGCTTTCTGTGTGAATTGGATGGTTCCACCGCTATGCGCAATTATTACGAGGAGCATATGCGCGCGCTGATAGAGTATGATGCGGAAAACAAGTGCGATCTAATCGCAACGCTGGAAGCATACCTCGCGAGCAATCAAAACCTTCGGTTAACAGCAGAACGCCTTTTTGTGCATAAGAATTCCGTTATTTATAGGCTCCATAAAATCGAGGGGCTTATCGGGCAACGCCTCTCAGATGCAAAGACGGGATTTGATATGCAGCTTTGCTTATATTTACGCAGCATTTTTTCCGAACCGCAAAGGTGATACGCTCTAAAAACAGAATCGGTTTGCGCCATTTTAAGCCGTCGGGAGGGTTTCAATATGGAACGATAGCGCTTTTTTTCTTTTTGGGGAACTTGATGGATTTTCCTATGAAAATACGCCCAACAGGTTAGCCCATTGGCAATCCAGCGCGCTGCTTACCTTGATTATACCGGGAGGATCAGAACGCATGGCCACAGCCTAAACTTTGGTCGCCTTATGAAGGGAAAATGAAAATGTACTGCGCCTAATATATGGACCACAATCACAAACATTTTTTAAAAACGTTGGTATGGTGTCACAATGACATGAAATCCGCGGATGTGATACGATAGCACCGTAAAAATGATTTAGAAAACAACCATATAAGCGTCTGTACAGAATCGAAAAAGCTTATCAAAAAAACCCATCATAAGCACTTAGCATAGGAAAGGTGGAGCACAATGGCAAATTTGGAAGTCTCTTATTGCGGCGTAAAGTTTCGCAATCCTTTGGTTCTTGCATCCGCAACCCCAGGCTGGGACGGAGAAGGTATGCGCCTGGCAGGAGAAGCGGGAATTGGCGGCGTTATCCCCAAGACGATTGGACCGGAACAGGACTGGGCTGCGCATCCGCGCAATGGCCGCATCTATTTGCACCGCTATAACGGCAAACCGATTGGACAAGTCAATCTTGAGCTGTTCACAACAATGAGCCGTGATGCATGGGTAAGGGAACAACTTGCTATCGCCAAAGAAGGCGGCGCTACGATGCAAGTTAGCATATTGGCTATGCCGGAGCCTGAAGAAACCGCCAAGCTGGTGGAGGAAATTCAGGCGACAGGGCTGGTGGATCTCTTTGAACTTAACGTTTCCTGTCCAATGCCCGCTTCCACGGTAGGCATGCACATTGGGAAAAGCCCCGAGCGCACCTTTAACCAAGTGAAAATTGCGAAGGCGGCATCCAAAATACCGTTTACGGTAAAAATGACGCCCAATGTAACGGATCTTATCGATGTGAGCATTGCCGCAAAAGAAGCCGGCGCGGATGGCATTACCATCAGCAATTCCATCCGCTCTTTTGCAGGGGTGGATATTGAAAGCGGCAAGCCCTATCTGTGCGGATACGGCGGCTATACGGGCCCCGCAATTCATCCCATCATTATGCGCCATGTATCTGAAGTGGCACGCCATGTGGATATCCCTATCTCGGCTGTGGGGGGCGTAAACAGCTATAAAGAGGTAATCGAATTCATCATGCTGGGTGCAACGACCGTTCAGATCTGCACCGCCGTTATGTGGAACGGTTATGAACGCATCACCCAGATTGTTAACGATTTGAACAAGTGGATGGATGCCAAAGGATACAAATCCTTTGAAGAGATTCGCGGGATTGCGCTTAAGGATATCACCACGGTGGAGAAGCTGGCGGAGTTGCCGGCCAAGTTCGCGGATGTGGATCGGGAGGCTTGCACCAATTGCGGCCTATGCCAACGCCTGTGTATGTATCGCGCCATTCGCGAAAAGGACGGCAAGCGGTTTGTGGAAACCGGCAAGTGCGATGGTTGCGGCGTATGCGCCCAGTGGTGTCCTACCAAAGCAATTACGCTCAAATAATGGAATGGGACGAATTTCATTCCGCCCGGCTTCACGGGGGGAACTGCAATTAAATTACAATAAAACGGGAGGAAAAAGGAGGAAGTATGAAAAAGTATATCGCATTATTGCTGACATTCCTAGTTACCGTTAGCATGGTAGCAGGATGCGCAGCCCCGTCCCAACCGGCAGCGCAAGCCCCTGCGGCCCAGGAACCCGCCGCAACGGAGGCCCAAGCTGCGGAGCCCGCCGCTGCAAGTGAACCCGCTTATGTGTTAAAGATCGGCCACGACCACACTACCACCTCTCCGATTCAAGCTTCAGCCGAAGAGTTCAAGCGCCTTGTGGAGGAAAATAGCAATGGCCAGATCAGCGTGGAAATTTATCCCGCCCAGCAGCTCGGCAGTTCCCGCGAGATGATCGAAAGCCTGCAGATCGGCACGCTGGAAGCGGTGCTGCTCCCCACGGCCAAATTCGGCGGATTCGACCAGCGCCTCAACCTTGCCGATATGCCCTTTATCGCTGACTCGGAGAAGGACTTCTTAACGATCTTCAACGGCGAGATTGGCCAGGAAGCCATGAGCGGCTTGCCTTCCATCGGCATTACGGGCATTGCGTACTACCCCGAAGGATTCAAAGCCATAACCAACAACGTGCACCCCATTGTGACGCCCGCGGATCTGAAGGGCCTCAAGATCAGAACCATGGAAGCGCCTATCATAATGTCCATGTTCTCGGCATGGGGCGCAAACCCGGTTCCCGTGGATTTCACCGAAGTTTATAATTCCCTCCAGCAGAACGTTGTGGACGGCCAGGAGAACCCGTTCCTGTCCATTCATGATATGAAGTTTTATGAAGTCCAAAAATACATGACCATTTCCAACCATGCGTATTTGTCCTATTTCCTGGCGGCGAGTACCTCGTGGTTTGATGCGCTCCCCGCCGATCTTCAGGAAGTTGTTAGACAGGCCGGGATAGATGCATCTGCATTTTGCCTTGTTAAGATGAACGAGGCCAATGACGGCTATCTCAAGACCATCAAGGACTACGGCGTGGAAGTTTATGAGCTCAGCCAGGAAGAGCGGCAGACATTTAAGGATGCATGTTCCTCTGTCTATGACGACTATCGCGATGTTATTGGCGGCGATCTGCTGGACCGTGCGGTTGCACAGGCTGCGGAACTGTCTGCGGCCCAATAATAACACCTCGGCTCACGTTTTAATGGAAAGGAAAATCGTCTGCCGCGTTTTCGCGGCAGACGAAAACCGAGTTAGGAGGTGCTTCTTGTATGCTTGAACGGATGGATACCTACCTTTCGCGCTTTGAAAACGCGATAAACGGCGGCTTGATGCTTGCAGGCGTCGTCGTGTTATTTATAAACGTCATGATGCGTTACCTTTTTCATGCCGCATCTACTTGGGTGGAAGAAGCCTTGCGCTATGCGATTATCTGGGTGACTTTTTTTGGAGGCAGCCAGTGCGCAAAGAACGGCACACACGTTGGCATTGATCTTCTTACCCAATCTCTTCCGGAAACCGGGAAACGGATACTTTCCGCAACGGGCCAGTTTATAGCAGGCGTATTAAACGCATTCTGTACCTATGCGGGGATACAGATGACAAAGCTCGTGCTGGACACGGCGCAGAAAAGTCCTGCAATTCTCATGCCGATGTGGATTGTGTATATAGCTATCCCCCTCGGATGTGGTCTGATGACGATCAGGTTCTTTGTTGCAGGCCTAAACATACTCAGGCATAATGGCCCGGGCTCCCTGATTGCCGACGAAGAAGGCCATGTCGATATGTCACGGCTGTAGGAGGCCCACATGATAGCAGCATTATTTATTTCCTTATTTGTTCTTTTGATTCTTGGCGCGCCGGTATTCGTAGCGCTGAGCCTGTCCTCGCTGATTGCCATCGTAGGATTTTCCAACTATCCGCTGATGATCGTGGTGCAGCGCATGGTGGGCGGCGTGGATAAGTTCTCCCTCATGGCGATCCCTTTCTTTATTTTAGGCGCGAATGTTATGAAGACAGGCGGGATCGCAAAACGAATTTTAAACTGGGCCCAGACCATGGTGGGCGGCAACACGGGCGGCATGGCCATGACCACCGAGGTCGCCTGTATGTTCTTTGGGGCCGTGTCGGGTTCTTCTCCTGCAACGGTGATCGCCATCGGCGGCCTTATGTATCCCAAGATGATAGAAAAAAAATACCCAAGAGGATTTACCACAGGTTTAATTACCTCCAGCGGCTCCGTGGCGTTGCTTATCCCGCCCAGCATTTCCGCTATCGTATACGGATCCGTCACCGGCGCGTCTGTTGGCGCCCTGTTTATGGCCGGTCTTGGCGCGGGCATTCTTTACGGCATCTGCTTTATAGCCTATTGCTTCTGGTATGCGAAAAAACACAAAATTCCCAAGGATCCCAAATGCGACGCGAAAGCAAAGTGGAAAGCCACCCTGGACGCCGCATGGGCGCTGGGCATTCCCATTATCATCATGGGCGGAATTTATGCCGGCGTTTTCACGCCTACCGAAGCATCGGGCGTGGCAACCGTTTATGCGATTGTGGTTAGCCTTTTTGTTTATAGAGATATGAAGCTTAAGGAGCTTTGGGAGTGCTGTATAGCTTCTGCAGGTTCGACGGCGCAAGTTATGATCCTTCTGGCCGTCGCATCTATCTTCAGCTGGGTCCTCACGGTGGGGCAGATACCCCAACAGCTTTCCCAGATGATCGTAAACGCGAATCTTTCGGCCGTGGGATTCCTCCTGGTGACAAACCTGCTGCTCATTGTGGAGGGGATGTTTATTGATGGCTCTTCCGCCATCATCATCACCGCGCCGCTGCTTTACAGCGCAGCCGTGGCACTGGGAATTAATCCGATTCACCTGGGCGTTATCATGGTTGCCAACGCCGCAATCGGTATGTTCACACCGCCCTTTGGCCTCAATTTGTTCGTGGCGCAACCTGTTACGGGCAATAACATGAAAACCATTATGAAAGGCGTCATGCCCTTTGTGCTGATAAGCCTCATCGCCCTGGCGCTGATTACCTATCTGCCGGAGGTAAGCCTATTCCTGCCGAGGCTGGTTTACGGAACCGTTTAAGGCAAGCAGCGGGCCGTAGCAATACGGCCCTTTTGCCAGAAAATGAATTGATTTATATAAATTGCAGAGGAGCGTGTCAAATTGCGAGTCAATACCTATTATAAACCCGCTACCTTGCGGGAAGCATTGGTTTGTATGCGGTCCGGTGGTATCGTAAAAGCGCTTGCCGGCGGAACGGATTTGATTATCGAAATGAACGGAGGAAAGATTGCGCTGGATGCGCTGGTGGATCTTTCCGCTATATCCGAACTTAAGAACATAGAAGCCAGAGAAGACGGGCTGCATGTGGGCAGCATGGCCACCTTTTCGCAAATCGCCAGCAGCGCGCTTGTGCAAAAAATATGCCCTATGCTCGCCGAAGCGGCTGCGATGGTGGGCTCGACCCAGGTGCGGAACAGTGGCACCATTGGAGGAAATCTGGCAAATGCGGCGACGGCGGCGGATACGGTTCCTGCGTTAATGGCTGCCGACGCCGTTGCGGTCATCAAGAACGCGGAAGGGATGCGCGTTCTGCCGGTAACCAATATTCCGACCGGGCTGAATACCACATGCCTCGCGGCGGACGAGCTGATTTTTGAGTTAATCATACCCCGGCATACGGGCTGCTTCATGGCTTTTGAAAAGATTGGACGGCGCAAAGCGCTTGCCATTTCCCGCATTAATATGGGCCTGTTGCTTGAAATGACCGGCAGCACCATTGCGCGCGCTGCGGTGGCTTACGGAGCGGTGGGAAAAACAGCATACCGCGTAACGGAGCTGGAGACGTTCCTGGAAGGGAAGCAACTCGACGAGGCCTTGATCAAACAGGCGGGAGATCTGGCGGAAAAAATCGTTACGGAAAAGCTTGCCGGAAGAAAGACCACGCCATATAAACGAAAGATTGCGGCGGCGGTGCTACGGCGTGCGCTTACCAGGGCGAATGGAGGTGCTGTGTAAATGGTACGCAAGATGACATTCGAAATAAACGGGCAGAACTATACTGTGGAAGTTGACCCTTCCATGCGCCTGTTGGATCTCATCCGGGATGTGATTGGCCTTACGGGAACAAAAGAGGGCTGCGCCGAAGGGGAATGCGGCGCCTGCACCGTGATTCTGGACGGGGAAGCCGTTACGAGTTGCCTTGTGCTGGCAGGCCAAGCCGAAGGCCATTCGATCATCACCATCGAGGGCGTTTCTCAAAACGGCGAGCTTACCAGGCTCCAGCAGGCTTTTGTGGATTGCGGCGCGATCCAGTGCGGCTTTTGCACGCCGGGCATGATTCTCTCGGCAAAGGCGCTGCTGGATAAAAACCCTCATCCCACGGACGATGAAATCCGCACGGCAATTTCGGGCAACCTGTGCCGCTGCACAGGGTACGTAAAAATTGTGGACGCCGTTAAAAAGGCGGCCCAGGAGGAGTGAGCCATGATACCGACCTCTGAATTCAAAGTAGTAGGAAAGCGGGAAGTCAGGAAGGATTCGCTGCCAAAAGCAACCGGGGCGGCCCGTTATGCGGCGGATATTAAAATGCCCGGCATGCTGTGCGGGAAGGCGCTTCGGAGCGAATATCCGCATGCGAAGATCCTATCTATCGATACCGATGCGGCCAAGGCGATGCCCGGCGTGCATGCGGTGCTTACAGCCAAAGATATCCCTGGTATCAATAAGTTTGGCCTGGCAATCGCGGACCAGGAGGTATTGGCCAGCAAAAAGGTGCGCATGATGGGCGACGCCGTGGCGCTCGTTGCCGCGGAAACGCTGGAGCAGTGCGAGGCCGCACTTCGCCAAATAAAGGTGGCGTATCAGGAATTGCCGGGGGTATTTTCCATTGAGGACGGCATCAAGGAAGGCGCACCCCTTGTGCATGAAGATGTGCCGGGCAACCTTCTTCAGCATACCATGGTGCGCAAGGGCGATGTTAGCACCGCGTGGGCGGACTGTGCCTATATTGTGGAAAACGACTATACCACCCAGCGCGTGGAACACGCCTATATCGAACCGGAGGTAGCGGTGGCATACATCGATACCATGGGCGTTATGAACGTGCTCAATTCAACGCAATATACGTTCCGGGACAGAAGGCAAATTGCCCCGGTCATCGATATGCCGCATAACATGGTGCGGGTGCAACAGCAGACGACAGGCGGCGGATTCGGCGGAAAAGATGACATCACCTGTGAAATTCAGGCGGCTTTGTTGGCGCTGAAGACAGGGAGACCCGTGAAGGTGGTATGGACCCGCAGCGAATCCATGGCCTGCTCCACGAAGCGGCACCCCATGAAAATCCACGTTAAGACCGGATGCGATAAAAACGGAAAATTGCTGGCCATGGAAGGAACCGTCTATAGCGATAAGGGTGCGTATTGCTCCATCGGCCACTTTATTACCAAAAAAGCCGGGCTGCACCTTGCGGGCCCCTATTATATTCCAAACATTTGTGTGGATACGTATAGCATCTATACCAATAACACAATCTCCGGACCGTATCGTGGGTTCGGAATTCTACAGTCTGCCTTTGCGCACGAATCCCAGATGGATCAGCTTGCCGACCTTGTCGGTATGGATCCGCTGGAATTCAGACTTCTCAATTGCCTGAAACATGGGTTATCCACCGCGACAGGACAGGTGTTCACCCAGGGCGTGGGGTTTGAGGATACGCTACTGGCCATGAAAGAATATATGGGTGAGACAGACCTGTATGGCGAGGAGGGAGATCAATGAAAAAACGCGGACGCGGAATAGGATGCAATCTTTATGGTGTGGGCTATGGCTTCAGCCGGCCGGACCATTCCGCCGCTACGGTGGAGGTCGCGGACGACGGCACTGCCACCGTACTTTCCGGGGCATGCGATATTGGGCAGGGTTCGGATACGGCGCTTTGCCAGATCGCTGCGGAGGAACTGGGTATTCCCTATACGAATGTGCGCATTGTTAGCGCGGACACGGCCTTTACGCCGGATGCGCTTGCCAGCACCGCAAGCCGCGAAACCTTTGTTTCGGGCCGCGCCGTGCAGCTTGCCGCCAAGGATGCCAAAACGTATCTTCTCAAATATGCAGCGGAGCTTCTCAACTGTTCCCAGGAGGAGCTGGATGTAAGAGCCAACGCAGTGGTTTCGTCCAGGAATCCGGAAATTACCATGCCGTTCCCCGAGCTTTGCGCGCTGGCGCATAATAACGGGAGACGGTTCATTGGGTTTGCTTGGTATGATAACACCACGAAGGATGTGGACCATGATACCAACCAGGGGGATGCCTATGCCACTTACATTTATGCGACCCAGGTGGCGGATGTGGAAGTGGATACCGAGACAGGCGATGTAACGGTTTTAAGGGTAGGCGCAGCCCACGATGTTGGCCGCGCAATCAACCCCATGATGGTGGAGCAACAGGTGGAGGGAGCCGTTCTACAGGGCATGGGGTATGGAATTATGGAGGAAGTTATCCTGGATAAAGGGCACACGCTGACGCCCAACTTCTCCAAATTCCTCATACCAACCGCAAAGGATGCGCCGAGGATAAAAACCTACATTGTGGAGTCCGATGTGGGACGCGGGCCTTTTGGGGCAAAGGGCGTAGGGGAAGGGGCCATCATACCGACCGCCGCGGCGGTGGTAAATGCCGTAAACAATGCCATAGGCGTGCGCATTCGGGAGTTGCCGATCACACCGGAAAAGATATTGGCTGCCCTTGAAGAAAAAGAAAAAGCGACGCAGCAAGAAGGTAAAAAGTAACATAGAATTCCCATGATTTCAGGCAAAACGCCCACGGCACATACTTGTGCCGTGGGCGTTTGATTAGGTGGTGGCACCGTGTGAAACCCAAATGCGCATGAAAACAAAAATAATGAAACACAAATATGGCGTGCGTGATAGATTTGCAACCACCGGCGTTGTCCGCATGCAAAATCGGGCTGTATGGGTGTAAAAAAAAAAGATTTGTGCAGACTAAAGACCAGAAATCAACGCTGGAGAGATTGTATGTGTAAGCATGGGCGGTATGTCTTTATGTTGCTGATGGCAGGTACGTTGCTAATATTGTCCCTTTTGCTCTATTTAGGCTGGGCAAAACAGGAGGACAAGCCATCCAATGGAACGAAATTTGTCGAGACGGAGGAAGAAGGGAATGTGTAAAATCTATTGTGATATTCCGCCCGCTGGGCCAAACGCTCCTTTGCATACGGAACGGGAGGTGCGCTATAAATCCTATTCGCCCAAGCCACATCTGAAAAAAGAGAACGATTCGGAAGAGATGCGGATGCAGGGGCAAACTTCCGTAACGCCGTCATAATTCCGAAATTTCGGCGCAGACTATGCCCGAGTAACAAGGATGGAAAATTCATAAAATTCAACCACGATGCAAAGGAGTGAAATGCATATGCCCAAGCCCCAGACGGCGCAGCAAAAGCAATATCAACAGCGGGTAAACGAGAAGATGCCTCGAAGCAATACCTTTTCCCAATGCGTTCGCGCTTTCATATCCGGCGGGATCATCTGCTGCATCGGCCAGGCGGTGCGGAATTACGGCCTGGGGCCCCTGGGACTTTCCGAGGACAACGCGGCTGCTTTTACGGCCATGGTTATGGTATTCTTAGGCGCTACGCTCACAGGCATTGGAATTTACGATAAAATAGGCGCATGGTCCGGTGCGGGCAGCATCGTACCCATCACAGGCTTTGCAAACTCCATCGTCTCCCCGGCAATGGAGTTTAAAAGGGAAGGGTTTGTTATGGGCGTGGGGGCAAAGCTTTTTTCCATTGCCGGCCCTGTTCTGGTGTATGGTATTAGCGCCTCCGTTCTCGTTGGGCTGATCACCTGCCTAATCAAATAGGAAAGGGGAGTAGAACAATGAAAAGCAAAGGCGCCGGGCGGCAAACGGTCGTGTTTGTTGCGCCGCCGAGAATCATTTCCTCTGCGGCAATCGTAGGGGATTTGGAGGGAAAAGGCCCCGTTGGCAGCTATTTTGATGAAGTGCTTACGGATGATACATGGGGAGAGGATAGCTGGGAAAAGGCGGAGCGTAAAATGTTTGAGCAGACGGTTCGCCGGGCGTTGGAAAAAGTTTCCTTACAAGCAGGGGATTTGGACTGCCTGCTGGGCGGGGACCTTTTGAACCAGATTATCTCAGCCAATTTTGCCGCCCGGGAACTGCGCACGCCTTTCCTGGGCCTTTATGGAGCCTGCTCCACCATGGCGGAGGGCCTGCTTTTGGGCAGCATGCTCATCGACGGCGGGTATGCGGGCAAGATCGCTTGTGCGGCAACGAGCCACTTTTCCACGGCCGAGCGTCAATACCGCCTCCCTTTGGAAATGGGGGGACAAACGGCACCAACGGCCCAGCGTACAGTAACGGGGGCGGGTTCCAGCATTTTGACGGACAGCGGCTATACGGGCAAGATGTTATACCGCAATGTGTTTGTGACCGCCGGCACCATTGGCCGCGTTGTGGATCTTGGCATTACGGATGCAAGCAACATGGGCGCGGCCATGGCCCCTGCGGCAGCAGATACGCTCTCCACACATTTAAGCGATACGGGCCGCAGCATTCGGGATTACGACCTGGTTGTTACCGGGGATTTAGGAAGCTTTGGCAGCGAGATGTTCCTGGAGCTTTGCCGTGATAACGGCATTGATGCGGAGCGGCGGCATTTGGACTGTGGCAATTTGATCTTTTCCGGTAGCCAGAAGGTGGATTGCGGAGGGAGCGGCTGTGGTTGCTCGGCGAGCGTGCTAAATGCCTATCTTCTCCAGCGCATAGAACAAGGGGACTTACGCCGCATCTTGTTCATGGCTACCGGCGCCCTTATGAGCACCACCAGCGGCATGCAAAGCGAAAGCATTCCGGGCATTGCCCATGGCGTGGTATTAGAGCGCAAATAAAAGGAGAGAAACGATATGGATTATGTTTGGGCGTTCCTCATAGGCGGCGGCATTTGCGTAATCGGCCAGCTGTTTATTAGCCTTACCCGCCTTACACCGGCCCGCATCCTGGTCATTTTTGTAACGGCCGGCGTTTTTCTTACGGCCTTTGGCTTATATGAACCCTTGGTGGAGCTGGGCGGCGCAGGGGCCACCGTGCCGTTAATGGGGTTTGGCTATGCCCTGGGAATGGGAGCCATAGAAGGGGCCATGGAAAACGGCGTTATCGGCGCATTCACCGGCGGCATTACGGCCACTGCAGGCGGCGTGGCGGCGGCCATCGTATTTGGCTACCTGAATGCTTTAATTTTTACGCCGAAAACAAAAAAATAAAGCGGCATCCATTTCCCGGATAGGCCGATGTAAAAAACAGCAAGCACAACGGCAACAATCCGTTGCGCTTGCTGTTTAGGAAGACGAAGGAACCTTAATGAAAATTAGTCAATTAAGTATGTATTGACTTTTGATGTCAAAGTATCTAATTTTTCTGAAATATAATTTGCGCTATTAATAAAATCCGAGTACATTTGCTTGTCTTGTTTTATAGTATAAAACTGCGTACAAACAATAACAGCCAGCAAAATATAAATTAGAGCAAGATGCCGATTGTTCATGATTACGAGTACCTTTCAAATTGTTGAATTGTGCAAACCATAGAATATATCGGAATTATTTACCACTTTTAGTTTACCATATTGAATAAGAAATATAAATGGCGTGATCGCTTTTCGCCAAACAGAAAAAAGCCGTAAGGCTTAAAAACCCCACGGCAAATCTTAAAACTCGAAACCCTCCCCGGTTACAGGGCGGCTGTTATTGCACTTGTGCATCGGACACGGGCGGGTTGAGCAAAGCGGGATTAGCCAAAGCGGTGCTGCCGTCCGCATTTTGAATGATCTCATAGGCCGGGTCCAGCGCCGTTCCGGGCAGGAAACCGGGCCATACATAATAGGTTAAAGCATGGGCGTTGTACTTGCTGGTAGCAATTTCCTTGGTTTCAACCACGGTGCCGTCCTTTTTATAGGTGGCATACGTCTTATAGATATAACCGTCCTTGGCGGATTTATATTTCATCCAGTAAGGTTGGGTTATCCAAGATTGCACTTCGTATACGGTCTCCGGAGCGGGGAGGGTTTCCGCGAGCTCCGAGGAAAGCTCGATGGTATCAAAGGTATCCGGGAAGGGCTCGCCGTAGATTTCGCACACCACGGTATAGTCGGCAGTATCCACCCAAGTAAAGACATAGACCGGGCTTTGGGTATTGTTCTTCCACTTAAAATCAATGGTTCCCGTGTTGATGGTGGCGTCCAGCCCACCGTCTATATAACCGCTGCGGCTGGAGTGGTTGCGCCGGTAGGTAATTTCCATATCTCCCTTGAGGACGGCGTTATAGACCGTGGTGGAGATCTGGCAGACGCCGCCGCCGGGCTGGTCCTCCGTGCCGGAGCCGCCGCCAATCACCGCAGGGGCCATTTTCCAACCATATTTTTCATACCGGTCGCCCAGAATGGTATTGGCGGAGAATTCTTCCCCAGGTTGAAGCACCGTGCCGTAAACTAAGCCAGTTGCTTTTTTTAGATTGAAGACGCGGTTTGCGTTGCTGCGGGTACTTTTATAAGAGGTAAAGGCGCTGCCCCGTAAAACCAGGGTTTCTTTCAGGGTGTCCACCGTTACATCGGCGGGAATGTTTGCCATAACCACATCCAAATCGCCGAAATCCTTGCTGGCGGTGCGTTGGTTGACCACCTCCAGCAGGGCGGGAATGTCGATGCCGTATCCATCCACCGAGGGAACGAAATCGAAGAACAGATCCCGCTTATCGGTGATGCTTCCATCCTCCGGCAAAGAAATATTCAAGGCGGCCTGGGCCTTGGTATCTTCTTTTATAGGAAGGGACTTGACGCTGACGCTGGCCGGCACCGCCGCAGTGGTGAGAGAATCCGCAAAGGTGTGGATATACGCTTCCACGCGGGTGGGCTCCACCGTATAGTCCAACTCATAAGCGCGGCCTTTGGTTTTAATGTCATCCAGTTCCGCCTTTAAGGAATTGAGGTCGCCGCTGCGAGCCAGGGACAGGGCCTGCTCAATAACCTCTTCGGTATTGAAAGAGATATCGAAGTAACTACTGTCCGCCAAATAGCTCTTGCCATCGCACTGAAAATTGAAGAAAACGCCGTCTTGAATCTCCTGCTCCACAGCGGCTAAGGCTGTGCGCGCATCGGCCGGGGACATGCCCGAAACATCCATGCCGCCGATGGTAACGCCCTCGTGAAAGACACCGGATTCAATGATATTCTGGCGAAGCTTCTCTTTGTATTCCCCACTTAAATACAGGAAAGCGAACACGCCGCCCACTAGCACAAGAATGCTGAGCAATACGATGATCACCGTCTTAAAAGGCGAGCCGCTTTGGGGATTCTTCTTCTTTCTCTTCTTTGCCGTACGTACTTCCGTTTCCATTCTCCCATCCTTCTCTGAAAAATCCAAGGGCTTTCAGATTTTATCAAGGAGCTATGCAGGTACCCGTTTTGCATATAAAATCAAAACCGGGAAAAATTAATAACACAGCTCTACACTCCCTGATTATACGTGATACGCTTGTGCACTGTAAAGGATAAGATTATGAAGATTTCTGAAACATTCTACCAGCTTATGCCCGTTTACGAAAGAGCCAGCATGTGGTACAATTGATCAGATATAGTACAAGGAGGCCTCAAATGGAAAGAAAAACCGACACTCGGAGCCTGGTGCTCTATGCGCTTTTTATTGCCCTCATTTTCCTGCTGGGGCTAACCCCGGTGGGCTACATTATGCTTCCCATTGCAGCCATTACCACCGTCCATATTCCGGTAATCATAGGCGGGTATGTTTTTGGCCCCAAGGGGGGGGCGCTGCTGGGCTTTTTCTTCGGGCTTACCAGCCTTATCCGTTGCTTCACAACCCCGGATGCCACGGCGGCCATCGTGCTGGGCACGGGCACAGGGTTTAGCTTCTATAACCTGCTGCTCATTCTGGCCATCATCTTCCTCCCGAGGATTCTTACCGGCTTGTTCAGCGCTATGATTTATAAGGGCCTTGAGAAGACCGGCAAGGATGTGCTGGCAATGAGCGTTTCCGCTTTTGCAGGCAGCCTTACCAACACGGTCTTTTTCCTGGGCGGGCTGTATGTGCTGGCTTTTGATCAGACCGCCGCCGCTTTTGGGGTGCCGGGCGAGGCTTTGCTGAAAGCGATTCTGGGGGTGGTGGCCCTCAATGGTGTGTTAGAGGCTGTTGCGGCGGTCATCCTATGCTGCGCGGTGGGAAAGGCGCTCAAATTTATGCTGGCGCGCCGATGAGAGCCCGGCGGAACGAACAAACTCTTGTGCAATTGTATATTTAATATATTATAGGTAGAAAAGGGGAATACTGCCACATGCTTTTGGTCATGGATGTAGGCAATACCAACATAAAGACGGGCCTTTTTCAGGACGGAAAGCTATACTCCTCCTGGCGACTTACCACGAATACCAAGCGCACAGCCGACGAATACGGCGTGCGCATGGAATGCTTTTTTCGGCACATGGGGATCCCGACGGCCAGTGTAGACGGCCTGATTATGAGCAGCGTGGTGCCGGCTGTTAACTATACCCTGGAGCATATGTGCGAGCTTTATTTCCATGGCCAGCGGCCTTTGGTAGTAAACAGCAATATGAAGCTGAACCTTCGCATCCTGTATGATTATCCGGATAAGCTGGGAGCGGATCGTATTTGCAACGCTGTGGCGGCTTACCATACCTATGGCGGGCCGTTGGTTGTGGTGGATTTCGGCACGGCGACCAGTTTCTCCGTGGTGAACCAAGATGGGGATTTTGTAGGCGGCCTTATTTGCCCCGGCCTCATGGTATCCGCCGATGCTTTGGTGGAGAATACGGCCCAACTCCGCAAGGTGGAATTTATTAAGCCCGCTCGGGTGATTGCCACCAATACGGAGGACAGCATCCGCTCGGGTCTTATCCGGGGGTATGTGGGCCAGGTGGATTATATTATCCGGCAAATCGAGGGGGAACTGGGCTATGAAATTCGTACCATTGCCACGGGTGGTATGAGCAATATGATCGCCAGCGACACGGACCGTATCGATACCATCAACCCTATCCTTACCTTAGAGGGCTTGGCGCGCATCTATGAAATGAACAGTTAAAAGCTGCACGAAAAGCCACCTTTGGGGCGGCATTGCTAAGAACCGGAAAATTAGGGCGCAGATGGCGGAGACGCGCTTGCATCCGCCTCCAGCATGTCAATGGCGACGCGAACCGCTTCTACAACAAAGGCAGTAAAGGTACAATCTTTCCCTTGAATGTGGCGTTCGACCGCCTCGATCACATCATTGGGAAAACGGATGCTTTTGCTGGTGGTTTGGGGCACGGTAGGAATCTTAAATTTTGTGGACATTTCACACCTCGCAATACAAATGTATGACGAAATCCTACTGGATAATATATAAAATGTATGCAATACAAATGTATTGCAACATTCTTACTCTATACATTATACAATCACATTATGCAATCACACTATATTTGCCTATGAGATAATAAAACCGGATTCATGTGTTATGGGGTTATAGCCCCTATGGCAGAAAGGCGGAATATGAATACCTCTCGGCTAACGGAGCGATTTCTTCGGTATGTGCGTTGCAGCAGCGAATCCAGGAATGAACAAGCCTTTTGTTTGCTGATAGAAGATGAATTCGCTCGTTTGGGTATACCCTTCCGGCGCGATGAGGTTGGGGATAAGATCGGCTCCAACGGCTGGAATTTGATCGCAAAAGTTCCCGGGGAAGGCGACCCGGTGCTGTTCAGCTGCCATTTGGACACCGTAAAACCCGGAGCGGGAATTAATCCCATTTTGGAGAACGGCATCATTCGCTCCGCAGGGGATACGATCCTGGGAGCGGACGATAAAAGCGGCATTGCCGCCGTTTTGGAGGCGCTGGAGAGCATTTTGGAAGAAGGCGCACCCCATCGTCCCGTGGAAATTCTTTTTTCGGTGTGCGAAGAAATAGGCCTATTGGGGGCCAGGCATGCGGACTACAGCCGCTTCGAAAGCAAAGAAGGATTGGTACTGGATACCAGCGAGATCGGTCTGCTTAAAAACCGCGCACCCGCCATTGTGCATCTTCACGTTCGGGTTCATGGCAAAGCGGCCCACGCGGCAGTGGAGCCCGAGAAGGGCGTACATGCCATCAAGGCGGCTGCCGAAGCTATAACCAATATCCCATGCGGCTATCCGGACGATATGACCGTGATGAATGTGGCCAATTTTGTTTCCCAAGGCGCTACGAACGTGGTGCCTGATTTGGCCGCGTTTGATATGGAAATCCGCTCTTTTACAGAGACGCATTTACAAAAATATATTCGAGAAACAGAAGAGGCCCTTCAAAGCGCCTGCCGAACCTATGGCGCCTCTTACGAATTGACAATGGAGCGCCAGTGCGATCCTCTTTTTGTGCCGGAAGACGGCCCGCTAATCCAGAAGATCCGGGATCTATATGCCCGGATGGGTATTGAAGTAAAGACCAAGAGCACCTTTGGCGGGTGCGATGCCACGTGGATTTGCGCCCATGGCATCCAAGCGGCAAACACCGGAACGGGCATGCGCAATGCGCATGGCGTGCGCGAATCCATTGCGCTAGCCGATCTGGAGACGATCACCCGGATGGTGTACGGTGTGATACGAGGCTAACCTTTTCAGAACACACATGTTTATTTGCTTTCCCCGCGCTGGCGCGCGAGGATATAAAAAAACAGGAGGAACCAATCAATGACCAAAAAACTGCTTTGCTTGGCGCTTGCCCTGGTTATGGCGCTGACGCTGTTCGGCTGCCGCACCCAGACTGCGCCCGCTGCTGCCGAGCCTGCCGCTGAGCCCGCTGCTGAGGCCGCGGAACCCGCCGCCGAAGCTGCCGAACCCGCCGCTGAAGCTGCTGTTGAGCCCTATAAGATCGGCATCATCACCGGCACCGTGTCCCAGGGCGAGGAAGAATTCCAAGCCGCCCAGAAGATGGCTGCTCAGTATGACAACATCGTGACAGCTACCTACCCCGATAACTTCTCCACCGAGACGGAAACCACCATTGCTAACGTAGTGGCTCTGGCTTCCGATCCCGAGGTGAAGGCCATCGTGTTTGTGCAGGCTGTTCCCGGTGCCGCCGCCGCCATCGATAAGGTGCGTGAGACCCGGCCCGAGATGCTCTTCATCTGCGGCGTGTGCGCGGAAGATCCCGCTGTTATCGGCTCCAAGGCTGACATCTGCTTCCTGGCCGATGAGCTGACCATGGGCACTTCTATCCCCACGCTGGCTTCCCAGATGGGCGCCAAGACCCTCATTCATTATTCCTTTGCCCGTCACCTCTCCTATGCGACCATCGCGGCCCGTCGTGAGAAGATGATTGAGGTTTGCAAGACCTTGGGCATCGAGTTTGTTGACGTAACCGCTCCCGATCCCACTGGTGATGCCGGCGTTTCCGGCGCCCAGCAGTTCATCCTGGAGGATGTGCCGCGGCAGGTTGCCGAATATGGCAAGGATACCGCCTTCTTCTCCACCAACTGCGCGATGCAGGAGCCCCTTATCGTTTCCATCCTGGAGCAGGGCGCCATCTATCCGCAACAGTGCTGCCCCAGCCCCTATCACGGCTATCCCGCAGCTTTGAGCATCGATGTGACCGGCCACGAGGGCGATGTACAGTACATGCTGGATTCCATCAAGGCCAAGCTGGATGAAAAGGGCATGGCTGGCCGTATGTCCACCTGGACCACCCCCGTCAACATGGCGATGGTGGAAGGCGGCGTGCTGTATGCCATCGAGTATTGTGAAGGCCGCACCAACGGCAGCTTTGATCCTGAAGTGCTGAACACCGTTTTCAAGCAGGTTGCCGGCGAAAACTGCAAGCTGACCCCCTATGCGGATGCCAATGGCACCATCGAGAACTTCTTCATGGTCTTCGGCGAATACTACAACTTCGCTACCGAGACTCCTTACGAGTTGAATTTTTAATCTAATCACCGACGGCTAAATAGCCAAATCAGAGTCGCCGGCTTGCTCGGCAAGCCGGCGACGTTTTTTTCAGCGCAGCTATCATCGAATTGATACAAATCAGCTATCAGGCCTAGGCCAAATTCGGTTGGGCCTGTGGCCTTATAGCCTTGTATATGATAGGAGGAACAGACTTGGAAAATCCATATGTCCTGAAAATGGACAACATTTCCAAAGAATATTATGGAAACCGGGTCCTTAAAAACGTGAGCATTTGCGTGAAGCCGGGCGAAATCCATGCCCTTATGGGGGAAAATGGCGCTGGCAAATCCACCCTGATGAACATTCTGTTCGGTATGCCTGTTATCCACAGCACGGGTGGCTTTGAGGGCACGGTGGAGATAGACGGCAAGCCGGCCGTTATCGATGCGCCCCACAACGCCATGAACTTTGGCATCGGCATGGTTCATCAGGAATTTATGCTTATTCCGGGCTTTACCATAACGGAGAACATCAAGGTGGGCAGGGAGATTTGCCATCCTTCCGCCTTGAGCCGCGTTTTCGGCAAAAGCCTTGAAACGCTGGATACAAAACAGATGGCGGCGGATGCCCGCAAGGCGCTGGACGATATCGGCATGGACATTGGGGAGTACGTAAAAGTGGCGGGACTGCCCATTGGCTATATGCAGTTTGTGGAAATAGCCCGCGAAATCGACAAGACGGGCATTCGCCTGCTGGTGTTCGACGAGCCCACCGCCGTACTTACGGAGAGCGAAGCGGACAGGCTGCTGGAGATTATGCGGCAGATTGCCGCCAAGGGCATTGCCATCATATTTATTACGCATCGGCTGGATGAAGTTATGGCCGTGGCGGACAGCCTCACCGTTTTACGGGATGGCGAGTTTGTGGCGCGCCGGCAGGTGCAGGACACCAACGTGGTGGAGATTGCCGAGTTGATGATCGGCCGGAAGGTGGAGAAGCTGGTGGACGATTGCGAAGATTGCCGGCAGCTTTCCGACCAAGATGTGGCGCTTTCCCTCCGCGATTTCCATGTGAATATGCAGGGCGAAATGGTAAAGGGAATCGACCTGGATATCCGCCAGGGCGAAATTTTTGGGATTGGCGGCCTGGCAGGCCAAGGTAAAATCGGCATTCCAAACGGTATTATGGGCCTGTATGAATCCACGGGCACGGTTAGCGCATTTGGCCAGGAACTGGATCTTTCCAAATTGGGAGAGGCGCTTTCCCACGGCATCGCATTCGTTTCGGAGGATAGACGCGGCGTCGGCCTGTTGCTGGGGGAATCCATCGAGCAGAATATCGCCTTTTCCGCCATACAAGTCAAAGATGACTTCATGCATATTCTGGGCCCCATCAAGCTGTTTAACCAGGCCAAAGCAAAGCAGCACGCGCTGGATATGATCAAGCTTTTGGATATCCGCTGCACGGGCCCCAACCAAACCGCCGGGAGCCTCTCCGGTGGCAATCAGCAAAAAGTTTGCCTGGCCCGGGCGCTCACCATCAAGCCTAAGATCCTCATTGTGTCCGAGCCTACCCGCGGCATCGACATCGGCGCAAAAAAGCTGGTGCTCGAGTATCTGGTTAAGATTAACCGGGAGATGGGCATTACCATCATCATGGTCAGTTCGGAGTTGGTGGAGTTGCGCTCCCTGTGCGACCGGATTGCCATCGTGTCCAGCGGCAAATTAGTACGCATCATGCGGCCTGAGGATTCAGACGCCGAATTCGGCTTGGCCATGGCCGGCTCCAGAAAGGCAGGTGCCCAGCATGCGTGAGAAATTGAAAAACATCTATGGAACCATCGGGCTGCCCCGGGTTATCATCATCTGCTTCTTCCTGCTCCTGCTTCTTTCGGCAGGCCCGCTAAACCTTTCTATTCCAAGCCTTTTGGGCGATGCTGTCCGGCGATGGGCCATGTATGGCATCTTGGTACTGGCCATGGTGCCTGCCGTGCAGAGCGGCATCGGTCTTAACTTCGGCATTAGCCTGGGCATTGTAGGCGGATTGTTGGGCGCCACCATGGCGATTGAGTTCAACATTGCGAACCCATGGCTATCATTGGCCACAGCCGTTTTGATCGGCACGGGCCTTGCTACCGTTTTCGGCCTGGGATACGGCATGTTGCTCAACAAGGTGAAAGGGTCTGAGATGACGGTTTCTACCTATGTGGGTTTCTCCGTTATCGCCTTCATGAATATCATGTGGCTATCCCTGCCTTTCAAAAACGGCGAGTTGATCTGGCCCCTGGGCGGCGAGGGCATGCGTAATACCATTAACCTAAAAACCACCTTCGGCGAAGTGCTGAGCAATACGGCCCTCTCCATTAATATTAGCGGCCGAGGCATCGCTTTTGGCAAAGCGGCCGAAGAGCTTAACGCTGTGTCCGTTGGCTTCTATTTTCCCACCGGAGCGGTGTTGTTCTTCCTGTTCTTCTGCCTGCTTATGTGGCTGTTTATGCGCAGCAAGGTGGGCATGGCGCTGAGCGCGGCCGGCGCAAACCCCAAGTTTGCCCAGGCAACCGGCATAAACGTAAACAAGATGCGCATTGTGGGTACGGCGATTTCTACAGCGCTGGGCGCAGTGGGTATCATCCTCTATGCACAGAGTTACGGGTTCCTGCAGCTTTATAATGCGCCCCTCATGATGGGCTTCCATTGTGTGGCGGCGATACTGATCGGTGGTGCTTCGGTGAGCCGGGCGCGAATATCCCACGTGCTCATTGGAACGTTCCTTTTCCAAGGGATTCTAGCTGTGGCCCTGCCGGTGGCGAACAAGTTACTGCCCGAGAGCAACCTTTCGGACGTAATCCGCATTATCATCTCCAACGGCATCATACTCTATGCCCTTTCCAAGACCAAGCAAGGAGGCAAAGGCGATGACTGATCTGAAAAAAACGTATAGGGATTGGATCGGTGAGAACAAGGTCGTCGTATTGTTCGTGCTGCTGTGTGTGGGCGCGATCTATGCTTCCCGTAATCCTCTCACCTTCGTGGCTGCAGAGCTATTTACCCGCATTGGCCGAAACGGCTTCACCGTACTTGCGCTGCTCATTCCGGTTCTGGCTGGCATGGGACTGAACTTCGGCATTGTAATCGGCGCCATCGCGGCGCAGATTGCCGTGTTCTGGGTGGTCTATTGGGGCTTCACGGGCATTGAGGGTTTTCTGCTCTGCGTGCTCATAGGCACGCCGCTGGCCCTGCTTTTCGGCCTGCTGGTTGGCAAGCTCTTTAACCGGATGAAGGGAGCGGAAATGATCGCCGGCATGGTGCTGGGATATTTTGCAGACGGTCTTTACCAGCTCTTCTTCCTGTATGTCATTGGTGGCGTAATCCCCATGGGAGACTCTCAGCTCATCATTACGGGCGGCGTGGGCGTGAAAAATACGGTGGACCTGGCGCCCAACATCAAGTATGCCCTTGATACCGTATCCATGCTCACCGCACTGGAGATAGCTTTCTATGTGGTCGTTGCAATCACGCTCATCAAGCTTGTCTACCGTTTGCTGAAAAAGGATAATGCTTTGGGCGGCAGCATGAAGAAGGAGCTGATCACCCTCGCGGTCGCGGTGGTGGTATATGGGCTCACCTATATTCCGGCTGTGGAAGCCTTCCTCTCAACAGACAGGCTGGGCCTTCTGGATGCGGTAACGGGCGTTGCCCTGCTTTCCACCGCGTGGAACCTCTATAAACTTGTACGCATAAAGGTTGGCAAGAAGGAGGTTGGCGGCTGGCAAATGCCCTTGATTCGGCTGGGCCTTACGGTGGTGCTTTATGCATTGACCTATATTCCGGCCATTGAAACCATTTTGCTGGCTGTAAACATTCCGGTAACGACTTATCTGTGCATCGTAGGCCTGTGCGTGTTCAACAATATTCTGCTCAAAACACGGCTGGGGCAGAACATGCGCACCGTAGGCCAGAGCCGCACGGTGGCAAACGCGGCAGGCATCAATGTGGATGGGACCCGCGTGATCGCCATGGTGCTCTCTACGATGCTCGCCTGCTGGGGCCAGCTGATTTACTTGCAAAACATCGGTACTTTCTCTACCTATGGCGCGCATACGCAGGTTGGCCAGTTTGCCATTGCGGCGCTTCTGGTAGGCGGCGCAAGCGTACAAAAGGCCACAAACAAACAGGCGATTCTGGGCGTAATCCTTTTCCACACCCTGTTTATCGTGGCACCCCAAGCGGGCAAGCAGCTCTTCAATAACGCGCAGCTTGGCGAGTATTTCCGCGTGTTTGTTGCTTACGGCGTAATCGCCATGGCGCTTGCGATGCATGCCTGGAAAAAAGTGATAAAGCCCAAAGCGGATACTGCCGCGCCTGCCGCGGCTGTACGGCCGCCGAATCCCCTTCTCAAATAATAACGGGGAAGATTTCCCGGGAAACAAAAGGGAAGCCTTTCTGCATCCCTAAACCTAGCAAAAAAGTGGCATCCGCCACTTTTTTGCATACGGCAATTTGCCGGGCAACGATTAAAAGACAACCGGCCTCGTAAAAAGGGGCGCTTAAAGCGCCCCGAACATAACCGAAGCAGGTAGATACTATGCGCGAAGATACAGAATGATGCTGGCGAAGCTTACAAGCAACTGCAGGGCAAAAATCCCATAACACAGGTTTCGCCGCAGAGAATCTTCCCTGCGTTTGTAAATCTCCGCGCCGATGAGAGGCACGATGGGTATGGCGCCTGCGTAAAGCATGAAGGCGATATCCAAGGTTGGCACATCCTTTCTGCTATCCATGGCCGCGGGCTGCGGCTTAGTTACAACCATAGGGTACCATGATTTATGCATACCAAGCGATAGGAGTCTCTTGGAAGGTTGGGAAAGCTTTAGGAAAAAGGCTGCAATGCCAAGCAAAGATAGTTGTGTTTTGGAGCGAATATGATACACTATAAAATGAGTAAGAAGGCGAAAGGAGCAAAACAGAAATGATTAAGCACATCGTATGCCATAAATATGCGGATAGGGCCCAGGCGGCCGTTATTGCCCCCATGTTACGGGGGCTGGTGGGGCAGGTACCCGGCCTTGTGAGCATGGAAGCGGGTGCGGATTTTCTGGGAAGCGCCCGCAGCTATGACTTGGCTTTGATCGCAACGCTGGAAAGCCGGGCGGCGCTGGAAGTCTATGCAAACCACCCCGCCCATGTTAAGGTGAAAGAATATATCCATCAGCACCTACAAAACGGTATTTCGGTGGATTTTGAGGTAGAATAAGCCCGCATGAACGAATTTAAGGTCGTTTCCCCCTTTGAGCCTCAGGGGGATCAGCCCCAGGCCATCGAAGCCCTTTCCAAAGGCGTGGAGAGGGGGGATAAGCTGCAGGTGCTCTTAGGCGTTACCGGCAGCGGCAAAACGTTTACCATGGCCAAAGTCATTGAACGGGTGCAGCGGCCCACGCTGGTTATCGCCCACAACAAGACCCTGGCCGCCCAGCTTTGCGGTGAACTTAAGGAATTCTTTCCGGACAGCGCCGTGGAGTATTTTGTCAGTTATTACGACTATTACCAGCCGGAGGCATATATCGCCGCCTCCGATACATACATCGAAAAGGTCGCCACCGTTAACGATGAGATAGACAAGCTCCGCCACAGCGCCACCTGTGCCCTCAACGAACGGCGGGATGTGATCATCGTAGCTTCTGTGAGCTGCATTTATGCTCTGGGCGATCCAGAGGAGTATCTGAAGCTTTCCATCTCCTTGCGCCCCGGTACGGCTATTGACCGGGACGAGGTGATGCGCCGCTTGGTAGAAATTCAATACCAGCGCAATGAATACGATTTTGCCCGAGGGACCTTCCGGGCAAAAGGGGATGTGCTGGATATTTTTCCGGCCAATTGGTCGGACAAGGCGCTGCGGGTGGAATTTTTTGGGGACGAGGTAGAGCGCATCAGCGAGGTGAACGTTCTCACGGGAGAAATCTTGCTAGATCGGGCCCATGTGGCGATATTCCCGGCCAGCCATTATGCTACGGGCAGGGAAAAATTAACGGCGGCGCTGGAAGAGATCGAGGGGGATATGCGTCGGCGGGTAGAGGAATTTAAAGCCCAGGATAAGCTGATTGAGGCCCAGCGGTTGGAGCAGCGCACCCTGTATGATATGGAAATGATGCGGGAAATCGGCTATTGCCAGGGAATTGAAAACTACTCCCGCTATTTCGACGGCCGCAAGCCGGGGCAGCCTCCCTTTACCCTGCTGGATTACTTCCCTAAGGATTTTCTACTGATGATCGACGAGAGCCATGTAACCATTCCCCAGATACGGGCCATGTACCACGGAGATCTGTCCCGAAAAACCGAGCTGGTGGAATATGGGTTCCGAATTCCCAGCGCGTTCGATAACAGGCCTTTGAAGTTTGAGGAATTTACCCAGCGGATCAACCAGCTCATTTGCGTATCTGCAACGCCTGCGGATTACGAGCTGGGCCTTGCTTCACAAGTGGCCGAGCAAATTATTCGACCCACGGGCCTGGTAGACCCGCCCGTAGAGGTGCGGCCTGTGGAGGGACAGGTGGACGACCTGCTCTCTGAAATTCACAAACAAACGGCCCGGGGGTTCCGTACGTTGGTGACCACCCTTACCAAGCGTATGGCCGAAAGCCTCACGGAATATTTGGACGGTATGGGCATACGCGTCCGCTATATGCACAGCGACATTGAGACCATCGAACGGATGGAGATCATCCGGGATCTGCGCTTAGGCGAGTTTGATGTGTTGGTGGGAATCAACCTGCTCCGGGAAGGGCTGGACCTGCCGGAGGTAGGCCTTGTCGCCATCTTGGATGCGGACAAAGAGGGCTTCCTGCGCTCCGCAACCTCGTTGATTCAGACCATCGGCAGGGCGGCCCGCAATGCCGAGGGCCGGGTTATCATGTATGCGGATGCGATGACGCCAAGCATGCGCACGGCTCTTGACGAGACGGAACGCCGCCGGGAAAAGCAAACGGCCTTTAATACCGCCCATGGCATTATTCCGCAGAGCATTGTGAAGGCCGTACACGGCATTTTGGAAATCAGCAGCCGGCCCAAGGCGGAAAACCTGCCCGAAGCCGACAAAGCTGCCAAGGTGGAGCTTTTGCAGCAGCAGATGCGCCAGGCGGCGGCGGAACTGGATTTTGAGACTGCGGCTAAGCTGCGGGATCAGCTTTTTGCCCTAACTGAGCAGGCACAGCATAAGAAAATTGCGCCCGGCATGCCCGGCAGCAAAAAACCGGCCAGAGGGCGCACCCGTAAATGACAGGGAACATAAATAAGGCAATAGGAGCTATATGAAAGAACAACTGCGCATACAGGGCGCCAGAGAACATAACCTAAAGAATATCGACCTTACGCTGCCTCGCAATAAATTTATCGTGTTTACGGGGCTTTCGGGCAGTGGGAAATCTTCCTTGGCCTTTGATACCATCTATGCCGAGGGTCAGCGACGGTATGTGGAATCCCTCTCCTCTTATGCCCGCCAATTTTTGGGCCAGATGGAAAAGCCCGATGTGGACTACATCGAGGGGCTTTCTCCGGCAATTAGTATCGATCAGAAGAGCACCTCCAACAATCCCCGCTCCACCGTGGGCACGGTTACGGAGATTCATGATTACCTGCGCCTGCTCTATGCTCGCGTGGGAAAACCGCACTGCCCCAAATGCGGCAAGCCCATTGCTCGCCAAACAATCGACCAGGTGGTGGACCAAGTGATGGCCATGGGGGAAGGGCGCATGCAGATCATTGCCCCCGCCGTGCGCGCCCGGAAAGGGGAGCACGGGAAGCTCCTGGAACAGATCCGCAAGGACGGCTATGTGCGCGTTCGCGTGGACGGCGAGGTTTACGATATCAACGATGTACCCAAGCTGGAGAAGAACATTAAGCACACCATCGATGTGGTGGTGGATCGGCTATCCATCAAGCCCGGGGTGGAAGGGCGGCTTAGCGAATCCCTGGAAACAGCCTTCGCCTTTGGCGGGGGGCTGGCAAAAGTGGATGTGGTGGGAAAGGAAGAACTTCTCTTCTCCCAAAATTACGCCTGCCCGGACTGCGGCGTGAGCATTGAAGAGCTCGCCCCCCGGATGTTTTCATTTAACAATCCTTTTGGCGCCTGCCCGCGCTGCGGCGGTTTGGGCATGCTTATGGAAATGGACGAGACTTTGGTTGTGCCAAACCCCGGGCTGAGCCTGCGCCAGGGTGCTATCAGCGTGACCGGTTGGCAAAGCAGTGCCCCGAACAGCATCGCGGGCATGTACTTTAGCGCGATGGCGGAGCGATACGGCTTTTCTTTGGATACGCCCTTTCGGGAGCTTCCCGAAAAAGCCCGCACGGCCATTCTTCATGGTACAGGCAATGATAAGCTGCATATCGCTTATCAAAAAGAATTCGGTGCGGGAACTTTTGACGCTGCCTTCGAAGGCATTATTCCAAACCTGGAACGGCGCTACAGGGAAACCCAATCCGAAGCCATGAAGCAGGAGATGGAGGGCTATATGGCCAGCGTGCTCTGCCCCGCCTGCCAAGGGAAACGCCTAAAACCCGAAAGTCTTGCCGTAACGGTGGGAGGGCTCTCCATCGCGGAGCTGAGCGATAGGACGGTTCTTAAGGCCCGGGAATTTATCGATGGGCTGGAACTAAGTGAGACAGAGCAGCTCATCGCCGCGCAAATTTTCAAGGAATTAAAGGCGCGCCTGGGGTTTTTGGTGGATGTGGGGTTGGACTATCTGACTCTTTCCAGGGGGGCCGCCACCCTTTCGGGAGGCGAGGCCCAGCGCATCCGCCTGGCAACCCAGATCGGCTCAGGCCTTGTGGGCGTTTTATATATTCTGGACGAGCCAAGCATCGGCCTCCATCAGCGGGATAACGCCCGTCTGCTTAACAGCCTAAAAGGCATGCGGGATCTGGGAAATACCCTGATCGTGGTGGAGCATGATGAAGAGACCATGCTCAGTGCGGATTATATTGTGGATATCGGCCCTGGAGCCGGGGAGCACGGCGGAAAGATTGTGGCGCAGGGAACGCCCGCAGAAATTATGGCCAGCGAAAATTCCATTACCGGCCAGTTCCTATCCGGCCGCAGGAGCATCCCCGTTCCTGCGGAGCGGCGGCTTAGCGAACGTTTTTTGCGGGTAAAAGGGGCCAGAGCAAACAACCTGAAAAGCGTGGATGTGGATATTCCCCTGGGCGTGTTCACTTGCATAACCGGCGTATCCGGCAGCGGCAAAAGCAGCCTTGTAAACGAGGTGATTAAAAAAACCCTGTTACGGGAACTGAACCGGGCCAAGGTGCGAAACACCGGCACATATGAAGCGATGGAGGGCTTGGAGGCGCTGGATAAGATTATCGATATCAACCAGTCGCCTATCGGCCGCACGCCCCGAAGCAATCCTGCGACATACACCGGCCTGTTCGACCTGATCCGGGAGGTTTTTGCCATGACGCCGGATGCGAAAGTACGGGGGTATAGCAATGGCCGTTTCAGCTTTAATGTGAAGGGCGGGCGGTGTGAAGCCTGCCGGGGGGACGGCATCATCAAAATTGAAATGCATTTCCTTCCGGATATCTATGTACCTTGCGAGGTATGCAAAGGGAAACGCTACAACAGGGAAACCCTGGAAGTAAAGTATAAGGGCAAATCCATCGCGGACGTGCTGGAGATGACCGTGGAGGAGGCGCTGACATTTTTTGCGGCCTTACCCAAGGTCAAACGGAAGCTGCAGACTCTCTATGACGTTGGCCTGGGGTATGTACGGCTGGGGCAGCCTTCCACTACCCTCTCCGGCGGGGAGGCGCAGCGGGTTAAGTTGGCTACGGAGCTTTCAAGGCGTGATACGGGCCGCACCATGTATGTGCTGGACGAGCCGACCACAGGCCTCCATGTGGCGGATGTGGAAAGGCTGCTGGGCATTTTGCAGCGCTTGGTTACGGGCGGGAGTACGGTGCTGGTAATCGAGCACAATCTGGATGTAATCAAAACGGCGGATTACATCATCGACCTGGGGCCCGAGGGTGGCGACCGGGGCGGGCGGATCGTAAAGACGGGCACACCGGAGGAGATCGCCGCCTGCAGGGAAAGCTACACAGGGCAATATCTCAAAAAACTATTGGGGGTATAACCATGGCATTCAGCATGGAACGCTGGCACAGCGCAACCCAGGCCCGCTTTTCAGCCCGGCGCTATAAAGCGGAGCCGGAAGAAGAGGAGATGGCCGCGCTTACGAAGGCAGCCGCCCGGATGGGCGGCCGGGGCGTGCGCATCGCACTGGGAGAAAGCGACAATCTTTTCAAACCCATGTTCCTTTGGTATGGAAGGATTACAGGCGCGAGCCGCTTCGCGGCTTTCATCGCCGGCCCCGATGCGAGCGACCAAAGTATTGGCTATTTTGGCGAAGCCTTTATTTTGGAGGCGACAGCTTTGGGCATCGGCACCTGCTGGGTAGGAGCGAGTTACCAAAAAGGGATGGCGAAAACCCTGATTCCCTTGCAGGAGGGGGAGCGGATTGTGGCGGTTACGCCTTTGGGTATTTCCGCGCAAAGCTATGTGGGTAGGCCGCGCAAGAGCTTGGAGGAGCTGACGGGTCTATCCCAGGAAGCGCTACAGGCCCTGCCGGATTGGCAGCAGAGCGCGCTTTCCTGTGCCCGGCTGGCCCCCAGTGCGGTAAACCGCCAGCCCTGGCGTTTCATTCCCAATGAAAAGGGTATTGAACTCATTCAGACCGGGAGTAATTTCGGTTATGGCGGCGTGGATCTGGGCATTGCCATGTTGCACATTGAATTGGGAGCGGCCCACTGTTCCGTGAGCGGAACCTGGCAGGAAAATACAAACGCGGCCCTATTTGTGCCCGATGTGCAAGTGGAAGCATAAGAAACTGCAAAAGTAGGCATTGCGCAAAAATGGGCGGGGCGCTATAATGATTGTGAAAAGTTTAATGATTTGGTAATTTACGCGTTGTCAAGGCAGCGTTACATATGGAGGTTATTATGGAGGTTCGCAAGGTATCCGAAGCCGTCATCCGCAGGCTTCCAAAGTATTACAGGCAGCTTTTGGTCCTGCAAAAGGCGGGAGTAGAGCGCATTTCCTCCAGCAAGTTAGCTCAGCAGATGCGCCTGAACGCATCGCAGGTACGGCAGGACTTCAATTGTTTTGGAGGGGTTGGCCAGCAGGGATATGGCTATAATGTGGTCACCCTTTTGGGCGAAATTAAGAGCATCCTCGCCTTGAATCGGCCCTATAAGGCCGTGGTGGTGGGCGCCGGCAATATCGGCACGGCTCTGGCTAATTTTGAAGGATTTGAGCGGGACGAAATCAGCATTGAGGCATTATTTGATATCAAGCCCACCCTTGTGGGGGAGACCATTAATGGCAAGCCTGTGCTGCATACCGATGAGTTGGAGAAGTACATCCGGGAGAATGATATCACCATCGGCATCATTGCCGCGCGGCGCAGTGTGGCGCAAAACGTGGCGGACAGAATGCAGGCTGCGGGCATTCGCGGCATATGGAATTTTGCCCCCATGGATGTGGCGGAGATGGGTGTTCCCGTGGAAAACTTGCATATGACAGACAGCCTTATCTGCCTGTGCTACAAGATGAGCCACCAAACGTTGGACGAGGAATAAGCGTGGGGCCCATAAAGGGCCGGCTAAAAATAACATGGGGAGGTGTGCGCCATGAAGTTTCGCTGCAAAATATGCGGGTATATTCATGAGGGGGATGAGCCCCCTGCGGTCTGCCCGGCCTGCAAGGCGCCGGCGTCTTACTTTGAGCCGGTTGAGGAATAAGTTGATTTGAACCATTGGGGCGGCGCTGCGTGGATTTTACGCTGCGCCGCATCTTGCCATCATCCGGAAATTTTTATGAGCCCTTGGATCGAACGATATTTATCCTCCGTGACTTGCACTTTGCGCAGAAACTCCCCATCGGCGTTATAATATTCCTTCCAAGTAACGGCGATGCAGCCCCGGCGGCTTTTGCGTACTTCCTCGGTTTCGCCCGGGGCCAAGGTGTGATCCACGGTATATTCCGTTCCCAGGTCCGCAAGGGTCGCCGTTTTCTTAGAACGCAGTTGAATGGTTACACCGTCCGGGAGAGCGCGGCCGTAAATGCGTACGGCTATGGTACGGGCTTTTGTATTGGCTTCGGCGGAAATAACGATGGGTACATCCGTGCTGTTGATAAAGCAAAAGTTCGGTCCCCCCGTGCTGATGGTGGCATCCCGGCCGGCGGCGATGTAACCGAGGGGCCAGGAATGGTGGTACCGCTCCGAAACGGTGAGATCAGCCATTAAAACGGCATTGTACAGGGTGGTAGAAACCTGGCATACCCCGCCACCATATTCCTGCACATAGGCCCCATCCCGGATTCCCGTGGCGATGCGCCAACCATTCTCCTCATTGCGAGGGCCCAGGGCGGCGTTCATATCGAATTCTTTTCCGGGTTCCAGAACGGTACCGTCAATGATTGCGGCGGCTTTTTTCATGTTGTGAACCCGGTTCTTTACTCCATAGGTACTCCCGGCAAAGGAGGTGGAAAATTCGGCAATCAAGCGCCTGTCTTCTTTGGCCTGTTCGATTGTGTAAGTGGGCGCCAAATCCACAAAAGCGGCTTTAATGGGCTCTGTGCCGCCGGATTGGATGCGGCTCTGCATTTCTTGGGCAAGGGTATGCACATCCGTTATACGGCCGGGAATTTCTTCTGTGAACACAAAACGGCCTTCCACACTCGCATCGTAGGTAGCGGTAGCATTGTGGGCGTTTATGTTTAAGGAAACCGTATGCCGGCTTAAGGCGGCCCGCAGAGGCTCCAACTCCACAGAGGGAATGCAGGAAAGCTCACGGGCGCTATCTTTGAGCGAATAGGCGGGGAGAGAAAGCGCTTGCAGGATCACGGCTTCCGTGTTGAAGGAGATGGGCAAATCGCCGGCGGGGATATCCAGCGCCTCGTCTCCTGCCAAAATACGGTAGCTTTGGGCCGCAAGAGAGTCCTTATGTGCATCTTCCAACCGGGCGGCGGCTTCCAACGGCGTGAAGCCGGATACGTCCATACTGTCAATGCGGATATTTTCGCCCAGGCGGGCGCCGGCGGCTTCGGCCTCGGCAAGCGTGCCAAAGGAAGCTTTGGCGCAGGCGCACATGAGAAGGAAAAACACGGCATACAGGCAAATGAGACTTCGTTTCATAGGGGCTTCCTTTGCAAGTGATATCTCTCAGTATGCCACATACGCATCTTTTTGTTGCATCGGGATGGCCGATAGAATACAATATAAGCAAGCAGTGTATTTGCATAGGAGCAAAGCGCGAAAATGTTTTTTGACATGAGCGATAAACAATCGCTAACAACAAAGGTTTACAAACATATTCGGGATGGCATCTTGGACGGTAGCTACGGAATTGGCGATTACCTGGTGGAAACTAGGCTGGCCGATGAGTTGGAAGTAAGCCGTACGCCCATCCGAGAGGCGCTCAAGCAACTGGAGCTGGAGGGCTTGGTACAGAGCTTTCCAAATAGAGGTATGCTGGTGCAAGGCATCAGTGACGACGACCTATACGACATATATACCATCCGCCTTCTTCTGGAAGGCCAGGCGGCATGGTGGGCCGCACAAAGGATTGAGCAGGAGCAACTGGATAAACTGGCAGAAACCTTGGAACTAATGGAAATGTATACAAGGCGGAAGGATGTGGCCCAACTTGCCCGGTTGGATACGCAGTTTCATGATGTGCTTTACAGCGCAACCAACAGCCGCATGCTCAAGCATATATTGGCGTCCCTCCATCAGAATGCGCGGCGCGCCCGCCGTTCCAGCCTGACGGTACCGGAACGGCCTAACGAATCCCTGCAAGAGCATAAACAGATATTTCGCGCGCTGGAAAGCCACCATCCGGAAGAAGCGAAAGTGGCCATGGAGAAGCATGTATCCAACGCCCATCTTAAGTAGGATATGGAATGAAAATAACCCCGACGAGGTCTGCGCTGGGGCTTTTTCCTAATTTTTTAAATGAATAGAACGTTATAGCAGCCGGAAAGATAAGGTTAATTTTTCGCCTATCGTTGGTTTTTTCAAATCTAAAGATCAAATCGGGCAGTGAACGTATGGGCAAGGAGAAGCGGATATGGGTAGAATAGCCTGCTTGGGCGAGTCTTTCACAATGGAAGGCGGCGGACGGTTTATTTTGGCACGGGCACAGGAGGCGGCGGATGTGCTGTTGCAAGGGTATACGGGCCGGGTGCAGACCATTTATTTGGATCCCCCGTTTGGAACGGGGGATACTTTTTCTGCTCGTTTGGGCCAAGGAGCGGAACAGTTGCGAGTACCCGCCTATACGGATGTTCTTGATCGAGAAGCTTATTTGGAAATGATGAGAGAGGTGCTGGCTTTATCCCACCAATTGCTGGCGGACACGGGCAGCCTATATCTGCATATCGATCATCGCATGAGCGCCTATATGCGGCTGCTGTTGGATGCGGTTTTCGGGCCGGAGAATTTCGTGAACGAAATCATCTGGTCATACCGTTCAGGCGGGCGTTCCACCCGGTATTTTTCACGCAAGCATGATAATATCCTACTCTATCGAAAAAGCTGCCGTATGTATTTTGATATCCGATCGGTGGGATTACCCAGAGGCCCCCAGCGACGAAACCATATGAAACGCACGGTGGATGAACAAGGGCGGGTGTGCTATTCGATCCATGCCAACGGGAAAGAGTATCTTTATCATGAGGACACGCTGATCTATCCAGGCGATGTTTGGAATGATATCGAGCATCTTCACCAGCGGGACCCGGAACGGACCGGCTACAGCACGCAGAAACCGGAGGCGCTCTTAGAACGCATCCTAAAAGCCTCCAGCCAACCTGGCGATTTAGTGATGGATCTGTTTTCGGGCAGCGGTACGACTGCGGCGGTTGCCGCCCGGCTAGGGCGCACCTGGGTAGCCGTGGACCCATCACCAGTAGCCCTGTTAGTTCTTCGGAATCGAATGCTGCACGCGCAGCGGGAGCCGAACATTTTCTCTAAAATGAGCGAGCTGCGACTGGAATACCATGCGGACTTACCCGCTTACCCCATGCCAGCATTGAAGATAGAACGAAAAGGGCGGGAAATAAGCGTTTCCCCGCAGCAAAAGGGCTTGGCGTACCTGGCCTTGGGCCAGGTTCGGGACAGAATCTTCTACCCGTTCTCTTATGACCTTCAGCCCATGGCGGATAGGCGGATTACCGCGGGGGCGGAAGCTTGGGCGGTGCAGGCGGCGGATATGTTTGGCGGAAATGGAATATGGGAGCTGTAAAGACCGGAAAGGGACGGTGCACACCGTCCCTTTCCTTTTAACCACGATCCGCCTCCGAAGAAGCCCGAACCTTGGCCGTTTGCCGTTTAGCGGGCATTATACTTTTCAATAGCCAGCTTGAGCAGATCCATCGCCCGCTCTAGATCCTTGCAGTTGAGCACATAGGCGAAGCGAACTTCGTCGATTCCCTTACCGGGGGTGCCGTAGAAACCGGCGCCGGGGGCATACATAACGGTCTCATTGTTATCCTGGAACTCGGTGAGCAGCCAGGTTTGGAATTTATCGGTATCATCTACGGGGAGCTTTACCATCATATAGAAAGCGCCCTTAGGCTCCTTGCATACCACACCGGGAATTTCTTGCAGTTTGCGGTAGATGGTGTCCCGGCGATTCTTGTATTCCTGACGCACAGCATCGAAGTAGGAAGGATCCACATCGTAGAGGGCGGCGGAGGCGATTTGATCCAGCGTGGCCACGGAGAGACGGGCTTGGCAGATCTTCAATGCCTGTTGCTGGAGCTCTTTGTTCTTGGTAATAACCGTACCGATACGGGCGCCGCAAGCGCTGAAGCGCTTAGACACGGAATCAATAATGATTGCATTCTGGGTGATATCCTGGAACTGACCGATGCTCTGGAGGGGCTCGCCGCCATAAACGAACTCGCGATACACCTCGTCGCCAATGAGGAAAAGGTCATGCGCTTTGGCGATATCGGCAATCAGGCGCATTTCCTCGGGCGTGAGCACCACGCCCGTGGGGTTGCCGGGGTTCGTGAACATGATGGCGCGGGTTTTGCTGGTGATGAGGGGCTCAATCTTTTCCCGGCTGGCATAGTGGTAGCCTTCCTCGGGGGTGGTATGGATGGGCACGATCTTACCGCCGGTGCAGTTCACAAAGGTATTATAGTTGGGATAGAAGGGCTCGGGGATAAGGATTTCATCGCCATCATCCAGGATGCAGTTGAGGACGATTTGCAACGCTTCGCTGCCGCCGGTGGTAACAAGAATATCGTTGGTTTCGTATTGGATACCGATGCGAGCATAATATTTTTTGATCGCTTCAATCATCTTCGGAATACCGGGGCTGGGTGCGTATTCCAGAACTGGCTGCTGAAAACTGCGAATAGCCTCGAAATAGGCCGGAGGCGTTTCAATATCGGGCTGCCCAATATTGAGGTGATAGATCTTTATGCCCTTCTTATCGTACTCCACCTGGTAGGGATAGAATTTACGGATTGGAGAAAGATGGCATTTTTCAATCTTGCTGGAAAACTTCATGGCTAAAGCTGACCTCCTGATTGTGGTTTTATTTAAAATGTATTCACGGCAAACAGGGCGTACAGGGAACACAGTAGCCTCGAAAAAAATAATTCGCTAGAAACGAATGGGCTACGGCGCCAACAATGAATGGGAAATGGTTCTTCTCTTATCTTGCTTTAATTATAACACTCTTTGTGCAACAAAGAAAGGCCCTTCCTGTAGAAAAAGCCCGGTATGGGTATAAGATTTCGTTAAGGCATAAACAAAGAGGCGCGCATATGCGCGCCCCATAACGTTTGCAGGGATCATTGGGCTGCGGGATTGGTGGGCGGCGGGAGGGTAGCATCACCTGTTCCACGGATGATTTTCTGCGCAACGGCCCGATACCGGTCAGTATAGATCAAATCTTTTGAAACCAGTTCATCGCCTTGGTAGGTGTTTATGTATACATCCGCAACATAGCCCACCCTGTCTTTCGCTTCAACTTGTTCATACCCAACGGGCCAGTCGGGATTGTCCGTATACTCCGTTTCGCCGGGGGCCAATTCTTCCACGGTAATGCCTTCCGGCACGTAACGCACGCCCTCTGGAAGGGGCTGGCCGTATATATAGATGGTCATTTTGTAGTTTACCTGGTCGCAGTCCGCAAAAATATAAAGGGGCGTATCCATCTGGTTGATAAACACCAGATTTTTACCGCCGGTAGATACCGTGGCATCCAAGCCTCTGTCCGCATAGGCGCTGGGCCAGGAATGCTTGTTGCGCTCGGTAATGTTGATGGGCGCGGCAAGGGCGGTCTCTGCCGAGGCCTTCACATCGCTGCGCACGGCGCCGGCCTCCAGCAAGGAAATATACAGCGTTGTGGAAACTTGACAAATGCCGCCGCCAGGCTGCATTTCATACCGGTCGCCATTAACGATGCCGGGAGCCAGCGGCCAGCCGCCCGCTTCCGTGCGAGGCCCGATGAACTCGTTAAAATCCAAGGTCTCCCCAGGCTGCACCACCGCGCCGTTTAACAAGGTGGTGGCCTTTTGAATGTTGCCTACTCGGTTCTTTTCCCGGCCGCTGCGGCTGGAAAAGTCGGTTTGGTAGGTGGCGCGCAGCTGGGTATTTGCTTGTATCTGATTTAGCGTGGTCTTAGGCTCGGTAAGCACCAATTCAGGATCAAGCTGGGCTTGATAATTGCCGGCGCTAAGGCAAGCGAGGATCTCCTTGGCCAAGGTGGTCTCATCCAGTATATAACCGTTTACGCCTTCCGCATAGGTAAAAGAGGGAAGTTTGCTCTCGCTGGAAGCCCAGAAGGCATAGGGCTCGGCGGAGGGCTCTACGGGCAGCGTATCGATAGTCCGGCCGATGGTTGCAAGACGCGCAACCAAGGCGTCTTCATCTGCTGTAAAGGTAACGGTAAACTTGCGCCCGTTTTCTTCCAAATCGCGCAGCACTTTTCTGTTTTCAGAACGGGTGCCGCTCCGGCCCACAAGCATGGCCTCGGCCAGAACGGTATCCAGGTTACTTTTTGCCTTTAAGTCTGCCGCGGTGAAAAGCCAAAGGGAGTTTTCATGCCGTATACCGATGTTGATGATGGCCGCGGATGCCTCTACATGCGGTAGAAGAGCCTCTCGTGCTTCGGCAATGGTCATACCGGCCACGTTTTTATCATCTATGACAATCCCGTTTAAAAATGTACCTTTATTCAAATATTTCTGCAATTTTTTATCGCTTGGAAGTGCGCAAACCTGCCCCCAAGCCACAAGTGAGGCTATGAACAGAACGGCCAATAAAATAAGTGCGTGGCCAGCCAGCCTCATAAGGCGGGGTAACCGGGAACGACGGTGCCTTTTTTGCGGGGGCACCTGCTGTGGACGATGCATTTGGCCGGTGGGACGGTGGGTTGGGGAAACGGACATTAAGGGTGGCACTCTCCTTGTGGTAATATGCGCGCCTACGCGTGCCGTAACCAACATTATATCGTAGTCCGTCTTGCGCTTCAACCTTAACATAAAGATCCCTGCTGGGAAATACAGGAAGAATTTCGGGGCTACTCTACAAAGAAGCCGGGTTGTGCATAAGGAAATAAAAAGGGAAACATAGCCGGGAATATGATATAATATGCAAAAACACGGCGAAAACGGGGTGCAAAATGATTGATACGGAACGGTGCCATCTGCGGAGATTTGAGGAAAAAGATCTAGACGCATTTATGGAATACAGAAATAATGCCCTTTGGATGCAATACCAGGGGTTTAAGGGTTTAGGCAAGGAGGCGTATTGCAGCGTGCTGCTGGCAGCGTTTAATCTGGATAAAGGCGTGCAGATCGCTATTATCCACAAAGCGGAGCAGCGGCTAATCGGCGATTTATATATGAAGCAAGATGGGAACGAACTTTGGATTGGCTATACGATTCACCCTATGATGGCCGGCCAAGGCTATGCATATGAAGCGGTTAACGGGATGCTCGCATGGATTCGGAAGCAAGGCTTTCGAAGGGTGCGCGCCTTGACCCTTCCCCAAAACCTTGCTTCCATTAAGCTGCTTAAAAAACTGAAATTCGGGTTCGAAGGCACAAACGATGTGGGGGAGGAGCTTTATGCCCTGGATTTATCCCGCGCAACTGACGGGGGCGCACAGCCCGAAGCGGGAGCTTCCTTGTAGCCTCCTGGCCGGCCTGGACAACCTGAAATTGCCTCCAATCATAGCCCGTATACGCCTCGGCATAAGCGCCAAGCCGCGCCGCAGCCAAGAAACGGACCCTCCGGCAGGCCCGATGCGGACCGCCGTGCGGAGGATATGGATAACGGATAAAACACCCCCAACAGCATGCATATTGCCGTGCATGCTGGTTTTTTTATGTATGGGGCATACTTGTGAACGGGAGAGGCAGATAGTATAATAAAGAATGAAATAAAATGGCAATACGTATATATGCCGTTGAAAACGGCTACAAGATACTGACTGAAAAGTAGATAAAGAAAGAGAGAGCAATACATTGGCATCAAAATTGAAAATTATTCCCCTGGGCGGGATTGGAGAAATCGGCAAAAACATGACCGTCATTGAATACGGCAAGGATATGCTGGTGGTGGATTGCGGGCTTAGCTTCCCGGATGACGATATGCCCGGCATCGACCTTGTGATTCCGGACATGACGTATGTGGAAAAAAACGCCGAAAAGCTGCGGGGAATTCTTATTACCCACGGCCATGAGGATCACATCGGCGCCTTGCCGTTTGCCCTGCAAAAGCTGGACGTGCCCGTATACGGCACCAAGCTCACCATTGCCCTTATCGAACACAAGCTGACGGAGGCCAAGGTCACCGGCACACGGCTCAATTGCGTGAGCCCCGGGGATACCATTCGCCTTGGCTGCTTCGGCGTGGAATTCATCAAGACCAGCCATTCCATAGCCGGGGCCTGCGCCCTGGCTATCAACACGCCCATCGGCACGGTGATCCACACCGGCGACTTTAAAGTGGACTATACGCCTATTGACGGGGAACCCATAGATATTCGCCGCTTCGCCTATTATGGCACAAAGGGCGTGCTGGCCCTTTTAAGCGACAGCACCAACGTAGAACAGACGGGGCACACCCAGTCCGAACGGGAGATAGGAAAAACCTTTGAATCCTGCTTTGAACGGGCTAAAGGGCGGGTCATCGTTGCGACGTTCGCCTCCAATATTTACCGTATCCAGCAGATTGCGGATATGGCCATCGCCTATGGCCGGGTGGTTTGCTTCCAGGGCAGGAGCGTGGAAAATATTTCAGCCATTGCCCGCGACCTCGGGTATCTCAACTTGCCGGAGGAAAGCGTGGTGGGAGTGGAAAAGCTCAAAAAGTACAGGGATGACCAGGTTTGCGTAATTACCACGGGGTCCCAGGGAGAGCCTATGAGCGGCCTGTTCCGCATGGCCAATTCCTCTCACAGGCTTAACGTGGGCAAGGGCGATATGGTCATTATCTCCGCCTCCAGCATACCGGGGAACGAGCGGAGCGTGGGACGCATGATCAACCAGCTTTATCAAAACGGCACATCCGTTGTGTATAACCGCATGGCGGACGTCCATGTTTCCGGCCATGCCCGCAAGGAAGAACTCAAGCTCATGTTCCGTTTGACCAACCCGCAGTATTTCATTCCCGTTCACGGAGAAGTGCGGCATTTACACCAGCATGCGGAACTGGCCAGGGAGATGGGCGTACCGGAGGACAACATCTTCGTTACCGAAATGGGCGATGTAGTGGAGCTGAGCCGGAACCGGGGCAGAATCGGCGGCAGCGTACAGGCGGGCAGCGTGATGGTGGATGGCAGCGGCGTTGGCGATATCGGCAATGTAGTGCTGCGGGATAGAAAGCTTTTAAGCGAGGACGGCCTCTTTACCGTTGTGGTCACCATTAACCGACAGACGGGCGCGCTTCTCGCGAGCCCGGAAATCCTCTCCCGGGGATTCGTATATGTGCGCAGCAGCGAGGAACTCATAAACGAAGCCAGGGAGCTGGTGCGTAAGGACGCGCTTAAGTTTGAAACCAGCCACAAGAGCGAATGGAGCGCCATCAAAAACAACATGCGCAACGAGCTGCGGAACTATCTCTATGAACAAACCAAGCGCAGGCCTATGATCCTGCCCATCATTATTGAGATATAAGGCAAAGGAGGGGCGCCCCATGGTATACGATACGGCCAGGCAGTTGGCCCAAGAAATTGCGGAAAGCCGGGAATATAAGGATTATAAGCAGGCCAAGGAAAAAGCCACGGCCAATGAAACGACGGCCGGGCTCTTGAAGCAATACCACCAGCTTCAGCTTAGGGCCCAAGCCGTCCAGCTTGGAGGGGAAAAGGACGATGCCCTTTTGCAGCAGCTTCAAAAGCTGGGAGAGGTGCTTCTTTTAAATCAGGAGGCATCCGCCTTCCTGCTGCAGGAATTCCGCCTAAATCAGATGGTGGGGGATGTATATAAAATTTTGGCCCAAGCCATTGAAGTGGATTTGGGCATCCTGGAGGAAGCCTAGCGGCTTTGCCGCAGGCGGCCTCTTTCGAGGGGGTGTAAGAAGATGGAAGAAAAGTGGTCCGCGGATGCCATGGATGATGAAGCGCGCCTGGAGGGCCGCCGAAAGCGCGTGAAACGGCGCAAGGCATGGAAGGGCTTACGTCCGTTTATCATCGGCGCGCTAAGTGTGGGAATCTGTGTGGCGGTGCTTTGGGGTGGCTTGCGTGTGCTTTTACGAGAATACGTGTACCCGGTGAATGAAGAGGACGCCACCCCCATTACCGTAATCATAGAAAAAGGGAGCGGTGCTTCCACCATTGCCAAGGTGCTTTATGAAGCCTGCGGCGAAGGGGAGCAAGGATTGATTCGTTCCAAGGCCGCGTTTAAAATTTACGTGGACTTTACTGGCAAGGCCAGCACGCTCCAGGCAGGCACCTATATACTGAGTAAAAATATGGACATTGCGCAGATTGTGGATGTTATTTGCATGGGAAACCCGCCCCGGCAGACGGCGAAGTTTACCATTCCGGAAGGTATGGAGATAGCGGACATCGCGGAGAAGCTGGTGAAGGAGGGCATTCTTTCGGATACAAGCAAATTTCTGGAGCTTTGCAAAACCGGGGAGGAATTCAAGGAATACGGTTTTGTGACGGCCATTCTTTCCGGCGGGGATGCGGCGCAGCGGGATTATGTGCTGGAAGGGTATCTTTTCCCCGATACCTACCAGATTTATACGGATTCATCGGAAAAGACCATAATCACCAAGATGCTGCTGCGCTTTAACGATGTGTTTACGGATGAATATTTAGCCAGGGCGCAGGAGCTGGGCATGAGCGTGGACGAAGTGGTAACCCTGGCTTCCATGATAGAGAAAGAAGCCAAAACGGCGGACTTTTCCAAGGTTTCGGCGGTGTTCCACAACCGTCTTGAAAAGGACATGCGGCTGGAGAGCGACGCGCCCCTGAAATATATCTTTAAAACCAAGGGCGTGTTGGATTTTACCAGCGAACAGATGCAGTCCGATTCGCCCTATAATACCTATACCCACGGCGGCTTGCCCGTAGGCCCCATCGATAATGCCGGCGAGCAGGCCATCATAGCCGCCCTTTGGCCGGATGAGGAATACCGTGCGGATGGGTATCTCTATTTCGTCCTTAAATCCCGCACCTCTACGGAACTGGTTTTCTCCAAGGATTACGATGATTTCCTGAAGAATAAAGAGGCGTATCAGGCCAGCCCCGCCGCCACAAACACCCCGGAGGGGCAGGAATGAGCGCTTTGGAGAAGAAGCAAGCGTTCGGGCAGGGCGGTTTCCGACTGCCCGAACTTCTGGCACCCGCAGGAAATCCGGAGCGCCTGCGCGTCGCTTTACACTATGGGGCTGATGCGGCCTATGTGGGGCTCAAGGCCATGAGCCTGCGTAACTTTGCGGATAACTTCAGCCAGGAGGAACTGGCCGAAGGCTGCGCTCTGGCCCATAGCCTGGGCAAACGCATATACGTGACCGTGAACGCCTTTGCCCGGGACGAGGATTTGGAGGTGCTGCCGGGCCTGCTCTCCCAGGCTGCCGAGGCCGGCGCGGACGCCCTCATTGTAAACGATCCGGGTGTGGTGCGGCTGACCCGGCGCTTACTGCCGGATATGCCGTTGCACCTTAGCACCCAGGCCAATACCCTCAATGCGCAGGCGGCTGCTTTTTGGCAGGAGCAAGGAATCGGCCGGATTGTGCTGGCGCGGGAGCTCTCCATCGCCCAAATGCGGCATCTGCGGGAGCAGGGCCCGGTCGGCATGGAATATGAGGCTTTCGTCCACGGAGCCATGTGCGTATCCTACTCCGGCCGCTGCTTGCTCAGCGCCTACATTGCTGGCCGCGACCCTAACCGAGGCGAATGCGCCCAGCCCTGCCGCTGGTCCTATGAACTGCGAGAGAGGGGACCCGCGGAGGGTGCATATCCCATCGAGCAGGATGCGCTGGGTACCTATGTGCTGAATTCCAAGGATCTTTGCCTGATCGATCACATTCCCGCCTTGGTAGAGGCTGGCCTGCACTGCCTTAAGATTGAAGGACGTATGAAGTCTATCGCATATGTGGCCACCGTGGTGAACGCTTACCGCATGGCTTTGGACGATTACGCCCGGAGCCGGGCCTTGGACATGGAATATATCCTGCCGCCAATCCTTTCGGGAGAGCTTGGCAGGGCCTCCCACCGGCCCTATACAACAGGGTTTGCGCTGGGGGGGGCCGCGGCGAATATCCAGGCGACTGCCAGCGCGGATTATGTGACGGACGCGGCCATTGGCGCCGTGGTCCTGGCCTATGATGCGAGCAAACACATGGCCCATATCGAGCAGCGTAATAAGTTTCTGGATGGGGATGTTCTTTCCATCCTATCGCCTGGCGATTTGGGGAGGTCCTTTTCCGTGTCGGGCATATGGAATGAGGATTATGAACCCGTAAAAAGCACGCCGCATCCTCGGGAACGGCTTATGATCGGCTGTGCGGAACCCCTCCTGCCAGGGGATATCCTGCGCATAATCCCTGAAAAAAAGACATAAGCTGATACACCCTGATTTCGGAGGTGTATTCATGCTGGACGCAATCCTGAATTTGGCCCGGGAACTGTTTTTCTTTGCGGGATATGTGAGCGGAGGGTGCTCTTTTCCGCCACAACTTTCCCTGGAAGAGGAAAGGTGCTTGATCGAAAGACTGTCTAACGGGGACTGTGAGGCCCGCTGCAAGCTCATTGAACACAATCTGCGCCTGGTGGCCCATATCGCCAAGAAGTACAGCGCACCCCGCCGGGATGCGGATGATCTGATCTCCATCGGCACCGTAGGGCTTATCAAGGCCGTCTCAACCTTTAAACCGGATAGGGGAAATACTCTGGCTACTTATGCTGCAAGATGCATAGAGAAGCCAAACCTAACCCTGTGGCCACAGGATACTTGCGCACGGGAGAGATTCTGCCTCTTTGATGGAGAGAAAAATGGTATCCCCATCCCAACGGGCCTGCTTCACAAGCGATTGGAGCAGCGCCCTTTTTATTTGCCAATCCATGCAGGCCAAACCGGGCTCGATTCCTTTGAGCGTATCCGCTAGGATAGGGCATTGCTCCCTACTGCCCTCGCCGGCATGCAGAGAGGCTATGAGCTGGTCTCTTTCCGCTTGGGCCGTTTGGATACGCTCGCTGTGGGCGGCCGAGGAAGATAGCAAGACCGCGTCCAAGGCTTCATCGTTGTTTTTTGAAATAGCCCGGGCAATATTCTGTAAGGCTTGGGTTTCCACCTGGATAGTAGCCTCATAGTCTGCAATGCGCGCCTGCAAATTCACTTGCAACGGATAAGGTGATTTTTCTATGCATATGTCATTTTGCAGCACCTCATATAAGCCGTTGCTATCGCCCGCAAGTTGTGCAAGGGCTTTAATAACAGCGGCGTCGCTTTGAGGGCCGGGTGCATTTTGCTGCGCGCAGGCAGCCTGCTTGGACCTTTCCTTTAGCTCGCAGCAATAATAAAAGGTTTTGGTGCCATCCGCTAACGTGCGGCCTCCCTTGGGCCGCATGAAGCTGCCGCAGTTGCCGCAGCGAAGGAGGCCGGAGAGGAGCGCATCCGTCGAGCGAGGCGAACGGGGCGCTCTTTCTTTGTTTTTTTGAATAATATCCTGGGCCAAAACCCAACTTTCGCCTGCAATAAGGCCCGGGTGAACGCCGATGGAAACGATCCATTCGCCGGGCGCCCGTTTTTTGTTGGGCATATGCTTGGCCTGCCGGGTTTTGCAATAGGCCAGGAGCCCATGGGATCCATCAAAGGCATCCTGGGGCATATACACTTCATATCCATTTTTCAACAGCCAATCGTACATGGTTTGGTCGGCTGCTGCATATACAGGGTTTTCCAGGACGCCACGCAAAGAAAAACGGGTAAAGTTGTTCCCGCCCCGGGTTTTCAGCCCCATTTTCAAGCAATAGGCATCCACCTGGGAAAGGGAGCCCCTCGCGAGAAATTGGGCATAAAGATCCGACACGATGGCTAATTCTTTATCCACAGGAGCAAGAACACGAAGGGTACGGTTCCGCCCTTTCTCCGTATAAGCAACTTCCTGGGACCGGTATCCCAAGGGCGTTATGCCGCCCAGCCATCGCCCGGATTTCGCCAATTGGTACAGGTTATCCCGGACACGCTCTGCCAGCGTTTCCCGCTCCAATTGGGCAAAAACGGAGGCGATATACATCATAGCCCGGCCCATGGGCGTAGCGGTATCAAACTGCTCACGGATGCTCACAAAAGCGATACCCAGCTTTTGCAATTCCCCAATGAAAGAAGAAAAATCCGATACGCTCCGGCTTACCCTATCCAGCCTGTAACAGATCAGACAGTCGTATTCTCCCGTTCTTGCCGCCTGCCGCAGGGCTTGAAACTGGGGCCGCTCCGTATCCTTTGCGGAAAACCCCTCATCCTCAAAGATGCGGCAGCCATCCGGCGGGGTTCCAAAATGGGAGGCCGCATAGGAAAGACATAGCTGAACTTGGTTCTCTACGCTGTCCCCTTTGCCGGTAAAGAGAGACTTGCGGGAATAGATGAGTTTTTTCATAACGCTGCTTCCTCTGCCTGTCCGCCGGTTAGAATAAAGTGCTACGCTATATGTATAGACACGTTGCGTATAAAAGTTGCTTATGAAAAAATTTCCAAAGGTGAGATCCACGAAAAAAAGGAAGAGAGAAAGCAAGTAAAAGCTAATAGAACAGGCTGCCTGAAACATAGGGTAATAACAGCCATGGGAAAGGAGAAAAATGTGGGGAAACGCGTACTGTCCGTGGGATGCATTGTGGTCAACCCGCCCGACGGGCCGAATGCCTACGGGGCGCTTCGTGTGCGGATCTGGACTGCGTATTACATGGCTGTAGAGCGGCATATTAACGATTTACCGTGGGATTATGGTACGAAACGCGCCCTTGCGGACCTGCTTGAACAGCAGAGAAAAGGATAGGAGTAGAAAGATACGATGGAGCAAGCGCCATGAGAAGAACGGGAGCCTTGTGCAACCATGGCATATGTACTTTTATGTTATGGTACCTGCAGCCGAACGGCCTCATGCAGCTTAGGCATAGCTGCCGCGCTCGTGCGCCAAACTTGCCGCTAGATTGCACTGGAAATGGAGGCTCGGCCCAAGTAAAATAAGAGTATAGAAGAAACGTTAACCTGCATTTGTCTCGAAAGGACGGCCAAAGAGCCGTCCTTTTTCCATACCGAATTATCAATAAGGAGGAAACAAAATGATTCTCAACACGAACACAGCATTAAATCCGCTGTACGCCCCTTCTGCAGAGCTGGGGCGCACGCCCATGGAGGCGCTCATGACCATCCCGCCGGGAACCCTTTTGCGCACGGGTACCCTGCTGGCCGCAGGTTGGGTTGGCACGGAAGCGCCGTATACCCAGGAGGTCGCCGTAACCGGCTTACCGGCAGGAGCGCCGGGCGTTATGGGCCTGTCTCCGTCTGCCACACTTGCGGAATACGACGAGGCAGCCGCAGCGGGGTTGTTTATTACAGCGCAAGGGGAAGGCACCATTACCGTTTCCGCAACTGCAAGCCTTCCCGCGGGGGGGATTCCGTTCCTTTTACAGGCAGAGAACCGGGAAACCGAGGCCAGCGCCATCCTGAGCGTCTTCCCCGCCAAAGGCGGCAGCGGAAGCGGCTATATTCCCCCCATAGCGGAGAGTGACTTCACCTATACCGGCGATTATGCGCTTGTGGACGATGGGGAAGGGAACTGGCGGCTGAAATTTTTGACCAGCGGCACGTTTACGCCGAAAAAGGACATGCTGATCGATGCGTTTCTGGTTGGCGGCGGCGGCGCCGGCTACGGTAACACATCAACCAACGCATCTCCCCGGCCGGGCGGCGCA
>JAYFNX010000012.1:0-60556 GCA_034933245.1 Candidatus Pelethousia sp.
CCCCCCCCCCCCCCCCCCCCCCCCCCCCCCCCCCGCTGCATATGCATCGTAGGCTGCGAGAACGGCTGCATGCATTCTCCCCGCGTTTAGCCGGATCCTGCTAACCCAATTTTGCCAAGGCGGTTGTGATGGTTTCTTCCTTAAACGGCTTTACAACAAAGCCCTTGGCGCCGGAGAGAACCGCTTCGCGTACCATGGACTCCTGCCCGAGGGCAGATACCATGATAATCGTAGCATTCGGATCAATTTTGCGAATCGCCTTGAGCGCATCCAGCCCATTCATCTCCGGCATGGTGATATCCATGGTAACAATATCCGGCCGCAATTCCGTATATTTCTGAACGGCAACCAAGCCGTTCTCGGCCTCACCTGCCACCTCAAAGCCGTTCTTTGCTATGATGTTGCGAATGGAGACGCGCATAAATGTTGCATCGTCGACGATCAGGATCTTCTTCATCGTAAATCCTCCAAATTATACATATAAGGCGAAAATTTATACCTCACGCCTATAAACAGACGGTTGTACGTACTTAAAGTCCGTTTTCAAGTTTACCAAGGTTTCGGACATGCCAACGATCAGATATCCGCCCGGTTTCAGCGCATCAAAGAGCCGTTTGGAGAGAGCTTGCCTCGTTACCTGATCAAAGTAGATCATCACATTGCGGCAAAATATGATATCATACGTGCGAAACGGCCAGCGCAAGGGGTCGTTCAGGTTAAAATACCGATATTGAATCATCGCCTTAAGGGTGGGTTTGACTTCATATTCGTCCTCACCCTTTTTGGTGAAATATTTGATTACCCAATCCTTGGGCAATTTCGATATCCGCTCTCCATCATAAACGCCGGTTTTCGCGGTATCCAACACATTCTGGGATATATCCGAGGCGTCGATTCCAATGTGTGCAGCCTGCATCCCAAAGAAGTTGGAGATCGCCATGGCGAGAGAATAGGGTTCTTCTCCGGATGAGCATGCGGCGCTCCAAATCTTTCGGTTCGCGCCAATTTTATCGTTTTTCCAAGATGGGAACACCTGCTTCGCCAGAAAATGATAGTGGCCTTCCTCCCGAAGAAAAAACGTGAAATTCGTCGTAAGCTTGGACACCAGCAGGGAAACCTCCTTGCCGGTGAGATCCCGCATCACGTCGTCAATATAGGGACCAAAGTCCGTGTAGCCCCGCTTGGTCAGCGTCATGCTGAGCCGGCCTTCGATTAGGATTCGTTTTTGCGCCAGATTGATGCCAAATTTATGATACATGAAATCCCGGAGGCGAATAAAATCCGCATCGCTTATTTTCATGCGCTCATCCCTGAATGGCCATGAGCCTGTCGCAATCCAGCAAAAGCTGTATCTGGTTATCGGCATTACCAACGTTCTTTATATAGCGAATGCTCTCGCCTGCCTGCGCGTTGGGTGGCGGCATGCGCAGATCCGCCGGAATGTTGGTCACTTCCTGCACGGCATCCACAATCAAGCCGAGCTGCACCCCATCATTATCCAGCACAATGATGCAGGTGCGCTCCGTATATGCCTGCTCCGGCAAGCCGAAGCGCAGCCGAACATCCATAAGCGGAATAATGCTGCCCCTTAGATTGATGATGCCCTTCATGCAGGCAGGCAGGAACGGCACCACCGTAATCGGAAGCATCTCAATAATTTCAATAATATAATGGATCTCAATACCATAGCTTTGCTTATCTATGGTAAACACCAAAAAGCGATCTTCCGCGGTATCCTGTTCTCTTTGCATGTCGTTCTTGGGTTGTGTCTCCATTGTAGTCTTCTCCTTTAGGTTCCCTTGTTACATCAGCATGTCGACCAGCATACCCCGAATGTCATCCACAGTGCTCAGCAAGGCGATGTGATCGGCCTCCGTCGCCAACAGGTTTTTTAGAATTTCGTCCAGTTTATCATTTATGCATTGAACAAGGGCAAAGGTTTTGTTGCGCCCTCTGGTATCGAATTTCCGATATTTCCGGAAGGCAAAACCGTTGCTCACCGTTTCATCCAAAAGCTTGCGGATCATTTCACGGTACCGATGAAATTCCGACAGATCCGCCCGCTTTACCATACGCTCCCCCTGCTCGGCAATGGTGCCGATAAGCTGCGTGATATAAGCTTCGTAGCGGCTTTCTGAAAGTTCGCTCAAATGCCTGGAAAATGGCATTGTGCTGGCATTTTGCTGCACCGCTTCATCCCGGATGGTACGGGCTGCATTTTCGGAAAGGGGCTGGTTGATCTTTTGTATTTTCATCCTGCCTGTGATCGCCTTGGCTACCGCTTAGCGGAGCGTGTCCACCCGGCGCCCCTCCTCCTCTTCCGGTACGGGAGCATAGGCTTGTATGCTCTTCCGCCCGTCCTTGACTTCCTTTATGCTTTCCATTAAACGGCACCTGGCCTGCTCTAACGTCCTGATGCCTTGCTCATCTAAGGTTTGAATACACGTAAGCAAGGCCCGAATCGTATCCTGTTCCAGCGAGATCCGCCTGGTCTCTTCCGCCTGGGGCTCATAGCCCGAATCCTGAAGGAAGGCAAAGCGTTTGTCCAACTGGCCCACGGCTTCCATATAGGCACTTCTTTTATCAAGCAACTGAAGAATGCCCGCAAACTGCGCTTCATCCTCGCCGCCCTTTTCAAGCCTGGAAACCACCTCTTCCGTGATGGTCTTCATGGCGCTCAAAGCATTTGCTTTTTGGTGCGCCAAGCTATGCATGGCGCCCTTCTCACCCGGGCCCTTCATTCCTCAATGGCGTAGGCTCTGCCATCACCTGCGTTGCGAATCGCAACCCATGCGTACCGAAGGCCGCCAACGACCTCCAGAATGCCGGGGATGCGATCCCTTTCTTTATGCAGATTGATCTGAACCAGTTCCTGGAGGAGAAAGTCATAGAGCCGCATTAGATCCGAAGCGATGCTGTAACGCAAATCCAAGCTATGCAGCAGCTCTGAAACGATATCCTGTGCTTTTGTCAGGTGTTGATTCGCCTTTTCATAATCGCCCTGCTCCATAAAAATGTCTGCGAGCTTCACCTGTTTGATCAGCGCCTCGTAAAGCATAATCACCAAATCGATGGGACTGGCCGTCATTACGCTATCGCTCTGGTATTTATTCAACAGGGCCGCATTGCTGCTTGCGTACAATTATAATCACTCCTCTTAATTGATGAGAAAATCATCCGCGTTTTAGTTACTTGTGGAAAGGCCAAGTTGTGCTGTGAGCCAACTCTGCTGGGATTGCAACTGGGTGAGGGCAGTCTCCATGGCGCTGTATTTCGCCCAATAGCTCTCTTCCTTCTCCGCCATCTTTTCAATGAGATCGGCCATCTTTTCCGTGTAGCCTGTGATGGCATCCTGTGTATCCACGATATTTTGTGTGCGCATAGCCGTATTGAAGGAGGAAAAGAGGCTGCTCATGCGCACAAGCAAACCGGAGTTTGCTTCAGTCACGCCGTTTTCCGTGCTGGTGGAGGTATCCGTGGAACCGCTCTCCGTGGTAGAGATCTTTGTAAGGGCTTCCTGCACGGCATTGGGGTTTTCCTTAAACGCCGCCAGAAGCTTGTCTTCATCCAGCGTGAGCTTACCCTGCTCCGTACGCCAATTGCTGCTGCTCCATGCGACCGTAGAAATGCCTAAGTCGCTGGCGGACAGCCCCGTATCCCCCACCTTAGCCAAAAGCGAGGAACGCAGCCCGCTGATCAGGCCGCCGATGGCCGCATCGTTGCGAAGGATGCCGCTCATAGCTTTCTCATCCCATTTTGCCCCCTCTTCTTCGGTCATGGCGCTTCGCTGTTCCTCCGTAAGGGGGGGATAGCTGCTGCTGTAACTCTTTTCGTAATATTTGGTCGTAAGGGCTCCCACAGCCTCGTTATAATCCGCAATAAAGCTTTTTATGGTGTCTATGGTGGGCTGGTAATCCCTTTCCACATTCACGGAGAGGCCTTCCTCTCCGAAATCCTTGGTGCCGGTAATTTGGAAGGCAAGGCCATCAAACGTAAACGTGTTGGAGGATTGGGTTATTTCTTTGGTTATGCCATTGCTGACGACTTCCAGCTTGGCATCCGTTCCTTGGATGTCGCTCTCATCAGCCAGGCCAAACACTGCAAGCCCTGAAAAGGATAATATTGAGTTGCTGCCCGTCGTAGCGTTTGCGATTTGGAAAGAGTCCGTCATCTCGCTGTAGCTAAACACGGCCTGAGCGGTCTTATCCCGGTTAATGGTGGACATCATGTCCGAAAGGGTGGTGCTGGCGGTATCAAAGGTGAACTCTTTTCCGTTCACCGTAACCTTTATCTCATCCTCCACGGTTTCGCCCAGCTTTCGAACCGCCTCCGCGATGGTATCCTCCCGTTTCACGCTACCCGAATCGGTATACGTTCCCTCTTCCGTGCCGAACAGGCTATCTTCGCCGAAAAGCGCGCCGCTCACCTGGATGGAGGCCGTGGCATTGGCGCCAGGCTCGTTTCGTAAAACAAAGGCCCCGTCGTTTTCATCATAAGACATCGTCACGCCTTCCAAACGGGCGTTAACCTCATCCATCACCGTCTGGATGGACTTGTCTGTTATGTCGAACGCCTCCCCATTTACCGAAAAGCTGTTGCCGGTAAGCTCCAGGCCCGTGGCCTCCGCCAGATCCTGGAAGGTGGCGCTCGCAATGTCCAACTCCGCGCCGGCGTTGCCAAGAATGCTCTCCTTATGTACGTCCGTATTTTTTAGGCCAAACCCCCCATCCGAGGAGAAGGGGGCGCCGGTGATATTGGAGAATTCCAGTTTGGTATCCGTCCCGATGGTTTTGCTAGCGAAGGCTACCGTGCCGGTAGCGTAATCAATTCCCATTGAGGCAGCAGCCGCAGAAGCGTTCACTTCGCCCACCAGAGCTTCCAGAGACGTATCCTGGGCTAAGGTGAAGGTTTCCCCATTGATGGAAAAGGATAGGCTTTCGCCATCCTGAAGGCCAAATTGCGCTGCCAAATCGCCGATGGTTGTAGTTTCTGAAATGGTTTGCCCTTCTTCCAACGCTATAGCGCCTTGAACCTGCGCCCGGAGATACTGGCCGGATAGGCCCTTTATCTCGGTTTGCTGTGTTTCAACCTGGCTGGTTCTGGATGCCGCCGCAGCTTTGGTGGTAGAAAGAACTTGGAAGCTGGAGGATAGGGCGTTAGTCGTACCCGTCACTTTAATCGCGCTATTTTCCTCCATGTTGACCGTATACGCGTTGTAGGTGCTGCTCTTGAGCAAGCTGTTATCGCCCAAAACGCTTAGGTATGAGCTGCGCAAGCTGGAGACGGCGGAGTTGAGCTCCGAGTACGCATCATACTTCCATTGGGCCTTTTCTTTCTGCTGATAAACCTTATCCAGCTTTGCCTGTTCCGCCGCAAGCAGATTTTCCACAATGGTATCTGTATCCATGCCGGAAGCAAGGCCGCTTATCCTTTGGGTTGTATAACCATATAAATTGATCGACGACATATCCTACACTCCTTTGTTCTAAAACCCACGTTTGCTTCCGCTCTTCTCGTATATATCTGCGAATCCTATTTCTATTTATATCGCCATTTTTTCCCGCGGATTAATGCTGCAAAGCAGGATCGCCCACGAAAATATCACTTATGGGCAAAATATTGAACCTCCTTCATCCTGGAGGAATAGATGTTCCGAATATAGGTATAATTTCGCAAAAGTCGGCCGGCCTGGGCGATGGCCACGCCCCGATCCGGATCATAAGCGCCATCCTCCGAAGGGGAAACCACCTGTACATGTCCATGGCCGCCCGCCTGGTTTTTCCATACGGCCACCGCAGGATAGCCGTGGTTTGCCAAGGCTTGGGCCTGTTCCGCCGTTACCTCATGCCAGCCATATTGGGTTCCCCGGGTATTGAGCCAATCGCACGTCCTGTTGGCGTTCATGCTTACGACGTTTCCCGCGCCCGATGTCGTGGGAGCGCCCGTGTCTTTGTCCGTATAATGGGGAATCTCCGCGCCCATGGCGGAGGTAACGTCCCACAAGAAAATATTACAATAGGTGTCCCCGGTGCCTTTTTGGTTCACGGCGTAACGGGGGTTGTTCTCAACATTAAACTGGTCGATCACCGAGCGGTATAAAGCGGCGTTGCGGTTCCCGGCAGCAGACATCAATTCCGCTGTCACCATGCGGCCGGGGCGTGTTTGGTTCCCCTCGCCGCGGTTTGCAGCCGCAACATCCATAGAACCGCCGATGAGGGTCTCCCCATCGCTTTGGGCCGCATTCTGATAGGCCTTAAAAAGGGATTGGGCGGCGGCCATGGTGGCCTGGGTGCCGACGTTGCTCCCGGAAAGCCCGCCGATCCCGCCATCCTGCAGGCCGCCCATCAAAAGGTCTCCCACATTCCCAAGGCCATTCAAGCCGCTTAGCAAGCTTCCCTCTCCGCTTGCCCCCAGCAATGCCATAAGCAACAAAAGCACACGCTCCCCGCCCTCTTGCGCAAGGCCGGAGGACAAAAGCGGTGCCAGGTCCTTCAGCGAGAGGGAGCCAGCGGCCTCACCATCCGCATTTTCTATGTCGGCGCGATCCACGGTAGAGCCCTGGCCCATAGCCGTTTCCAAAGCGGCGGCAAACAGGCTTTGGGAGTTCCCCGCCGCCTGACTTTCTGTATATTGGGCGATGGCCCGCGATCCCGCGGACTGGACTGTATTGTCGATCAAGGCGGCCCTCCCTTCTTCGTTATTCCTGCGCCACGGACCGGATCGTGCCGATCAACGTGCCTTCAACCACAGGCTTGACCACGAAGGCTTTTGCACCGCGCTCCATACTCTTTTGCACAAAAATCTCCTGCCCCATAGCGGAAGACATGATTATTTTCGCCGCGGGATCTATCTTGATGATTTCTTCCAATGCCTCGAGCCCTTGCATGCCTGGCATGGTAATATCCAGCACGACAACATCCGGCTTCGTTTCCCGGTATCTTTCGATAGCCTCGTAGCCATTCGCAGCCTCCGCAACCACGGTAATCTGGTTGCGGGAAAGCATGTCCCCATATATTTTGCGCATGAAGAGCGCATCATCCACAATCATTGCTCGTATCACTACCTATTTACCTTTTCCTTTTCTTTTTCTAAATCCGCCCCCGGATTTAAATGGACTTCTCCCCCATTCCTACGGTTTTAATATGTAGCATACCAGTAGCCGGATCAAACGTGATGGTGCGCCCATAGGTGCCCAAAACATCCTCCGACAGAATCGGAATGCGAAGTTTGCCCAACATTTCCCGGCAAACCTTTACGTTACGCTCGCCCACCTTGAGAAGATTGTTCTGCATAGACGTGGATGCGAACATATGTGCTCCACCCGCCAACTTTGCCGTAAGCCCCGCCCGCATGGCGCCGGCGCGCTGCACGCGTTCCAATAGCAGCAAAATGCCGCTATCCGCAAATTTGGCCTTGTTCGAGCTATCCGAAACGGCGGTGGCCGTGGGAAGCATCACGTGTACCATCCCGCCAATCTTATTCGTTTTGTCATAAAGCGTTACACCACAACAGGAACCCAGTCCGAGTGTACTGATCTTGTCCGGTGCCTTTACTACGTTCAGCTCCGCTATGCCTATTAAAATTGTACTCATATTCCGCTGCCGGTTCCCTTCCTAACGCACAGGGCGGCGCCCCTGTCTCATTACAAGCCCAACGCTTTCATCAGGCGATCGTAGGAATCCATCGTAGGCACGAGAAAATAACGCCCCGTAATGGAGGACAGATCGTTATGGAATTGCGTTTCCATATGCAAAACCGATTCTCCCACCTCGCCGTAAACCACCGCCGGCACATTCATCATCGCCATAACCATATCCACGCTCAACGCCGGCACCGATGGAATAATCGCCATGCCTGTCATTCCTGAAATGGCGGACAAATATGCGCCTATTAAAATATTGCCGATCTCTTCAATGGGCTTGAGCGCAGAGCATGCGGCTGCATAGTTCTCGTTAAGACACATCACATCCTGGCCTGTAATCAGAGAGAGTAGCTCAAATGCGGCATCCAATGTGAGAATCATCATGATGAAACCGTCCATATCGCCGGAGAGCTGAACCAGCACGCCCACTACGAGCTCATCCGGGCTGGAGAATCCCCGGGTTATTTCTGAAAACGGAACCATCTCGCACTGGGGTAAGCCAATATCCACTTTTGTATCCAGCATGGTGGCCAAAGCGGTAGCAGCATTTCCCGTGCCAATATTGCCGATCTCTTTGAGTACGTCCATCATCATCGGGTCGATTGCCATAATAGACTCCTCACTTCCTCCCGCCTTACAACAGACATAGCGGGTCACAATGCTTATTATTTACGATATCGTGATTTTCGACATAAAGATTAATCGTGTGAATAAAAACTACGATATTATTTGCAGAACATACCTGAATAAAAACAGTTTTGGCGGAAAGGAGCGGCCATGCAAGTTCAATCTGTTCATACCATATTACCCCAAGAAGGGGTTGCCGGCTCGCAGGGAGTTCTGGCGGACTTTTCGCCGGGAGATGTAATTCAAGCGGAAGTTACGGAAGCGGATCAGGGGCAAGCAACCCTGCGCCTCCAGCAAGGGGATCTTATTAAGGCAACCCAGCGGACAATGGACCCTCTTGAGCCAGGGGATGTGGTGCTGCTTCAGGTCGGGCAAAGCGATGCGCAGCAAAGCGTGCCCAGGCTGGAGCTTTTATGTGTAAATGGCCAACCCATACGAACGGGCGCATCTTTGGAGGAATATGCCCTGCTGCGCATGCAAGTAGCCCCCAGCCGGGCGAATTTAATTATCGCCTCCGCGCTGGCCCAAATGGGCGCCCCAGCCAAGCCGGAAACCTTTGCAAGGATGGCCGAGCTCACCGCTGGTTTTCCCGCCTTGGAAGCCGATGCAGCGCTGTTGCTGGCCGCATCCGCCCTGCCCTTAAACGAATCCACCGTACGTGCTTTTTCCCAGTGGCTTATGCAGCCGCTCCAAACGGCGGATTTATCCGCGGCCGTTGAAAAGCTGGCCGTACAACATCCCCAGACCAGCCCGGTGTTGGCGGACGCCGCCCGCCAAATGGTGGATGTGGGGACCCGGGTGGAATCGCTCCCGGTGCAGGATACGATCCGCGGTGCGCTTCCCCGTGATCTTTCTCCCGCCCTGTCCACAAAGCTGGCACAGAGCGGGGTATGGCAGGAGATACAGGCGCGGTTACCCGCCCTGCCGGAAATGGATGCTAACGGGCTTGTTGAGCAGTTTATGGAGAATTTGCCGAAAGAGACCTCCGATGCGGAGCGCAGCCTGCTTTTTCATGCTTTGGAATCCCTTCGCGACGCCCCGCCGCAAAACCCAGGCGAAACCGTTCAGCCCTTACAGCAGCCGATCGCAAAGGCGGTTACGCATACGTTTACTAAGAGCGTACAAACGATGGTTGCCCCGGAGCCGGGGGAGCATCCGGAGGTGGCCCAAGCGGCTCCCTTGCCCAGGCCCGCCCAGCAGAATGGATTGCACAGCTTGTTTGCAGCCATTCTAGAAAGGCCTGCGGCTGAGCGGGGCCAAGCCCTTAAGGAAGCCGCCGTCGATCTTGCGGCCAAGCTGCATGCCTTTACCAGCGTTTTGCAGGCGCAGGATGGCAAGCAAGCAGCCCGGCTCAAGCCAGTGCTGGAGCTGGGCCAAGCCCTGACAACGCAAGTCCAGATGGGCGGTGAACTCGGCAACCTTCTCTACCTCCCCCTTCCCATCACCCTGCATGAAAATCAGCAGGACGCAAGCCTCTACGTGCTCAAGTGCAACGGAGGAGCCGGCAAAGTGGATGAATCCAACGTAACCGTTGCCATCTGCCTGGAAACACAGAATCTAGGCCCCGTCGATACGCTGCTGCGGGTTGAGCGCAACGAAATCGCCCTGCAATTCCGTGTGGATAGTCCCCAAGCCCGCGCTTTCATGCAAACGGGTATTGCCCAGGCTGCCTCTCTCTCCTTCCCCCCGCCTTACCGTTTTCGCAGCGCTTCCGTCGTGTTGCGCGATGCACCCATCACCCCGCTGAACGCCGGGCAAACCCTTCAGCGCGCTTTTGGGCTTTCCGGCCCTGGGAATTTGGATATATCCATATAGGGGAACAGAAAATGGCAAATAAAAAAGAGCAACAACGGCATGCGGCAGCCCTTAAATACGATCCCGCCACAGATGCCGCCCCCATTCTTACGGCGGCAGGGAAGGGCCCTGTGGCTGAAAAAATTCTGGAAACGGCCCAATCCCATGGAGTACCGATTGTGGAAGAAGCGGCCACGGCGGAGCTTCTTACCCGTTTTTCCGTGGGGGACGCCATCCCGCCCGTTCTTTATGAAGCGGTAGCGCAAGTATTGGTTTTCGTGGCGGAAATGGATGAAAAAGCCAGCGAAAAATTTCGCCGTAGCACCCGTTAAATATCCGGGCGCCGCTCTCTCTACCTGTAAAAAATAGCGGCTTGTTCCGCTTGCTTATACTAAAGAACGATGGTCCCCGTGGCGGGGCCTTTGCTTCACAGTCTGCGCTGCCTTAAGAATGGCTTGATACACGATGATTCTGCTTTGGGGTACGTCCTGCAAGCGGAATCTCTGGTATGTCTTTCCTTCCTCGGAAACTGCATATTGCGGGGGAAGGGCATTCAGAGCAATGGCCATCACATCCAGCCTGCATCGGGGACACGTACACATTTCTTCCTCCCGTATCACCTCGTCCACCATGGATTCCACCACCGTTTGCGTTACGTTAACCATTTTCAGTTGCGCTGCGTTTTCCATCCGCTTTTTTCCTTCCCGTAAAGCCATTATAGGCGGCTGTTTATCTTCAATTGGTTAAGTAGCACGCTGGGAATCATCTCCAGCGATGCCTGCCGGGCCACTGCCCCCAGTTTCATAGCCTCCATGGGCATGCCGTACACCACGGAGGACTGCTGATCCTGCCCAATGGTGAAGGCGCCCGTCTCTTTCATGCGTAATAGGCCCTTTGCACCATCTGCGCCCATCCCAGTAAGCAGGATACCCACCGCCCGGGCTCCCATAACCTCCCCCACGGACCGGAACATAACATCCACAGAAGGGCAATGTCCGCTTACCTTCTCCGTCCCGCCTACTTTGAGCACCAATTCGGAACCCCGGCGGGCCACCTGTAAATGCGCATCTCCAGGCGCCACGTAAACATGGCCCCGCTGAATAAAAACACCATCCTTGGCTTCGCTTACCGTGAGTAAGCTTTCCCTGTTCAGCCGCTCCGCGTACATGCGTGTAAAAACCGGCGGCATATGCTGCGTGATGACAATGCCCGGCATCTCCCGAGGCAATACCTTAAGAATCTGGCTGGTGGCCTCCGTGCCGCCGGTGGACGCGCCAATGGCCACCAGCATGCTCTTCTCCCCGCCCCCAGTGGGAATTTGCAGCGGCAAAGGCACAGGAGCCGCCTCTCTGTTTGCGGCCGAAGCCTCGCTGCGGACGCGCCGTACCAAGCGGGCTATGGAAGCAATTTTAATTTTTGAGGCCAGCTCCCTGGAAAAATTCTCTATATCCCCGGCTTCGGGTTTGGCAATAAAATCCACCGCCCCGGCTTGCAACGCCTCGAACACAATCCCGTTCGCGGCGCTCACTACAATAATGGGCATGGGATGCTGGGGGATGAGGAGTTTTAAAAATTCAATTCCGTTCATGCCCGGCATTTCCACATCCAACGTCATTACATCCGGTTGAAGCTCCAATATTTTATCGCGAGCGCTATGGGCGCTAAATGCGCTTCCCACCACCTCGATCTGCGGGTCCTGCTCCAAGGCTTTGGAGATAGCCGTGCGGAACATGATGGAATCATCCACTACCAAAACTCGAATTCGTCTGCCTGTGACCATGCACCTACCTCTTTATCCGTTCTGCGTTTTACGGGGCTTAGCCGTTCTTTGTAATCTCCGAAAGCTCTGCTGCGTTGAGTTCGGTGATGCGCACACCATAACTATCATCAATAACCACAACCTCACCACGGGCTACCTGGATGCCGTTGACCAATACCTCCACCATCTCGCCTGCCAGCTTGTCCAGCACGACGACGGAACCTACATTCATATCCAACACTTGTTTGATGGTTTTGGTGCAGCGGCCTAATTCCACCGTAACCTCCATAGGCACATCCAGCAACCGCCACAGGTTCTGCGTTTCAATCCTGCCATCAGCTCCAGGCCCCGGCGCCGTGAATTGCGGATATTCCACCTCTTTCACGTTTACGCTTTCAGGGGTCTTTAAGGTGTTGCCGGGCTTCTGCCGCCCCATTGCGGCGGTGTGATCTATCTGCTGCTGGTTTTGCGGAGGGTAAGCTACGGGGTAGCCGTAAGGCGGGTAGGAATAGGGATAATACCCAGGCGGGAAAGGCTGTTGCCCTTGCCCGGGCTCCTGGTGGGCAAAGGGGGGCGGAACAGCGGACTGGCCCGCAGATTGCGGAGCCGCCTGCTGCGCAATCTGTTGCGGAGGTTGCGGCTGGGCGGGTTGCTGCGGAGGCTGCGGCTGGGCGGGTTGCTGGGGAGGTTGCAGTTGAACGGGTTTGGGTTCGATGGCCTTTTCCGGCACTGCCGTCTGGGGCTCAGGCATATAGTTTGCAGGCTGCGCAGTATACACGTTTCCCGTTTTTTCCGGCTCCACCCATGTATCGCGGCCAGCATCGCCATCTTCCGCCAAGGGATTCAGCAGCTCGTCGGCAATCTGCCGGGAAAATTCAATGGGCAGAATCTGCATGATCTCGCTGGTGAGCAAATTCTCGATCTCCATTTTAAAGGCGATCTTAAGCACGATATCCCCTTGCTGAAAAACCCTTCCAAGCTTATCCTGGGAAATGACGATCCGCCTTGAAGAGGGCGTAGATATGTTGATGGTTTTATGCAGCATGGAAGCCAGAGAAGTGGCGGAAGATCCCACCATCTGGTTCATGACCTCCCGGATGGCGCTCAAGCTGATCTCGTCCAGCACAATGTTGTTCGGATCGATATTGCCGTTGCCTCCCATGAGCAGGTCCGTAATAAGAGCCGCATCGTACTCCTTGAGCAGCAACAGATTATTTCCGCTGATCCCTTCCGTATACTGAACCTCCACCACCACCAGCGGAAGAGGATGCTCCGCCGCAAGTGTCTCCCGATTATGAATGGAAAGGGACGGGGTGGTGATCATCACCTTTTTCCCCAAAAGCGTATACATGGTGGTAGCGGCTGTTCCCATGCAAATATTTCCCATCTCCCCCAAGGCATCCTGCTCATCCTGGGTAAGGTAGGTGTCCACATCCAAATTTGCCGGGGGAGCGGGGGTATCATCAACCTGCCCCGCATTGCGCAGCAGTTCTTCAATTTGTTCTTGGGACATGATATTATTGTCGCTCAATGTTATCCTGCTCCTTTTCGATCTTTGCAATTTGTACTACGCGCTTCTCATCGCTCATGCCAAGAACCGCTTTGAACTTGGGGATTTTTTCCACATCCATCAGGATAAAATCCACAATCCGGTGGTTTGTGCAAAGGATGTCCCCGGGTTTCATTTGCAAAAGCTCCCGCATGGTAATACGGCTGTTTTGTAGCCTGGCCCGCAGATGGACCTTTGTCTCTAGTACCTGCGCCTCCAACTGGGCATCCGGCGGCCTTTTCGCGGAAGCATGATCCCCCAAGGCCCATGCAATGGAATTCAGTTGTTTGGAAAGGGGCTGGATGAGAAAATGCGGTACGCATATCGCCATCATATCCTCAATGCTGTCCATCTTTACATTGAATGTGATGATGGCCGCAGGCTCATTGGCCGCCGCAATCTGGGTGAACTGCGGGCTGGTCTCAATGCGTTCCAGCGTCATTTTTAACACAGCCACTTTCTGCCAAGATGCTTCCAAAATGCTTAAATACTGCGGAAGCACATTGTGCATGATGGCCAGATCGATCTCAGAAAAGGGCTTGCTTTCATCCGTATAGTCCGCAAATCCTCCAAAGAGGCAGCTGATGATGCCGTAAACTACGGCGGGAGACATTTGCAGGATCATGGAGCCTGTCAGCGGGGCGGCATTCAGGACTGCGATGAGAGCGGGCAAGGGGATGGAGTTATTGAATTCACCAAAAGTCTGCTCCTCCACCGATACCACCGCGACCTCGCAAAGGGTGCGCAGCATCCCTGTAAGCCTGGTAGAAAGCACGGAAGCAAAGTTTTCGCTGATGGTATGGAGCGTACGCATCTGCTCTTTTGAAAATTTGTTCGCCGTGCGGAAATCATAAATGCGAACGCTTTGATCCGTTTCCGCCTCCGGCTCCGGTTTCATATCCTCGCCAACGGAAAGGGAATTGAGCAGCGCGTCTATCTCGCTTTGTGTGAGTACGTTAGCCAATCATACATCTCCCTTCGCCGAATCTCCCGCCGCTCTTCATTGCATTACGAAATCGCTAAAATATGCTTTTACAAATAGGGGAGCATCCCCCTCTTCCTGCGGGAATATTTCATTAAGCCTTTCGACAATCGCATTCGAGAGCGTTTGCTGAAGATCCCCCTGCTGATACTGTTCCTCCGATTGGTTGCGCAATACGTAAAGGATACAATCTCGCAAGACGGCGTTTTTTTCGTTTAAATCGTCTCCCACATCCTGGCTGATCCCAAGCACAACGGCGGTTTTAATCAGCCTGTCAGAATTGAGCACATTGGTGACGAAGGCGTCACCGGTTGAATAATAATACTGCTTGGCCGGATCTGGCGCCGCCCAAAAGTACGCGGCGATTCCGATAGCAGCTGCCGCGATGGCGGCGATAATAATCATAATGGGCTTTTTCATGCTCGTATATCCTCTTCCCTATCCTTGCGTAATGGCCGTTTCAGCGGCTTGAGAAACGCCTTCCTGCGCCGTTTGCGCAGGCGTTTCCTCCTGGAGCTTATCCGGCAGCCCCTCCACAGGCACGTCTTGCTCCGCCGCTTGCGTTTCTTCCTTCGCTTCCAGGTCCTCCGTGGTAATCACACGCTTTCGCAACACGAATTCCACCCGCCGGTTCATCTGCTTGCCTTCCTCGGTATCGTTGGTGGCAATGGGTTTATATTCGCCATAACCGGAGAAAGCGAACACATCCGGGCTTAGCCGTCCCTTATCCACCATATAGCGAACCACGTTGATGGCCCGCATGGAAGAAAGCTCCCAGTTATCCCGAAACCTTGCCGTGCTGATGGGCACATTATCCGTATGGCCTTCCACGGTTACCAAGGTTACGGAATCCCCGGCCGTATGGAATATATCCTCCAGCGTGTCCAGCATAGGCATGGCCTGCGGCAGCAGATCCGCTTTGCCCGAATCAAAAAGCACCCCCGCAGCCACCCGAAGATAGATGCTCTCCATATCCCGGCTGGCAAAAAGCATGTTCTCCAGGCCATTTGTCTGGATATAAAGCACCAGCCGTTCATAGAGCAGGCTGAACTGTGTCTCGTTTTTCTGATATTCTTCGGAATTCATCAACTGCCGCTGCTGCTCATTGAGCGGGATACCCAGATTCTGCAACTGCTCCGGCGGGATGCTGGCCGTGACCTTCTCTTCTTCTTCGTCGGGCTTAGGCTCCTCGGGTGTCAGGGACGTGCTGTTGATGTTCAAATAGCTTTGGGGCAGATCGTTGGTGAAATCCGGCATGGTGAGCATATCCACCGCCGCGATGCTCCTTAAGGGCGGAGCCCCGGTAAAAGCCTCCACCAAAACATTCCACTTGGCGTTATCCACGCTGGAAAAGGCAAACAGCAGAACGAAGAAAGTCAGCAGCAAGGTCACCATATCACCATAGGTGTCCATCCAGCTATAACCGCCCTCGTCCTCGTTTGGCGGCCGCCGTTTGCTCATGCTACTCGCCTCCTTTCTTGTTCGTAGCGCATCACTCCTGCCGCTCCGCGGAGGCTGTCTGCTTGGCTTGCTCTATGCGGGCATCCAGCACGGCAATCTCCCGCCCGGACACAAAGGCCTCCAGCTTATCCCGGATCATGCGGGGATTTTCACCATCCTGAATGGAAAGAATCCCTTCGAGCATCATTTCGTCGATCATCTGCTCCTGGGCGCTGAGGGTCTTGAGGTTGCGCGACAATGGCGAAAAGAAAAAATTCGCGATAAGCACGCCGTAAAACGTAGTCACCAAGGCTACGGACATGGAGGGCCCCAGCTTTGAGGCGTCCTCCAGGCTCACCAGCATGGCGATAAGGCCGATGAGGGTACCCGCCATTCCGAAAGCGGGCGCATAGCCCGCGCCTGCATTGAGAACGGAAATGCAGCGGTTATGCCGCTCTTGAATATAATAAAGTTCGGTCTCCATCACGCTTTTTACCAATTCCGAGTTGGAGCCATCCACAATTAGCATAATTCCTTTGCGAAGGAAAGGGTCCGGTATATCCTCCAGCATGTTTTCCAGGGCCAACAGGCCCTCTTTGCGGGCTGTATTGGCCAGATCGATGATAAGCTGGATCTTCCGGGCCGGATCTTCCTTCTGTCCCTTAAAAGCAAATTTAAGGCTCTTGAGGGTATCCAGCAGCTGCGGGATCGGATAAGAAACGATCAACGCGCAAATCGTGCCGCCCAAGGTAATGAAAATGGAGGCCGGATCCAAAAAATCCGTAATCCTTCCGTTGAGCAAAATGCCTATGATAATGCAGGCAAAACCGCCTACAATGCCTAAAATTGTCGAAATTCCCACGTACGCAGCCTCGCTTTACTCGTCCATATCCCCATCTGCCAGGGCGGTTATCAGATTCTTCGGGTCCATCCTCTGGTTAAAAATCCGCTTGCGGTAAGCAACAATGCGGTCCACCAGCTCTTGCGGTGTATCCTTCACCAGAATGCGCTTGTTGGTGCTAAGGAACAGAACCGTATCCGGGGTGGCGCGTATCATTTCGATCATATTGGGGTTAATATACATCTCTTCCCCTTGCATGGAATGTACCAGGATCATGCCATACCTCCCTCCGGCCCCGGCCCCGGGCTCTATGGCCCGGGGAACAAGACCGACTTTTTGCTGTTTAAAAATTTATCGCTTGAGGTTTACCAATTCCTCCAGCATGGTGTCCGTTGTGGTAATAATGCGGGAATTGGCCTGAAATCCCCGCTGGGTGATGATCATGTTTACGATCTCCTCGGAAAGGTCCACATTGCTCATCTCCAGGTTGGAAGGAGAGAGCTGGCCCGCGCTTCCGGTGCCGGGCATGTTGAAGGCGGGCGTGCCGGAGTTGGCGGAAGCGGCATATAGATTATCGCCCATCTTTTCAAGGCCCGCAGGGTTGTTAAAGTTCGCCAGCGCGATATACCCCAGGACGACTTTGTCGCCAGCCACCATCTTGATGGTCTGTCCGTCTACGGTAATCTGCTGATCCTGTTTGAGCTGGGCCACGATAGCGCCCTTGGAATCGATAGCTAAGTCCGAATACATGTCGAAATCGATCTTCATGGTCTGCAGAGCGCCTTCAAGCACCGCGCCGGGGCTGGAATACTCCACGCCCCACTCGGAGTCCACATCCAAAGAAAAGTAGCTGTCCGCCAGCCTTTGGCTGAGCACGGAATTGTTGGCGAGTACCTCGCTGTTGGCGATGGAAAGCGAGAAGTTGCCAAACTCCGTGGTGGTAATTTTAAAGTTGCCCTGCAAGCCGCCCCCCGATGCCGCCGTCGTGCTCATAATCACCTTGTCAACCACCGTGCCGTCGTTATCCACCATTTCCCAGGTGCCGTTCTGCACAAGAGATATGTCGGGCATATCGCTGGTTTTCAGGGCGTCCGCAATGGCCTTGGTGTCTATGGCGTCCGTGGTGTTGCTGTTGGTTACATCCAGGGAAAAACTGCCGAAGTTTAGCGTGGCGGAATCGCCGGCGTCAATGGAGGCAATGCTGGCGGTGCCAAGGTTCAAAGAACCCACCATGAGGTGAATGTCGGTGCCGTCCTGTACGAAGGACATCTTGAGAGAGCCTTCCTTGGCCGTGTTCGGGTTGGCCTGGGCAGCAGCCTCCACGGCGGCCTGCAGGTTCGTATTGGACCAGCCTGAACTGGTTACCGCCACGTCCCCATTGCCCTTGGGCATAAAGTTGGAAGCATTCATGGTGGCGGTCCATGGGGCCTTGGCATCCTCCGTAAAGCGGAAGTGATACGTTTTGCCTATGGTGTTTTCCAGATCCGCCGTTACGTTTCCGCTCTGAATCACGCCGCCCGAAGGCGCGGTAATCCCGCCGATCTGGTTTTTCATGGTGTCAGAAAGCACATTGTTGAGGCTGTACTGCATCACAGCGCTCGTGCTTGGCAGCACGGTCTGCACATAGTAACCGTCCGCCGTTACCAAATTGCCCGCCTGGTCGGTATAGAAATTGCCGGCCCGGGTGTACATATTGCCCGTGGGAGTCTGCACCACAAAGTACCCGTCTCCCGAAATCGCCACATCCATGCCGTTGCCCGTATATTGGGCGGAACCGGGGGTATGGACCACGGATATGCTGTTTACCGCCGCGCCCAGGCCGATCTGCTTGGGATTAACGCCGCCGGTGGTTCCCGCGCCCGCGCCGCTGGCCGCGGCGGCTGCGCTGATGGTCTCGCTGTATAGATCTTTAAAAGTTACGGTGCTTTTCTTGTAACCAACGGTGTTCACGTTGGCGATGTTGTTGCCGATAACATCCATGCGCGTCTGGTGGCTGCGAAGCCCCGTCACGCCGGAAAACAAAGAACGCATCATATCGCGTTATTCCTCCGATCTTCTTGCAGCTTTCTATTTTGGCCGTCCTTATGCCTCGGTGGCTTCGCCGGTGGTCTGGCCGTCCGCCTGCCCGGCGGAAGCCGCGCTTTCCACCTGATCCGTCTCGTCCTCCGCGGGTGTATCTTCTGCGGGCGTGGTGTTGGTCACCACTTGGCCCAACAGAGTCACAAGAGAGGAAAGGCGCTGCTCAAGGGTTGTATTGTTCATGGTAGAGGTAACCTGATCCGGCGGCACAAGGAAGAGATTGCCGGTGGTATAATCCTGCACCTGCAAATAGTCCGTGCCGTTAAGTTTGACCATGGCTACCACCTGGCCATAAACATCCTGCTGGTAAAGGTTGCCTTCGCCATCTACCGCATAGTTGGAAGTAATCTCCTTCCCTAAATAGCTGTAAGCCATTTGGGTCTGCATAGCGGAATTCATGTTCTGCATCTGCTCCAGCGCGGAGAATTGCGCCATCTGCGCGATAAATTCCGTGTCGCTGGTGGGAGAGAGGGGATCTTGGTTCGCCATTTGGGCCGCCAGGATCTGGAGGAACGAATCTTTCCCCAGTTCGTTATCCACCTTCCGCGTTTGCTCCAGAGTACGGATGCCTGTTGTACTCGCGGAATTGACAGTATCAATAGCCATATGCTTAAACCTTTCTGTAGTTTCCTAGGGAATCAGGCGCTGTAAACCACGCCCGCCTCACCGATCTCCTCCGAAGGAGCAGTCGCAAGCGCCGCCTCATACAGGCCTGCCGTCTCCTCAAGGGGAGCTATATGGGTTCCCTTGCCCCAACCGCCGCTCTCTTGCCAGGCATGTCGTTGCTGGTTAAGGAAACCGCTTCCCGCGCTTTGGTCGTAAATGACATCCATCTGCACCACAGGGATATCCCGTGCCCGCAAGGCATCCTCCAACTGGGCGATTTGCCCCGTTACCAGATTCTGCACATTCTCGCTGCTGGTGCGAACCTGGGCCTTTAGGCCCTCCTCCGTCATGGAAAGATGAATTACCAACCCGCCCAAAGATTCGGGTTTAAGCTGCACGAACAGCTCCTCTTTACCCGTGCTCACAGCGGTTTGCACCTGCTCAAACAGGCTGTCCGTCAAGGCTTGCCTCGCTGCCGGGGCAGGCAGATCCTCGCCGCCGGGGGCCGTAATATCCGCTACGGGATGCTGGGGTATTTCTGCCATCGGGCTCAACTCCAAAGCCGGCGTTTCCCGCCTGTTTTCAGGTGTCGCCAAAGGCAATTCGTTCGTATTACGCTCCTCGGGCTGCTGCTGCGTCGTCTGGGCCATCGTGGCCGCGGGCGCAGGGGCCTCCCGGGGAAGGATGTTTTCCTGTTCAGGTAAAACAGCAGCCTGGGCGATGGGCTTCTCCGTCTTGGGAAGCTCCCGTTCCCCCTCCTGGGAAACGGCCGCCGGTTGCCATTGCGTTTCTGCCGTTTGGATGGGCAGTTGAATCGTTTGGACGGGGATGGCCTGCTGCTCTTGTGGGGCTTGCTGCTCCATCTCCATCTCTACAGGCGGTTCCGCCTGGGGTTCGCCTGCGCTCTGCATAAAAAGCGCGGCCAAAATGGCCATTTGGGCCTCATTCTCCGCCGGGACGTCCTCCCCCGGCTGTTTTTCTTCTGCCTGCATCAGGGGCAAAAGGGCGTCTATTCCCTCTCCTTCCCCCTGCAGGGCCGCAGCTTCGGGCATGGTTGCCAAAGCCAGCGCGTTGCCTGCTTCCATTCCAGCTTCCGGAATAGATATCGCTTCCCCGCCCTGTTTGGGTTCCTCGGGCGCCGTAGCCTTCCGCTCTGCCTTCTCCATGGTGGAACGGAAAGACGAAAGGTCGCTTGCCGGAGTCGCCTGCTCCCCCTTGTCCGTCTGGGGGGCGGATTGCGCCGGGCGGGCGCTGAGCGGCTGTACCGTTTGCATTGTTAAAATTAGCCTCTCCTCCTTTTGCTTCTAAGATGGAATTTACCGGGCCTCCCTGCCCGCCAAACGGCATAGCCGCCGTTATTGGCTCAATAAAATCATTTTCTCGGTGATGGTCTTAGCCCCCGCGGTCGTCATTTTTTCCAAAATGGCGGCAGCCTTTTTAGGAATCATGGCATTAAGAAGCTTGGCGGTATCCTCCACGGGCCAGAGAGTTTCCAACATGGCCGCCGCGCTTTTTGCATCCATGGCCGCCACGGTTTGCACCACTTTGTCGTACTCTGCTACCCCGTTATCAAAAGCGGTAATGCGGGTGTTTAAGTCCTTTTCCTTTGTTTCAAGTTCCGCCTTAAAGGTCTCCAACCGTTCCTGTTCCCGCTGCTGTTTTTTGTCCGTTTGCTCCTGCTTGGCCGCTGTTTCATCCAAAGCGGCCTCCCGCTGAGACAAATCGACCTCCCTTTGATCCAGTTCCGCCAAACGGGTCCGATATTGCTCGTCCTGGTTGATGAAAAAAGAAACGATGCCGGTACGCAGGCTTAAATAATCAAACAGATAGCACACCGTCACCCCTGCCAGCAGGCCAACCACCAACAAAACCAGAATCAAGGTTAGAATGATCTTGCCGGAGGTTTTCTTTTTCGGTGCCGCAGCCAGCGCAAGGGAGGCGTTTGCTGCTTTTCTGCTTTTCTCCAAGCTTTACACCGCCCTTTCGATTATGGTGAAGGCCATATGGGTATCCAGTTCCTTAGCCTCCTCGGCGGCAACTTCCTTGCAGTATGCCTGATATTGCTCCTGCCGCATTTCTTCCAGCACGCGCAGTTCGTTGTTCACGCGCAAAAGCGCCTCGGTGAGCGTACGTTTGCGGTCCAATAGCGCCTCCATCTCCCGCGTAGCGTCTTTGCGCCGATCCTGTAAAAATTCGAAATAGCCTTGGTAGGAAGCCAGTTCTCCGGCAGCCACGCCATGCTTGCAGGCACTCTCGAATACGCTTCGCTCGGAGTTAAATTTTTCATCCAGCGCATGCAAAGCGGCCGCTGCCATATCTATTTCTTTATCGACATTTTTCATATTCAGCTTTAGGCGCTCGTCTTCCTTTTCTTTGAGCTCCTGGTACTTTTCGTTTGTAAAAACAAATTTCTTCATGCGTACCTCTTATCGCCGTTTTGCCGTCGCTCTGCGCGGATCACCCTAAAAGCTTACGCATCCGTTCCAGCGCAATCTCCATGCCGCCCGCCTCGTCCATCCGCTGGATAAGAAAATCCGCAATGGGTTGGCGCAGGCGTACGGCTTGGTCTATCGTGGGGTTTGAACCGGGTTTATAGGCGCCAATGCTGATTAAATCCTGCGCATCCCGGTAAGTGGCCATATGGTTGCGTATTTTATCAGCCATCTCTGCATGCTCCGGGGATACGATCTCCCGCATTAAGCGGCTGACGCTCTGCAGCACATCAATGGGAGGATAGTGGTTGCTGTTGGCAAGCTTGCGGCTAAGCACCATATGCCCGTCCAAAATACCCCGTACCGTATCCGAAATAGGCTCGTTCATATCATCGCCCTCCACCAAAACCGTATAGATGGCGGTGATGGAGCCCTTATCGCTGGTGCCGCTCCGCTCCAGCAGCCGGGGCAGCATGGCATATACGGAGGGAGTGAAGCCCCGCGCCACCGGGGGTTCGCCGATGGCCATGCCAATTTCCCGCTGGGCCATGGCAAAACGCGTAAGGCTATCCATGAGCAACAGCACTTTTTTGCCTTTATCCCGAAAGTATTCCGCAATGGAGGTGCCCACCATGGCGGATTTAAGCCGAAGCAGGGCGGGCTGATCCGATGTTGCCACCACCAGCACGGATTTTTTCAGCCCTTCCTCCTTTAAATCCTTCTCGACAAAATCCTTTACCTCGCGCCCGCGCTCTCCCACCAGGACGATCACGTTGATATCCGCCTTGGCATTGCGGGCTATCATGCCCAGAAGGGTGCTTTTGCCTACCCCCGAACCCGCAAAAATACCCATACGCTGCCCTATGCCAATCGTAAGCAGCCCGTCGATGGCCCGCACGCCCATGGGTAGCACATCGTGTATGCGGGCCCGTCTGAGGGGGCCGGGGGGATCATTATCCAAGGGATAGAATGTTTCCGGCGCAAGCGCGTCCCCGCCATCTATGGGGGTGCCCAGGGCGCCTAAAATGCGGCCCTGCAGCCCTTCGCATACGCCCACCTGCAGGCAGGTTCCTGTGGATATGATTCGATCGCCGGGGCTTAGCCCTGTAAGGGGGCCCAATGGCATAAGGAGCACCTTGTTTTCCTTAAAGCCCTCCACCTCGGCCAGTACATAGCCGTTTCCGCGGGTTTGGTAAATCCGGCACAAATCCCCAATGCTGGAAGCCGGTCCTTCCGCCTCTACCGTCATGCCTATGATCCGGGCGGCGGCGCCGCTGTATTCCAGGCTGTCCGTTTCCGCCAGGCGGCGGTTTAGCGCCTGGAAATAGGTTTTTATGCGGTTTTGTTCGTGCTCCGTCATGGGTTTACGCCCCTGTCATGCTGACCGCCCGCCGCACTGCGAATGCGGGCCAATTGGCTGGTCACGCCACCCCGGATGGATCCCCTATTGGTCGTAACCAGGCAGTCCAGCTCATCCAACTCCGGATCCTGCTGCACGGTTACGCCCCGTTCCGCCATTTCGGCAAGGAATCCCGGCTCCGCCTCGCTTCCGGCCAGCTCCGCAAAGCGGGACGGATGAAGATGCAACACCGCCGCTTGGCCTGCGGCAGCTTGGCTTAACACGTTATGCACAATGGATAAAAAAGCCTGATTCTTCTCCGCAAGCTCATATTTGAGAATGCCTTCGGCTATGCGGATGGCCGTATCCAGAAGGTAAGGCTCCAAGGCGGTATATAAGGCGTCCCGGCTGTTTTTAAGAGCCTTCGCAGCATCCAAAACGGACGTGCGCAGCCGGCTCATCTCCCTTTCCTGTTCGGTGCGGGCCCGGGCCTGCTCCTGTTCTTTTGTTTGCCGAGCAATATCTGCTGCGTCCTTTCGGGCTTCTTCTAAGATTTGCCGCGCTTCTTCGGCCGCCTTGCGGCGCATCTCCTCGCAAAGGGCCTCCGCCTGCGCCAGCTTGTCCTCCGGCTTGGCCCCCTTCTTACCCTCGCACGGGGCTGGTGTTTCCCCCGCCTTTTCCGAATCCGCGGCGCCCTCTTGCGCCGCCGGTTCATCCTGCGGCTCTTCACCTTGGCGCGTAGGCCCGTCCACCAAGCACATCATCTCTTCAAAAGTAGGCAGGAGAACCTTGCCCGCATCAGGTGATGAGTTCATCCTCTCGGCCTCCCCGCGCCACGTCGATAATCCCGGCGTCCTCAAGCCGCCGCACCACGTTTACGATCTTCTGCTGGGCCGCCTCCACATCCCGCACCCGTACGGGGCCCATAAACTTCATATTCTCCGCGATGGTCTCCTGGAGACGTTTGGAAATGTTCTTGAATATCTTGATGTTTATCTGCTCCGAAGCGTTCTTGAGGGCAATGGTTAGCACATCGTTGTCCACTTCCTTGAGCACCTTTTGGAGGGCGACATCCGTGAGCTTGATCAAATCCTCGAAAACGAAGAGCTTGTTGTGAATTTCTTCCGCCAAATCTGGGTCGTCCTGCTCAATGGAGCTGAGGATGAAGGTTTCGGTACCCCTGTCTACGGAATTTAAGATTTCCACGATGGTATCAATGCCTCCCACGGCCACATTGGCCGTGTAGCCCACGCTGCCGAACTTGCGCTCTAGCACCCGTTCCGCCTCCCGGATATAATCCGGCGAAACAATTCCCATCCGGGCGATACGCTTGATGACCTGGGCCTGGAGCTCCCGCGGCAGGGAACCAAGGATCAGGGCAGCTCGATTCGTATCCAGATAAGAGAGGACCAAGGCAATGGTTTGAGGATGCTCGTTCTGAATGAAGTTGAATACCTGCGCGCTGTCCGCCCTGCGCACAAAATCAAAGGGACGCACCTGCAGGGAGGAAGTCAGCCTGCTCGGCTCCCACGGCGGCCACCAGCACATCCCTGGCGTAATCCATGCCGCCCTCGGTCACATATTTTTGTGCAAGGGCTATATCATGGAATTCCTCCAGAACGCGGTCGCTCAGTTCGCTGTCCACCCGGTCCAGATTGGTGATGGAAAGGGTCAGCTGCTCAATTTCTTCTTGGGAGAGATATTTATATATTTGGGAGGAATATTCCTTGCCCAGCAAAACCATCAAAATGGCTGCCTTGTGCCGGGGCAGCAGGTCGCTCGTATAGGACATACCCTTCATCGGCTCCTTCCCTTATCGGTATTCATCCGTTAGCCAGTTGCGCAGCAACTGGGCTACCACATCCGGCTTTTCGCTGGCCATCTTCTGGATATCCTTCAGACGGGATAAGGAAGCCGAATCGTCCGGCTCGCCTATCCGTTCGCGCAAGGTGGCCTCTTCCAGCGCCTGCCGGACTTCCGCCTCCCTGGCCTCCTCAATGCGGGCCAACTCGGCTTCATAGCCCAGCCGCCGCCTGCGCGAACTTACGGCCAGAATAATCAGGGCGACCAGAAGCGCCAGCGTCACCACGCCGGCCGCCACAGCGAAGGCTTGCCGTTTCACCGCGCCGTCCGCATCGGCAAGGGCCGCATCCGCCGCTGCCTGCTCATCCAGCATTTTTTGGTAATCCTCGTTTACCTTAAAGGAGGTGCGCAGGATAGAAATATACTTGGCGTCCACCCCCAAGCCGTTGGCCACCAGGGAGCGAACGTTTTCCAGCTCTTCATCCAAGCCCTCATCCGCATCGATCATAATGGATACGCTCAGCCCCGTCACCTTACCCTGGGCCTCTTCGATCTGCTGGCGGACCTCGTTCACTTCCGCGTTGAGCTGCTGGGAATAGGAATAGACAGGCGCCGTATCCCCCTCCACCGTTTCAGGATAAAACGGGGCCGCACCGTTGGCATCAAACCCGGCCACGCCTTCCGCCATTTCCGTTACACCGGCCCGTTCCGCCGCCTGCTGAAGGCTGACGATAATGCCCATATTGTCCGCATCCCCTGGCGGCGAGTAGGTGACGGTCTGGATGCTCTTTTTATCAAAATCCAAATCAACGCTGGCGGAAACCACCACGTTCCCCGTGCCAAACACGGGGTTCAGAAAGTTATATACCTGATCCTGAATGAGTTGTTGGTGCTGCTGTTTAAGGGCGATCTGATCCGCCACGTATACCCCGCCGACGCCCTCCGCATTCGGCTGCTCATAAACGTGCAGGTTCGTATCGGTAATGGTCACGTTCTCAGGCTGCAGGCCGGCTACCGCCGTTACCACCAGGGAACGGACGGCCTCGGCCTCCGTATCGGTCAGCGTGACACCCGGTTCCAGCGAGAGCACCACGCTGGCCTGGGCGTTCTGGTTGTTCTCCGAAAGGGCAAACTGGCTGGTTTGCGGCAAGGTGACCATGACGCCGGCATCCTGCACCTTTTCCATCTGACGGATCAGATAGGCAAGGCGCTGTTCCGTTGCAAAGCGGTCATATACCCGCTTATCCTGGTCCGTAACCCCCATGCCGGAAGCGTTCTCCGTGTAGAATTTATACAGATCCGCATCCGAAGCGGGATACCCTTCGCTTTGGAGCTGCAGCATCACCTGCGAGCGGGTCCCGCGGGGTACCCGAATCGTCACGCTGCTGATGCCTTCCACCGTGTAAGGGATGCCTAAATCCCCCAAAATGGCCGTGGCATTCGCCGCTTCCTTGGAGGTTAAGCCCATTTGCAATACCTCGTACTCCACACGGCCAGCCGTGGCTAAAAGGTATATGATAAGCACCAACAAAAGGCCCAGCACAGCCGCAATCGCAATTCTGAGGGCCCTATTCAGGCTGTTCCAGAAGCTTATTGCCCGCTGTGCAAGCGTTGGCTTTTTTTCTTCCATCGTATCCGTACTCCTATCTGCCGGCTACCTTGAAAGCCAAGCAGCCTCACCGGGCCGCTTATGGGTGGAACGGTGGAGCTTTCCTGGCTTGCAGGCATAAATATGGGGAGTGGCCAAGGCCCTAAGCTGCCCTGCCGGCGCCTCTGTGCGCTGCCAAATAGTAACAATACTTATTGAAAATTTTACCGCGATTCGTGTCGGAATGCAACCGGTAAAAGCGAAATGTGACAGTATCCTGCCGTTTGTAAAATTTAGGGCAAAAATACAGATTTTTTTCTTTTTCCCTTGCGCGGGCCCTTAATTCCGCTTCGGGAAGGACGATATAAATAGCAGACCCGTAAAACAGCGCTTGGTACCAGTGCTGTTTTACGAGAGAAAGCGCGACAGGACGCCGCGTAATACTAAAGAATATCTGGAGGATATCAACATGCGTATTCAAAACAACATCACGGCCATGAACACCCATCGTATGTATACGATCAACAACAACAACGTGGCCAAATCCGCTGAAAAGCTCTCTTCCGGTTACCGCATCAACCGCGCGGGCGACGATGCCGCCGGCTTGGCGATTTCCGAAAAGATGCGCGCCCAGATCCGGGGCCTGAACATGGCCTCCAAGAACTCCCAGGACGCCGTCTCCCTCATTCAGACCGCTGAAGGCGCGCTCCAAGAAGTTCACTCCATGCTGCAGCGCATGAACGAGCTGGCCAACCAAGCCTCCACCGGCACCAACGAGACCTTTGACCGCGAGCAGATCGACGCCGAGTTCAACCAGCTTAAGGAAGAAATCGACCAGATCGCCGATACCACCACCTTCAACAACATGAAGCTGCTGGACGGCTCCTTGGCCTCCGATGCCGCCAATGTAAAGGTTGACGTAGCCTCTACCCTCAGCAATGGTACCACCTTTGCCGGTGCAACCACTGCAACTTATACCGTTACCGGCCAGACGGGTCTCTCCAGCCAGGTCGGCAGCTATGCCATCGCGCAGGATGGCGGCGCTACCAGCAGCAAGATCAAAATTACCTTTACGGATGCTGAAACCGGCGATCAGACCAACACCATTATTGACCTGAATGATGCCGTTTCCGCCGACTTCGGTGCAGGAAAGGCATTTAAGCTGGATCTTTCCGAGGCTGGTTTGGGCATTTATGAGATGACCGCCAGCAACGACGCCTCCGTCAACGCGGTTGACTTAGCTGCCGGCTTAGCGGCTAACGCCAATTCCGTTGTTACCAAGCCCATCATGACGGCTACCGGTACGCTCGGTTCTGTAGACGCGCTTGCCGAGGCTGCCGCCGCTGACCCGGGGAGCCATGGCGCCATCTCGTTCAGCTTTGACGAGGCGGCGATTACCGCAGCGCTCGAAGATGCCGGCCTTGACGCGGGCAGTTACACGCTGTCCCTCGCTGCGAACACTGGCGCCGATCAGGTTGATTTGGTGGCGACGGATGCGGCAGGTACTGCTACAATCCTGGGCAGCGCCACCATGGCTGGCGCAGCAACAGCCGGGCAGGAATTTGTCATCCAGACGACAGGCGGCACCACCCTTGGAACAATTACGGAAGCTGCCTACACCAACACCGGTACGCAGGCTACCGCCGCCGAGATGGAAACCCTTCTTGTCGGCGCGACAGGTGCCGACGATATGGGTACGTTTGCCTTAACTCTCGGCGATTCCACCTCCAGTGTTGCAACCAGCAAGGGTTCGCTGAAGATTCAGGTTGGCGCAAACGAAGGCGAGCAGCTGGAAATCTCCGTGGCGTCCATGAACACCAAGGGTCTTGGCATCTCTAACAGCTCCATCAGCGACCAGACCAAGGCCGGTGCGGCCATCACCGCCACCCAGAAGGCCATCAACACCGTGTCTGAGCAGCGCGCTACCTTGGGCGCTATGCAGAACCGTCTGGAGCACAAGATCGCGAACCTCGACAACACCAGTGAAAACCTGAGCGCTGCCGAAAGCCGTATCCGCGATGTGGATATCGCCAAGGAGATGACTTCCTTTACCAAGAACAACATTCTCTCCCAGGCCTCCACCGCCATGCTGGCCCAAGCCAATGCCGCGCCCCAGGGCGTGCTCAGCCTGCTCCAGTAAAACGGCGAAACCAATTAATAAAAAGGGGCTTCGGCCCCTTTTTTTCATAACGCTAAAAGGAGAACGCCATGGCCTATCAATTCACCAAGGATTTAGAAACGGGTAACGCTCTTATAGACAGCCAGCATCACCAGCTTATTAATGCCATCAACGAACTTTTGGCCGCTTGTGCCGAAGGACGTGGCAGGAACCAGCTTGCGGATAGTGCAAAATTCCTTTCCGATTATACAGCTAAGCACTTTGGGGACGAGGAAAAGCTGCAGCTGCAATATAAATATCCAGACATGCTCAATCACAAGCGATATCATGAAGCATTTAAGAAAACGGTAGCGGATATTTCGAAAAGGCTGGACCAGGAGGGCCCTTCCATCATACTGGTTGGCCAGATGAATACCGCCCTTGCGGGCTGGCTTATCAACCACATCAAACGGGAAGATGTTAAGGTGGCCGCTCATATCCGCAGCCAGCAGGCTTAACGATTACTTTCCCCCGCCGAAACAAAAATATGGCACGGCGCATGTTGTAATGCACCGTGCCATACCTATTTTCTATAACTTTTCTTACAGGGCCATGATTCCGAAAAGCGCCGCCACATTCTGGCGTTTCATGCTTAATACCTGGGCAAGCATGGCTGTCGCTACCTGCATTTTAAGCTGGTGCGTCACCAGATTGGTCATTTCCTGGGCAATGTCCACATCGCGAATGCGGCTCTCCGCCTCCGCAAGGTTGGTTGCCATGTTTTCCAAGTTCTCAAGCTTATATTCCAGCCGGTTTTGATAAGCGCCGGCCCGCGCTCGCTGCGCGCTCAGGGTGTCAATCCCCGCCTGCACCACGCCGATGGCGTTGCCGGCCCCTTCCTGGGTTTTCAGGTCGCATGCGGCAAGGGCGCTCAAATCCATACCCTCCAGAAACATGGTCATGGTCTGGCCCTCTTTTGCCCCTGTCTGGATGATGATGCCGCCATGCTCCTCGCCCAGCGTCCCATTTAGGAGGCTAATGCCGTTAAAGCTGGTGTCCCGCGTGATATCCTGCATCTCTTCCACAAGCTGCTGGTATTCTTCATCCAGAGCGGTTCGCTGCTCGTCCGTGTACGTACCTGTTGCCGCCTGGTTAGCCAGCGTGTTAAGCCTTTGGAGGATGCTGTGCATCTGGGACATCGCTCCGTCCGCAGTCTGCACCAGGCTGGTGGCATCCTGCACATTGCGGGAGGCCTGGTTCGTCCCATTGATTTCCGCCCGCATCTTCTCGGAAATAGCCAGCCCGGCAGGATCGTCCGCCGCGCTTCGCTCGCCGCTGACGATACGCTGGATGGATTTTTCATATTCGCTGTAGCTCTTTTGATACTGTTGTATGATAAAGGTTTCCAAGCTCGTATCGTTGATGCGCATGCTTTTCCCTCCTTTTAGCCGCAGCAGTTGTGGTCCATATTCTCTATTCTTTTTCGGGTTGCTTCTTTTGGGTTTCCATAGCCTGGGCGGCATCCTTAAAAATAGCCGCCAGATTCATACCAGAAGCTGCCGCTAGGCGGTTTGCTTCTTTCGTCTGATCCACCGTTTCACCCCGCAGAATTTTAACGGTACGAGGCGCGTCGATGCCCAAGCGGACCTTATCCCCGCTGACGCCCAGCACGGTGATGCGAATCTCGCTCCCTAGCAGCAGGCTCTCCTCAAGTTTTCTGGTTAATACTAACATCTGCCTGCTCCTTCTGCCCCTGCCTCCGTTTTTCCTGCTCTTGGTAGTAAGCTGCCAAGGCCTCGAAAGCCGGATAGCGGATGGCGTTTGCCTGGGAATATTCCATCACGATCTGCCGCCCCTGCTTGGTGCGCAAATTGATGAGAACCGGCGCCGAAAGGTTTATGGTGGCGTTGTGGATCTGCTCGGGCAAAACCATGGCGTTTACGATAAGAATTTCTTCCACGCTGGGCATTCCAATACTTTGCAATTCTCCTTCATCCACATCCAGCTCGTAATCCGGCTTGATTAAGAAGGGATTTACGATGGGCAGGGATACCGTGGGATCATCCACGGCCTGCAACCATTGAACGGGCTCCGTTGCCTCGCAAAGGATGATTGCAAAGCGTTTGAGTTGCTCGAAGCCAAGCAAGCCCTCGTCAAAGCGGATAATATGGTCCGGATTGATGTTTGCTCTACCGAACCGGCGGGTTTCGATAATCATGTGTGCTGCTTATCCTCCATGCGGCCAGTGGAAGCCGCGCTTTATATTTTCTTGTCCAGCCGCTTTCCAAAGCCCTGGCGCTCCAGCGTTCTCGCTTCGTTCTCCCCCACACGGACCGTCTCACCGTTTATCAAACGGATTTCTACCGTATGGGGCGTAATGGTGATCTGCGGGCGTATGCTTCCTTCCCAGTGCATCTCCAGCTTTGCGGATTCCCACTCGATCTCCAGCTTTCCCTCTTCCCATTCCACGTTGGGCATGGAGCGGGGCATGCTGGCTACATCCAGCACAGGAATATCCGGCTGCAGCATGGAATCCAACGCAACCGTGGCCACGATCTCCGGCCCGCCGGAAGGAATATCCTGCAGGTTGCCAATCCGCTCATATTCCTTGGATTGGCGGGATATCCCATCCAACGCCATCTGGCGATACAGCTTCTGCAAATATTTGCGCTGTGCAGAAGGATTTCTGAGGCCGCTTTCGTTTCGAACCGTCGCCCAGTCCACCTTCATCTTGGGACGGGTACGGTAAACGTGCATCCTGGCGGGTTCGCGTTCTACCTTAAGCCGCAAAGGATCATTTTTAATTTCCAGCTTGGCGTTGGTCGTCTTAATATCTAAATAGGGCAAAGGGCTGGAAACCCGCATAAGAAAACACCTCCCGTCGGTAAGATTCGCCTGTGCTCCCAGGCCAATGGCAGCTTCCCATACGGAGGATGCTGCCGGTCTTATTGCAAAAAGTCCATAAGCGTGGGCAGGATCGCTCTGGCTCCGGCGGAAAGGCTCTGCTTATACACCGCCTCGGCCATCTTCCAATCCATAATTGTCTCGGCCGAATCAATATCTTCAATGTTTGAACGGATTTGGGTGTAGTTGATCACGTCCTCCGCATAGCGCTCATCCAGAATGTCGATCTGGGCGCTTACCGCTCCTGCGCGCACCAAGCTGGACGTAATGGTATTGTGGGCCTTGCTCAGCTTCCCCAGTTGGCCACTGAGCGCATCTACCACTTCGCTGGTCTCCTGGCCGGAATTCATTAGGTCAATGGTATCGTTTAAAATTTTGAAGAGATTATTTTCTCCCACGCCCACCACGTCCATGGCCGTCATGGTCACATCCATTTGCAGGCCGTAGCCCACCTCCAACTGTAGGCTCTGGCCGCTCTCCGCTTGGATGGAGGCCAGATTCGCCGCATCGCTTATGTTGGACAGGTCCAGCCCGTTATAAAGGATTGTGGTGCCGTCGCTTGCAAACGTAAGGGGCTGCTCGGAGGTGTTGTAGCCGGCAAAAATAAATTGATCGCCCACCGTGGTGTTTAGGGCATCCTTGACCGTATCCCGCAGCTCGCTCATCAGGGCGGCAATGTTCTCCCGGTCGCTGGCCGTTTTAACATTGGTAGAGGCATTAATCACCTCTTCCTGGATAGCGGCCATTTTGCTGCTAATCTCCTCCAGGCTGGTCTCGCATTGCTCCGCCCAACTGCGCGCCGTAACCAGATTGCGTTGGTATTGTTCATACCGGGCCAGCCGCTGCCGGGCCGTGAGGGCATTGTATACGCCTACGGGGTCGTCGGAGAGGCGCACGATCTTCCGGTTGCTGGAAAGCTGCGAGGTATACTGGCTCATTTTGGTGAGATTGGTCTGCATATTGGTCAGCAGGCTATTCACCATCATATTGTTGGTAATGCGCATGGTCTTACTCCTCCCGGTTTATCCTATCTGCCCACAACGCCCATTTTGTTTATCAGCGTGTCCAGTTCATCATCAATAGCGGTAATGATTCGGGCGTTGGCGTTATATGCATGGGTAAACCGCACCATATTGGTCATTTCCTCGTCTAAGGATACGCCGGATATGGAATTTCGCTGTTCCACAATGGCAGCGATGCGGGTTTGTTGGGCACTTTCCAAGGTTTCGATCTTTTCCTGCTGGGTGCCGATATCCGTAACCAAAAGCTTAAGCCTGGAAGCATAGTTATCCGCATTCCCAAGGGCATCCTTATTGGAATAAAGGGCGGTGATTTTCTTGAGGTTATTGTTGTTCCCACGCTGCATGTTCAGGCTTCCGTCGTCATTGAGCTCGTCGGATACGGTCAAACGTTCGTCCGATGCGGCGATGAGGTACACATTGTTTTGAATCTCGCTGGCCACGCTAAGATTTCCTGCGGTGATTTTGCTGTAGTCCCCGTCGATACCCACCTCAAAAAAGTAGATGCCCTGCACGGAAGGGTAATACTCGGTTCCATCCGGCATGGTTGCAGCGTTTATGCCCATCGTCACCGCCGTACCGCCGTTGGCGATATCCTCCGTTGTAGGATATCGGCGAACGGTCCCTGCTGTCCCCAGGGAATCCGCCTCCTGAAACGGCAGCGTATAGCCTTCCCGGTGAACCTCATTTATCTCTTGGGCGATTCCGCGGGCCAGTTCGTTAAGTTGGGCAATCGCATAGGGGATGCCCACATTGCCCTGCGTGGAGCCATCCCGTAAATCGATATAGGCTTTGAGGGAGCCGCTCTGCAGGTTCACCGCGTCATCCGGGTCGGTACTGGGGCTGCCCAATTCGTCTGTCCAAACCACGGAATACTGTTTGCGCACGATATCCGCGCTCGCCAGTATATCCAACTGGTTGTCCGCTCCCTGGGGATTCACCGCTAGCTGGTTATATTCCGCTCCGTCCACCAAAGCTCGCCCGCCCACGGTGACGGTAAGGTATCCCTTGCTGTTCTCGTAATATTGGGTATCTACCAAACCGCTGAGCTGATCTAAGAGCAGGTTGCGGGAATCCCGCAGATCGTTGGCCTTCGCGCCGGAGAGCTCATAACCAAAGATTTGCCGGTTTAAATTTGCGATGGATTCGGCCAAATCGTTAATCTGCCCCACGGTCACCTCTATGGCGCTATTTAGATTTTCGTGCTGCTCCTCAAGTTTTCCGTAGGTATAGTTAAACGTCTCGCTGAGCTGCGTGGCTTTTGTTAGCACGTTTGCTCGCAGTTCCAGGCTAGAAGCGTTTTCCTCCAGCGCATACAGGGCGGTCTGGAAGGCGTCCAGGGCGTTGAAAATGCTGGCGGAAGCCGTGGAGTCATCCGACAGGGCCGAATTGAATAGCTGTTCCACCATGTAAAACTCATCCATTTTGGTGTTCCAGTAGCCTGTCGTGCTTGCTTCCGCCCGATACTTTGCATCTGTAAACGCATCCCGGATCTGGTCCACCGTAAGCGCCTCCACGCCCCGCCCGGCCGTTGCCCGGTTATCCAGGGAATACTGCGTGTTTAAATACTGGGCGGGAACCGCCGCCGTGTTAAGGCGCTGGCGCGAATATCCTACCGTATCAACATTGGCAATGTTATGCCCCGTTACGTTCAGCTCGTTCTGGGAAGTATAGAGTCCTGAGCGGGCAATTTCAAGCCCATAAAAGGTGGATCTCATGCGCCCCTCACGCTCCCTTCGTCGTAAAATTGCCGCGCCGGCTTTTTATCAAATTTCGCTATCCAAAAAGCGGTATATGCCGCTGGCGGAGGGTTCCGTCTCTCCCCCCGAGGCGCCGTACGTGCTGCTCAGGCTTTCCTCCCGTGCCATGGTATCCAGCAAAAAAGCGGCAAAGCTCAAATTAATTTCCAACAATTGGCGGTTTATATTATTTTGTGCCCGCAGTTCTTGCAGCTTGGCAGCGAGTTCCCGAGCCGCTTTTTGTAGCGTTTCTCTCATGGGGGGCGCCGCATACGCCGCCAGGGCCGATACCGTAAGGCTATCCGCCGAAACGCCCAATTGCGCGGCAATTCCTTCCAGCGCCCTGGTTCGTTCTTGTTCGGCTTGGGTTGCCTTGGCCATCAATGCCTCCTCCCGTTCGGTAAAAGAACGAATGGCTTCCAAATCCCTATTCGCCTGAAGAACGGGCTCCTTTTCCTTAGCTAGCTGCATAAGCTGCCCATAAATTTCGGATAAAGCCTCCAGTTGTTCACATATAATCCGGTACAACAATAGACCCCCTTATGAAAGCAGCTTATCGCAGATATCCTTAACTTCGACCTTGTAGTCGCCATTGCGCATCTGCTCCATAATTTGATTTACACGTACCGCTTGTGTAGAGGAATTTTCCTGCATGCTTTTTCTTACTGCGGAAAACGCCTCGGTAAACAGCTTTGCCTCGTGCGAAAGCTCCACCCGGTCCGTGGTTTGCTGAATTTGTGGCCGCACATGGACGGCTTCAACCTGCATTTTATTATATTGTCCAACAATAGGGCTAATGGATCCCACTTTCACGCGCTCTCTCCTTTCCGTGTGGAGGTGCTTCGGCTCTTTTCTAGCGAGCCAAAAAGGTTAACCCGCCGCATTATGTGCGGTCCCCTTTATACGTATGCATTCTGCTAACTTCTTCCGAAGCTTGCTGCCGGTTTTGGGCCACGCGGTTCTGCAGGGGTTTGATCATGCGCTGCTCTACTTTGTTTGTGCACTTCTCGCAAAAACGGCCGGAATTAATGGGTGCGCCGCATTGCTCGCAACGTAACAGCCCGCTGGAGTTGACCATCTGCAGCCGTCCATCGCGCAGATAATAAAGGATCACACGCTGGGAAACGCCCGTGGCTTCTACAACCTCGTCAATGGTTGCGTTGGGATTATCATAAAGGTAATCCCGCACGGGTTTGTACTGATCGTCCAGTTCCTGCAGGCATTTTGGGCAGAAGCCAACGCCTATACTTTGAAATGGCCTGCCGCACCATTTACATTTCATTAACTGCATGGTTCTATACTCCTATTATTTCTTAAGTAATTTAGCGGCGGATCTGATTCGCTTCAGAATCCATTTCGTCCGCCGTGGTCAATGCCCGTGCCGTCAGGGAAAAAGCCCGCTGGGCCCGGATCATGTTCACCATCTCCCCAGCCAAATCCACATTGGAGGATTCCAGATAGCCTTGGCGAACCGTTGCGGTAGACGCAATGGCTTCGCCGGAAGCATCCGTTGCCTGGAAGCAGTTGCCGGAAACGGCCTCCAAGCCTTGCCGGTTGATAAAGGTATGGATTCCAAGCTGGCCAATCTGAAAGCCGTTGGAAGTATCCCAGATGGTACCGTCCCCTTTGATGGCGAGATTATCAGTTGCCGTGCTTTTAATATCGATGGGTTTGCCGTCTTTGTCCAGCACATAGCGGCCATCCGTCGTAACCAGAAACGTGCTCGTATCCTCTATGGAAAGCGAGAAAGAGCCATCCCGGGTATAGACCGTTTCGCCATCTGAATCCTGCACGGCAAAGAACCCGTCTCCATCCAGCATCAGATCCAGCGCGCTCGCCGTTTGCTGGGGTGTCCCCTGTGCATAGTCCCGCATGGTGGCGCCTAGCAGAACCCCGTGCCCACGCTCCAGGTTCAAGCCGTTTTGGGGCTGCACAGGCCGTACCATGGTTTGGTAGAGCGCATCTTTAAAATCCGCCCGGACGGACTTATACCCAGTGGTGCTCAAATTCGCCATATTGTTGGCGATGATATCCATGCGTTGCTGCTGGGCAATCAACCCGCTTCGCGCCGTATAGGTGGATTGAATCATGGTTCATCCTTTCTGATGTGCTGCTTGTAAGCGTTAGAACTTCGCAATGTCATTTACAGCCCGCTCCAACGTTTCGTCTATCATCCGCGCGGAACGCTGATTGGTCTCGTAGGCCCGGCTGGTGATAATCATATCCACCATCTCCTGGGCAATGTTCACATTGCTGCCCTCGATATAGCCTTGCATCACTTTTGAGTTTTCAGCTTCTTTGGCTCCCGCCCCTCCATAATCAGAAAAGAGGTTGTTCCCTTCTTTCCGCAGGCCTTGGGTATCGGTGAATTCCACCAGGCGCAGTTTCCCCACCTGGGCGTTCGTATCCAAATCGATAATCTGGCCTAAATCGTCCACCAGGAACCGGTCGCTCTTAAGCTGGATCCCGCCGCCGTCCCCCTGCACCTGGTTTCCGTTTACATCCACCAGATATCCCTCCGCATTGAGGGAAAAATTGCCTGCCCGGGTGTAGCGTTCGCCATCTCCCGCCTCAACTACGAAAAAGCCGTCTCCCACAATGCAAAGATCCGTGGAACGGCCTGTTTGCTCGGGGGCGCCCTGGGCAAAAGAGGTGGCGATTTCGTCGATGTGCGTGCCCGTCCCCAAGGGACCCACTTCCGTGGTTTGGTTCACCACGGCCGGGTCGTTCATGCGTTCAATGAGCATCTCCTCAAAAGAGCGGGAAAGCAGGGTATCCTGTTTGTACCCCAGCGTATCCACATTGGAGATGTTGTTTGTAATGACGTCCATCTTGCTGCGTTGCACCAGCATGCCGGTGCCCGCAAGGTATAAACCACGCACCATATGCGCCCTTCCTCCTGCCTTTACCGTTGAAACTCCATTGGGTTATTCTTATGTTATATCGCAGTTTTTGGGCCTAAACTTTAGCCTTTTTAAAAGTTAAGGCCCGAAAGGATTAATCTTCCGGGCTATTGGCCATATTCTCTTTCAAATACCCTCTGCGCCACTGGCTGTACAAAAGCGTAGCTTCCGTCCTGGAGCATCCCAATTCCCTAGAAACCTGGGCGATGCCCCAACCTTTTTGCAGCAGCGCCAGGGCACGCTGCCTTGGCGGCTCCGGTTCAGCCGAAGCGGGCGGTTCGCTTCCATCCTCCGCCGGCTCTTTCTGCGCCGTATATGCATCCTCCAAAATCTCCTCCGGGGCAGGCTTATCCGGCGCGGCGCTTGCTACGTTTGTTTCCGCATGTTTCGCTGCCAGGAAATCTTCCGTAGTATGCTCCGCAGGCAGGCGAGCGGTCGCCTGTTCAAGACGCGAAAGGCGGGCCTGCACGCTCACCAACGCGCCCTGCAACTCCAAGAGACGCTGTTGTACGGCCAGAACCGAGTTCTGGCCCCGCTTTCCCGCCTCGTTCCATTCCGTTTCCAAGGCCACGGCTTGCATCTCCAGCGCTTCCAGGGTATCCTCAGCGTCCAACTGCATAGCCGCCAACATTTGTTCCTTTTCTTCCAGAATCTTTTGATAGCGGCCCTTTGTTTCCCGCAGGCTACGTAAAATAATCCCTGTGAGAAGCAAGGCCAACAAAAACGCATAGGTAACCAAAGCCAAACTCGGCCAGTCCAATGTTACCCTCCTTCTCCTCTACCTTAAATTTCAATATCCAGCAGCCGATTTCCGGGTTGCTCTCCCACGCCCGGCAATTCCATCCCGCTTTGGCTTTCCGGCGCGGTTTGGCTGCCTTGGGCAGGTTTCGCCCGTTTGCGCCGCTGTCCCTGTTGTTCTTTTCCCTTCTCCTGGTCTCCGCGAATCAAAGCTTGCTCCGTTTTTTCCAAATGTGAAACGGTTTTCGCCTCCTGTTGGGCATTGAGCTTGCTCATACGATCCGCAAACTCATTGGCCAGCTCATCCCTGCGAAGCATCGCGCTTACGTCCTTGGAATATTCCGCGGCACGCTGCGTCATGATCTGCGCATCTACGCCCTTAATCATCCAAGCTCATCTCCTTCTTTTTTTCATGGTTCCCATTCGCGGCTTGAAGCGGCAGTTGGTAAAATCTATGTTCCCATCGCCCTTTCGAAATGTCGCATATGTAACGGGCTGGTCCAGCATGGTGCGCGCCAGGCCAATAGCGATGCAAACGCCGGGGTATGCCGTATGCAGCGCATGCACCTCCCCGCTCTTTTTCCCTTCCAAATTATTCTTAAGCTCCTGCAACTCGGCTTCTTGATCCAGCATCAGCTTTTTGCATTGGAGGAGCTTTCGTACATTCTCCATGCGCTTGTCTTGCCCCTGCTTGCTCTTGGCGGGGGCATCCGGCGTATCCTGCAGAATATCTTGCAGCCGATCCACAGCCTTTCGCAAGGATTGTACCATTTTCTCCATTTCCACGATCTTCGCCCGATTGTGGGGGGAAAGCCCCACCTGCAGTTCCGTAGTTCGGCCGCTCGGGTTTCCCAGATACCGTGCGGCAATATAGGTGCCCGCGCAAACGTTGCCCCCGATAATGCTGCCCCGGCCGTCGATTACTTCCACGGACCCAAAGCAGATTACGTTGCTGTGAAGCAAGCTCTGGGCCGATACGATGCTGCCGGCCTGTATGGTAGCGTATTCCGCAAAGCGTACGTAGATGCCGTCCTTGGCTTGCAGCACGCCGCGCCCGCCACCCTGAATGCCACCGCGGATAAAGATATCCCCTCCGGCTTCCATTGCGGAGGCCTCCACGATGCCCTTCACTTCGATGGTGCCCGTAGCCTTAATTGTGAAGCCGTTGAGTACGTTTCCATCGATGGCCACGTCGCCATCGAAATCAATATTGCCCACGCTCAAATCCACATCTCCCATCACGTGGTAGATGTTGCTTACCTCCAAACGGCCGTTTATCTCATCCACCCTGCCGGGCATAGAGGCTCTGAGTTCCAATCCGTCTTTGGTAACATACGTATTTTTCCCCTGGGGCAATAAATAGTTCTTCCCGGGAGCGGCGGGAACCTCCCGGCCTAAAACCGTGCGGCCCGGCTTCCCTTCGGCGGGAGGTATGCGGGTAATAAGGAGCTGATCCGCCTTTACATGAACGAACAGGTCTAAATTCTTATAGTCTGCCTTTTCGTCCTCGCCAACCTCCCGGATGCGATACACAGCGGATTCTTCCCGCCTGTCAATATGCCATTCCAGCTTTCCGTCTGCGCCGGCAACAGGCGGTTTTCCCCTGGCAATTACCCGGGGTTCCTCATATGCCGGTTTTTCCAGAAGAGCATGAAGCGCGTCCCGATCAACCCCGAAAGTAATCTGCTGGGTTTTGGCCAGTTCTTCCAGCAACCGTTCCTCTTTCAGACGTTTGCCAAAGTTCGGCTCGGGTGGAGAAAGGGTAATGGTCGCTTCCATCATATCCGCCGAGATGGTTACCACATAGCCTTCGTCATAATGGACTTCCTCTTGCGGCGGCGCTACCAGAACATGATCCGCCCCCTCGCCTCTTATGGCGTGGATCATATTTTCCATGTTCAGGTCTTTAATTTTCTTTCGGGAAAAATGCCAAACAAGCCGTTCTTGTTCTTGCAGGCTCAATGCCTCGCCGGGTGCTGCCGTGAGGTATACGCCGTCCGGCTCATAGGAAAGCATAAAATCAGCCGCTGTAAGCGCCTGCATCTCTTCCTGCGGCTGTTCCTCGGACGCTTCATCCTGGGGCACAACGGCGGGTTCCGCGTTTATGTCTTTTTTCAATGGTCCCTTATCTTTTTGGGGTTCTTTGTTCGTTTGGAATAGCTTCATCGTGTCTCACCCCCAACCCACTATGCCTATATCGTGAAATGTATGTTCCCTATACTTGATTATACTCCATATGTAGCGGTAGTCATATAGGATCTTTATATGGGAAATGCGCCCTAATCGCTCTCTTGCAGATACTTCTCAATCTCCATCCTGATTTTAAGCAGTGCGCGGGAGTGAATCTGCGATACCCGTGCGGGCGTTACCTCCATCAAGCGGGCAATATCCTTGAGCATTAATTCCTCATAATAATACAGGGTTATCACCTGCCTTTCATTCGGAGAAAGGCGTTCGATGGCATGCAGAAGCGTTTTTTTAAATTCCAGCCGTTCCAGTTGGCGCTGGGGCCCCTCCTCTTCACTTTCTGGAAGCAGGTTTTCTACGGATGCGCTGCTTCCGTCCCCGTTGTTTAGGATGGCCTCAAAATGGACCATGTTGAACATATATGCTTTTTCCAGTGCCGCCCGCACCTGCTGCACATCCAACCCCAGGAGGCCGGCCACCTTTTCTTCCCCCACTTCATCCTGCTCACAACCCAGCGTATCATAAGCCCTGCCGATTTGCTTAATGCGGCTACGCAGGCTGGCGGATGCCCAATCCTGTTTCCGCATGTTGTCGATAATCTCGCCTTTTATGCGTTTGGAAGCATACGAATCAAAACGAATGCCCCGCTCCGGCATGAACTTTTCCACCGCATCGATGAGCCCCAGCACACCATAACCGATCAGATCGTCATAATTGGTATGGGCGCTGTAGAGGGGCATCAAGCGGCTGGCAATACTCCGCACCAAAAAAAGGTAATGTAGAACCAACTGATTTTTATTTTCCACGGACCTAAGCCTTTGGAACTGCTTCCAAAGGTATTGCTCCTGCTCGCAGATTGCATTCAAGCTTTCCTCCATTATGCCACTCTCCTTAAAGGGCGCCCACGGCCTGCAAGCGCCTCACCCGTTCATTCAGCAGGAAATCCCGCAGCTTAGGCCGCAGGGTCTGATCGATTAGGAAAAAATGCGCCCGATAGCCGGCGCCGCCGTCCAGATCCTCGCATCGGGTTAGAATAGCCCGGGCAACCAGCATCCCCTCGTCCAAGGGAAGCATGCAGTCGGCAAAGGCGCCCATGGGAAGATGCCTGTCCACCATAATGCTCACCTCGGTTTCGGATAGGGCGAACAATAGCGCCTGGTCTTCCAGTAGGGTCTGGTCCGGCCTGTAGGGTGCGAAAACGTGCAGGGGGCTCCAAGTATACATGGCGAGTTTATGCAGCTCCGGCCAGATATAAAGATTGGTGCCGGGAACCAGCCGGAAGCAGTCCAAGCGAACCGCGCCTCTGCCCTTGCGCTCCTCATGGCGCAGCATAACAAAAAACATTCGCTGATCCGCCATCTCCTGCACTAGGCAGGCCGAAGATCCGGACGGCGTTTCCTCCCTGCTATTCGTTATAGGGCTGAGGACGATCTGATCCCTTCGTTTCTCCAGAACCTGCTGTTCCATCCGTTTGCCGTTCATAAACAGAATCACCTTGGAACCGGGAACCAGCTCGGCTTTTTCTTGGGCCGGTTGATTTTGCTTTCTAGTTGCCATACCGCATCACAATTCTCTCAAAAAATCCGGGTAACCTTCCCGGTATCCGCTGCGTCTCCACATTGGCATATTGGGCTGCTATATGGAGAATATCCTTGGCCGCAGGGCTGTTAGGATAGCTGAGCATAAGGGGAATTTGCTTTTTTATGGAATGCATCACATTTTTGTCAAAGGCCACATGCCCCAAAAAAAACGTCTCGAAGCCAAGGTATTTGCGCACGATATTTTTAAAATACCGGGACATGGTCATGGCTTCCATGGGGTTTTCGGCCCGGTTCATCACAAAGCATATGGAAGGCTGTTGGCCCGTACCCAGGCCTTTTAGAAGGACAAACGCATCTGTAATGGCAGTGGGCTCCGGCGTAAGCAATAAGAGGCACTCATCCGCGCTGGAAACCAACCGCATCGTTGTTTCATGCACCCCCGCGCCGCAATCGAGGAGAATATAATCAAGATCCGCTTCCAATTCGGAGATTTGCTGCTGCAGGCTTTCGATCCTATCCCGCTTGATATGCATGAGTTCTTCCGCACCGGAACCGCCAGAGACATACCAAATGCCGCCATGGCCTTTGTAAACGGCTTCCGTAAGGGGAACCTTCCCCTGCAACACTTCCCCTATATGGTGCTTTGGGCGCGCGTCCAGCATCACATCCACATTGGAAAGGCCGAAATCCGCATCGATGATCATGACATGTTTCTCCAGCATGGAAAGGGCAATGGCCAAATTGATGCAAAAGCTGGTTTTGCCCGTTCCGCCTTTTCCGCTGGCTACCGCAACAACCGTGGGCCCCGTTTCCATTCTGCCATTATGTCTGGCTAGTTTTCGTAGGTTTTCCGCTTGGTCCATATCCGTTACCTCAACAGGCTCGCGATGATCTCGTCCACTTTTGCCCTACGAATATCTTCGGGCACGTTCTGGCCGGTTGTAATATAGGAAAGAGGCTGGCCGCTGGCATGGCATAGATTGACAACCGCACCGTAGCTTCCGCTCTCGTCCAGTTTCGTCACCAGCAACCGGTAGGGACAAATATCCTGATATTCCTTTGCGATTTGCCGGCATATCCGGCCGGATGTGGCGCTTGATATCGTCAAGTATAGTTCCTGGATATCGCCAAGGGACACGAGTTTTGCAAGCTCGGCCTGATAGGAACGATCCTGCGGCGCTTTGCCGCTGGTGTCAATGAAAACGAAATCTAAATCAGAAAAGGCAGAGAGCGCCTCCACGATCTCCTTGGAATCATAAATGGTGGTCATGGGTACGTTTAAAATCCGGGCATAGGCGCCCAACTGATCCTGCGCGCCTACGCGAAATACATCCGCATTGATAATTCCCACCTTGGCAGCCCGTTCGAACAGGCAGGCGGCAACCAATTTGACCAGCGTTGTAGTCTTTCCAACGCCCGTAGGCCCAATCAACATGATGGCGCGGGGCTTGTTTTTTGAGGCGCGCACATACCTGGGCTTGCCCAGCATCTGTTCAAGGGCATCGGAAAGGGCCTGATAATCGCTTGCGCCTTGCGCGAGGCGCTCTCTAGCCTCGGCGGCAAGGGCATCCAGCGCGTTCTTTTCCACATCCTGCTCCTCCAAACGGCACAGCAATGTGTCCAGATCGGATGCCTGCCCGGACTCGTTCTGGGCTCGCGAAAGGTTTTTTCCCTCGCGAGCATCGGTTGGTTCCGCAAGCTTTTCGTGAATTTCACGCATCATGCGTTCGAGGGCTTCCAACCGCGCCAAGGTTTGCAGCTCGCTGGATGTGGGATAAGCCGTCTGTGTCTCCCCGTTCGAGGAGGAGCCGGCGTTGATCGGCGGATGCTTGCGAGGCCTTCCCCTTCCCCGTTTCACCGGAGCAGTGGGCGTTGCCTCTGTTGTGCAAGATGCCTGCGTGAAGCTTGCCGCAGATGGCGACGGGTCCGCGTTTACAGCCATGGGCGGTTGGGCAGGCGGCACGCTGTCCTTCGCACAAGTGCGCTGGCTCCCAATGGCCGCATAAGCTCCGAGCTTTGCCTCAGGCGTAACCGCAGCTGGCTGCTCCCTCACTTGGTCCGCGGACAGGATCCGCAGCATATCTTCTTCTTCCAGGTCCACAAGGCCGCCGCCGCTCTTTTGAAGCAATTGCGCAAACCGCTCCGGTTGGACAAGGGGAGTCACCGCCTGGGCTGCGCCCCTTTCTTCCGGCTTATTTGCGGCAGCTCTAGGCAAAGGAGCGGAAAACCGCTGGGGAAAAGGCGACGCGGGTTCCCTGGCGGGCTCCCGGCGGCGTAGGGGTGGTTCTTCGGGCTCGCAGCTAACCACCACTTCGTATATGCTCTTTCGAAACAAGCCAAGGAGGCCGCATTTTTGCTTGATCTTCCGGCTTTTAATGATAATCGCGTCCGAGCCCAGTTCCCGTTTGATCTGCTCCATCGCGGCTGGCATATCCTCGGCATAGTATTTTTTTGTCTCCATACTAGAGGGTCACCATCCCTTCGGAAATAATCTGGGTATTCTGCCCTATCTCGCCATAGGAAAGCACCACGAAGTCCGGCGCAATCTGTTCTGTAAGCTTTTTAAAATGCCGCCGCACAGCCGGCGATGTTATGACGATGGGGGTAACGCCCATGCCCGTCACCTTTTCCGTGGCATTGCGCAGGCTAAGGAAAATGCCCTGGAGTTCTTTCTGGTTCAGTGCCACGTACGAGCCTGTTTCACTTTTGCGGATTCGCTCCAGGATCAGTTGCTCCACGCTTGCATCCACGGTGATTACATGGCCCTTATCATCGGGAATAAACCGCTTGGAAATGGCCCGTCCCAACGCTTGGCGTACATATTCCACCAAGGTTTCCGTATCCCTCGTGATGGCCCCATAATCCGCCAAAGCCTCCAGTATCGTGCCCAAATCGCGGATGGAGACATTCTCCTTAAGCAGGGCGGCCAGCACCTTTTGCAGCTCCCCCAGGGAAAACAGCTTGGGAACGACCTCGTCCACCAGGGCCGGCTGCTGGCTCTTCAGGTTATCCACCAGAACCTGCACCTGCTGCCTGGTAAGCAGCTCGGCGCTGTGTCGTTTGATTACGTCCGTCATATGGGTGGCAATTACCGAAGGCAGGTCGATGGTGGTATAACCTAGAAGCTCCGCCTTTTCCCGGTTGGTTTCCGTCACCCATAGGGCCGGTAGGCCGAAGGTAGGCTCCACGGTCTCAATGCCCTCCACTTTGCCCAACACCTCACCGGTGGAAAGGGCAAGGAAATGATCCAGCATCACTTTGCCGCGGGATACTTCCACGCCCTTGATTTTGATTACATATTCGCTGGTTCCCAGCTGAATATTGTCCCGCAGGCGGATGACGGGCACGATGATGCCCAAATCCATCACGCATTGGCGGCGGATCATCACCACGCGCTCCAGCAGGTCTCCTCCCTGGGATGCATCCACCAGGGGAAGCAGGCCATAGCCCAGCTCCATGCTGATCAGATCCACCTGCAACAGGGATGTGGCCTTTTCAGGCTTTCGCATCTCTTGGGCAGCAGCCTCATGAGCATCTACAGCTTCGGGTTCCGCCTGGGCCTCGCGCTTCTGTTGGGCCCGAATAAGAGAATAGGCCAATGTGCCAAATCCGGCGGAGAGGAATATGATGGGCAGCGCCGGCATGCCGGGAATGATGGAAAACCCAAGCAGCATGCAGGCCAGAATAATGAAAATATACGGCTGGTTGCCGAATTGCTTGGCCAGATCCCGCCCAAGGTTGTTGTCCGAAGTGGCGCGGGTCACAATAATGCCCGTAGCCGTGGAAACCAGCAGCGCGGGGATCTGGCTGCATAAGCCGTCCCCCACGGTGGCGATGAGATAAGTGGAAACGACCTCGGCGGTGGTCATTCCGGAATCCCCCATAAGGCCGATGATCAGGCCGCCCACCAGGTTTACCAAGGTGATCAGGATACCCACCACGGCATCGCCCTTGACGAATTTGCTGGAGCCGTCCATGGCGCCGTAAAAATCCGCCTCCCGTTGAATTTTCAAGCGCCGCTCCTTAGCGCCCTGCTCATCGATGAGCCCGGAATTCAGATCCGCATCGATGGCCATCTGCTTTCCCGGCATGGCGTCCAAGGTGAAACGTGCGGCCACCTCGGCCACGCGCTCCGCACCCTTGGTGATAACCACGAACTGCACGATCACAATGATGAGGAAAATGATCAGGCCCACCACCAGGTTATCCCCGATGACAAACTGCGCGAAGGTGCGAATGACCCGGCCCGCGTCGCCGTTGTTGCCCAAAATCAGCCCCGTGGTAGAAATATTCAGGGAAAGCCTGAACAAGGTGAGTATGAGAAGCACCGTGGGGAAGCTGGCAAACTGCAGGGGCTCGGTTATATATACCGTCATCAGCAGCACCAGAAGGGACATGGCAATGTTTATCACCAGCAGAACGTCCATCAGGGCTGTGGGGATTGGTAATATGATGATCAGCACAATGCTCAGAAGCACGGCTGCGATGATCACGTCCTGGGGTTTAAGCTTCATCTGTTCCTTCTCCTACCTTCCCTTCTTCAGCTTGTACACATAGGCCAGGATTTCGGCCACAGCCTGGTAAAGCTCGAAGGGGACCTCGCTCCCGATCTCGCACATTTGGTATAATCCCTGCGCCACGGGTCTGTTTTCCACCAGCTCCACCCCGTGTTCCCGCGCTATTTCTTTAATGCGCTGGGCGACAAAGCCCTGGCCCTTAGCCGTTACGATGGGCGCCTTCGCCTTTCCATCGTCGTATTTTAGGGCAACCGCATAATGGGTTGGGTTGGTGATGACAACATCCGCCTCGGGCACGGCCTGCATCATGCGCATCATGGCCATTTGCCGCTGCTTCTGCCGGATACGGCCCTTAATCTGCGGGTCGCCCTCCTGCTGCTTATATTCCAGCTTGACCTCATATTTGGTCATGCGCAGGTCTTTTTCGTACTTCCACCATTGGTAAAAATAATCCACACCGGCCAATATGAGCAGGGCCAAGCCCACGGTCAGCCCCGCATCGGTAATCAAAAACAGGATGAGCGCCCCCGCTTCCCTGGAGTCCTTCCAGGCGGCCGTCCCAAATCGCTCCATAGCCGCCATATATTTTGTGTAGGCGATAAAGCCTATGAGAAGGATCTTGCCGATGGACTTACCCATCTCATAAAGGGTGTGCAAGGAGAAGATGCGCTGGAGTCCCTTTATGGGATTGAGCCTGTCCATCTTGGGCGCAAGAGCCTTGCTGGAAAACAGGAATCCCACCTGAATCAGATTGACGGCCGCCGCCCCCAGGAAGGCTACCCCCAGGATAGGCAGGATGGTTAAGCCCAACTCCAAGGCGCCCCGGGCCAGCAGGGAAGGAATTTCCCCGCTTTCCAGCGCTTCGCCCATGGCAAGCTGTCCCTTCAATCCGGCCCGCATCAAGGCGGCCATCCGTTCCCACATTCCGGGGCCAAACAGCCGTAACGCGCCAAAAAGCAACAGCAGCATCACAGCTGTAACCAGCTCGTTGCTCTTGCGGACCTGGCCGCGTTCCCGGGCATCCTTGCGCTTCTTCGGCGTTGCCTTTTCCGTGCGTTCGCCGCCGCTTCCCTCCTGCGCCATAGGCGGTTACGCTCCGACCAGGGCGGCAAATGCCCGTTCCATTCCTGCAAACATGCTTTCGAACACAGAGCTCGTCAGAGACGTATACACCGGCAAAATCATGAGCAGCACCATAAATCCCAATAGTATTTTCAGCGGCAGGCCGATGACGAACACGTTCATTTGGGGAACGGTGCGCACCAGCATGCCCATAGCCGCTTCGCCCAGCAGGCCGGAAACGATCAACGGCAGGGCCATGCGCAGGCCCAATACAAAGGCCTCGGAAAACAGCTCGGCTATAATCCACGCGATGCCACGGGGAACGGTTACCGTGCCCACGGGGATTCGCAGGAAGGTAAGATGCAGCAGGGCCAGCAGCCTTTCAAAGCCGCCGACACTGATGAACACCAGCATCATCATGATGTTGAGCATGTTGCCCAGCATGGGTATGCTGGCGTTGGACTGCTCGTCAAACACGTTGGCCATGCCGAAGCCCATCTGCATATCAATCAACTGCCCGGCAATGAACGCCACGCTGAAAAACAAGGTGAGCAGATACCCCATAATCAAGCCGATCAGCGTCTCTTTGGCACACAGCAACGCAAAAATCGGGACGCTGCCATATTGAAGGGGTGTCGGCTCGGGGAGCACGGTAAAAAAGAAATAGGCCAGGGCTAGGCTATAGCTGATCTTGACCGCGGCGGGAATGTTCTGCCGCCCAAAAATTGGGGAGGACAGCGTCATACCCGATACCCGCAGCAAGAGCAGCAGCATGTAGTCCAGGCCACCGGCGGCCATGTACGAAAGCGCGTCCATAGGCTTAGTAAATCATCTGGCCGATGTAACCATACAGCCTTGTGACCAAACCGCTGGTTTCGGAGATGATATAGCCCGCACACACCAGCAGGGCTAGGAAAACGCCAATAATCTTGGGAACAAAGGCCAGGGTCTGCTCGCTGATCTGGGTCGCCGCCTGGAAGATGGAAACGATCACGCCGATAATTAAGGCCGCCCCCATCATGGGGAGGGAGCATTTGAGCACCGTCATGATGGCGTCCTGCAAAACGGTTATAATCATGGATTGAGACATATGCCGCCTCCTTCTCGCCTTCCGTGTTCCATTTTCGCTCCTGCCCGTTATAGGAAACCGGAAACCAACGTCTGCATGGTTAGCGTCCAACCGTCCACCACCACAAAGAGCAAAACTTTGAAGGGCAGCGAGATGACGATCGGCGGGAGCATCATCATGCCCATGGCCATAAGTGTGCTTGCCACGATCATGTCGATCACAATGAAGGGAATGTAAATGAAGAAGCCGATTTCAAAGGACCGCTTGAGTTCGCTCGTGAGGAAAGCGGGAATCAGGGTACGCATGGGCACCTTGCGGGTTTCTTCCTCGGTTGCCGGGGGTTCTTCCCCCGCAAAGGAGCAAAACATAGCTAAATCCGCCGAACGTGTCTGGCGCAGCATGAACCCCCGCACGGGTACGGCGCCCCGGTCTACCGCCTCTTCCAAGGTAATCTGTTCGGCGATATAAGGAATATAGGCTTCGGTTTTGATCTCATCCACCACCGGGCCCATGATAAACAGGGTTAGAAACAGGGCCAATCCCACCAGAACCTGGTTGGGCGGCATCTGCTGCAGGCCCAAGGCGTTTCGGGTAAACGAAAGCACCATGATGACCCGCACGAAGCTGGTAAGCATGATGAGGATAGACGGCGCCAAGGAAAGGATTGTGAGCAGCCCTACGATCTGTACGCTCTGGGACCGGCTGCCCAACATGCTTACCAGTTGGCTCAGCATGCCCGGGGTCTCCGTCTCCGCGGCCTCCTCCTCCATGGGCTCCAAGGGCTGGGCTGCCTCCGCCGCTTCCGCATTCTCCTGGGTGGTGTTTTGGTTGGCCAGAGCCGCCTGAATCTCCTCCTCGGATACGCAGCCCGTCATCACGAATATAAGGGCTACCAGCAGCGCCAGCAGCAAAAAGGCCGCCCGCCCGCGCCCAACATGCCGCTTGGCGACGTTGCGGGCTATCGGCCCCGGCCTTATGAAGCTTGCAGGAAGGTTATCCTTTAGGCGCATGTTCATCATCCTCTTGCCTTTTCCAAGATGCAAAGATAGCGGGGAAGGATGCCCGCCCCCGGGGCGAGGGTTCTCCCGTGTTCTCGGCTGGCGCTTCGGCGCTTTCCAGCAGGGTAAAGGCATGTTCGCTTACGCCTACCAGATAGCGTTTCCCATCCGCCTCAAAGAGCAGAATGCTCTTTTCCCTGTCCAGCGCCAGCTTGTCTACCAGATGGATATGGCGCCCCGGCGCAAACCGTCCGCCGCCCCTTGCGGGCGAAATCCCGCCGTTTTGCATCATGCGGCCTAAAAAGCGTGTAATAAAATATGCGCCCGCAAATATCAGCGCCAAGTAGAACAAAAGCAGCAAGATCTGGCCAACCTGCAACCCTTGCTCCAGGGCTGGAGCGGACGCGGGGATATTTGCCGGCATGGATTATACCTGCATGCGCATGATCTCGGTATAAGCGTCCACCAGCCTGTCACGGATCTGCACCGTAAGGCTGATGGCCAGCTCCGCCTTGCGCGCGGCGATAGGCGCATCGTGCAAATTATTGAGTTCGCCGATGAGCAATGCATCTGTATAAGCCTGATCGTCCGCAGAGGTAAGTTCCGCCTGGTCGATGGCTTGGGTGAGGAAATCCTTAAATTGGGCCGAGCCCTCAGACACGCTTGCCGTGCCTGCAGCCTTTCCGTTAAGTACATTGTTAACAGCGCCGATTGGGGAAACCGCCATGTTCAAACCTCTCTCTTTGCAGCTAAGCGTTTATTTAAATTTCCAGCGCCTTGAGCGCCATGGATTTAATCGCGTTAGTAGCGGTAATATTGGCCTCGTAGGAACGGGTGGCGGCCATCATATCCACCATTTCCACCACTAAGTCCACATTGGGCATCTGCACGTACCCTTCATCGTTTGCGTCCGGATGCTCGGGATTGTAATCCAACTTGAAGGGGGATTCGTCCTCCCGGATCTCCGTAACCCGCACGCCGCTGCCATTGCTTTTCGCTTTTGCCCGTTCCAGCAGCCCGGAAAAGGTTTGATCCTCCCGTTGCTGCATAACCACGTACCGGCGCTTGTAGGGTTCTCCATCCGCGGTGCGGGTGGTATTAATGTTGGCCAGGTTCTCGGCAATCACGTCCATCCGGATGCGTTGGGCGGTCAGGGCCGAAGCGCTGATATCCATGCTTTTTAAAAACGACACGTTGCTTAACCTCCCGTGATGGCTGTGCGCAATTGCGTGAATTCACTAGAAACCTTGCTCTGCAGCGTATAATAATACAGTGTGTTGGTGGCCAAATCCGTCATTTCCTTTTCGATATCCACGTTGTTGTCGTCCATTCGCATAGAGGTCTGTTCATCCACCTGTACCTCCATGCGGGGCTCCGTATCCACAGTGCCGGCAAAGTGCTTTTCCCGGGTTTGCTTCATGGAAAATGCCTCGCCGGATTCCTGTTCTAATGCCGCTCGGAAATAATCCTCAAAGGCAACGGATGCCCGGTTATAGCCCGGCGTATCGTTGTTTGCGATATTGCCTGCGATCACTTCGCTTCGCTTCCAGGAAGCATCCAATCCCAGCTTGAGCTTGTCTACTTCTCCAAACATGTTGTCAATCATAAGCGCTCCTCCCAGGACATCGGAATGGTGCTTCGTTTTTGTACTTAATGGACAATATGATCCTTAATATATTTTATAACCCCAGCCTACCTAAGTCAACATAATAAACCCTATTTTTACATTGATATACAAAAGATGTACTATTTCCCAAAAACATGATATCTATTTTTATGGGAATTCACTTAAGATGTGGATTTTTTTGTCGATAAAAGAAGTGTACCCATTGCTATGAAGGAGCCATTTTTCATGAACATCCAAACTACCGTTTCTGCTGAAAAAACGATGCAGTCTTTCCCCTCCCTCTCCTTTCAGGTAGGCGCGGACCGTTGTTCCATCACTGCGCGTTGCGTTTCTTCCATCATGCTGATGCCTGAGCAGGTGGTACATTTCCCCCAAGCGCCGGCCTACTGCCGGGGGCTGATTCATCTGCGGGGGCAAGTGATCCCCCTCATGGATACCCGCACCCTGTTCGGGATGCCAACGTTGGAGCAGGAATATGCCGACTTTTGCGCCATGCTGGATGCCCGTAAGCAGGACCATCTGAACTGGGTGGAGGAGTTGGATCGCTGCCTGGAGGAGGATGTGCGGTTTCCCTTGGCCACGGATCATCATCTCTGCGCTTTGGGCAAGTGGTATGATTCTTTCACCACCGATAATAACGCCGTCATGTTCCATCTGCACAAGCTGGATGAACCGCACCAGCGTTTTCATGCAGTAGCCCACCGTTTCAATGAATGCAAGAAGAAACGGACGGGGTGCGGGGTGGATCCGGAAATCCGCAAAGCGGCAAAAGCGGCGCGAGAGGAAAGCATGCCCCTCATTCTTAAACTGCTGGAGGAGGCAAAGGAAGTCTTTCTTTCGAGCTACCAGGCCATCGTGATTGTGTTGGAAGGCGAGCAAGGTTCTCTGGGCCTTATTGTGGACAAAGTCCATTCCGTGGAAACCGTAATTCCCATTGACGAGGATCAAAGCAACAGTTATTTTTCTCGGAGCCGCTTTGTCTCAGGCGTGGCCAAGAGCGAAAAAACCAACGAGCTTATGTTAACTTTGAACCACCAATCCCTTCTGGATCTTTGCCAGGGGTTGCAATATTAAGGCGTCGGCCGGATTCCCGGCCGCATCGGCAAGGAGGATAGCGCCCTATGGCTCAACGCGCAAAGGCCCAGGCCGGCCCCGGCAAGCGGGGCCGGCCTTCAAAAACAACTTCGTCTCCTGAAAAGGAGCATGCAAAAAAGCGTCCCCAGGGAGAAGATCTCATCTTTGCCCTTGATATCGGTACCCGAACCATGATCGGCGTTGTAGGGGAACGATTAAACGCAGGCGGTTTCCTTGTTAAGGATTACGAGCTGATGGAGCATCCCGGCCGGGCAATGATCGATGGCCAGGTGGAAGATATTGCCCAGGTAGGCCGTCTCATTCTGGAGGTGCAGCGCCATTTGGAAGAACGGCTGGGCGTATCCCTTTCCAGGGTATCCATCGCCGCTGCCGGCCGCATGTTGAAAACGGCCCGGGTATGCGTTAACCGGGATCTGCCCGCCCCTCACTCCCTGGCGGATCGGGAGTTTGTGGTGGGCCTGGAGGGCGAGGCGATCGAGCTTGCCCAGGAGCAAATCCGTCAGGAGGGCGGCTCCCAAAGCGATACTTATTACTGTGTGGGATACAGCATCATAGAATATCGGATGGATGGCCATCCTGTCTCTCAATTGGCAGGGCATACCTGCTCCCATGCCGGCGTGGAACTCATCGCCGCTTTTCTGCCTTACAGCGTGGTGGAGGGTCTTTATGCGGCAGTGGATATGACGAAGCTGGAGGTTGCCAGCCTAACCCTGGAACCGATCGCCGCCATCAATGTGTTGATCCCGCGGGAATTGCGGCTGTTAAACCTCACCCTGGTGGACGTGGGCGCGGGCACCTCGGATATTGCCATCTGCCGGGATGGCCGCATCGCTTCCTACGAAATGGCCACCATTGCCGGGGATGAACTCTCCGAAGCCATTGTGCGGGATTATCTTGTGGATTTTTCGACGGCCGAGCGCCTCAAGCGCAGCCTTACCCAGCCGGAAGAAACCTTGAACTATGAGAACGTTCTGGGTATGCCCTGCCAGGTTAAAGCCCAGGCTATCTTGGATTCTCTCCAACCCGGGATAGATCTCTTGGCCCAAACCGTGGCGGATAAGATTTTGAAATGTAACGGCGGGCCGCCCGCTGCGGTATTCCTCATCGGTGGCGGCAGCCAGGTTCCCGGGTTAAGCCAGGCTTTGGCCGCGTGTCTAAACATTTCTCCAGACAATGTGGCCGTAGGACCCCGCCGCACGCTTAAGGGCGTAGACGCCGTAGCCTTTCCCGCCCTTGCAGGGCCGGAATTTGTAACGCCCCTGGGCATTGCCGTTACCGCCATCACCCAGGAGTGCTTTCACTTTTTCGGCGTATCGGTGAACGGCCGCCGTCTCAAGCTTCTAAATGCGGCCCATACCCGCTTAATGGACGTGCTTCTCATGGCGGGGTTCAAAGCGGGGCAGGTCATCGCCCGTTCAGGGCGCAGCCTGCTTTTTACCCTTAACGGAGCCCCGCATACGCTCCGGGGCGGTCTGCCCGAGCACGCACGCGTCACCATCAACGGCGAACCCGCCAACATCGAATCCGAGGTGCGGCCGGGAGATGTGATCCTTGTGACCCCCGCCAAGGACGGCGCGCCTGCCGAAGCCCTGGTTGCGGACTTTCTGCCGGAAAATGAATCCGTATCCATCTTTGTGAACGGGGAACCCGCGGAATCCCAGCGGCCCATCGCACAGGGGGATAAGGTGGAGATCCGCCCCCTTGGCCCGTCATCCGGATCAGCGCTTAGCGGCTCAAAGGAAAAGTTCGCCCCCCCATTGGAAGAGACGGCCCCCGCAGCAGCGCCGGATTTTCAGGGGGAAGGCCCGACAACCAAGCCGCCCGTTGCAGACGTTTCCATCGGTCATGCAGTTTTGGAGATCACCTTGAACGGCCAGCTTCTCGCCCTTCCGCTGAAAGAATCGCAGTCTTCCTATTTCATGATGAACCTGCTGGAGCGGGCGGGAGTGGACCCGGCCCGGCCCCAGGGGCATTTGATGATGGAATGTGACGGCGCGCCGGTGGGGTTCATGCACCGCATCAAAAGCGGAGCGGTGGTGCGCATAGGATGGGACTAGCCGCCTCCCTACGAAGGAGCCCCCCGGCAATCTCATAGGGTTTCATCTTTTCCCCCTTACGACGAAGCAAGGAGAGCCGGTGAACAGCCGCAAACCGCCTTGTATATGCGGCATTTTAGAATTTTAAGAAAGGTTGCCTTTACGATTCATGAAAGAAGCATTACTTTGGGCTGCTGGCGGTACGGGATTCACTTTTGCTATGACCATGCTGGGCGCGGCCATGGTGTTTTTCTTCCGCAAGCATGTAAATGATGGCGTACAGAAAATTTTTCTAGGTTTTGCGGCAGGCGTAATGATTGCCGCTTCGGTTTGGAGCCTGCTTATCCCGGCCATTGAAGAGGCGGAAGCCTCTGGGATGATCGGCTGGATTCCGGCGGCGGGGGGGCTGGTGCTGGGCGTGGCGTTCCTCATGCTGCTGGACTCCCTGCTTCCCCACCTGCATATGGAAGCCGCACGGCCCGAAGGGGTTTCCTCCTCCTGGAAGCGAACCACCCTGCTTGTTCTGGCCGTAACCATGCATAACATCCCGGAGGGTATGGCCGTGGGCCTATCCTTTGCCCTGGCTGCCCAACACGGGGGGGATTCCGGCTTATATGCCTCGGCTTTTGCGTTGGCCATGGGCATCGGCATTCAAAACTTCCCGGAAGGAGCGGCCATTTCCCTGCCCCTTCGGCAAGAGGGTTTGCCCACGGGGAAAGCCTTCCTCTATGGGAGCCTTTCCGGCCTGGTGGAGCCCTTGTTCGGTATCCTGGTGGTGCTGTTTGCCGGCACCATCCAGCCTTTAATGCCATGGCTTCTCTCTTTTGCGGCCGGCGCTATGTTATATGTTGTGGTGGAAGAGCTCATCCCCGCCGCCCATCTGGGAAGTCATTCCAACACGGGTACGTTGGGTGTGTTGGGCGGTTTCCTGGTGATGATGATTCTGGACGTGGCGTTGGGCTAACGCAGGCTTACTCCTGCGAAGGGCGGCGCATGCTTTTTGTGTTTTCGGATAAAAATCGGGCCCATCCGCCATATATAGCGGATGGGCCTTATTGCGGCCACAAGATATTACATTTTAACACATTGTAAATTCTGCCAAACTTGATGCGCACCTGGTTTTTCTATGTTAGAATTGAAAGTGTACAGCGGAGGTACTCCATGATGAAACGACACGCGGATTTTTGGCTGGCTATAGCCCAAGGTTCCATCATCGGCGCCACAGGCCTTATTCCGGGGGCCAGCGGCGGCGTACTTGCTGTTTCTATGGGGATATACCGCCCCATTGTGGATGCGGTGCTTTCCCTGCTCAAAGCGTTTCGAAAGAATTTTTTTTACCTGCTCCCCTACGGAATCGGGATTGCCGTGGGAATTCTGCTGGCCGCCAGGGGGCTGGAGTGGCTGCTCTCCCACTATAGGGCCGCGTTGATGTATTCCCTCATGGGTATGGTTCTGGGCGGGATTCCCCAGCTTATCCGGGATGCCAATGCGGAAGGTTTCCACGGCCGCTATTTGGCCGGCACCCTGGTGGGCCTGTTGATGGCTGTGCTGCTGGCCTCGCTGGATGAAGCCGTCACAGGAGGGGACGCTTGGCCCTTCACGCCGCTCACCATGGCCATGTCCGGCGCGATTCTCGCGGTGGGTATTGTAATCCCGGGGGTAAGCACCTCGTTTGTGCTCATGTATATGGGCCTTTATGGCCCCCTGCTTGCAGCCCTGAACCGTTTGGATATCCCCGTGCTCTTCTATATGGGGCTCGGGTTGGCCGCCACCGGCATTCTATTGCTGCTTTTCGTACGGCGCATGTTCAACAGGCACCGGGGCTATGCCTATTATTGCGTGCTGGGGTTCCTGCTTGGAACGGTGGCCCTGATCTTTCCCGGGCTTTTTCCTTTACCGCAACAGCTTTGGTACGTTCTTCTCTTTGCCGGAGGCGTCGCCGCGACGATCCTTATGGAACGGCTTCCCCGGCAAAAATAAGACATATGCATTTCATCGATTATTACTAAGGAGGATTTCCCCTGCCATGAAAAAACGCTTATTCGCCCTTTTTCTATGTATGTGTACCCTGTTCGCCGCGTTGCCCGCCGTGGCCCATGCCACGGTGCTCTCCGGTATGAACAGCAAGGTAGACTATGACAATGTGGATCCCAGCCTCTATGCCATCGATATCGACCTGGTCAACCAGGTGATTACCGTATACGAAACGGCCACCGGCAGCATCGTTCTACAGAGCCTTTGCACAACAGGCAACGAAGAGAACCCCACGGGCAGCGGCAAGTTTAAGCTGGGCCAGATGAAGGAACGCTTCGGCTATTTCGTCGCGTATGGTCAATACGCCCAGTATTGGACCCAGGTTGTCCGGGGCGTATACATCCATTCCGTGATGTACGATTCAAAAAAGCTTACCTCTATGAGCAAATCGGCTTACAGAAACTTGGGGCAAAATGTATCCCATGGCTGCATTCGGGTACTTCCTCACGTCGCCCAGTGGATCTTCTATAATTGTCCGCCGGACACTTTGTGCAGCATCGTTAAAAATCGTGCGGCCAATCCCGCTCTGGTCAGCCAGCTCAAAGCCCAAATCCCGGACTATGGCAGCTATCCCCAGCCCACGGATGCCAGGCCGGATCCCATAGAGGTGCCCGCCACCGTCCGTTTCGACAATACCCCTGTGCGCACGGGTTTCTCCAACAGCCGGGATACCACCATCGCCACCCTTAAGGCAGGCGAGCATGTTATGCTGCTGCAATTGGCTAACGATTGGTGCAAGGTTCGCACCGCTGCCGGAAAACTTGGCTATATAAAATCCGTTTACCTGCTTTGTGATCCGGATAATGTGCAGCTCACCACCGGATATAAGGCCACCAAGAAAACCTACGTTTATGCCGGCATGGATACCGGCAGCGAGCGCTTAGCCACGATCCCCGCCGGGGGGCAACCCAACGTATCCGAAAATCCCCAGAAGGGCTGGTGGTACGGCGAGTATAACGGTGCCTTGGGCTACATGCGCACCAAATATGTGCAGCAAAGCACCGTGTTTGTTTTCCCGGCTCTTTCCACCATCCCTACCGCCGTCACAACTGCGGACGGTTCCACCACCGCAACCGTTTCCGGCACCGCCGCTTATATCGCTGCGGGGATTGTAGCCAACATGCGCAGCATGCCCTCCACGGACGGCATCATTATCGCCGAGTTGGCGTCCGGCACGGCCGTTACCCTGCTTTCGCTGGAAGGTAACTGGTATTATTGCCAGGCGGAAGGCCTTACGGGCTACCTCTATAAGGATTGCGTAAGCGCGCGATAGAGCGCGTCTATAACCGCAGTAGATCCGACTAACTAGCTTTTCGACACAAAAGCCGCTTCTCTTTGCCGGGGAGGCGTCTTTTGTGCTATAATGCAGGCAATGCCCCTATTGGGAAAAGGCCGGGTTGCTGGATTAATGGATGCATCTATCTGGAAGGAGGCCCTTGCGTTGTGCAGATACCACGGCGACTAAAATCCATTTTTGCGGGCCTTCTTGCGGCGCTATGCATTATGCTATGCGGCTGCCAGAATGGTCCTGGCAAGCTCACGCTCTACGGCGTGAACACAGGCAAATCCGATTGCCTGATTTTTTGTCTCCCCAAGGGGAAAACCCTGCTGGTGGATACAGGCCTGAAGGATACCTATGGGCAGGTAAAGGCCACGCTGGAACTGGCGCATGTGAAAAAAATCGATTACCTCGTTCTTACGCATGGTCATAAGGACCACATTGGCGGGTTAAAGCAGCTGGCGCAGGATTATGCTATCGGCACGCTTTACACAAACGCTTATGATACGGCCACCTATAGCGAAAAGGAACGGGCCTTGCTGGCAGAAGTTTCCGAAACGTGGGAGCAACTCCGCCCGGCCGCAGAGGCTGAGGATGGCCGGGGCTATACCACCATTCTCCTTGGGAATATAAAAATGGATTTTCTGGCTCCTGCCCGGCCTTACACCGATGCAGAGGATGACAATAACAATTCCCTTGTTCTGCGGCTTACCCATGGGAAGGTGGTTTTCCTTCTGATGGGGGATGCCACCAGCCTTATTGAAGAAGACCTGCTATCGTGGTACGGCTTTGGAAAAAACGGCGAAGAAACCCTTTCCGCGGATTTCCTCAAAGCTGGCCATCATGGCAAGGCAGATGCGAGCACCCAGCTTTTCATCGATGCCGTTTCTCCCAAAATTGTGTATATTCCCGGCAACCGGGCGGAGGATCCGGAATCGCCTGCGCAAGCCGTCCTTCAGCGCTATTCCGCCGCGCACGCGGATGTTTCCATAAACGAGGGCACGCACTTGGCTGCTTTCTGGATAAGTAACGGGGATTCCCTCTCCCAGGGCAGCTATCTTGTAAAGGATTAATTTTGGGAAGTTTTGCCTTCCCGATGAAAGGGATACAGAAAAAATATGCTGGGAACTTTGGTAAATACGGGGGCAATTATCCTGGGGAGCCTGATGGGGCTTCTTCTCAAAAAGGGCATTCCGGAACGGATGAACGACGCCATCATGAAGGGGGTTGCTCTTTGTGTGCTTTATATTGGCTTCAAAGGCTGTTTGGAGGGTTCCAACGCCCTGATCGCCATCCTTTCCATGGTGCTGGGCGCCATTGTGGGCACCTTGCTGGACCTGGAAAAGCGGTTGAACAACCTGGGTGCCTTTCTGGAAAGCCGCCTGCAATCCGGAGACGGCAGCCTTTCCAATGGTTTTGTTACGGCCAGCCTTCTCTTCTGCGTAGGCGCCATGGCCGTGGTTGGGAGCCTGCGAAGCGGTCTAACCGGGGACCATACGATGCTGTATGCAAAATCCCTTCTGGATGGAATCGCCTCCATTGTGTTCACGGCCAGCCTGGGAATCGGCGTAATCCTTTCTGCCGGCGCCGTGCTTATTTACCAAGGGGCCATCACCGTTTTGGCCCAGGCCCTCAGCCCCGTGCTCAGTGATAGCGTTATCGCGGAGATGACCTGCGTTGGGAGCCTGCTCATCATCGCTTTAAGTTTGAATATGCTGGGTATCACGAAGATCAAGGTTATGAATTATGTGCCCGCCATCTTCATCGCCATCGGCATCTGTTACTTATTTTAATGTTGCCTATTACCGCTCCGTTTTATCGTCGGTATTGACCCAGCCATTAGAAAAGGGCAATCGGTTTGGAAAAACAATCCGCCCGCTCTTGCTCCGGCTGATTATATTGTGTATACTCTACGAAGAATAATTTGGCAACAATACGCGAAGGAGGATCTTAACGTATGCAATATTCACACGAAGTGGAAGAAATGTTTTGCGTTGCCAAGGGCGCAAAGCATGGTCCTGCTCCCATTCCCGAAGAGGGCAAGTGGGTCATGGCCAAGGAAATTAAAGATATTAACGGCCTTACCCATGGTGTAGGCTGGTGTGCTCCCCAGCAGGGTGCATGTAAGCTGACCCTAAACATTAAGGAAGGCGTTATTCAGGAGGCTCTCGTGGAAACCCTGGGCTGCTCGGGCATGACCCACAGCGCGGCTATGGCCTCTGAAATATTGCCCGGGAAAACGATCCTGGAAGCCCTCAATTCGGACTTTGTGTGCGATGCCATCAACACCGCCATGCGGGAGTTGTTCCTGCAAATCGTTTATGGACGCAGCCAGAGCGCCTTCTCCGAAGGCGGCCTGCCCATCGGCGCCGGCCTTGAGGACCTGGGAAAGGGCCTTCGCAGCCAGATCGGCACCATGTATGGCACGTTGAAGAAAGGCCCCCGTTATCTGGAGATGGCCGAAGGCTATGTTCTGGGCATTGGCCTGGATGAAGGCGGCGAAATTATCGGCTACAAGTTTGTGAACTTGGGTAAGATGATGGATGCCATCAAGAAGGGCGTGGATCCCAAGGAGGCCTATGAGAAGAACATCGGCACCTATGGGCGCTTTGCAGAAGCGGCTACCGTGCTCGACCCGCGCAAGCAGTGATAGGAGGACAAGCCAATGGCAACGTTTGAAGGTTACGAAAGAAGAATCGAAAAGATTAACGCCGTCATGCAGCAATACGGCATCCGCAGCTTGGAGTCTGCGGATGAAATGCTCAAGGCCAAGGGAATTGATGTGCGGGCCATCGTGCTGGGCATTCAGCCCATCGCTTTTGAGAACGCGGTTTGGGCCTATAGCTTGGGCGCGGCCATCGCGCTTAAGAAGGGCGTAAAATCCGCCGCCGAGGCTGCAGAGGCCATCGGTGAAGGGCTCCAGGCCTTCTGCATCCCCGGTTCCGTGGCGGATCAGCGGCAGGTGGGTTTGGGCCACGGCAACTTAGGGGCCATGCTCCTGCGGGAGGAAACCGCATGCTTCGCCTTCCTGGCTGGCCATGAAAGCTTTGCCGCCGCGGAGGGTGCTATCGGCATCGCCCGTACGGCCAACAAGGTACGCAAGAATCCGCTTCAGGTCATCCTGAATGGTCTTGGCAAGGATGCGGCTTATATCATCAGCCGGATCAACGGTTTCACCTTCTGCGAAACCGCTTATAACCAATTTACCGATGAGCTTGCCGTTGTTTCC
>JAYFNX010000013.1:0-142067 GCA_034933245.1 Candidatus Pelethousia sp.
ATCCTGCATCCCCTGCCCCGGGTAGATGAGATCGCCTTGGAAGTGGATAGCTACGAAGGCGCCGCTTACTTCCGCCAGGCCCATAACGGTATGTACCTGCGCATGGCTCTCCTGGGCCTCCTCTCCGGCAGGGCTTAAAAACACGTAATTGCACAGATCCTAAACTGGGCCGGGAGGCATCCCTCCCGGCCCAGTTGGCAATGGAAAGGACAGTATGTATCAGAAAGTCACCATCTTAGAGAACGCGCCCGTGTGTTCCGGATCCCTGCGTATGGTTCTGGATGCGTCGGAAATCGCCCGGGCGAGCAAGCCTGGTCAGTTCGTCATGCTCAAGGCTTGGGAGGGTCTGGATCCTTTTCTTCCGCGTCCCTTTAGCATCCATTCTGCAAATCGTTCTATGGGCCGCCTGGAACTGCTTTATAAGGTGGTGGGCCGGGGAACCGAAATTATGCAGGAACTCAAACCGGGCGATGCCATAACAATCCTGGGCCCACTTGGCCATGGTTTTCCGCTGGCGGAAGATAGCAAACGCATCGCGCTTGTTGGGCGTGGAATCGGCATCGCGCCGTTGTTGTTCCTGGCCGAGGAAGCGCGCCGCCAAGGCACGCAAGTACACGCCTATCTTTCAGCCCGGGATGAGGACCATCTGTTTGCAAAGGAACGCTTTATTGCCCTGGGGTGCCATGTGGATACCACCTGTGAAAGCGGGGCTCTGGTTACTGATTTCTTTGCGCAGGAACTTCAAAAGAATTGCTTCGATGCGGCCTATGCCTGTGGCTCTAAGCGGCTGATGGGCGAGGTTCGGCGGTTGCAAAAAGCCTATGGGTTTGCCGGCTATGTTTCCCTGGAGGAGCACATGGCCTGCGGCATCGGCGCCTGCAAAGGCTGCGTATGCACGGTTCACGACAAAGACGGTTCCGAACATTATGACAGCGTGTGCAAAAGCGGGCCCGTGTTTCCTTTGGAAAGGATTGTACCATGAGCGAATATAAGACAAACCTTAGCACGAAACTCGGTTCTTTGACCTTGAAGAACCCGGTAATGCCTGCTTCGGGCGCTTACGATTATTTTGAAAATAATGCGAATCTGTTCCCAATGTCCGAACTGGGCGCGGTAATGGTTAAAAGTGTACATTTTGAGGTGCGTCAAGGCAATCCTCCGCCCCGGGTAACGGAGGCGCAAAGCGGAATGATTAACGCGGTGGGCATTCCTTCCATGGGCATGGAGCGGTTTTTGAAGGAACAGCATCTTGCACGGTATGCCGAACTGGGCGCGCCTATGGTACTCAGCATTTCAGGCAGTACGCCGGAACAATATGGCGCGGCCGTTTCCATTTTGGCGGATGATGCGCGGGTTTCGGCATTGGAGTTGAATCTCTCTTGCCCGAATGTGGGAACAGGCCTTCCCTTTTCTTCGGACCCTGCTTTGCTGGAACGGACGATGAAAGGTGTGCGGCCCCATACCAAACTTCCTATTTTTGTAAAGCTTTCCCCCAATGTGGCGGATATTCGTCCCATTGTTAAAGCTGCGCAGGAAAGCGGTGCGGATGCGCTGGTAATTGCCAATACCTATCGGGCTATGAAGATCGATATTCGCAAACAACGCTCTGTCTTGGGCAGGGTGTCCGGGGGATTTTCCGGCCCGGCCATTAAGCCTATGACCCTTGCCCTGGTGTATCAGGCCTATGAGGTAGCCGATATTCCCATCATAGGATGCGGCGGTATTTCCGTTTGGCAGGATGCGATCGAGTACTTCCTGGCGGGCGCCACGGCAATCCAGGTAGGCTGCATCAACTTTACGGAACCCTTGGCCATGCCGAATATTATCCGCGGGGTGGACAATTATCTACAGGATATGGGCTATGAGAGCCTGTCCCAGATTATCGGTTTAGCCCATCAAAACAACAACGAGTGAACCTATTCATAAGTAAAGCCTCCGGATTTCCCGGAGGCTTTACTTATGGGCTATAGGGAGGGCCCCTGCGTGGTATACTAAAAAACAAGAAACGGGAGGGAGGTGCGTTGCGATGAAAAACCATCTGCAGGACCAAACGAGCCCCTATTTACTTCAACATGCGGATAACCCCGTGGACTGGTATCCCTGGAGCACTGAGGCTTTTGCAAAAGCCAAGGAGGAGGATAAGCCCATATTCTTAAGCATTGGGTATAGCACTTGCCATTGGTGCCACGTGATGGCCCGCGAATCCTTTGCGGATACGGGTGTGGCCAGCCTACTAAACCGCTATTTTGTTTCCATAAAAGTGGACCGGGAAGAACGGCCGGATATAGACGCGATCTATATGGCCGTATGCCAGGCGTTTACAGGGGGCGGAGGTTGGCCTTTAAGCCTGTTCCTTACGCCTGAACAAAAGCCGTTTTTTGCGGGCACCTATTTTCCCAAAGCTGGCCGGGGCAATCAGATGGGCTTTACCGCACTGCTGGCCGCTATTGCGGGGGGATGGCGGGAGGACCGCAAAGCTTTGCTGCAATCTGCGGAAAAGATTGTAGCCTATGTGCGGGAAATGGAAGCATATCGCCCGGCAGGAAAAGCAAGCGAAAACGAGGCCACGTATCTTGTCAAACGGGGCTTGGACTGGTTTGTAAGCAATTTCGACGCAATCGACGGCGGGTTTGGCTCCGCGCCCAAGTTCCCTATGGGGCATCAGCTTTTGTTTTTATTGGATCACCACGGGGCCACAGGGGACGAGAAAAGCTTAGCGATGGCCGAAAAGACCTTGGCGCAGATGTATAAAGGCGGATTATTTGACCACATTGGCCACGGTTTTTGCCGTTATTCCACCGATAGACGCTTCCTCGTTCCCCATTTTGAGAAGATGCTCTACGATAACGCCCTTCTTATTTTGGCCTATAGCAAGGCATATTCCCTTACCGGCGCATCGTTTTATGTCCGGGTCGCCAAGGAAACGGCAGAGTATGTTCTGCGAGAAATGCGCGGTTCGGACGGCTGCTTCTACAGTGCGCAGGATGCGGATAGCCAAGGAGAGGAGGGCAAGTATTATACCCTTACCTATGAAGAAATCCTTGCTTTACTGGGACAAGAAGCGGGCAACGCTTTTTGTTCCCATTATGGAATTACGTCCTTGGGAAATTTTGAGGGGAAGAACATTCCAAACCTGCTGCACGATCCTGCCGAGGAAGCGGATTTTGACGGGTCGCGAGAGGCTGTTTATGCTTACCGGCTGGGTCGATACCCCTTACATTTGGACGACAAATGTCTAACGGCCTGGAACGGATTGATGATCGTTGCGCTTGTTCAGCTTTTCCGGGTTTTAAAGGAAGAACAATATTTGGACGCCGCGCGGAAAGCGGAGACGTTTTTGCATCAGAATCTTATGGAAGAAGCATGCCTGCGGGTTAGCTTTCGCGCCGGGCAAAAGGGTGGCCCCGGGTTCTTGGAAGACTATGCGTTCTATGGCTTGGGCCTGATGGCGCTCTATGACGCCACTTTGAACGTCGATTATCTTCACCGGGCCCTTGCATTGGTGAAAAAGACGATTCAAGAATTTTACGACGAGGCGAACGGTGGCTTTTTTCTTTCAGGACAAGGAAATGAACGGCTTATTTTATCCACAAAGCCCACCTATGATGGCGCGTTGCCCAGCGGAAATTCCGCAATGGCTCACTTGCTTTTGGGAGTGTCCCGGCGGACGAAGAGCCCGCAAATACGGGATTACGCCGAAAAACAATGGCAATATATGCTTAACCTGGCAGGAGAACATCCGGCGGGCTACAGCTTTTTTATGAGCGCACTGCTCTCGGAATTGTACCCCCCCGTTCAAGTCGTTTGCGTGTTGGCGGATCCTGCTGATCGGGAGAAAATTCGCAAGCGGATACCATTGGAAACCGTTATTTCCATGCAAGAAAAGCCGACAGAAGGCTATAACCTGCTGCATGGCAAAACGACTTTCTATACCTGTAAAGGTCACGCCTGTTTGCCGCCGACCAACGATATGGAGGCGGCGCTATGAGCTCAATTTGGCAAGCCGGGGTGGAACTGCCCGCTTTTGCACAGTTGGAAGAAGACCTAAAAGCAGAGGTTCTGATTATCGGCGGGGGACTCGCAGGCTTACTGTGCGCCTATTTTCTGCATAAGGCGGGGGTGGACTATATTCTGGCGGAGGCAGAGACCATCTGCTCGGGAACCACAAAGGATACAACGGCAAAAATTACCGCGCAGCACGGCTTGCTTTACCACAAGCTCCTTCAAGATGCCGGCCTGGAAAAGACGCGGCTATATCTGACGGCTAACCAGCAGGCTCTCACACAATATGAAAGCCTTTGCCAAAATATTGCCTGCGGCTTTGCGCAAAAAGATGCTTATGTTTATAGTCTGGACGACGGCGAAAAGATAGACAGGGAGATGGAGGCTTTGGCGAGGCTGGGCTATGAGGCGCGCTTTGCATCCGAACTGCCACTGCCTTTTCGGATAGCCGGGGCGGTACGGTTTGTGAACCAAGCCCAATTTAACCCCCTTCGCTTTGCGGGGGGCATTGCTCATGGCCTTCGGATCTTCGAGCATACCAAGGTGGTGAAGCTGGGAGATCATACGGCCGTTACCGCCAAAGGAACCATAACGGCGGAGAAGATCGTGGTGGCCACACATTTCCCCATTTTCAATAACCACGGGGGATATTTCCTCAAGCTATACCAGCATCGGTCCTATGGGGTTGCCTTGGAGAACGGGCCGGATGTGCATGGCATGTATGTGGATGAAGCGCAAAATGGCATGTCATTTCGAAACCATGAAAACTTCCTACTCCTTTGCGGAGGGGATCACCGCACGGGTAAGAAGGGAGGAAACTGGGCGGAGTTGCGCGCCTTCGCACAGCGGCATTATCCGGCCGCAAAGGAGCGCTATTATTGGGCCGCCCAGGATTGCATGAGCCTGGACGGCGTACCCTATATTGGCCCTTATTCCAAAGCCACGCCGGACCTGTTTGTGGCTACGGGGTTCAACAAATGGGGCGTGACGGGTTCCATGGCGGCGGCTATGCTCCTTACCGATCTGGTCCGGGGCAGGGAAAACCCGTTCGCTTCGGTCTTTTCACCAGCGCGGAGCATGTGCAAGCCACAGCTCTTCTTAAACGGGCTGGAATCCACCCTTGGTCTTTTAACGCCTACCCGGCCCCGATGCCCCCATTTGGGTTGTGCGCTCAAATGGAACCCTGTGGAACATAGCTGGGACTGCCCCTGCCATGGTTCCCGCTTCAGCGAAGAGGGAAACCTTATCGATAATCCGGCTACGGGCGGCCTAAAAGGAAAATGAAAAGCCCATCCAGAGACGCATGCCATTGGAAGGTTAAATCTCCGCCTGGCGGCCCGCGGTGTATACGGCTGCAATGGTGGATTTATCCGCAAGATACAGCACGCGCTCCAACCGCTCCTCCAAGGTGATGGAAGGATTATAGGCAAAATTCCCATCGTTGAATACCACGGCATGCAGAGGCTCGCCCAGGCCGAAACCCGGCTGCGCGCCGAAGAATGCCTGGCCCGCCGTGGTGATAAGGTAAAAGGCTTCCCGCACGGTCAGGAAAGCCTCCTGCTTCCCACTTTGGAGCCAACGCATTTTTGAAGCGCGGATGGCTTCCGTGGCAACATCGGTCATGGAGAGCTTGGCACCGCCGGCAATATCGCTGCCCATGCCCACAAGAAGCCCTTCATCCAGCATTTTGCGCAGGGGCGCAATGCCGCTTGCAATGTTGGTGTTGGAATCCGGACAATGGATGGCCCATACCCCGGCCGCCTTCATGGCCGCCCGTTCTACCGCATCGCTGTAAACGCAGTGCGCCATCAAGGTGTGTTCGTTCCAAAGGCCATATTTTGCATAAGTTTGCCAATATTGTTCGCAGGTAGGGTGCAGTTCCTTAACCCAGGCGATCTCATCCAGATTCTCGGAGAGATGGGATTGGATGGGGATATCGGGATGCGCCTTGGCGATTTCACCCAGGCCGGCCATAAGCGCATCGGTACAACTGGGGGTGAAACGGGGGGTCAGAATGGGCTTCATATATTTATAAACATCGCACTCTTCGATAAAACGGACGGTCTCGGCGAGGGATCCCTCCGTTGTTTCCGTAACGCTTGGCGCGCTGTTACGGTCCATATTTACCTTCCCGACATAGCCGGTAACGCCGGCTTTTTCCAACTCGCGCATAAGAACATGGGTTCCTTCCCGGTGGATACTGGAAAAGGCGCATATGCGGGTTGTCCCCCTGCGGATGAGCTCTTTGGCCAAGCGGCGGTATACGGTTTTTGCATATTCCGTGTCCAGAAAGCGGGCCTCCGTGGGGAACGTATAGGTATGGAGCCAATCCAGAAGCTGTAAGTCCATCCCCAAGCCCAGCATAGGGAACTGAGGGGCATGCAGGTGAAGATCCGAAAAGGCAGGGGTAATGAGCGCATCCCCATAGCTGATAACCTCCGCGGGACAGCCTGCGGGTAGCTTCTGACAAATGGCTTCTACGATTCCGTTACGGGTGAGAATGTAACCACCGGGGATAGTGGTGAGCTCACCCAAGGCGGGCGCAAAAACAAGATTCCCTCGCAGGGCGCATAAACCTTGCATGGTACGCATGAAATGACCTCCTTACAGATATGCGGATATAGATTTCAGGCCGCAAAGAAGGGGCGGGAAGAGGGCCGACGGGGCCCTCCGCTTCCTCAGAAGGATTTGGAGACCTCGGCTTTGAGCTGCTCCAACTCCTGCTTGCAGTCAATGTCCCTAAGTTCCACATCTTGATCCACCTGGTAGAGCAGCAGCGCATCCTCATGGGCGCAGATCACATGGCTACCGCCGTTTTCCGCAGAAAGGGCGCGGAGCTCACCAAAAAAACTTTTGGGGAAGATGGCGGGATTTCCCCGCCGCTTGCCATAGCCCATGGCCACAATGTGCCCGGGTCTGGCCTGCTGGTAAAATTCAAGTTCGCCCAGCACCGTTTCCTGCCGGAGGCAAGGCTGATCCGCCACCATGAACATGGCTGCATCCACCTCGCCTATGGCATCCAGGCCCAAGGTGATGGTGCGGCTGATACCGGCGGCAGGATCCGGGTTTAAAATGGAATCAAAACCGTATGTTTCCCCCAACTCTAATACGGAAGGATACTGGCTTACCACAACAACCCGTTTAAAAGCACCCTTGGGAATGGCTGATAGGGCATGCTCAACGAGGGGCTTACCCATAAAATCGGCCAGAAGCTTGTTTTCTCCAAAACGGGAAGCGTTTCCCGCAGCCATGAGCACACAGCCAAGTTTCTGCTTTTTCAATCGATTATACACCTGCTTCTGTGAATATATTTCCCTTGGCCGGCGCATAGGAACGCACCGGCCTCGACAACGAGTTCGCCGCCTACCAGTACATCCCTTGCCCGGCCCTGAACGGCGAAACCCGCATAGGGGGAGTTATCACAATTATGTGCGTGATTCGTGTCGGTAATGCGCCCCGTGTAGCTGGGATCCCATACCAGCAGATCCGCCGCCTTGCCCTGGGCGATCTGGCCGTGGTCCGGCATGCCGAAAAGCCGTGCCGCGTTGGTGGAAAGGAGAGCGACCATGCGCTCCAAGGATAGGCGACCTTCGCACACGCCATAGGTATAAAGAAGCTGACCCCGATGCTGCACGCCGGGAGCGCCGTTGGGAATTTTTGAAAAATCATCCTTTCCCATAGCTTTTTGCGCCATGGTGAAGGAGCAATGATCCGTTCCAATGGTATCGATTTCTCCGACATGAAGGCCCTGCCAGAGAGATTCATTATCCCAGGATTTGCGAAGGGGCGGGCTCATAACAAATTTGGCGCCATCCGCATCCTGATAGCGCTGGTCCGTCAGCAACAGATATTGGGGGCAGGTCTCCAGGAATACCTTTTGGCCGCGGGCCCTCGCCCGGCGGGCTTCATCTAAACCTTGGGCCGTGGAAAGATGCACCACATAGGCGGGGGCGTGGGCAAGCTGGGCGATGCGCAGAAAACGGTTCACCGCTTCGGCCTCAATGGCGGCGGGGCGGGAAAGGGGATGGCCGTAGGGAGCGGTGATACCGCTTTCCTTTACCTGACGAACCATCTGCAGCAATACATCCCAGTTTTCACAGTGTACGCCAATGAGAGAACCCAAGCGGGCGGCTTCCTGCAAAGCCTGAAAAATTTGCCCGTCATCCACGCGGAGGGCATCGTAAACCATGTACATTTTATAAGAAGTAACGCCTTGCTCGCACATGGCCGTCATTTCCCGGCGCACGCCTTCGTCCCACCGGGCAATGGCCATGTGGAAACCATAGTTACAGCTCGAACCACGGGCCTTTTCGTGCCATTGCGCCAGCGCTTTTTGCAGGGAACCCTCCCGTTCCTGGGTGGCAAAATCCAACACGCAGGTGGTGCCGCCCAAAGCGGCAGCCTTGGTCCCCGTAACAAAATCGTCCGCCGTAACGGCGCTGCCCGTGTCCAAGTCGAAATGGGTATGGGTGTCAATAAAACCGGGAAGAACATAACATCCCTTTGCATCGATGATCTTGGCGCCGGCGGCGGCAAGATTCTGGCCCAAGGAAATTATGCGGCCGGCCTCCACCAGAACGTCCAACCTGGCGCGCCCGCCCGCGTTTACAATGGTACCGTTTTTAATAAGCGTTTGCATGATGAAGCCTCCCATGAACGATTGAAAACTGCAAAACAAATGAGCTGGCAAAAGAAAAAGCGACCGCATGGATATAGAATACCACAGCGGCGCTCATAGTAGACCGATAGGCGGCCCGTAGAAACGTTCGCGCCATTCCCGCGAACCTATATGAGCCTAATAACTTATTTATAGGATACCATTTTGCGAGGCGCTTTGCAAGCAACTGCCGATGTATTTAAAATAACATAACGAATTCTTTAAATTATTTGCGTTCGGGGGGTTACTATACGTGAAGGCATATGTTATACTACAGGATAATAAAAAGAAAACTAAAAAAGTTTGCCCTCTACTAACACATTTTTTGCCAAACTATTCACAATCCGTAGGCTTCTCCACATTGTTGCCGCCGCGGCAAAAGCAGGAAAAGAAGGAGGTATGCGCATCAAATGAAACAACATGAGCTGATTCGCGCGGCCCTTACGGGAGACGCGACGTTGGTTATTAAAAATGCAAACGTGGTGAATGTATTTACCGGGGAAATTATTCGTGCCGATGTGGCCCTTTACGAGGATACCATCATTGGTGTTGGCAGTTTCCATTGCGAAAACGAAATGGATGCCGGCGGCGCATACCTGTGCCCCGGTTTTATCGATGGGCATGTCCACATCGAATCCTCCATGGTGATTCCGGAGAGCTTTTGCCGGGTCATCATGCCCCACGGCACCACCACCATCATTGCCGATCCGCATGAGATCGCCAATGTGGCGGGCGTGGCGGGGATACGGGCCATGTATAAACTTACCGATGATCTGCCGCTGCGCGTTCTGTTCATGATGCCAAGCTGCGTGCCCGCAACCCCTTTTGAACACAGCGGGGCGGAGCTGGTGGCCGAGGATATGGAGCAGTTCCTGCGAAAAAGCCGCATCCTGGGCCTGGGCGAAGTGATGGATTATGTATCCACCGTCAATGGAAAACGGGAAATGATGGATAAGCTGCGCTTGTTCGATGGAAAGCCCATAGACGGCCATGCGCCCCTGCTTTCCGGCCGGGAACTCAACGCCTACCGGGTGGCGGGCCCCTCCACGGACCATGAGTGTTCCAATTATGAGGAGGTGCTGGAAAAGCTGCGCACGGGCATGCGGATTCTTATCCGGATTGGCTCCGCAGCCAACGGCATTGAGGAACTTTTACGTAAGATCGTAGAGAACAAACTGCCTACGGATAACATGTTCTTCTGCACGGACGATAAGCACTTGGAGAACATACGCGCCGAAGGACATATCAATTGCATAGCAAAGCTGGCCGTTTCCTGCGGCATGCCGCCGGTGGAAGCCGTGCGCATGGCCAGTTACAATGCCGCCCGGGCCTATGGCCTTAAAAACGTGGGCGCTATTGCCCCCGGGTACAAGGGAGACATGGTTCTCTTTGAGGACCTGAAAGATTTCAAGGCTTTGCGGGTATTCACCCGCTTTGGAAGGCTTTACGATCCCGCCTTTACCATGAACATGCCCATCCTGCCCCCCGCCGTGTATAACAGCGTACGTGTAGATAGGCTAAACGAAGGCGACCTGCGCCTTTCGGCCAGGGAGACCATGCCCGTTATCGGCTTAATTCCCGGGCAGCTTGTCACAAAGCGGCTGGACTGCAAGGTGCGGCGGGATGCCGCCGGTAGCTTCCTGCCGGATGAGAAGCTGGCGAAGCTGGCCGTTATCGAGCGGCACCACAGCACCGGCCATATTGGGCTGGGCATTGTGGAAGGCTTGCATATTCAAAACGGCGCCATTGCTTCTACCGTGGCGCATGACAGCCATAACCTGGTTGTGGCCGGCGACAACGATAGGGATATGTTGTTAGCCGTGGAAGCGCTTAAGGAATGCGGCGGCGGCTATTGCGTGGTAAGCAGGGGCATTGTGCTGGCACGCCTGCCCCTTCCCATTGCGGGCTTGATGTCCGAAGCGCCCATTGAGGATGTACTCGCCCGCCAGCAGGCCCTTCTAAGCGCGGCAGCCAGCATTGGATGCGGCGGCCAGAGCGATCCCCTTGTTACCCTTAGCTTTCTGGCCTTGCCGGTAATTCCGGATATACGGCTAACCGACGAGGGACTTTTTGACGTGACGACCATGAGCTTCATTAGATAATGAGATTAGGAGGAGATACCGAATGAGCATAGGACAAAGCATCAAACGCGTGGACGCTTTGGATAAGGTAACGGGCCGCGCCAAATATACGGATGATCTGGCGGATAAGGGAGCCCTCGTCGCCAAAATCCTCCACTCCACCATAGCCAACGGACGGGTGAAAGCGATTGATACATCCGAAGCGGAGAAGATCGAGGGCGTGGTGAAGATCGTCACCTGCTTTGATGTTCCCCAGTTTAAATTCCCCACGGCGGGCCATCCCTGGAGCACAGACCCTTCCCACCAGGATGTGGCCGACCGGTTGCTCCTGACCAGCCGCATCCGCTTCTACGGGGACGATGTAGCAGCCGTGGTGGCCGAAAACGAGGTCGCCGCCATGCAGGCGGTGCGGGCCATTCAGGTGGAATATGAGGAATATCCTATTGTACTGGACGTGCAAAAGGCCATGGAGCCGGACGCGCCCCAGCTCCACGAGGAATTTCCGGGAAACATTCTCAAACACACCCAGATTCGCCTGGGCAACTATGCGCAAGCCATTCAGGAGCCGGGCCTCATGAAGGTGGAGGGCTGGTATGATACCCCGGTAGTACAGCATTGCCATATTGAAAATCACATTACCTATGCCTATCAGGAAGGCAAGCGGTTGACGGTGGTCGCTTCTACCCAAATCCCGCATATCGTTCGCCGGATTGTCGGCCAGGCCTTGGGCATTCCCTGGGGGGATGTTCGCCTCATTAAGCCCTATATCGGAGGCGGGTTCGGCAACAAACAGGACGCCCTCTATGAGCCCTTGTGCGCCTACCTGTGCACGGCGGTGGGGGGCCGCCTTGTGAAGCTGGATGTGAGCCGGGAGGAAACCTTTGTTTGCAACCGGGTGCGCCATGCTATCCGTACCCATATCATCAGCTGGCTCCGGCCGGATGGTACCTTTGCGGCCCGCAAAATCGAATGCTTTTCGGACCAGGGCGCATATGCTTCCCACGGCCACGGCGTGGTTGCCAAGGGTATGGGCGCATTCCCGCAGCTTTACCCCTGCCCGAACGTAGAGGGGGATGCGTATAGCGTATTCACCAATAAGCCCGTGGCAGGCGCCATGCGGGCCTATGGTATACCGCAAGCCATGTTTGCCGGCGAGAGCCACATAGATGATATCGCGAAGGTAATGGGCGTTACCCCGGAATCCTTCCGCCGCAGCCACCTGATGCCGGTGGGGTACGTGGATGGCTTTAGTAAAAATGAAAACTACTACGATACGTTTAACCAGTGCCTTGACAAGGGCAAGGAATATATAGATTATGACCGCAAACTTGCCGCATACGCCAATCAAACGGGCGCGGTGCGCCGTGGCATTGGGATGGCCGTTTTCTGGTATAATACAGCCGTATGGCCCATCAGCCTGGAATCTAGTTCCTGCCGCATGGTACTCAACCAGGATGGTTCCATGCAGCTGCAGATGGGCGAAACGGAGATCGGCCAAGGGGCGGATACGGCCTTTGCCCAGATGGCTTCTGAAACCTTGGGCATTCCTGTGGAGAAGGTGCATGTGATGTCCACCCAGGATACCGATATAACCCCCTTCGGAACAGGCGCATATGCTTCCCGCCAGACTTACGTGGGCGGTTTTTCCATCCGGCAGACGGCTCTCATCATGAAGGAGCGCATTCTGAAATATGCGACGGAACTTACCCGTGTCGCAACCTACGATTTGGATCTTGTGGATGGAACCATTGTGCGTACAACCGACGGCCGCAAACTCCTTACGCTGGAGCAACTGGCCACCGAGGCGCTTTACAGCCTCAGCCACAGCGAGCATATTACGGCGGAAAGCACTTACCAAATCAGGAACAACGCCTATTCCTTCGGCTGCAGCTTTGCGGAGGTGGAGGTGGATATTCCCTTGTGCAAAGTGAAGCTGCTGGATATTGTAAACGTGCATGACTGCGGGCGGCTCATCAACCCCGCCCTGGCGGAAGCCCAAGTGCACGGCGGCATGAGCATGGGCATTGGATATGGCCTTTCCGAGCAACTCCTCTTCGACGAAAAGACGGGAAGGCCGCTCAATAATAACCTGCTGGACTATAAGCTTTCCACCACCATGGATCATCCGGATCTTGCGGCGCGGTTTGTGGAAAACTATGAACCTACCAGCGCTTATGGCACCAAGGCTTTGGGTGAACCCCCGGCCTGCCCCGGCGCGCCCGCTATCCGCAATGCTATATTAAACGCAACGGGCGTCGCCATTAACCGCGTACCCATTACACCCCACGTCCTCTTTGCAAGGTTCAAAGAGGAAGGGCTCATATAAGGAGGGATTCGCACATGTACGATATGAAAGCACTATACGAAGCGGCGAGCGTGGCGCATGCCGTCTCCCTGCTTCAGGAGCATCCGGGCGCGAAAATCATTGCCGGCGGCAGCGATGTGCTGGTTCAGATGCGGGAAGGAAAGCTTGCGGGCTCAGAATTGGTGAGCATTTATCTGTTGGATGAGCTCCGGGGTGTGACTATGCTGGAGGACGGCGCGCTGCGTATCGGCTCGCTTACCAGTTTTTCGCATATTACCAAGGATCCTCTCATTCAACAGCACATTGCGGTGCTGGGCGAGGCGGTGGATATGGTGGGCGGCCCGCAGGTCCGTAACATCGGCACCATTGGCGGGAACACCTGCAACGGCGTAACCAGTGCGGATTCCGCATCTACCCTTATGGCCTATGATGCCGTGATGGAGGTGGAGGGCCCGGAGGGCAAACGCCTGATTCCCATCCGGGAATGGTATATAAGCGCGGGCAAGGTGAGCCTGAAGCCCGCTGAAATGCAGGTGGCGATTCGTATTCCCAAGGAGTGTTATGAAGGCTATAAAGGCCATTATATCAAATACGCCATGCGCAATGCCATGGACATTGCCACGCTGGGCTGCTCGGCAAACGTGAAGCTTTCGGCGGATAAAAAGACCATTTTGGATGCGCGCCTCGCCTATGGCGTGGCTGGCCCCGTTCCCATGCGCGCGCCTTCCGCGGAGGCGGCAGTGAAGGGAAAACCCGTAAACGAAGCGTCCATCGAAACCTTTGGCGAGGCCGTATCCCAGGATGTAAAGCCTCGGGACAGTTGGCGCGCCAGCAAAGCTTTCCGCCTGCACTTAGCCGAGGAGCTGGCCAAACGGGCGCTACGCGAATCCATCCGCCTTTCGGGAGGTGAACTGTAATGCATGAGACCCAATATAAGCTCGTTAGATGTACGTTGAACGGCAAGCGTGTGGAAACAATGGTGGATGTTCGGGCATCCCTAACGGATATGCTTCGCAACGATTACCGCCTTACGTCCGTAAAAAAAGGCTGCGAGGTGGGGGAATGCGGCGCATGCAATGTGCTCATTGACGGCGAGTGCTTCAATAGCTGTATTTATCTGGCTGTTTGGGCAGATGGCAAGAATATCCGTACCCTAGAGGGCCTTTTGGGCCCGGATGGCGAGCTTTCGGATATTCAGCAAGCTTTTATCGACGAAACGGCTGTGCAGTGCGGTTTCTGCACCCCCGGCTTCATTATGACGGCCGTGGAGATATTGGAATCCGGCAAGGAATATACCCGGGATGAGCTGAGAAAGCTCCTTTCAGGCCATTTGTGCCGCTGCACGGGCTATGAGAACATTCTCAACGCCGTGGAAAAAACCATGAAAAACTGGTTGGCGGCAAAAAATAACTAAAGAAGGCGCGTCCTGCCTTTTTAGAACCACGGCCGAAAGTTCCGGCTCGATTCAACCCTAACAACACAAAAAAGCCCGGTGCAGACAGGATGCGCCGGGCTTTTAACCGTTTAACGAGGGCTTATGAACTTTATGTTGTCCTGCTCGTGGCTTAATTTAAAAGCAGGATTTTTACATCCACATTGTTCGCGGGAGGGGTATCGCAGGAAAAGACTATGTAACCTTCCAGTAGCTCGCAGCCGCGTATGCCCGCCGCCATATATGCGGCGGCGCTGGCCGGGGCAGGCGTTACGATCACATTGCTCTGCGTTGTGACGCCCGGTGCTGGTATGCTTTGCATTGCATCTGTCCAGGCGGTTTGTACCAAGGTGCCGGAAAGAATATCCGCTATAATACCTGCCCCTTGCGGTCCCGTTTCTCCCGGCGGGCCGGGGATACCCTGGGAACCCGGCTCGCCCTGGGGGCCCACAGGCCCCTGAGGACCGGTTTGGCCCGGCGGACCCTGGGGCCCGTCGAAGGCGTTGGTCGCAACGGCGTCTTCCAACGTAACGGCGATGCTCTCCGCACGAACTGCGGCGGTCTGTGCAATTTCGGCGGCTTGGGCCAGTTGGTCATACACGTTGGAGCCGATATCCGGCGTAAGAACCAGGTCCTCCGGGCCGATGATCCCTTCCGCCTGGGCTTCCATTCGGATCTGCTCACTGGGGAATACATGCACGGTCATACCATGCAGATCTTTCGTTGTGTACAGGCTCATTGCTTCACCCCCAGGATCGTACATTCTACGCTGGCGGGCTGGCTCGGGGCCCCCCCGCTGCAACTGAGCAAAAGAGCATTATCCAGCGCGGCATACATTTGGGTGCCGGCGCTTTCTCCGCCTGTGCTCACGCGCATGGTAAATTCCGCATCCTGATCCGTCCTGTAATATCCGCGAAGCTCCGCGTTGCCTCCGGCACTGGTGCGCAGGAACACGGCCACGGGCAGGAGGGTAAGAGGCATTTCTAAGAGCTGGCTATCTTCAATGCCCGTAAATGTTTTGGCTGCCACATCCAGATGCATTTCCATGCCGTAGGTCCAGTTTAAGATCATGTTGTTCCTCCCATTATCAGAATGTTGACGTTTAGATCGTAGCTTGGAAGTTTTTTGCTGGCAAAGGTTAAAGCGCCCCATCCCTGTACGCTGCAACGCACCCGCGCAGCCATATATTCATCATAATTATTGGGATGGGAGGCCACCAATGCCAGGGAGCTGCCGCGCATATTCTGCACGGATACGGTTTGTACGCATCCGTAGCTATAGACGGTCCAGGCGCTTTGGGGTAAGGTGACGGTTTGGATGAAGGGCATGGGGGCGTAATCGTGCGCATGCTCCGCGGGTGCCGCTCCGATGCTTTCGGGCGTAATGGGATCGCTGCCGGCGGCTGCATGGGTTTCTCCATGGCCTAAAACCAAGCTGGTGCCTCCTACGCCATTGTCCAACACCTTATTGGTTCCAAAGTAAACTGCCATTAAGATTCTCCTCCTTCTTCCGGTTCCTGCGCCACCTCTGCATACCGCCGTACCGAAAAAGTGGTCACTTTGTCCGTAATTAGATTCTCACAGGCTGCTGCCGCCTCTTGCGCCTGGGTGGTTACAAGTAGAGCTTCTTGGCGTAGGGTTTCCACCTGATCCATCAGCGTACGGAGCATGGGAAGCTCTTGGGTGGAAACCAAAGCGTCTGCAGAAAGCATGGCAGGGCGGCAGGTAAAGTTGAACTTTGCCGTGGTTATCAGAGTGGACAGGCTTGCATCCGAATAGATTTGCAGCTCGCATTCTACCATGCCTGGTGCGAAGGAACCGGGGAATAGCTGGATGTGCACCTCGTTATTCAGGGCGCCTCTTAATAGAATGCCGCCTTGGGCTAGAGCGCTGTCCTGGGCGGCGGTGCCGTTGGACTTTGAAAACACGGCAATGACCCGGCAGCCGCTTAGATCCACCGGCTCCCCTCCATCCGTTAGGGAGATGCGCAGCAGGTTGCCCGTATCTCCCTCCACTACTGTAAAAGCCCGGTTGCCGATGGAGGAGGCAATGTCCAGGGCTATATCAAAGGACTTCCTTACCGTGCTGGCCATAGCTTCCTCCTATTTGCCGATGTAGCGTTCGCGCAAGCTAAGATAGGAACCACTTCCCAGGGAGGCAAGCAGTTCATCTCTGCGTACCTTCCAATAGCTTTGGTTGCTGGTGAAAAGCTGCGTACGCTGGCTGTCTGAAAGATTCTCCACATAGGAGAGATAATCGCTGCGCGTTAGGTTATTTGAGACCTGCGCGGTTCCGGAATCCGCACGTTTTGTGGATTTTACGGACGTGGCGCTGTTGGCCGCGCTTTGAGAAAGGGCGTTCTGCCGAGCCATATCGTTGCTATACCAATCCCCAGCCAGGCTTAGGGCCGCCTGCTGGGCGGATTGTTGGGCCTGCTGGTTGGATTGTTGGGCGGCTAGGCGCATCTGGTCGTAGCTTTGCAAGCTGGCGGCAATGCGTTCGGCCAAGGTTGCCCCATATTGGGCTTCCATCTCGCCGATGTCCTCCTGGGCGCTGGCATTTTCGCGCTCCTTGACGCTTGAGATATAGCTGCTGCTTCCCATGCCCCGGGAAACCGCATCCGCATCCAGCTCTGCCTTGGTTGTTTGGCTGGCGCTTTGGCGGCGGGCAATGGCTGTTTCCAGGCTGGGCTGCAGGGCTTCCTGCCATTGGGTGCGGATGGCGTCCGCGCTCGGGATATCCACCTCTGTGGTGGGGATGCTGATTTGGTTGAGAATGGCACGGTAATAGCTGTTGAACAAATCCGTGCCCGCACCGCTGTCCGCGCTCCATTTGCCGCCGGATAAGGATGCGCTTTGCTGCCGGCCCGCACTATATTGGTCATAGGCCGCCTGGGTCTGCGGGCCCCAAATGCCGTCCGCGGTTACGCCCAGCATCCGTTGGTATTCCTTCACAGAAGAGGCGCTGTTTACGCCGCTGGGAGGGGTGTAGCCGGGGGAATAATATTGTGATCTTGCCATAAGGGAAATCCTCCTTGCTTGTGCTGTTTATTCCAGGAGCGAGAGCCGCGCTTCCAGCTCCTCCATTTTTTTTGTAAGAATGGTGAAATTCTGATTCAGATTGTTTTCGTTGGCTTTCACGCTTTCCAAATGGCGCTGCAAATCTTGGTTCTCTTCCCTTGCGGGAAGAAGAATGTAATAAAGCGCCCGCATGCCCAAGGCCGTCATTCTACCCGCCTCCATGTTTCAAAGCTAAGTTCGGCGCCGCCGCTCAGATGGAAATGCCCGCCGGCCTCGTTATAGAACCGCAGCCGGAAGGCTCTGCCCGCATTGCCCAGCGGCACCTCCAAAACCTCGCTCTCTTCCCTGGGAAGGAGCAGACGGTGGGTGGCCGTGTTGCCACCCACGCATACGTCCACAAGCAGGGCCGCGTTCTTTTCACAACCGCCCCGCAGGGATAAGCTGCGCATGGCTTTGATGCCGCCCTTGTCAAACAGGTCGGTGAGGGGCGTTTGCCACCAGGCCTGGATGTCCTTCCCATCGTAGCTGTCCCCCTCTCCAAAACGGTATATGTAGCGTTCCTGGTTAATTAGATACAGCCTGCCGTCCCATGCTGCCAAGTCCCCGATGGAAAAGCCCCGGCGGAACATATAGGTGCGCCGAACCAAATCGTATTCCACCAGAACGTCTCCATCAGGGGCGGCCAGAGAGAAGTAGAGCTTATTGCGGGCAAGGGCGCCCCGTGACTTCTCTACGCCGGCTACTTTCAACGTTTTGGAAATGCGGCGTGCGTCGGCAAGGGGTGCGGCATTTACGCCATTAAAGCAGCATAGCCCTCCTTCTGTCATAAAATAGAGCTGATCCCCTTGGGCTACAAGGGCTGTATGCGCGGCTTGCTCCACTTCGGCATCTACCCGTTCTATGGTGAAATTGCTGGGCTTATCCCCGATGAGCCGATAGATGCTTCGCTTTTTGAAAATAAGCAGTTGGTTCGAGAGGGCGTAAAGCCCCAGGACAGGATCGCCCGCAATGCTGCCCACTTCCGCATGGCCGCCGGAAACGTTGGGGGAGTCCGCCACATCTGCCCAGCTTTCGATGCTGCGGTCATTGCCGGGCAATTGGGACCAATAAAGCCGGTTGGGAAAGCTGGGATCGCCCGCGGCGAAAAGTCTGTCCCGGTAAATGGCCAGATACTGAACGGGTTTATCCGAAAGGCCTTCCGCGCTACCAAATTCTTCGGCAAGGGTTCCGTTGTATTTGACGATGGCCTGCTCGCCGCTGGCGATTAAAAGATAACCCACGCTGTTAATTTGGACCTGCGCAAAATCCAACCGGTTGGAAGCTAATCCGCCGGCAAAGGCATAGATGCGCCCCCAGCTCCCGTTTTTATAGGCGTAAAGTTCCCGGCCGGCGGCCACGATCACTTGATCCTCATCCGCCCGGCGAAAGAGATAAAGCCTATGCGGTTCCCCTACGCCGGGGATCGGGACGGAAATATGGCGCACATAGCCCTTTGCCACGGTAAGATCGCCATCCTTGGTGTCCATGTTGCAGGCGTCAGGGCTGAAGGCGGGGTTGAGACCGTTTTCGCTTTGGGACTGGTCTATGCCCGCAAAGGCATCCATCCTGTAAATCTTGCGCGCCATCCGCTCACCACCTGTTCACCAGCCGATAGCTCGCAGCCTCCCCCATATGCGGTCGCAAATCTGCCTTGCCGGCTTCGTACATTTGAAAATAAATGTTGCTCCCCCGCTGGAGGGAAACATCCCCGGAAGCCCGTTCCCGGGCGACCACATAACACACGATCAACCCGTGGCACCAGGCCGGAAGACCTGGCTCGTCGGTGGAAGCGCGCATCTCCTGGGGCGTGTAGCGGTAGCAAACCTCCACTTTGCCAGGGCCGCCTGAAAGGACGATTGTGCCGGAAACGGAGCCGGGCGCAAAAGGCTCCACCTTGTCGCAGCGGCGGATGGAGAGCACCTTTACGCAAGGCAGCGAAAACTTTCCGGTATCCAGAACACCATCCCCGCTTTCCAAAGTTTCCATGCTTCTGGGCTGGTATGCTTTGGCTAGGTCCGCCACGGCTTCATTGGCAAACCGGGTAAACTTATCCCGCCAAATGTCCAGCGTCTGCGCATCATGTCCTCTGTCAAGCTGGGCGAGGGCGGAAACGATGATATCGTTGAGGGTCATGGCAGGTTCCCCCTTACTCCGAAAGCTTTTTTCCGCGGTTGCCTTTATAAGGCCGGACGCGGGCTTCACTCAAAAGCTGCACCTGTTCGTTTTGGCGGATAAGCTCACCAAGGCTTTTGGGAACGGCCACCTGAATACCTCTTCGGATGCGGAAAAAATAGCCGTTGATGCCACCCTCCCAGGGGGTATCCTCCGGATTTCCACCAATCATGAGCTGTACCTTGGGCTCGACCATAAGCTGCTCTCCCACAGCGCCGCCCAGACGGTCGATCTCTTTGTCCGTAATGTAACGCATGGTTTTTCCTCCTTGTTACTTGCTTTGCCAAAGGGCCAAGGGACAGATGTCCCTTGGCCCCGCAATGAAATGACGGCTAGGCGCTTACCGCGTGCTCAATGCGCAGAATCCATAGGTCGTTCAGAATGGCGGCGGTATAAGCGGCCACTTTTGCGCCTACGGTGGCGCGCTGATCCAGCGGATCCTGCGTACCCGCGCTGCCATGGGGTTTGATGATGATCTGCAGAGCGCCGCTGCCCGCCACATCCACCACGCCATAGGCATCTTTGCCGAAAACGAGGGTGGCGTGTACGTCCATAGCGGTTTTGCTGGTGGCGTCCACCATGCCGGCATCTTCGCTATATACGATGGCATCGGCGGAGAGGGAAACGCTTTGCGTTAGGGTGACGGTATTGGTGTCCGGGTCAAACGAGGCGATGGTATAGTTGCCGTCACCGATGGAAATAGGATTACCCGTTTTGCTCAGATATGCGGCCTCGGCTTCCGAAGGCGCGTTTTTAAGAAGAAAAGCTGGGCTGGCGCTCGTGGAGGCGGAAACTTTGTTGTGTACGCTCTGGCGGAATACCTTTGCTTCGGTGGATTCCACAAATACCACGCCGAAGAGCCTGCCGATCTCGCCGCTGTAGATCTGTTCCGCATTGGAATATTTGGAAACATCCTGCCAGAGCGGATCGTTCTGCAAATCGTAGGTGGCATCCGGGGAACAGATGCAAATGAAGTGGGGCTTGCGTTCCTCTTCACAGAAGGGCCGGGCTTTGGCCCGCTTGAGGGTGCGGACGGCCTTGCGGATTTCCTCAACGGTAAGCTTGTCGTCAGAGGTGAGGGCGGCGCGGCTACTTTTGCCGCCGGCCCGCTGCACATTGTTGCCGGCGTTGATGGCGTCCCGGGTTACCCACTCCACCACGGTGCCAAGCTGCTCGCCCAAAAGTTCGGCGCTCTCGGCGATCACCTGGTCATAGCCGGTCATATCCAGCAGGTCTGAAACCTCCACATAGGCGCCGTATTGGCTCACCACCGCTTCCACGTTGCTCTGGGAGAGAGCTTGACCGCTGGGGGTTACGCCCTCCTCTAAAGCCTGCATAGCGTCGTTTACATCAAAAAGATTCCAGCGGCGAAATTCCACGCGCCTGCCGTTGTTGCGGGGAATGGGGCGCATCTGGCCAAATTTGGCATGTACGAACCGGGTTCGGACACTCTCCAGAAGCTGCCTGTCATAAAAGGTTTTGTCAAGGTAGGTGGTGCCTAGGGTGTTGATGGTGGTATTGGTCATATGGTTTCTCCTTCCTTAGTTTAAAGATTGGCCTTTTCACAAGGCTGGATGCTTGCCTTGGGCGGCGGCCAGCGCCAACCGCTTTTTTATTGCGGCAAACTCCGTGCTGGACATGTTGGCATAATCCTGCCGGCTTTCGGCTGGCACGCCGCCCCGAATGGGGCTGGGCAGGCTGCGCCGGGCCATGAGCTTTTCCAAAAGGTCCCGTGCGCCGATATCCCGCTCCCGTTGGACGTCTTCACCGGCGGCCTTTTCCGTGTCATAAAGACGTAGGGCAGCTGCCGCGGGCATTTCGAGAAGCGGCTTTGCAAAAGCTTTGTCAGCCAGATATCCCTCCACATCCGCTACCCGCCCCGCCTCCTGCAACCGCACAAGATCCTGCGCCGCGCAAGCGCAAAGGACTTCTCTGCCGCCTGGGGCGGCATATAGCAGCGCCTGCGCGGCTTGTTCCTCTCCCGCTCCCGTTTCCGCCGCGAGGCGCTGGATGAACTGCCTGCCAATGATATAGGCCGGTTCGCTTTCCAGCAGCCCTGCCAGCATTTCAGCGAGCATATTTGGGTTCTGCTCCATTCTCGCTCCTTTCTATTGCCTGTTCCGGTCAGGCAAACCAAAAATAAAGAGAAGGTCAAAATGGCCTTCCCAAGTGAAAAGGCAGCCTGTATGGCCGCCCTTTCTACGGTATTGATTATAGCAGTGGATGGGTGCTTAGAAAAGGACATCTTTCGTGCGTTTTTCAGGCACAAACCAGCGGAACAAAATAAACGTTTACAAAAACATTTCTAGCGAATATAATAGATGCGATTCTTTCACGAGATAGCTAGGCGTTATGGAAACCATGGTTGACTTCCCTCCGAAATTCGGATTAAACCCTTATTACACATGGAAAAATCGGCTTGTGCCGGGATTGCAATATGCGTTAGGTAGGATGAAATATAACTTTTAATTATAACACAAGTAGAAACTTATGGTGAAAATAACCAACGGATAAAAGGAGGATGCGACGTTGCAGCTTTTTGTTGAGCTTTTCGGCAACATCGGAAATTTTACCCCGCAGCAGGGTACGATGATTCTTATTGGCGCTGTGCTGATCTGGTGCGCCATCAAGCGGGAAATGGAGCCCACCCTGCTTCTGCCCATGGGATTTGGTGCAATTTTGGTAAATTTGCCCATGGTAAATACAGAGGCCATTGAGACCCTTTTTGAAGCGGGCATTGCTTCGGAACTGTTTCCGTTGCTGCTTTTCATCGGCATTGGTGCTATGATCGACTTTGGACCCCTGCTCTCCAATCCGAAGATGATGCTCTTTGGCGCGGCGGCGCAGTTCGGCATCTTTTTCACCTTGGGCATGGCCGTTTTAGTAGGGTTCAAGCTTGAGGATGCGGCCAGCATCGCCATCATTGGCGCGGCGGATGGCCCCACCAGCATATATGTAGCCAACTATTTTCAATCCACCTATCAGGGGGCGATTATGGTGGCGGCCTATAGCTATATGGCCTTGGTGCCCATCGTTCAGCCGCCGGTGATTCGCCTTTGTACCACGAAAAAAGAGCGGATGATCCGTATGCCCTATAACCCCAAGGCGGTTTCCAACACCACCCGCATTTTGTTCCCCATCTTTGTTACGGTGGTGGCGGGAACCATTGCGCCTAAGAGCGCTGAATTGATCGGCTTCTTGATGTTCGGCAATCTGATCCGGGAATGCGGGGTTCTGGGCAGCCTTTCCGCAAGCGCACAAAACGAGCTGGCAAACCTAATCACCCTGCTCTTAGGCATTTCCGTATCCTTCCGGATGAAGGCGGAAATGTTCGTCACCTGGGAAACGATGATAATTTTGCTGTTAGGCCTTGTTGCATTCGTCTTTGATACGGTAGGCGGCGTTATGTTTGCCAAACTTCTCAACCTGTTTAGCAAAACCAAGATCAACCCCATGGTGGGCGCGGCGGGTATTTCAGCCTTTCCCATGTCCAGCCGGGTGATACATAAAATGGGCCGGGAAGAGGACCAGGCAAACTTCCTTCTCATGCATGCGGCCGGAGCAAACGTAAGCGGCCAAATTGCCTCTGTAATTGCGGGCGGCCTTGTGATTACCCTGGTAGAAAACGCGTTGGGTATGTAAAGGAGGAAAAGAGAAATGCTGTCGAGCTTTAATCTTCATTTTGATCCGGAAGCTTTTGTGCGGGTGCTTCCCATTTTGGGGAAAGGCATTCTGGGCGTATTCGTAGTGATCTGCGCTATCTGGGCTTTTGTTGTCCTGCTTAACAAGATGAGCGCGCGGAAAGAAAAGGAGTAAGAAAACAGACTTTGCCAAATCGGCCCTGCATGGATTGCGGGGCCGATTTTTTGATGGCTTCCCTTGACGGAAGAGGTTTGCCGTGATAAACTTGGTTTATTTAAACAAACCTACTTGGAGGATCGCAATGGGAGATGGAAAACTGTTTGAAGCGGAGTATCGGCTTATGGATATTATCTGGGAGCTGGAACCGGTGAATTCAACCCAGCTTTCCAAGGTATGCCGGGAGAAGCTTGGCTGGAAGAAACCCACAACTTATAATATGCTGCGCAAGCTTGTGCAGAAGGGCATGGTACAAAACGAAAACGCCATGGTTACCGCCCTGTTCAAACGAGAGGAAGCGCGGCGGGCGGAAAGCGACGCTCTCATGGAGCGCGCCTTTAATGGGAACGTGCCCCTTTTTGTAGCCACCCTTTTGGGGGGGCGCAAGCTTACGGAACAGGAGGCGGCAGAGCTGAAAAAGATGATAGAGGAGGCGGTAGAGCGATGACGGATAGCGCTTTCATTACCCTCTTGAACATGTCTCTCACGGCAAGTTATGCCATTTTAGCCTTGATGCTTCTGCGGCTTATTTTTCGCCAGGCGCCCAAACGGCTGCTTTATGGGCTTTGGGCCCTGCCCCTATTCCGGCTCCTATGCCCCGTAAGTGTAAAGAGCATGCTTAGCATGCTGCCCAGCGCCCAGCCCATTCCGCCGGATATTGCCACCCAGGCCGTGCCGGCCATTCATAGCGGCATTGCAGCCCTGAACGCTGCCGTCAATCCGGCTCTTGCCCAATCCGTACCGACGGGGGTGGATAGCGCCTACCCACTTCAAACCTGGCTCTTTGTAGGAAAGGCCATATGGCTTGTGGGCCTCACGGCCATTCTGTGCTATGCAATCGTCAGCTATACCCGCCTATATTATTGCCTGCGCTTTGCGGTCAGGGAAGGGAACATTTGGCGCAGCGAAGCGGTGAAAACGCCCATGGTGCTTGGAATTTTCCGCCCCCAGATCTATCTCCCTTTTCATACAGGGGGGGATGCATGCATTTTGGCGCATGAACAGGCGCATATTGCCCGGGGAGACCATATTGTGAAGCCGCTCGCTTTTCTAATTCTGTGCGTCCACTGGTTTAATCCTTTGGTATGGATGGGCTATGGGATGATGAGCAAGGATATGGAAGGGGCGTGCGATGAGCGGGTTCTCAAGGCGTATTCCTCAACGCAGCGCAAGGAATATGCCGCCTGCCTGCTGGACATGGGGGCGCGGCATAGTGGCTTAGCAGTGCCCTTGGCCTTTGGGGAAAGCGATACGGCGGGCCGGATCAAGCGGATTCTAAATGATAAGAAGCCCGCATTCTGGCTCATCCTGGTTATAATCCTGGCAGCGCTTGCCCTCTGCATTACCTTGCTTTCCAATCCGCCGGGCAGCACATCCCTGCTGGACGCGGACGATCGCCTAAACTATGGCGATCTGGAACGAGCTACCCTGGTTACAACCATACAGGGGGAAGCGGAAGCTTCCTCCGACCTTGCGGAAGATGTGCAGGCGGCAATCATCTTCATCCAAAAGCTGCAAGTCCAGGAGGAGCCCGCAAGCAAAAGCAGGGCGGCGGACCGGGATCATACCAATCGCCTGCGCCTGTTCTTTCCCAGCGGGGGAGAGGGGGCCTATTCGATCGATTTTAACTTTAGTGCGGATTATAGCGAGGTCTGGATCCATGACGGCGTAAAGCCAGGCCTCTCCTTTCTGCTGGCAGATCCAGCCGCCGCAAGCGCTTATTTTGCAGGGGAGGATGGGACGAACGCTGAAATCATTGGCGGAGCCGATGGGCCCACAGCCATTTATGTGACGGACAGTGAGAACAACGCTTACATCAGCCCGGACGAAAGCATGGCTATCTATGGGATGGATCTAAGCTTGTTCACCTGGCGGCAGATCTTGAATGAAAACCCAACGTATTATATCGCCGGGCCCGATGTGGTGGCCGAACTGGCAAAGCTCCCCGTTTCCCCCTATATGATCAAGTCCAGCCTTACGGTCATCGGGGTATCTGCCCTTCACCCATCCGGCGTGGAGGAAATTCGCCTTTCCCATACGCTCTTGGATGCCGAAGGACAACCGCTTTATTACAAGCCAAACGACGGCGGCAGTGCGCCGCTGGATGAAAAGGGGGAGCTGATTCCAGTTGGAACTATAGAAAACGCATCGGCAAACTATACGTATACCCTTCAACCTTCAGCCCTTGTGGCCCTTTCCTCTAAAATGCAACCCTTCCCGGAAGGCGCCTTGCGTTGCTTCAGCCTGCGCTATCGAATCAGCGGGCAATGGTATGAGTGCTGCTTTGTGCTTCGTACGGATGAAGGTATGTATAACATGGCGGATGCAGGGAAAGAGTATCCTCCCATCACCCCACTTCCTACCCCCACGGCGGCGGAAAGCACATACAACCCCACGCCGGCACCCGAAACTTCTTTCGGCCCGGCCCCAACGCCGGCCGCAACGGCTGTACCCGCACCATAAACGAATGGATCCGTTGGGATGGGCGAAAGCATAAAACTGCCCGGCTTGTAAAACCAAGCCGGGCAGTTTATCGCCGCCTTACATGCCTAAATAACGCAGAACCTTGGCGTTCGCTTGCTCGCTGAGGGCTTCTTCATCCATGTGGGCCAGCCTCCCATTTTGCACGGTTACTTCTCCATTAATAATCGTGGTATCCACAGGGCCTTTGAGACCAACGGTGCAAAGAACGCTTTTAGGGTCCAAACATGCGCCCACAAGGTCCATGCGTCGGCTGTCGATGAGGAACAGGTCGGCGCATTTGCCAATGGCTAATTGGCCAATGTCCGTACGACCAAGAAGGGATGCGCTTCCCCGGGTGGCCATTTTTAGAATGTCATAGCCGGAAGGCGCTTCCCGGCCGCTGTTGAGCCTATGGAGCAGATAGCAGACGCGCATCTCCTCTAAGAGGTTGCTGCCGTCGTTGCTGGCGCTGCCGTCAACGGCAAGGCCCAGCGGCACCCCCAAGCGCAGCATTTCGGGAACCCGGGCCACGCCGCTGGAAAGCTTCATGTTGGAAATGGGGCAATGCGCCACGCCCGTATGGGTATGGGCCAGTTTCCGCAATTCCCCGTCATTAAAATAAATGCCGTGCGCATACCAAACATCGGGCCCAACCCACCCCAGGCTTTCCATATAATCGTAAGGCCGCATGCCGAACTTTTCCAGGGTGAAGGTCTCCTCATCCTTGGTTTCGCAAAGATGGGTATGGAGCCGTACGCCGTACTCTCGGGCTAACAGTGCGCTTTGGCGCAGCAGCTCCGTGCTTACGGAAAAAGGGGAACAAGGGGCCAGAACAATCCCCCGCATGGCGCCGGGGCTGTCATCCTTCCATGTCTGGATAAGACGCTGGCTGTCTTTTAATATGGCATCTACGGGTTGGACTACGCTATCGGGGGGGAGACCGCCGTCCTTCTTGGAAAGATCCATGCTGCCCCTGCTAACGACCATTCTGATACCCAGCGCGTCCGCCGCGCGAAATTGCGCGCCGATCAGGTCGCCCGCTCCCCGGGGAAATACGTAATGGTGGTCAAAACAGGTGGTACAGCCGTTTTTCATCAAATCGCCCATTCCCACCAAGGAAGAAAGAAACATGGCCTCTTCATCCAGGCCTTTCCAGATTTCATAGAGGGTTTTGAGCCAGTCAAAAAGCTCCATGTTTTGAACCTGCGGAAGGTTGCGGGAGAATACTTGATATAGGTGGTGATGGGTATTCACAAGGCCGGGATAACAGAGCATGTGGCTGGCGTCAAGCACTTCGTCCGCCTCGCGGGAAAGGCCGACGCCAATGGCCTCAATGAAGCCGTTGCGGCAAAAAATATCTGCTTTTTCGTAGATTTTGTCCGAATCGTCACAGGAAATGATGGCCCGGCAGTTTCGAATGAGCAAGGTGGGCATGCTTCTAACCTCCATTATTCTCTTAAACAAAAAGAGCACCTTTCGATGCTCATAGTGGGGCCGAGGGCGGTCCCGTAGAAACTCCCGCGCCATATCCGCAGGATTATATGATACGTTATTTGATTAGTATAGCACAGGACGTGCGCCCCGGCAAGGCTTGGTATTTTACCAGGGCCGCCTGCCGCACACAAAATGCTCCCGCCAATAGCTGGTGGAGAAGGAACGCCGCACAACTTTGCCGTTTGCGCTGGAAGCATCGATCATCATCCCGCTGGATATTATGATGCCCACATGCCCAACCTTGGAAAAGCCGTTGTTGTAGAAGAAGATCAGGTCGCCCTTCTTAAGCTTGCTCATGCTGGTGATCTTTTCCCAATCGTCCACTTGGGAATAGCCTGCGGCAGTCAGCCGCCGCCGGTTGCTGCCCGCTTCCTTGAGACAATAATAAACTAGGCCGCTGCAGTCAAACTTACTTGGGCCTGTGGAGCCCAGCACATAGGGACTGCCCACTTTGTCCTTTGCTATTTCGATCATTTTGGAGATGTTGGCCTTGCTGCGGGCCTCATGGGCCTTGCTGGCGCTCTCCTTGGCGTTGGGGGAATAAAGCAATTCGTAGGTTTTTACGCCCGCCAGGCCATCCGCCGATAATCCATTGCGGCCTTGAAACTCCTTAATGGCTGCGATCGTTTTTTCACCGTAGTAGCCGGTGGTTTCGCTCATGTAGCCCATATCCTTGAGCTGAACCTGCATGCTGGTGATATCGTCCCCTTCCATGCCTTCCTTCGCAACATATTTGGGCGCGTTTTCGCCGTAGATCAGAGCCAGCGTCTGTTCGCCGGCTACGCCGTCCTCATCCAGCTTGAGGCCAAGCTCTTCCGAAAAATTAATCTGCCGCTGAAACAGGCGAACAGCAGCCCGGGTGGCAGGACCGTAAAGCTGCGTAGGTTCATCCAACTCCAAGAAGCCGAGTTCCATGAGCCGTTGCTGTAGCTGCTGCACAGCCTCGCCTTCCACACCTTTGCGAAGGGTCGGGTCTGGCGTGGGGGTGGGGGAGAGGGCAATGGTGGAAACGGGCGTGGGTGTAATTTCAATTTGAACGATTCCATCCGCTTCTGCATTGGCGGATAGGGACATGGCATGGGCGGTGCCCGTGCCAGCACCATTCTTTCCAAAGAGGCTCACGCAAAGAACGAGAAGGGCTATCACGCCAACCATACCTCCCGCAATGGCAAGTTTAACGCGGTTGGAGGCATGGCGCAAACTTTCCATAAAGGGCGAAAAGTAATCCCGCAGATGGCGGAAGAACAGGAGCCTGCTCCGTCTTAAGCTTCTTTTTTTCCGGTTGAATTGGGACATTCTTTCTCCTAACCCGCTGGATGCATATTTAATGATAACATTTTAGCTGTTTTCCCTCCTGTTTTCAATGCGAATGGCCTAGAAGTCAGAGATTATTCACATTCGCATCCTTGCGAGAGGTTGCAAACAGATTTTGGCAACAAAAAACAATTCGGGTGAATTGGGGAAATCCCTTGTATATCTGGCGAAAATGCGCGATAATGAAAACGTATTTTTTAAAGTTGTCTCCCGCGTTTGGACGGGTTGAATTTGCAAAATACTATTACAGAAGACGGGAAGGAGTTGGTTTCCTATGCAACAGCTTCAAGAGCGGATCGTGCGCGAAGGTAAGGTACTACCCGGTAATATTATTAAGGTAGATGGTTTCCTGAATCACAGGGTGGATACGAAGCTCATGCAGTACATTGCGGACGAGTTCGCAAAACATTTCGATGTCAGTAAGGTCACCCTTGTTCTTACGGCGGAGGCCAGCGGCATTGCTTTGGCTACGGTTTGTGCCGCGCGTTACGGTGTGCCTATGGTGTTCGCAAAAAAGGCCAAGAGCGATAATATCGAGGGCGGCTTGTTCCGAAGCGATATTTTTTCCTACACATATAAAAAGAAAGTTACCCAGTTGGTTTCGAAAGAATGGCTCCATGCGGAGGACAAGGTCCTTATTGTGGATGATTTTCTGGCAAACGGCGAAGCCTTGCGCGGCCTGTGCGAAATCGTTGAGCAGGCGGGCGCGGAACTGATCGGCATTGGGGTTGCCATTGAAAAAGGGTTCCAGGGTGGTGGAGACAGGCTGCGCCAGGCGGGATATGATCTTAAATCCTTGGCCATTATTGAGCGCGCAGATACAACAGGCATTGAGTTTCGGGAGGACGAGCCTTGAGCATGGAACGCATCGCAGTTCTGGATTTCGGCGGCCAATACAACCAGCTCATTGCGCGGCGGGTGCGGGAGTTGGGGGTATATAGCGAACTTTTGCCTAGAAATGCCAGCCGGGAGCGCCTTTTGGCAGGTGGACTTTCCGGCATCATTCTTACCGGCGGGCCGGATAGCGTGTATGATCCGGAGGCGAAGACCTGCCCGGCTTATGTGTTCGAACTGGGCGTTCCTGTGCTGGGCATTTGCTACGGCATGCAGTATATCGCGCATGTCTATGGCGGAAAAATCGAGGCAGGGCATCGGGAATATGCGGATACACCCATTGAGATGGGGACACATCCCCTCGCGGCGGGCATGGATGCCGGGTATGTCTGGATGAACCATAACGACAGCGTTATGGCACTCCCCCAGGGGTTCCAAATCATCGCGCGCACGGCTCACTGCATCGCCGCCTTCGCGGAGGATGAAAAGCGGCTTTACGGGGTGCAGTTTCACGCGGAGGTTGCGCATACCCCTAAAGGTACCTTGATTTTCCAGAACTTTTTGGAGAAAATCTGTTGTTGCCGCTGCGATTATAAGCCGGAAAATCTGGCGAATCAGCTCATAGAGCAAGTGCGCAGGCAAGTCGGCGATCAGGGCCGGGTTCTGGGAGCCCTAAGCGGCGGCGTAGATTCAACCGTGGCCGCGGCGTTAGTGCACAGGGCTGTGGGAGATCGGCTTGCCTGTGTGTTTGTGGATCACGGGCTATTGCGCCAGAATGAAGCCCAGGAGGTGCAGGACTTTTATCGAAATAGCCTGGGCCTCAACCTAACGGCTGTAAATGCCAAGGATCGGTTCCTCTCAAAGCTTGCGGGGGTATCTGAGCCGGAGCAGAAGCGCAAGATTATCGGCACCGAATTCGTACGCGTTTTTGAAGAGGAAACCGGAAAGCTGAAAACGCAAAATGAAGATTGGTACCTCCTGCAGGGGACGATCTATCCGGATGTGATCGAAAGCGGAACGGATGCCAGCGCAAAGATCAAAAGCCATCATAATGTGGGCGGACTGCCTGCGGACATGGGCTTTTCAGGGCTGGTGGAGCCTTTACGCATGCTCTTTAAAGATGAAGTGCGTGCGCTCGGGGAGTCTTTGGGGATTCCACGGGAATTGGTTTGGCGGCAGCCTTTTCCGGGCCCTGGCTTGGCCATCCGGGTTCTGGGGGATGTCACGGAAGAGAAACTTTCCATTCTCCGCCATAGCGATGCCATCCTTCGGGAAGAAATCGGCTTGGCTGGTTTACAGGAGCAGGTCTGGCAATATTTCACCGTGTTTACGGGCATGCGATCGGTGGGCGTGATGGGCGATCAGCGCACCTATGATTACGCCATCGGCGTACGGGCCGTGACCAGCACAGATGCCATGACCGTGGAGTGGGCGGAGCTTCCTTATGCCGTTCTGCGAAAAATATCCAGCCGTATCATCGCCGAGGTACCCCATGTAAACCGGGTGGTATATGACATAACCTCAAAGCCCCCGGGAACCATCGAGTGGGAATAATTAGCAGAAACCAAGAAAGCCGCGTAACTACTAGGTATTTAACCTGCTGATTTTAGCTGTGGCAACGTTTTGGCAACACTAATTGCACTATTCAGATGAAAAGAGCTAACTGATTTTGAGCGTCGGTTAGCTCTTTTTTGTTGTTCGCTTGTACAACTAAGATTCATATCTACCGAACAGGCATAAATTCGAGCACGGTATCCAGCGGACGTTTTCCACGATTTCTATAGCCCCTATGAGGACGTTCGGTGTTGTAATGGATAAGCCAAAGATCCAAATCTTCCTGAAGTGCCTCCACGCTTTCATAGAAGTTTTCCCGGAAGGCAATGCGGAAGAACTCGTCCAGCACAGTCTTGTTGAAGCGTTCGATGAAGCGGTTGGTTTTCGGGGATTTGACCTTGGTCCGCCGATGCTCCATGTCGTTGCGGGCAAGGTAGAGCTCGAACGGATGGTTCTCCGTACCACAGAATTCCCGGCCATTGTCGGTCAGAATAGCCCCTACAGGCAGTCCGCGTTCCCGGTAAAACGGCAACACGTCATTATGAACCAGTGCAGCGGCGCATTCAGGCTTCTTGCCGGTATGAAGGAATCCAAAGGCATATGTACGGTCTGCGTTTAAGTGAAATCCTTGGCCTGCGCTGGCAGAACGTCGATCTGCAAAATAACACCTTCGGTGTCGTGGAGCAGTTGCCGTTCAATCTCCCTGCCGGGACAAAGGATGTTTCCGAAATGGCACCGACGAAATCCAACGACCGCATCTTGCCTATCACGGATTTAACGAAGCCCTATTTTGAACGACAGCTTGCCATGCAGGAGCGCCGCAAGGAATTGACCGCAGCAGCGGGTGCGACATACTATGATAACGATTTAGTGGTGTCCAAGCCGGACGGCGCACCTTATCGTCGTGACGCGGTATCAACTGCTTTCGGGCAACTCATCCGGCACCTCGAAATGCCACATATCCGCTTTCACGATTTGAGACATACGGCGGCGACGAACATGCACCAGCTCACCGGCGACTTTTATACTGTCGGTGAGATATTGGGGCATACACTCAAAGGCATTGGCATTTCTCTCGGTATCTCCACCAACCTTGAAGCGGTAACGGCACAATATGTCGATGTCCGGCTGGAGCGAAAAAAGACCGTTCTGGAAACCTACCATAAGGCGTTGCATCCGCAGAAAGAGCCGGAGAAGCCCATGAAACCGGCGAAGCAGAGCAAAAAGAAAAGCAGCGAAATGGAGCTATAAACGACATAAGTTTTTATCGCTCCGCGCTGCTTTTTATAGCTTTTTAGGGAATGTGGGCATCAAACGGGCATCATGCTATACATTTTCTCTGTATACTTTCTATAAGGCCAAAAATGCTGAGAGCTGGCGGGCATCAAAATCCAGGCAGCATTGGGCATCACTGAGCCGCAAAGTTCAAATATGGGCAGCATTACAAGATGAAGAAAACCCCTGAAAACCTAGTATTTTCAGGGGTTTGTGGCGGAGAGGGTGGGATTCGAACCCACGTGCGATTGCTCGCAAACTGATTTCGAGGGGCATTTCAGGGCTAAAACCGCCGTTTTTCTTCTTATAAGTTGTTATAGGGTTGCGTCGAAAAGAGTGTGTTTACTGTGCTATCCGGCGTATCTTTTTATAAGATCAAATAACCGATATACAAGCTCTTTTTAGAAAACCGGGCATCAAAACGGCATCACGGGCATCAAAAGCCGCAGTCATAGCATACAAGACCTCAAAATCAAAATTTTGCTTGATTTATAATCGCATTTCAAAAGTGTGAGCTATAACCACATTATTTCAACGTGATGCCCAATGGCCATAAATCCTTTGGCACCACCTGCATATTTTACTGCTATGTAAATGGAGCTTTTGATGACCAATAAGCTCAGCCGACGAAAAGGAGTTTTTTTCAGGGCAGCACAAAAATGGCTATTTGGGCATCATCGGGCATCAAAAATTAAAAGGAGAAAAACGATGCAAAAACATTGATTGACAAAGGCATTATACTCCCGTCCGGCGAGATCAACAAGAACAAGATAAACCTTGTCGCCGGAGCCGTCACGCAGCCGTTCGCTGAAATGGTATGGGTGATGACAGGCGGCGATATGGACACTATCAACCGCCTGACGGATGTTTTCGTTACAATGAACACCCCGGCAGACCGGGACAAGCTATTTCGCATTATTCAAATGCTCTACGGGCTTATGGGCTTGCGGTTCTCCGAGGAAGCCGTACCGATGGGTGCACACCCGGAGGCGCTTGATTACTTTCTGTTCTCATTCACGTCAGATTTCGGGGAAATTATTCATGATTACATAGCAGAAAAGGATAGTTGAAGTGCAAGGAAGCAATGTTTTACTTAATCCTTCTGGATTTCACCCGGCTTGAATTTACCACTTTCGATATCGCGTTTCATTGCTTCATAAAAGATTTTTGCAAGAGGCTCAATAAGCAGGGCGGTTTCGGCCTTCTCCCAGAACGGCTCGTCGCTCTTGGCGGTCTTGGGCGTGGTGTTCTTTATCAGGTTGGTAATCAGTTTCAGCGCGTCCTTATCGTCCCGCAGGTAGGCAAAGGGGTTGTAGGCATCGGATTGTTCCATGTTAATGAGGTCAAATACCTTGATGTCATAGCCTTTGGCTTCCAGCAGCGGCCCCACGGAACGCAGCATTTCGGCCTTCGGGTCGGCTATGATATAGGAGCAATTCGCCTGCATGACGTTGGGCTTGGCAAAGTACCGGGTCTTGCCGCTGCCGCTCCCGCCCACAACCAGCACATTGAGGTTGCGGCGGTGCTTGCGCCCGTCCATGCCCATGCGCACATGCCGGGTCAGGATGATGTTGCTTTCCGGGTGCTTGTGTTCGGCATATTTGCCGTTCACCTGCCCGGCCTTGCCCCAGCGGGCGCTGCCGTGTTCCTCCCGTAAGCGGGTATTGCCACGGGTGGCGTAGTAGGCCGATATGCCCAGCCCATAAAGCAAAACAGCAGCCAATAGAAAGGCCGCCGTCTTATCCGTCCATTGGAGTGCAAAGGGCCGATGTAGGTGATTTGTAATGCTTTCCAGCAGGACATCCAGTTTTGCGCCGGGGATATAGCTTTGGGCCAGCAGCGCCGCCAGCCATAGTACGGGCGGCAGCAGGGCAATCCAGAGAAGGATCTCCCGGCTGCCGCTTTTGGTCGGGTCGCTCATACGCTCACCTTCCTTTGTCCGGGGCAGACTTTTTCGGCGCTTTCGGGGCGCGGGCCTTCTCCTGCGGGGCCTTGCTCTCGCGCTGCGCCTTTGCGTCCTGCACCTTATCCCGGACGGACGGCTTTTCCTCCCGCGCCTTTTCCGGCTGCTTACCTTTTTCAGCGGGTGTTTGCGTCGGGGCCGCCTGCTCCTGCGGGCCTTCCCGCATGGGCGGGAGCTGCCCCATCTGCGCAAACAGGCGATTGACAAGGGGCGCGTCCTCCGCTTGCGCTATCATCTGCATTTGTCCGGGGATGCCCGTTTCATGGAAGGACAGCGGCACATCCAGCGCCGCCGCCTTTTTTTGCAGGGTTACGGTATCGGCTATTCCTACCGTCACAACCTGCAATTCCTTTCCTTCCCCGAACAGCCGGGATAGGGGGGATGCGTCCTTTAGCTGCTGGTTTTCCCTTGCTACTTGCAGCACAAGGGCGGCCAGCCTTTCCGCGCCCAGCCCTTCCAGCCGGGCCATTTTTCCCTCATTCATCTTTTGCCTCGTTTGTTGCAGCCAGCCATTCCCGCGCCCGCTCAACTTGCCGTCGTGTGGAGCGCGGGACACGGCGTTTTTTGGGTTCTGCTCCGGGGTCGGGTATTCCATCATTTCCATGATGCGGTTCACCTTTACGGCGTCCTCCGCTTTCACTATCACGTCGCAAAGGCCCTTGTCCTTCGTCCTGTTGTAAATGGCGGTATACAGCACGCCGTATTTCTGCGCCAGCCTGTGGAATTCCGAAATATCGGCCTTCTTCACATGGAAGATGGACAGCGGCTTATCCTCATGCAGCAGGCGGCAAATGCTGGTTTTGCCTTTGAGCCTCTTGTTATCTTTCAACAGCGCCAGCAGCAGGGCGGCAAGGTTCTTCGCGCCCAGCCCGGCCAGCTTGACAGCAGACTCCGTAATTTCGATGCCTTCCTTTACCAATTGGTCGGCGGTATCGCCTCCAATGCTCATATGCTTACCTCCCATCGTCGCGGGAAGGCCCCGGCTTCTCCGGCTTTTTCTTTTTGCCTTCCAGCGTTTTGAATTCGATTGGCTTATCCTCGCTGTCCATGTAAAGCTGCTCCGTCCGCTGCTGGGCCTGCTGCAAGGTGTCGATGGCCTTTGTCACATCACGGAACAGGGAAACGTACATTTCCTTGTAATCGGGCATACAATCTCTCCTTTCATGGTCATATCATCTTGAATGGCTCTTGTTTCTTCTTGGCTTGAACAACCTGTTTTTCGGCCTCCTGCCGGGCCTCCGCTCCCCGCGCCTGCCGCTCTTTTTCCCGTATTTCCGGCGCGGTGGCCTCGATGCGGGCGCATAATCGGGCTTCTTTGCGTAGTTCCCGCAAGCGGGCGGTGGCCTCACTGATTTGTGCGGACAGGTCGGCCATAACCGCTTCGTCCTGCGCGTCCCGCCTTTGGGCATACAGCGGCTTGCGGGCTTCGGTGGCAGCTTGGATTTGGCTTTCAATGGCCTGTCTGCGGGCCTGCAAGTCCTCCGTTGTGGTTATGCCGTTGCGGTACAGGTAAAGGAATTGCTCTTTGTAGCGGTCAAGGCGTATGACATCCTCCCGCAACAAAAAAGCCGCCTTATTCGGCAGCTTGCGGCGCTTTACTTTTCCCAGCAAGTACAGGTACTTGAAATATAGGGCCATGAAACCTTTGAGTTTTTTGGGCTTGGTAGGGATGGGCGGCCCGGTATATCGGCAGCGTTTGGATGGCGGGGCCTGCGGCTTTTTCTCTTGTCCGTCGCGCTGACGGGCCAATCGCTCCCGTATGGCTTCCTCCGTGTATTCCTCGCCCAGCGATTTCAGCCGGATAAAACGCTGCCCGCCTTGCGGCTTAACGGCCATGTGCTTGACGTTGGGGCCGTATTTCACGGCGTAACCCTTCTTTTTCAGGGCTTCAATAAAGGTGCTGAACGTGAAGGATTGCCGGATAATCTCGTCAATGTCGGCGGCTATCATGCCCCGGATGGTGGGCCTCCCGGCTTTTTCGGCGGCCCACTCTGCATAATGCTTGCCCCGGCCTTTCGGCTCAATGACGGACAGGCCATGTTCCCGGCACAGTTCGTCCGATGTTCCCCGGATGGTGTGAAAATAGCTTTCGGGGGACGAATGGTATTTGATGCCGTCCACAAAGGACACGGAATTAACAACCACATGATTGTGCAGGTGGTGGCGGTCAAGGTGCGTGCCAATGACAGCCTCAAAACGCTCCCCGAAACAGCGACGGGCAAACTCCACGCCGATTGCGTGGGCCTGCTCCGGCGTCACCTCTCCCGGCTTGAAAGACTGGATGAAGTGATAGGCCAATACGCCGCCCGTCTTGGAAAACCGCTGTTTTGTGGCAACCATTTCCCCGTAGGCAGTACCCGGACGCTGGCAGTTGACGGCACTTTCAAATAGCCGCTGCTCCGTTTTATCCGGGTTCAGCGCATAATCCACGGATGCGCCCAGCGTGATTGCCTCGTCCGTCTTTTCAGGATTAGCGGCGTAGGACACGGCGCGGGCAAGGTGGTTGCGGACGGCGAAAACCTTTGTGTAGGCCATGCGCTCACATCCCCTTTATCCGCTGCCAGATAGCCGCCTGCATCCGCATGATGTCCTCCAACGCCTGCGGAGATATGCGCTTGTCACTGTTGGCGATACGGGCGATTTGATTGATGTTGTTGCCGATGGCCGACAGTTCCCGCAGCAGCGCCCCGTATTCGTCCGGAGGTCGGGGCCGGATGTCTATGCCCATGATTAGGCTGCGGATGAATGGGTCAACTTTAATGCCCGCATGATTCGCCTGCCGCCTTAAATGGGCCAGTTCCTTTTCGTTCAGCCATACGCTTATATGGTGGTTGCGTTTACGCATTTCTCGCCTCCTTCCGTCAGCGGGTAATTCGGGGTTTAAGGGGCTTGCCCCTTACAAGCGGCATTTGGTAGCACAAATGCTATGCTTGCAAGTACAGGACAGCCTTCCGGCTGCCCTGTACTGTACCCGCTGAATTACCGCGCTTCATGGGATGTTTGGGGCCTGTTTTTCTGCCCTTTGTTTCTCGCCGCTTCTCTTGGAGGATAGGCAAAAACCCGATATTCCTCCGGGATTTCCTTGCCATCGTATTCCTCATGGAAGCTGTCGCCTGTTTCCCGCAAATAGCCTTTTTCCGTGATGGTTCCTGTTTCTCCCTGCATCACATCCCGCCCGTATGCTTCATAGTCAAAATAGTTTTGGATATTCTCCAGGATGTCCAAAGCGGAACATTCGTCAATGAGGTAGTAGCCGTAATCTTCCTCGCTCTGCACATCGGGGTACAGGTCGTAGCAATCAAGGTTTTCCGTAAGGTTGATTAAATCTTGCAGGCTGCCCGTATGCTCTCCATATTCAACGGTAGCTTCATATTTCTCCAATTCGCCGGGTTCCATTTCATCCAGCATAGAGGCCAGATAATTGAGTTCGTCCAGATTGGCGTATTCCGGCAGGTGGTCGTAAAGGCCGTCAACCAATGTTTCATAGTCCGTAATGAAATATTCCTCATAGCGGATGCCGTCAAGCCCGATGCGCTTCAAACATGCCTGCACCTGCTCCGTGGTGGTGGGCAGGGGCAGCCATTCGCCCACAAGGTCGCCCTCGTTGTACTTGCCTAAGTTGGTGACAAAAGCGGTAATGGGCGCGTCGCTCCGGGCCAGTTCCAGTAGCTTTTCGGCAAATTCAGTTTGGCTTGTCACTGTCCGGCGGCCTCCTTTTCAGCCTGTGGCTGGCCGCGCCTAGCCTTTACCATCAGGACACCTTCAAGGGTAGTGGCAGTGATGTTCAGACGGTGAGCATAGAGGATTTCACACATCATGCCCTCGCTGACGGTGTTCCCGCACACAAGCAGCACATGGCAGCGGCGCAGCAAGGCATTTGCCATTTCCATACCCGCCTTGCGTTCCTCCGGGATGCTCTCGTCAAGGAATTGGGGAAACAGCAGATGCGGGCAGATAGGAGTAAATCCAGCCTCATACGCCTTGCGGCAGTATTCGCGGGCCTTCTCGGTGTTGCGGGCCTCGTCGCCCTTAAAGGGCGAACAGATATATGCAAAGGGCCTTTTCATGGTAAATTCCTCCTTTAACGTGAAATAGCCGCCCAGTGCTTCGGACGGCTGACTTGTTGTGGCTTTTTCTCTTTTTCTTTTTGAAGAAGGTGTTGCAGGTATTCGTTGTAGTCCTTACCGATGGGCGGCGGCTCGGCGCTGGTGATGTGGTCGCGGAAAGCGTCGTTTTGCATAAGCGCCGCCCGCAATTTCATCATGCCGTCCCGCCCCGCCTTGTCGTTGTCCAGATACATGTACACATGGTCTATTTCCGGGTGGTCGGTGAGATATTGGCGCAGGGCCAACGGCGACGTGCCGCTTAATGAAAGATAGTGGTATCTGTCCCATACCCCTGTTTTCCGTTTGCGGATGGTGGCAAGGGAAAGGGCGTCAATGGCGCTTTCGCAGACGGCCACAAAGCGACTGCTGGGCGGGCAGGAAGGCAGCACGAAATTATACCGCTTGTCGCTGCCCTCGATGTCCTGCTTAAAGTCCCCATAGGTTCCCCGGACGGATGCGAAACGTGAGATGCCTGCTGCATCCTTGCCCACAAACACGCAGTTGTGATATTCCCGGCTCTCATATAATATCCCGGCTTGGATGCAGCGGTAGATGATTTCCGGGTCGATGCCCCGGCCCCGCAGGTAGTCAATAGCGGCCCCGTTATCCCGGTTCGGCTCCGGAAGTTCAAAGGGCTTGGGCGGCGGTTCCGGCTTCTTTACCTGCTGAAAGGAAACGGCAGGGGCGGCGCGTCCGTTGCAAAGCAGGCTGACGGCTTCCACAAAATCCATATCCCGTACTTTAATGAGGTAGTCAAGGGCGGTCTTGCCGCCGATGCCCCGGCTGAACCAATGCCACTTGCCGTTGCTGATTTTCAGGCTGTCATGGGTAACGGTGCAGTATTCGTGCGGCCCTGTGCGCTTTAGCTCCTGCGGCTCGTACTGTTGTAGGTAGGAAAGTAGGTCGATTTCCTTTGCCCGCTCGATTTGTTCCTTGCTTACGCCCGGCATGGTATCACTCTCCTTTTGGGCATAAAAAAAGGCGCTCATTTCTGAACGCCCGCAGCTTGTTATGGTGGCTTGTATCGCTTTACAGCTTATCCTTTTCCCAGCGGGTAAATGCCTTACCAGCAGGTGGAAGGGGGTTTTAGGGGGAAACGAAACCCGCCGCGCTCCCGCAAACGGGCAGACTTCCCCCTTCATCGAATAATGTGTTTCATTTTTTGATTTTAAAACAAAACGGAACACAACTATTGACTTCCGCTTGTATTTAGCATATAATCAAGCTGTTCCATAATTGATAAAAAGGATGAGTTGAAACATGAACCACGATGAACTACTACCAAAACTAATACGTGCATGTCTTGATAATGATAGGCGTATGGTTGAAGAAATATCTAGTATGATGATTAAAACGCTTAAAAAAAGCAAACCAGAAATTGCAAAAGAAATGTCGCAGGCACTTACGTATTCACGAAACGGTGCCTCCGCTTTGCGTTCTGCTGATGTACAACCTTTGCCTATAGATCGAGAATCTCGTTCCTCTCTTGGGAAGGCAGAAGAACCATTGGAAGTTGAACCGCCTATATTATCTGAGCAAACCATAAATGAATTAATAGATTTTCTTTCTGAAAGGGAAAAAATCGAACAACTTATTATGGAAGATATTACTCCACCAAACAGCATGCTGTTTGTAGGCCCTCCGGGCGTTGGGAAAACGTATTCAGCAAAATGGATATCTTACAAGTTAAACTTACCTCTAGTGACTATGGACTTAGCTACTTCGATATCAAGTTATTTGGGTCGTTCGGGACAGAACATTAAAAGCCTTTTTGATTACGCACGTTCATTTCCATCAATTTTATTTTTAGATGAATTAGACGCTATAGCAAAGCGTCGTGATGATGCATCAGATTTAGGAGAATTAAAGCGACTGGTGAACGTTCTCCTAAAAGAAATGGAAACTTGGCCTAGCCAAAGTATTATCATTGCTGCTACCAATCATCCTGATTTATTAGACAAGGCCATTTGGCGCAGGTTTGATAGAGTAATTCCATTTGACCTGCCAGAGCCCGATCAAAGAAAAGAGCTTATTTTAAGATGCTTTGGGAAATTCGAAAAGAACTTTTCAAAAATGTCTATAGACTTTATGGTAAAGCAAACAGAAGGGGTTAATGCATCTGATATTTGTAAAATATGCATGCACATAAAAAGGAAAGTCGTTATGAAGGATTCTTTGCCTGACCTAATTGCAATAGAAGAAACGTGTACTGGCAACTACAAAGATAGACAAAGTAAAATTGAGGTGTGTAAGATGCTGAAAAATTCATTTCCTGAATTAAGCGGACGAGATATCTCTCGGATAACTAAAATATCAATAACTTCAGTAAGTCGTTATCTTCAAACAGGAGGAGCGAATAAATGAGTAATAATAAACATCCAATACTGGGGCGCGGAGAATTGTATGTGAGCGATATTGAAAAGAGATATTTTGGCGGGCCACCCCAATATCCTCATACCTATACGGAGGGTAAGCAGAACTTATTGAATGGCTTATCATCTATTAAGGAATCTATAAATGCCAATTCGGAGGTCTTTTTAGAAGAAAAAGTCCTCTGTGTACGCATGGAACCCAAATTTGAGGCCAAATCCTACGCTCCCGACATGTTAATGTCTATTGATGGCATCCATCCAATTGGAGGAAGAAAGTACAGCATTACCGAACAAGATGGTAGTGAAATAAAGGCAAAGCTATATTTTGCTAAAGCTACAGATGATGGTATCAATAATTTATTTTCTACCCTTGAGCAAGGGAAAAAAGACAGCTTTGCAACATGGCAAAACCAGATAAGTGCAGTTAGAACAATTGATTTATTATCTCACAAAGAAAAAATAGCAGGATTCGCCTCTGACTGGGATAGCGGAATTGTAGAAATTGTGCTTCATCCAATAGTATGCAATAATGACGCTGCTATAAATAAATTTTTGGAATTGCTCAATTTGCCAGATAACAAGTATAAAATCTCCAGTTATTCAGATGGGCCTACATTTTGTGCTGCCGAATGTTCTAGAGAAGATTTAGAACGTATAGCCCTGTTTAACCCGCTTAGAATCGTACATCCTCTTGGAGAGATTAATATACCCGATTTACGTGAAGGTCAGTTTTTTGCTGCTCCAAAGCCTCCATCTACAAAAGGAAAATCACAAACAATAGTTGGTGTTCTTGATGGTGGCGCTGATATAACAGTCCCACTATTGAAAAATTATGTTCAGGCATTTGACCTCACCGACGTATCCCCGCAAGATAGTTTTATTTCTCACGGAACATCTGTTTGCGGGGCTGCATTGTACGGTGCATTGAACTATGCCCAAAGTGCAGACGAACTGCCTGCTCCGTTAGTATCTGTAGAGTCCTACAGGATATTGCCGCAGCCTTCCACAGGTGACGCACTACAAGATAGCGGGTTATATAGTGCAATTGATAAAGTTGAAGAAATCGTTCCTCAACGCCCAGATATTAGGCTATATAATTTATCTTTTGGCCCACGCGGTGCCATTATTGATGATGACATAAGTCGGTTTACATACTCTCTGGATAATTTGACTAATTTACCACATCATCCACTGTTTTGTGTTGCTGCTGGGAATGATGGAGATTTGCCTTCTCCCTTCAATCGGGTTCAAGCACCCGCCGATTTGGTAAACGGATTGGGCATAGGTTCGTATACATTTGACAGAAAGGGAAACAAGGTGCGAGCAAATTATAGTTGCATTGGACCTGGGCGGGAAGGGTGTAAAATAAAACCGGATTTATTAGAGTTTGGAGGAAGTCCAGAACATCCTGCTATTTTAGTTAGTAAAAATCACGGACAGACTGTTGCAAATTGTGGAACAAGTTTTTCATCACCAATTGCCACCGGAAAAATCGGAAGAATTATTGCATTAAGTGATGAAATCAGCCCCCACATGGCAAGAACGCTGTTAATTCACACGGCTGAAACTTGCGAAGACACAGACATTTGCGAAACTGGGTTTGGTTTTTGTATTGATGATGTTGATAACATCATCAACTGCCTTGATAATAAAGTAGTCGTTTTATACTCAGGAAGCATTGAGCCAAAACAGAATATTCGTATGCCGATATTGCTTCCAAACCTTGATAAAATACGAAACAATGCATTAGTTACTTGGACTATTTCTACTATTGGTAAGCCAAATCCAAGTGATGTGGATTCATATACCAGCAATTGTGTAGAAGATTATTTTTATCCAGATGATAGGCACTATAGCTATGTCCTCAAGACTCCCAAGAGGATAACAAAACAGGCCCGATTAGGTACTCCAGAAGAAGCTAAGCTCATTGCCCTCGGATTTGCTAGGGCAGATTTACCTATCAGCAAACCACCGAAGCAGTTTCTGAGCGAAGACGAGTTGAGAAATCAACATTTAAAATGGGATACTATTGTAAAAAAATCTCGCTCCATACGGGCATCCTCACTACACAACCCTTTCTTTATATTACATGGTATAAGCAGGGATTCATTCTCTAATTCGACTATGCAATATTTCGCTGCAATAACAGTGGAAATTCCTAAGTATCCGGGAATTCTGTATGACGATGTACTAAGCGAGTACCGTAACTTAATGCCTATTCATATAAAGAATCGAAATCAAATCCTTATAGAAGGTTGAATTACAAGGGCTCTCTTTGCTTTAGAGAGCCCTTGCAATTTTTGTTATAATGGTAAAAAGTCGTCCATATCCAGCAGGAAGGAAAACAAGAAGTATTGCCGGGCCTCCGGGTGGCCTGCCAGCAGTTCCACATCCTCCGGGAATTGCAGGCCCGCCACATCGTACAGGATACGCAGGACGGCCAGCATTTCCACTTCCCGGCCCTCGCTGTACAGGTGGGTAAAGATGGCCGAAACCCTGTCCATTGTCCCGGCGTTGTTGCCGGAGAAGGTGAACAGGGTTTCAAGGAACGGGATGGTGACGGCCCCGGATATGAGGTTGATTTTGTCGCGGTTGATGTCATTTTGAGGTGTGAGGATGCCCTTGCTTTTCAGCGTGTCGTAGGTGATGTTATTTGCATTCACGGTCTTTGCCTCCTTTGCAATCATACGTTTTTCCTTGCTTCTTCCCATAGCCTTTTATAGCTGTCCGCACAGTTTGATAACATTTTTACAACAATCCATGAAAATGGCTGTCGTGCGGATTCCAGAAAAAGGATGGATTTTGATAACAATTCGGATAACATTGATAACAATTAAGGCCGGGGACGATGTTCCACCTTACAGAAGGGCAAGAAAAAAGCCCTGAAAAGGGCTTTTTTCAAGGCATTTTGGCGGAAGAGGTGGGATTCGAACCCACGTGCCCTTGCGGACAACTGCATTTCGAGTGCAGCGCGTTACGACCACTTCGCTACTCTTCCATGTTAAATTTTGACGGGCGACGCTCGAAAATTATTATTTCGAGTCAGGGCCGTTATGACCACTTCGATACGCTTCCATATTTAATTTATTGCATAAACGGTCGAACTCTATTCATTATCACATGATTTCGAGGGGCATTTTCGGCTTAAAACGGGCATTTTTCGCTTTATAACTTTTTATAGGATAACGCCGGAAGCCCTGTATTTCAAGGTTTCCGGCGTTTCGTCTTATAAACTCTCGTAACCGCTATACAAGTGCTTTTTTGAGAGTTGGGCATCATTTGGGCACCACGGGTATCAAAATTACGCCAGTGTTTTAAACATTTGTTTAACCCCGTCAATCATACTCTGCCTTGTTAGCTCATGCGCAATAAATGGATACTTGTCCCACATATAGTTCAAGGTTATATCGCCCTTTATGTAGTACAGTATTATATTACATCTTCCTTGTACATACTCGTCATCTTCATTGAGTCTAAGTACATTAATAGTACGTTGCACGGTAGCATACTCAGCAGGCGATAACCCCTTGCCGGGAACTATAAGGCAGCTTGGTAAATCAAGGACAAACCATCCGGAGGATATTGAAAAAGGATCGGCTATTCCAGTTTGGTTTGCTTTGTTTCCATTAGCTTTTTGAGTAGTAAGACGATAATTGCTCCATTCATAGGCCAAATTAGGATTTATACTTTTAGGGATGAAATGATCTACGGAGACACTTGTTGATGTTCTTGAAAACCATTCACCGGTATAAGCGCAAATACCTCCATACGCCCTATATAAATCATCACTAGCATATTTCCAATAAGCGTGTTTTGGCCAAAGCTTATTTGTTGGAGTCGGGCATGTTGTTAAAAACGCATTACCGCGTTGGCGAACATCTGCATCAAAGCTTGAAGGTTCCGGTTGCATAGTAACTGGTATCATATGCTCACCCCATTCTGTTCAGCGAAATATATCCATCTTGGCCAGAATGGGTCAGTTTCCCCCAGTTCTTTGAGCAACATTTTGTGTGTTTCAATTATTTCGTTCCGATCTGGATTCTCCTGAAGTTGAATACGCTTGGCACGGTTTATAGCGTTTTCAGCTTCTTGGGCCCGTGCCTGCCCTAAACTAAAGATAGGCGATGTTAACCATGAATTAACGTGTCCATATTTAATGAAGTCCATGTCGGCTAATTCTGCTTCCCCTGTTTCCTTATTTGCTGAAAGATGAAACAGTTTATCTGTTTCCGCATTAAAAAAAGTTTCAGCAGACGCCATCACTAAGGGAGAGTGGGTTGATATTAAGAATTGAATTTCCAGTTCGCTTGATAATATTGTTTGAATATCCAGTAATGCTGGCAAAATAGCCCTTTGCCATTTCGGATGCAAATGAGCTTCTATTTCGTCTATTAGAATTACCATCCTCTTTTCGGGTTTTGTGTTTGTTAGCTCTGCACTTACTTTATGTTCGTACCAAGCCCACACAATCAAATACGCAAGTGTAACTATCCGTCTTACACCAGCAGACGCATTTACGATTGGAATTTCACCATATGGATGAATAATTGTCGGTATATCCCGAGTATCGTCAATAATTCTGATAGGCTGCCCAGGAAGCAATTCGCCCATATCGGGAGGCGAAATGCGGCGAAGCACATTTTTGAGTATTTCAAAAGGATATTTTTCGGGCGTACTTTGCCATTTTACCCAGTCTCTTATTAATCCCTCAATACTTCCGGTAATACCATCCCAGACTTCACTACGTGAAAAGACAGATTTGCGTACAGCATTCGATACATTATATTGCTTTGCAGGGTCCCAAACTGCATATGAACCATCAACTCGTGCATAAACAATTAATCCTGGAATAGAAGGGGTTTTTTTCGTTCGAGGCCATTGACCAGTTTTCATATCAAACACGACATCAACTTTGGATGGTGCACCTTTATCACTCGCAAGTTCGTAAGTAATTACGGACTTCTTTTTTTCTGCCTTTTTGTGTGGCTGCGCTGATATATCTGCCCATGTTCCAGTCAGTGCCCACCAAGCACATTCCATAAGAAATGACTTTCCAAGACCATTGTCGCCCGTGATAATATTCAATCTATTATTGGGCTCAATAGAAATATCTGCTGTTGGGCCAACATTTTGCAATTCTAAATATGAAAGGGTCGCCCCCCTATTTGGAGCGGCATCAGGTGGAGGCGTTATCTCCCTACTTAGGTCTACCCATGTAGTCTGTTTTTCTTGGAAGGGCTTCTTTATTGGATACCCTTGAACTTCAATAGAAAACAATCTGTTTTTCTCTTCCGGTGTGATATCAAACACACTTAGAAAATGCTGCGAAATAGTATCTAAGTCAATATTATCTGGCCATTCTTTATCTTTAAAAACCCAAATCGCCAGGTCAATAATTGAAAGGCGTTGTTTGTTCTTTAGTAATGCTTCCAGCACATCAATATAATTGTCTGTCCATCCCCACGTCTTTTCCTTTTTTACATGTAGAAATGCTTGAGAAAAAGTTTGGGTATTTATCGCTTGTAATCCAGAAGATGGGTACTTTTTATCAACCCATAACTTTTTCTTGGCATTTGATGCATATGGTTGATAATAATACTGAGAAGAGGGACTTATTTTATGAACTTCCTCCAGAAAAGCTCTCGTATTGCTGTCCATAGGGAAGTCTACTTTCTTGCCAACCGGAAGATTATTTTTTTTGCAGGATAAGAATGTAATACCGTAAAACGGATGAACATTACTTAATCGTCTTATTGCGGTTAAGATATAGTCTGTTGATAAGTACATCTAAATTACCTGCAATTCGTTTAGTATATAGTTACAAAAATCGGGACTGAGGTCCACGCCAATTGCTTGTCGTCCTGTTTGCAGAGCTACTCGCATTGTTGTTCCGCTACCGGCAAAGGGATCAAATACAGCACCATCTTCTGGGCATCCAATTTCTAGACAGCGCTCTACTAGTTCATCGGGGTAAGGCGCAGTATCAATTCCGCCAGCTTTTGGTCTAGCAAGTATTGTCCAAACGTCTTCGTCAAATTTCTTATCGACAAGTGGTTGCCGATTAAAATAATATTTCCTGTCTTTTGCAAACATAAAAACATACTCGTAACTACGGCGTGGCCTATCTCTCACAGATTCAGGCAACGCTTTTTCTCTATGCCATATTATTGGGGTGCGCAAAACCCATTTTCTTGCCATCATTTCGATTGCAACTCTCCAAGGAACACCAATAATAGACTTCCGTTGAATATCTATTCCCAATCCACCACTCTTATCAACTGGCCTTAGGCCAAAGCGACGTTTGTTGCTTTTGGGGTCAGTTCCATGCGATTTACCTTTACCTGAATAATAAGTATCCCCTAGATTTAGGAATAATAAGCCATCTTTTCTTAGTATTCTGTAGGCTTCATCCATTATGGTACAAAGGGAATTTATATATTCATCAACAGTTTCCTCAAGCCCAATCTGACCATCAATTTTATAGTCTCTTAAGCAATAATAAGGTGGAGATGTAACAATGCAATTAACACTTTCATCGGGAATATCGGACATGGCAATTCGAGCGTCACCACAGTACAGTGCCCAGTTTTTATTTCCAGAGTATGTTCCTGTCCATTTTTTAACACCTGTATCTAGAACTAATTCAGCATTAATCAATTAATGTGCACCCTCTTAGCTATCGTTTTCATTATTTACCGGTTGATTTTTTCGTAAATCACTTGGCTTCTGTGCATTAAGCGGGATAGCCCAAACTCGACCGAACTTAATTGCGCCAGATATTCGCTCTTGAGTACACAAAAGCTGAATTCTTCGTTCGGATATTCCCCACTGGATTGCGGCTTCTTTAGGAGTCATATAATCCATCGAAACATCTTCTTTCGCACAATTGGATAATAACAGTATATACGTTCGAACGAATAAAAGCAATATAATCTTAATCATATAGGAGGTACACCATGCGAACACCTACCAACTTCCTTATGCAAAAGGGCATCATTAAACCGTCTGGCGAGATCAATAAGGACAAGATAAACCTTGTCGCCGGAGCTGTTACGCAGCCGTTCGCTGAAATGGTATGGGTGACGACGGGCGGCGACATGGTCACCATCAACCGCCTGACGGACGTTCTCGTTACGATGAATACCCCGACAGACCGTGACAAGCTGTTTCGCATTATTCAAATGCTCTACGGGCTTATGGGCCTGCGCTTCTCCGAGGAAGCCGCGCCGATGGGCGCACACCCGGAGGCGCTTGACTACTTTCTGTTCTCGTTCACGGCAGACTTCGGGGAAATTATTCATGATTACATAGCGGAAAAGGATAGATAAAGTGCAAGGGAGCAATATTTTACTTAATCCTTCTTGATTTCACCCGGTTTGAATTTACCACTTTCGATATCGCGTTTCATTGCTTCATAAAAGATTTTTGCAAGAGGCTCAATAACTTGTTTTTTGTATTCGTCATCGGTAATTTCAACATATTCTAATACTCGACTCTCACCAGTATGTAAGTCACATTCGACTACTGAGGGAAGCACATGGGTTTTCTTTTTCATATGTATTCCTTCCTGCTCCCTTGCAAATCCAGTCTATCACAAGGTGCAGCATAAGCGGCGTTCTCAAAAAGGACGCCGCTTTTTTTGCGCCCATTTTCGGGAAAGGAGGGTACGCGATATGTATTTTACTTCCGGCAGCAGCCGCGCATTTGAAAGCCTTATGCAAGGAAAACCCGGCTTCGACCACTACGACAGCGGCAGCGCCGGAGTATATGAGGATTGCGGCGCTTGCCGCTTCTATCGCCCGCATTGGAAATACCAGTTTTGCGTTTACGAGGAATGTCCATATATGCCGGGCAGACCGACCGCGTTACCTGCGGTCAAATCCACAGCGAAAGGAGTTGATGACGAAATCGCCGTTTTCCGCGTGGAAAAGAACAAAGGCTATACCGTAATGAGTAACCACCACCTGCGAAACGATGAATTGACCCTAAAGGCTAAAGGGCTGCTATCGCAAATGCTGTCCTTACCGGAGAATTGGGACTACACCCTGAAAGGGCTGGCCCTTATCAACCGGGAGCAGATCGACGCCATACGCGAGGCCGTCCGGGAGCTGGAACGCGCAGGGTACATCGTGCGTTCCCGTGAGCGCGACGGCAAAGGCAGGCTGCGCGGCGCAGACTATATCATTTACGAGCAGCCGCAAAAACAGCAGCTAACCGCCGCCCCGCCTATATCGGATTTACCTACATTGGAAAATCCAACGCAGGATTAGCCTGCATTGGGAAACCCTACGCAGGAAAATCCAACGCAATTAATTAAAGAAGAACAAATAACCGACTTATCAAGTACCCAAAAAATCAATACGGATGTATCAAGTACCCATTCCATTCCTATCCTTTCCCGGCCCCTTCCAAGCGTCCGGGAGGAATTACGCGCTGCCCGGGAAAGGAACGGAACGGAAAAGAGCGACAGCGCAAAAAAGGCTTTTGAGATTTACCGGGACATCATCAAAGAGAACATCGAGTATGACATTCTTATTCAAGACCCACACACAGACCGGGAGCAGCTTGACGAGATCGTTGACCTGATGCTTGAAACCATATGCAGCGCCCGCAAGACAATCCGTGTCGCCGGGGATGACTACCCCGCTGAGATCGTCAAATCCAAGTTCCTGAAGCTGGACAGTATGCACATTCAGTTTGTTTTCGACTGTCTGCGGGAAAACACGACCAAGATACGCAACATCAAGAAATATCTGCTGGCCGTGCTGTTCAACGCGCCGTCCACGATCAACGGCTACTATACCGCGCTTGTCAATCACGATATGGCAAACGGCTTACTCTCTCCCAAGTCCGACGAACCGGAAGGCCGATAAGGGGGTGAGCTGATTGCAGGAAGAAGTCACCCAAAAGACGATTGCCCTTTCCATCAGGACGGGCAGGCTAACCGGGCGGGTGCTGCAAGCCGCTTTGCGGGAATTTTTGCAGATGTACCGTAAAAAGCGGGATACGCCCCACAAGGGCAAACAGACCCTACGGCAGCTTATGAAGCACAACACGGGCGTTTCAAACATCGAAATTACCGACCAAAACATCAAGGCTTTTTCCCATACGGCGAAGAAATACGGCATCGACTTTTCGCTAAAAAAGGACACGACGGCACAACCGCCCCGTTACCTTGTGTTTTTCAAAGGGCGGGACGTGGACGTGCTACAACAGGCGTTCCGGGAATTTACCGCCAAGAAGCTGATGCAGGAGCAGAAGAAATCCGTCCGGCGTGATTTGTCGCAGGCCAAGCAAGAGGCAAAGACCATCGACACCGCCCGCGATAAGGTGAGGAGCATGGACAGGGGGCGCGAACTATGAGGCCGGACATCAAGAAGCTGATTATTGCGAACGTCCCGTATTTGCTGTTCGTGTACCTCTTTGACAAGGTGGGACAGGCATACCGCCTCGCGGCAGGCGCGGCCTTTGCCGACAAGCTGCTGCACATCCTCGACGGCTTCATGGCCACCTTTGAAAATGCAGCGCCGAGTTTCCACTGGTTCGACCTCGGCATCGGCGTCGCGGGCGCGGCGCTTATCCGCCTGGCGGTGTACGTGAAAAGCCACAACGCCAAGAAGTACCGAAAGAACATTGAATACGGCTCTGCTCGATGGGGTACGGCGGCAGACATCAAGCCTTACATCGACCCCGTGTTTGAAAACAATGTCCTGCTCACGCAGACGGAACGCCTGACGATGGACAGCCGCCCAAAGCAGCCCAAGTACGCGAGGAATAAGAACGTGCTGGTGATCGGCGGCAGCGGCAGCGGCAAAACCCGCTTTTTCGTCAAGCCGAACCTCATGCAGATGCACAGCAGCTACGTCGTCACCGACCCGAAGGGAAGTATCCTGACCGAGTGCGGACGGCTCCTGTATCAAAAGGGCGGCTACCGTATCAAGGTGCTGAATACCATCAATTTCAGCAAAAGCATGAGATATAACCCTTTCGTCTACATCCACAGTGAAAAAGACATATTGAAGCTGGTCAACACCATCATAGCCAACACCAAGGGAGAGGGCGAAAAATCCGCAGAAGATTTCTGGGTTAAGGCAGAACGCCTATACTATACGGCGCTGATCGGCTATATCTGGTACGAAGCGCCGGAGGATGAGATGAACTTTACGACGCTGCTTGACATGATAAATGCCAGCGAAGCGCGAGAGGACGACGAGGATTTCAAGAACCCCGTCGATCTCATGTTTGACCGTCTGGAAGCCCGCGACCCGGAGCATTTTGCTTTGAAGCAATACCGCAAATATAAATTGGCGGCGGGCAAAACAGCCAAGAGTATTCTTATTTCCTGTGGCGCTCGCCTTGCACCCTTTGATATTGCGGAGGTGTGCGAGCTGATGGATACCGACGAAATGGAGCTGGACACCATAGGCGACCGAAAAACCGCCCTGTTCGTCATTATCAGCGACACCGACGACACGTTTAATTTCATCGTCGCCATCCTCTATACACAGCTATTCAACCTGCTCTGCGACCGCGCCGATGATGTGTACGGCGGGCGCTTGCCCGTCCACGTCCGATGTCTGCTTGACGAATTTGCGAACATCGGCAGCATCCCAAAGTTTGAAAAGCTGATCGCCACCATCCGAAGCCGGGAAATCTCGGCTTCTATTATTTTGCAAAGTCAATCGCAGTTAAAAAGCATTTACAAAGACGCCGCCGATATTATCAGCGACAACTGCGACTGTACTTTATTTTTGAGCGGCAGGGGCAAGAACGCAAAGGAAATCTCGGAGGCGTTAGGCAAGGAAACCATCGACAGCTATAACACTTCCGAGAACCGGGGACGCGAAGTGTCCCACGGACTGAACTATCAGAAATTAGGAAAGGAGCTGATGACACAGGACGAAATCGCCGTGATGGACGGCGGCAAGTGTATTTTGCAGGTGCGCGGGGTAAGGCCGTTTTTCTCCGACAAATACGACATTACCCGTCACCCCAATTACAAATACCTTTCCGACGCCGATAAAAAGAACGCCTTTGATACGGGACGCTATCTTGCTTTCATCCGCAAAACAAAGCAGCGAGCAATCGTAAAGCCGGATGAAGTGTTCGACTACTACGAAATAGACCTGTCCGACGAGGACGCCGCCGAATAAAGGGCGGCGTTTTTCCTTTCCACCACAAAACACTTATCTTAATGGAGGTATAAAAATGGATTTTTTCAATAGTGCAGTTGACGTTTTGCAGACCCTTGTGATCGCCCTCGGCGCGGGCCTGTGCATTTGGGGCGCTATCAACCTTTTAGAGGGCTACGGCCAGGATAACCCCGGCGCGAAAAGCCAGGGCATGAAACAGCTCATGGCGGGCGGCGGTGTTGCCTTGATCGGCATTGTCCTCGTCCCTCTGCTCTCCGGCCTTTTCGGTTGATTTCTTATAAACCCTTTCGCGCTCTCCCGTCCCGTGCGGGAGAGCGCGGGAAAGGAGGGATTAACGTTTGATATGGGATCAAATCGAAGAATGGATCAGGAACGTATTGACGGAGGGCATTATCAGCAACCTTTCGGGGATGTTCGATACCGTGAATACCAAAGTCGGGGAAATCGCCGGTGAAGTCGGTGCGACGCCACAGGGCTGGAACTCCGGCATCTTCTCCATGATACAAAACCTTTCCGAAACGGTCATTATCCCGATTGCCGGGGCTATCCTTGCTTTCGTGATGTGCTATGAGCTTATCCAGATGGTGACGGAAAAGAACAACATGCACGACATCGACACGTTTATGTTCTTCAAGTGGGTGTTTAAGACGTTTGCCGCCGTGCTGATCGTCACGAACACATGGAATATCGTCATGGGCATATTCGACATGGCACAGCAAGTCGTCAATCAGAGCGCGGGCGTTATCATATCGGAAACGAGCATAGACATCACTTCCACCATAGCCGACCTTGAAACGCAACTTGAAGAATTAAGCATCGGCGGGCTGTTGGGGCTGTGGTTTCAAAGCCTGTTCGTCGGCCTCACCATGAATATCCTGTCCATTTGTATCATGCTCGTCATATACGGGCGTATGATTGAAATTTACCTTGTGACCTCTCTCGGCCCGATACCCCTTGCGACAATGGCAAATAGCGAATGGCGCGGCATGGGGCAGAACTATTTGAAATCCCTGCTGGCCCTCGGCTTCCAAGCCTTTTTGATTATGGTATGCGTCGGTATTTATGCCGTCCTGATCCAAGGCATTACAGTCACCGGCGACATTTCCGGCGCGATATGGACGTGCATGGGGTATACGGTGTTGCTGTGTTTCGCGCTCTTTAAGACCGGCAGCATTTCAAAATCCGTGTTCAACGCCCACTAAGCGAAAGGAGGACAACTATTCTATGGCCTATGTAAGCGTACCAAAGGACTTGACGCGGGTTAAGTCCAAGGTGCTTTTTAATCTGACAAAGCGGCAATTGCTTTGCTTCGGGGCGGCGCTTCTCGTGGGAGTGCCGCTGTTCTTTTTGCTCCGAGACAGCACCGGCACCAGCACGGCGGCGCTCGTTATGATACTCGCCATGCTTCCGGGTTTTCTGCTGGCGCTGTATGAAAAGCACGGACAGCCCCTTGAAGTGATCGCCGGGCAGATGATACAGACCCTTTTCATCCGGCCAAAAGAGCGGCCTTATCAGACCAACAACCTTTACGCCGCCCTCATGCGGCAAAATCTCATGGAACAGGAGGTAAAAGCGATTGTCCAAAACGGTAAAGCAGCCAAAAGAAAAAAGAAAGCTGATACGCGCTGAGCGGCGGGAAATTGAGGCCGTTATCCGCAGATACAAGGGCGACGGCAAGCCGCATACGGCGCAGGACAGTATCCCTTATCTCAATATGTACCCGGACGGCGTTTGCCGTGTGACGGAGCGCAGCTATTCAAAGTGCATCGAGTTTGAAGACATCAATTATCAGCTCGCACAGCCGGACGACAAGACGGCCACCTTTGAAAATCTCTGCGACCTGTACAACTATGTGGACGCCTCAATCCATGTGCAGCTATCCCTTATTAACCGTAAGCTCGACCCGGAGCAGCTTATCCGCAGTTTTGAGATACCGCCGCAGAACGACGATTTAGACCCCGTCCGGGAAGAGTGCAGCGGCATCCTCAAAAAGCAGCTTGCCCGTGGGAACAACGGCATTGTGAAAACCAAGCACCTGACCTTTACCATCCAGGCCGCCAACCTGAAAGCGGCGCGGGCGCGGCTTTCCCGCGTGGAAACCGACCTGTTGGGCTATTTCAAAGTTATGGGAGCGCCCGCGAGGATACTTGACGGAAAAGAACGTCTTGCCGTGCTGCATGGCGTGTTCCACCCCGACGGGGAGCGTTTCGCCTTTGATTGGGATCGGCTGCCTGCAAGCGGTCTGTCTACGAAGGACTTTATCGCCCCGCCATCCTTTGCCTTTAAGAACGGGCGCATGTTCCGCATGGGGAAAAAATTCGGCGCGGTAAGCTTCTTGCAGATATTAGCGCCGGAGCTGACGGATACCATGCTTCCGGATTTTCTCAATACGGAAACGGGCATCGTCGTCAATCTCCACGTGCAAGCCATCGACCAAAACGAGGCCATCAAGACGGTGAAAAGGAAGATCACCGACCTTGACCGCATGAAAATTGAGGAACAGAAAAAGGCTGTCCGCAGCGGCTACGATATGGACATCCTGCCGTCCGACCTCGCCACCTACGGTAAGGAAGCGAAAAATCTGCTGGACGAGCTGCAAAGCCGCAACGAGCGCCTTTTCCTTGTTACGTTCCTGATCCTCAATCTCGCGGACAGCAGGCAAAAGCTGGACAACGACGTGTTCCGTGCTTCCGGCGTGGCGCAGAAATATAACTGTACCCTTTCCCGGCTGGATTACCAGCAGGAACAGGGATTAATGAGCAGCCTGCCCCTCGGCCTGAACCAAATCAAGATACAGCGGGCGCTGACGACTTCCAGCGTGGCCGTGTTCGTTCCCTTCGTTACGCAGGAGATTTTTCAGGGCGGGCAGGCCATTTACTACGGCCTTAACGCCGTTTCCAACAACATGATTGTACTGAACAGAAAATGCGCCCGGTGTCCGAACGGGCTTGTGTTCGGCACTCCCGGCAGCGGAAAATCCATGAGCTGCAAGAGGGAGATCACGCACATCATCCTGACGACTCCCGACAATGTGATTATCTGCGACCCGGAAGCGGAGTATTACCCGCTTGTGAACCGACTGCACGGGCAGGTTATCCGTCTGTCTCCGACCAGCAGAGACTTTGTAAACCCGCTGGACATCAACCTGAATTACTCCGAGGATGAAAACCCGCTGGCGCTAAAAAGCGACTTTGTACTGTCGTTCTGCGAGCTTATCATGGGCGGCAAGTCCGGGCTGGAAGCCGTCGAAAAGACGGTCATCGACCGCGCCGTGCAGATGATCTACCGTCCGTATTTCGCAGACCCGCGTCCGGAGAATATGCCCGTCCTCTCCGATCTGCACGATGCGCTTACGGCACAGCATATCCCGGAAGCCGACCGCGTGGCGCAGGCGCTTGACCTGTACGTTTCCGGCTCCCTTAATTTCTTCAATCACAGGACGACGGTGGACATCAACAACCGGCTTGTATGCTTCGACATCAAGGAGTTGGGCAAGAACCTCAAAAAGCCGGGTATGCTGATTGTCCAGGATCAAGTATGGAATACCGTCACGGTCAACCGCAGTTCCGGGAAAGCGACGTGGTATTTCATTGACGAGTTCCATTTGCTTTTGAAGGAGACACAGACGGCGGCATACAGCGCCGAGATTTGGAAGCGTTTTCGCAAGTGGGGCGGCATCCCGACAGGCGCGACACAGAACGTCAAAGACCTGTTATCCTCACCGGAAATAGAAAACATCCTTGAAAACAGCGACTTTATCTATATGCTCAACCAAGCCGCCGGCGACCGGAAAATCCTTGCGGAACGTCTGGACATTTCCCCGCAGCAATTAGCCTACGTCACCAACTCCGAACCGGGCGAGGGGCTTTTGTTCTACGAAAACGTGATACTGCCCTTTGTAGACAAGTTCCCGCAGGACACCGAGCTTTACAAGCTTCTCACCACCAGACCCAGTGAGGTTGAGCAAGCAAAACCGAATTGACATTTACGCACTATATTTTATAGGGAGGACATGATAAAATAATTTGGGTTAATCTGTGGGGGTGAGTTTGTGATTTCAATGATAACACTAGGAATTGGTCAAATGGAAATAGATTGGGGAAAGAATAGTACCGTCAATAATCACTCTGTTCTTTTTCAGCGGTGCGACTTAAAACCAATTCCTCACTATGTCAACTATGATACTGAGGAACCTCTTATAAAGATGAAAGAGGGTTTCTCAAGAAAACTCAAGTATGTGAAGCCAAGGTTAGATTTACTTGGATATGACCTTACTTCAATTCGAACTCAATTTGATGAACTCATTCAAGATCACGAGAACCACGGATGTACTATCCCGTTGACCTTTGATACTTTTTATGAAGCATTCACAGAAGTGGATTTATCCGTAGCAAGCACAGTGAAATACGAAGTTGAAGGATGTGATAACGGCTATGATCTAGGGGAATATGTGGCTGAATGCGTCCTACAAATTCCGGAGATAAATCAAAAACTTGTTGGAGAGCCTCCTGAAGATCGCTTCGCTTGGAAGGATGTAATAAACGATTTATCCGTTTTTTTAGAAAACCTAAATCCGTACATAACACTTCGAATTTTAGCCGAGAATCCTGCAAACCTTGATTTAGAGGTACAGTGGAACTTTTCTGATGCGGTGGAAAGTGGTTGGATTAGTCCGGAGGACATCTTCAACGATTTGGCTCCTATAAACCGAGTGCTAATTGTAACAGAAGGTTCCAGTGATACTTTCGTACTGAAAAAAGCCATTCAAGAAATGCATCCTGAAATAGCTGATTTCTTTGACTTCGTAGATATGAAGGAAAACTATCCGTTTACAGGAACTGGAAATTTGTATAATTTCTGCATGGGCTTATGTCGAATCAATGTTCTAAACAATATTATGGTGATTTTTGATAACGACACCGCTGGTGTAGAAAAATATAAACAGGCAGTATTGCTTAAAAAACCGCAATCGTTTCTTGTAACAAAACTACCTGACCATCCAGATTTCTGTAATATGCAAACAGTTGGACCACAAGGAAACACAACAGAAAACATAAATGGAAAGGCCGTTGCCATCGAGTGTTTCCTTGACTTTGACAGCGTGCCTTATCCACCAAGTATCAGATGGACGGAGTACAAAAAGAACGAAAAGGCTTATCAAGGGGAACTTGAAAATAAGGACGACTATGTTCGCTCTTTCAAGCAAGCCTGCCTTACGGATTCAACCTACAATAGTAGCAAACTGAAATACTTAATTAATCATCTGATAAAACAGTGGATAACTCGATAGCAATAAATCAAAACCCGCCAGCCAAGGCGGGTTTTCTTATGCCAAAAATCAGGAGGTGAAAAATATCAAGCAGCTAAAACCCCGCGATAAAGTCACGCAACGTATGAGCCGCGACGGGCTGATTGAAGAAAATCAGACCACCGGCAGTGTGGAGAGCGTTTCGGAACGTGACGCGGAACAGAACCTTTCCCCGCAACAGCCGACGCAGCAGTTTATCCAGCCGGACGGGACAGCCCCGCCCTCTGCATCGGAGCAATCCCGTCCATCGGGCAACGGCACCGCCGAGAGGATATTAGAGCGCGTGGATACGGCGCATGGCCACCAAACTTCCAAGCGGGCGGTTAATCAAGGCAATAAGGCTATGCAGGAGGGCGAGGCCATACGGCAGCGCCCTCCTTCCCGGTTGCAGTTCACCGACGAGGAACGCGCTACGCCGGAGCTGCAAAGGTATGTCCGCAAATCCGAGAAAAAAGCGGATAAGCTGGACGCGGCGCGAAAGGCCGTGCCTAAACGGACTAAAATTGTCAAAGGACGTATTGTTGACGAGAGCAGCGGCAGGGGCAAAACCCGGCTCCACTTTGAAAAAACAGATAAGGCACCGCCTAAGTTCAGGCACAATCCCATGAACCGGCCAGCGCAGGAAATCGGCCTTGCCATCCACGGGAAAATACATGAGGTTGAACATGAAAACATCGGTGTGGAAAGCGGCCATAAAGCGGAGGAACTTGCGGAGCGGCAGGCCGGGTGCGGCATCCGCAGCGCCTACCGCCGCCATAAACTCAAACCATACCGGGCGGCGGCAAAGGCCGAACAGAAAGCGGTTAAGGCAAATGCGGACTTCCTCTATCAAAAAGCGCTGCGCGATAACCCGCAGCTTGCCGCCTCAAACCCTGTTTCCCGTTTCTGGCAGAAGCAGCAAATTAAAAAACAGTACGCCAAAGCAGCACGGGCGGCGGGCAGAACGGCGCAGACAGCAAAGAAAACAGCGGAAACCACGGCAAAAACCGCGAAGAAAACCGCCAAAACTACCGAAAAGACCGTTTCATTTGTTGTACGGCATTGGAAAGGCATCCTGATCGTTCTTGCCGTCCTGCTTATCGTGACGCTGCTGATCGGCGGCCTGCAATCCTGTACATCCATCTTCGGCGGCGCGGGCAGCGGCATCGTCGCGTCTACCTATCAATCCGAGGACGCGGACATTCTGGCCGCCGAAGCCGTCTATTCCGCTATGGAAGCCGACCTGCAAAACGAACTGGACAACTACGAAACCCTGCACCCCGGCTACGACGAGTACCGTTTTGACCTTGACGATATAGAGCATGACCCCTATGTTCTGATCTCTATTCTCTCGGCGCTCAATGAAGGAGCATGGACGATCAACGACGTGCAGGACGATCTTGCCATGCTGTTTGAAAAGCAAGATAGACTCACGCAGACGGTTGAAACGGAAACGCGGTACAGAACGGAAACGAGAACGGGCAGCTATACATACACCGACCCGGAAACGGGCGAAACGATAACGGAAGAATACGAATACGAGGTTACGGTTCCCTACACCTATTACATATGCAACGTGGAGCTTGAAAACTTCAATCTGTCGCATGTCCCCGTGTATATCATGGACGAGGACACGCTATCCATGTATGCGCTGTATATGTCCACTCTCGGCAATCGCTCCGACCTGTTCCCAAGCTCCGGCTATATCTCCAAGTACATCACAAATCCACCCGCAGCATACGACGTGCCCGAAAGTTATCTGTCCGATGAAACCTTTGCGGCAATCCTCACCGAAGCGGAAAAGTGTTTGGGCTATCCTTACGTTTGGGGCGGCAGCTCTCCAAGCACGAGCTTTGATTGCAGCGGCTTTGTTTCATGGGTGCTCACAAACAGCGGCGCATGCGACACCGGCAGATTAAGCGCACAGGGGCTTTACAACATCTGCACCCCTGTTTCCCATAACGACGCGCAGCCCGGCGATCTCATTTTCTTTGTGGGGACATATGACACCCCCGGCGTTTCCCACGTCGGTATTTATGTGGGCGACGGCATGATGATCCATTGCGGCGACCCGATCAATTTTTCAAGTATTGATACGAGCTATTGGCAATCCCACTTCTACGCTTTCGGACGCCCGGATTACAACTAAATCGAAAGGAGCATTTGACGAATGGCAGCAAACAAAATTGACCGCATCGAACGCGAAATGGAGAAAACGCGGGTAAAAATCACCGAGTTTCAAAACACGCTCAAAGAACTTGAAGCGCAGCGCACCGAGCAGGAGAACATGCAGATCGTCCAGCTTGTGCGCTCCATGTGCATGACCCGCGAAGAACTTGCCGCTTTTCTCCGCAGCGGCGCAATAAACGCTATGCCGGTGAAAACCAAATATCATAAACAGGAGGACAACGATAATGAAGAATAAAATCCGCATATTTGCCGCTTTGCTTGCCGCCCTCATTTGTTGGGGCGGTTTTTCTGTGACCGCCTACGCAGGCGGCGAGGACTGCGACTACTACACGGAACCGGAGACGACCGAAAGCGCGGAGCCGGAGGAAACCGAAAGCACGGAATCGGAGGAAACCGCCACTGAATCGCAGTCTCTTACCCCGGACGGCAATCTTACCCTTGTTGACGATATTGAAAGCGAAACTACCGAGGATAAACAGTTTATCACCGTCCAGACAAAAGACGGCAACTATTTCTACATCGTCATAGACAGGAGCGACGACACCGACAACGTGTATTTTCTTAATCTTGTGGATGAAGCGGACTTACTGGCGCTGATTGACGACGAGGATATTCAGTCACAGGACACATCTTCCGTTACGGAAACGACTGCGGAGCCGGAGGAAACCACAGAAACAGCCGACGAACAGCAGGAAGATGAAACCGGCAATAACAGTGCCCTTGTCGTCCTTCTTGTGTTATTGCTTCTCGGCGGGGGTGGGGCGCTTGTTTATTTTAAGCTGATTAAGCCCAAGAAGAACATCAAAGTCGGCGTTGACCTTGATGAATACGATTTTGACGAGGACGCCGAGGATGACTATACCGAGGAACAGGAGGACGAGGAATGGGGAATTTAGTCCTTTGCCTTAACGTGACTTAATGCCTCTAACAAGTCCTCTCTTGTAACAATCAACTCACATATTTTCTTTGGGGCTTTTTCTTCGTCTGTCTGCATTGCCATCACATCTACCGTTATAAACTCACCTTTTTGCGTATTTGAGGAATTCGGATGAAACTGCAAATAGCGGCCAGACACTTGACATTCTACGCATAGTGGCCCCATAGCATTTTTTCTTCTTTCAGAATATGTGATTGGAAACTTAGTAACTTTATCGCTCATACTATCAGCCCTTTCTTTAGATTCGTAATATCAGTATAGATGACCCCTAATAGAATATCAAGTTGAGTGGAGGGAATATATGAAACTTGTGATTGCTGAAAAACCTAGCGTCGCCCGCAGTATTGCGGGCGTTCTTGGTACTACGGAAAAACACGACGGATATTTACAGAGTAACGGATACATTGTAACGTGGTGCATTGGGCATCTTGTGAGTATGTGCGAGGCTGGAAGCTACGACGAGTGTTTCAAAAAGTGGCGATATGAGGACTTGCCTATTCTGCCGCAGGACTGGAAATACACCGTCCCCGCAGAGAAGAAAAAGCAGTTTGACGTTATCCGTGAACTGACACAGCGTCCCGACGTGGATGCGCTTATCTGTGCCACCGACGCCGGACGCGAGGGCGAGCTAATTTTCCGTTTCGTCTATCTGATGACCAGCTGCACAAAGCCCTTTTCCCGTCTTTGGATCAGCAGCATGGAGGCCGACGCCATCCGCGAGGGCTTCCGACACTTAAAGCCGGGCGGCGAGTACGACGCGCTGTATCAATCGGCCATCTGCCGGGCAAAAGCGGATTGGCTTGTCGGCATCAACGCGACCAGGCTTTTCTCCGTGCTGTACCATAAGACCCTGAATGTGGGGCGCGTCCAGACGCCTACCCTCAATATGCTGGTGGAGCGCGGCGTCAAAATTTCCACGTTCCAAAAAGAGAAGTATTACATCGTCCATATCGGCGCGGGCGGCGCGGAGGCGGCAAGCGAACGGATCTCCGATGCCGCACATGCGGACGACCTCAAAACGGCCTGCGAAGCGTCGCGGGCCGTTTGTGTTTCTGTGAAGCGGGAGAAGAAAACCGAGCAACCGCCCAAGCTATACGACCTCACTACCTTGCAGCGGGAAGCAAGCCGGCTGTATGGCTTTACCGCCAAGCAGACCCTTGATTACGCGCAAACGCTCTATGAAAAACGACTGCTGACCTATCCGCGAACCGACAGCCGCTATCTCACCGACGATATGGGACAGACGGCGGCGGGCCTTGTCGCCGGGCTTCTGCCCCTGCTGCCGTTCACAGGGGGCGCGGAGCTGACGCCGGAGATCGGGCGGGTACTGAACAGCGCAAATGTGTCCGACCATCACGCTCTTATCCCCACAGCCGAATTTGTGAAAACGGGCTTTGCCGGGCTTGCAGAGAGCGAAAGGAAACTTATGTCTCTTGTCTGCTGCAAACTGCTGTGTGCCGTCGCCGCGCCCCATGTTTATGAAGCGGTCACGGCCACCTTTGAATGTGCCGGACAGGAGTTCACCGCGAAGGGCAAAACCATTCTTTCGGACGGCTGGAAAGAGCTTGACCGGCGTTTCCGGGCATCCATGAAAACCGACGCCGACGAGGACGCGCAGGAGGAAACGGCGCTGCCGGAGCTTTTCGATGGACAAGCCTTTGAAAACGTCGCCGCCAGCGTCACACAGCATTTCACATCCCCGCCCAAGCCCTACACCGAGGACACGCTACTTTCCGCTATGGAACGCGCCGGAGCCGAGGATACGCCCGACGTAGCCGAGCGTAAAGGGTTAGGTACCCCGGCCACCCGTGCGGCTATCATTGAAAAGCTGGTGCAGACCGGGTTTGCCGAGCGCAAAGGCAAGCAAATAATCCCCACAAAAAACGGCATCGATCTCGCCACGGTGCTGCCTGATGTTCTGACCTCTGCCGCCCTTACCGCCGAGTGGGAAAGCAAGCTGACCGCGATTGCAAAGGGTGAGCTTGACCCCGCCGAGTTCATGCAGGGCATCGAGGACATGACGCGGGAGTTGGTTTCGACCTGTTCCCATATTTCCGAGGACGGCAAAATACTGTTTCAGCCGGAGAGGAAAGTTGTCGGCATATGTCCCCGCTGTGGCAAAAGCGTTTACGAGGGCAAGAAAAACTATTACTGCGGCAACCGCGCCTGCAAGTTCGTCATGTGGAAGAACGACCGCTTTTTCGGGGAACGCAGGACAGCGTTCACCCCGAAGATCGCCGCCGCGCTGCTGAAAAGCGGCAAGGCGCGAGTAAAGGGGCTGTATTCCGTCAAGACCAGCAAGACCTACGACGGGGCGGTACTTTTGGCCGATACGGGCGACAAATACGTCAACTACCGCGTGGAAAGAAACGACAGGAAACTTACGCAGCAGCAAGCATAGGGCGTGTAGCCACACTCCCGAAAAATCCCCGCTTTTCTCTTTGGAGAACGGCGGGGATTTCGCTTGTTGGGATATTCCCAAACCCTTATTTTCTATCGAAAGGAGCGTATAAATGAATACTGATATGGACACCATCGGCACACGGCAGGCGGCGGTTTTAACGGCGCAGCCCCCGCAGCCAGTCAAGCCCCTTGTGCTGACCGGGCAAAACAGCGCGGAGCGCATGAAAGAAATCACCGATAAGCTGGAAGCTGGTATACAGGCTGTTTTCGACGGCGAACAATATGCGGCCTATCTGAAAGCCATGTCCAAATTCCATAATTACAGCTTTAACAACACCCTACTTATCGTCATGCAGAAGCCGGACGCTTCCCTGATCGCGGGCTTTTCCACATGGAAAAACGAGTTTGAGCGCAGCGTTAAAAAGGGTGAAAAGGGCATCAAGATACTGGCCCCCACGCCGTTTAAGGTGAAAAAGGAAATGGAGCGCATCGACCCGCAGACGCAGCGCCCCGTCACCGGCAGGGACGGCAAGCCCGTCACCGAGGAAGTGGAAGTCACAATACCGGCTTTCAAGCCCGTGACGGTGTTTGACGTGTCGCAGACCGAAGGAAAGGAACTCCCGGATATTGCCGTTGACGCACTTACCGGCGACGTGGATCAGTACAAGAACTTCTTTGCCGCACTCGAAAAAACGTCGCCTGTGCCGATCGGCTTTGAACAGATCGACAGCGGCGCAAACGGATACTATCACCATGAGGACAGGCGCATTGCCATCCAAGAGGGCATGAGCGAATTGCAGACGGTCAAGACCGCCATCCATGAAATCGCCCATGCGAAGCTGCACGCGATTGACAAGGACGCACCGGAGGAAGAACAGCCCAAGGTTGACCGGCACACCCGCGAGGTACAGGCCGAGAGCGTGGCCTATACCGTCTGCCAGCATTACGGGCTGGACACGTCGGACTATTCTTTCGGCTATATCGCCGGATGGAGCAGCGGCAAGGAAATCGCGGAACTGAAAGCGTCCCTTTCAACGATCCGCACAGCCGCCAGCGAATTGATAACCAAGATCGACGGCCATTTCGCAGAGCTTCAGCAGCAGCGGGAGGCCGCAACGCCCGTTATGGACAAGGCTAGCCCGGAGCAGCGGCAGGCGCTTGATAATGAGGTGCGTCAAACGCTGCAAATGTTCGTTGATGCCGATATGAAAAACCACGGCCAACTTACGCAGGGAACCCTTGCCGCTATTGCCACGCAGGGCTACGCTTACCAAGACGGCCAACTTGTAAAGGAGCAGGCCGCGCCGCTGATCGACATGCCGGAAGTGATTGCAGCCGACGTTTTTGACCTCATGCGGGACTTTGACCCGGAGTTTATGCAGAAGTACGCCGACCGGCGGGATGAACAGGTCTCGGCCACGCTGTACGATATTCAAAACGGCAACACGATACCCATTGAGGGGACGCTACGTTACATCAGCCAGGACGAGAACACCCCCGCATCCGTCCGCGCCCGTGCCGACGATCTCATGCGGCGTATAGACAATTACAAGGAACTGAACAACACTTTTTCCATCTATCAGATCAAAGGCGGCAAAGAAACGCGCCCATACCGTTTTGAACCGCTCGACCGGCTGGAAATGGCCGGGTTGTCCGTGGACAAGGGCAACTACGATTTGGTCTATACCGCGCCGCTCTCCGACATCGACACGCTGGAAGACATCTACCGCCGCTTTAATAACGACCATCCGAAGGATTTTATGGGACATTCGCTTTCCGTGTCCGACGTTGTGGTACTCCGTCATGGCGACAGGCAGACCGCCCATTACTGCGACAGTTACGGTTTCCGTGAAGTGCCGCAGTTTTTACAGGAACCGCAGCGGCAGCAGGAAAATCCTTTGAAAGCCGCCGAGCTTTCCACCGAGCAGAACGAGAACATGATTGACGGGCGTATCAACAATACGCCGTCCGTGGGAGAGCTGGAAGCCAAGGTCAAGGCCGGAGAAACAATCTCGCTTTCCGATCTTGCCGACGCCGTCAAGAACGAGAGCAAAATTGAACGCGGCAAGTCACAGAAAAAGCCGTCCATCCGGGCGCAGCTCAAAGCCGATAAAGACGCGCAGGCGAGAAAACGGGAAACGAAAAACAGAAATCTTGAAAGAGAGGTATGAGTATGGAACACTTTACTGTTGAGGAAACAAACCTTATCTGCATCTACATATCGGACACCCGCGCAGAGCTGATAGAGGAAATAACCGGGGCGTTACCCTTCATGGACGAAGAAATGCGGATACTAGCCGACCACACCCTTGATAAGCTCCGCGCCATGACCGACGCCGAGTTTGAGGTACAGAGCTTCGATTTCACGGACGAGGAAAAATAACTACATATACAGAAACGCCGGGCTCGGTTGCCGTGTGGCCGCCGCGTCCGGTGTTTTTCATGTTTCCACTATTTCATATAACGGATAGTTAAGCAGCCCATTTTCAAAGTATAGCCTATCAACATCATTAGCCATAATAGGCACAGCTATATCACGCAAATTGCATCCTAAATCTAATTTAAGTGGAGTGTCATTATTTGTGAGAAAGGTGATACGAAATTCATTTTGATAACGGTACTTCGGATTTTTTCTAAACGGGTTCCAGTCAATTAGCCCGTGCAAATGTTTCTCTTGAAGATACTCAACGAAACCGAGCATAGCTTGTGATAATTCATTGTTGGCTTCAATTGCGTTCATCAAACGCTCGAAAAATGCTCGCCTATCCAGAATGAGTACACCATATTCTCCAAACTCCTTTCCCATATTTTTAGGAAACGGAGATATTGCTTGACCTTTTGTGTCAATGTAAGCGGTATATAAAGATATGACTTTCCTATTTCGGTTTTCGGCCAGAGAAAGGTTCCAGACTGTACCGCGCTTATATTCCTGCGGATTATCTTTATAATCCCGGACAACGATAGCTAATTGTCCATCAATCTGTTCAACACTTCCTGACACTAAATCAGGATTGCAATAGTCAATTATGAAAGTATTACCTTCATCGTGATCGCCTTGGCCCTCGTTATCGCACCGGGCGAAAAAATCTGATGTATTGAAAAAGAGTTTGCCATCAAGAAAATCCTTCTGATACTCAAAGCATTTCGTGAATTTCATAAGCAAATAACCATCGTATTGCCCTGGTACATATGTCGGCAGCAGAATATCCATAGTATAATCCTTCTTTGTTTATGAGTTATTCAGGGATGATTTGTGCTAAATCATCCTCGACATCGAGTCCATACGCTTTTGCAATTTGTCCGATCATTACCCCGAATACGCCTCGGAGTTCACCAACAGCAGATGTAAAAATCCAGTTGTCTATATTCCCGCTTTGGCAAGCATAACAACGAAACTCTTTTTTGTCTGGGCATTTGTTTAAAAACTTATTACAGGCATTTCGCATTGAGCGAACGTAGGCGTTGAGTTCAGATTTTTCATCAATGCTTTGTAATTCAGATGTGAGATAGTTTTTAATTTCCGTGACCGAAGTAATGCAAGGACAAACAGATTCATATTGGTACTCGGCATAGAGGACACGACGAGGTTCAAGAAAAACTATAATGCGCCGTGCAATAGTACGGTCTGTGTCTACTGGATTCCATGAAATGCCGAACACAGGGCAGCTTATTCCTGTCAGCCTATTTAATAACTCGGAAAATCTCATACTGACCGCCCTTCCAAAAATGTGATTTATGTAATAAATTGTAGCATATTCTCCCCGATAAATCCATCCAAAATGCCGGGCGCGGTTGCCATTTATGGCCGCCGCGCCCGGTTCTTTTTTCGCGCTTATGTAGAAAAAGTAAAGCCTGTTTTCGGAATAAAAGGTATAAACACCTTGCCACCCCGCCGACCGGCGTTCAAAGACCCTGTATTTACAGGGATTTTGAACGCTACTTTTTCTACATGTACCCCCGCTTTTTCCGCGCCCATGCCCTTTTGCTTTCCCGCGTTCGCTTCGCTGCACAGGCCGGGCAATACAGGCTGTTGTGCTTCGGCGGCGTGAAAAGTTCTCCACATCCGGCACAGCGTTTCGCGTTCTCGCACTCCATGATCTCGACATACAGCGCCTTGTCCAGCGGGAGGACGGCGGCGCGGAACCATTTGCACAGCAGCGAATAGGAAATGCTTTGCACACAGACGCACGTTTCGCCGTCGTCCAGCGCAATGCAGTTCCCCTCGTCGTAATTACAGCACTCATGTACCAGTTTCCGCGCTTTGCGGAATTGCCTGTAATTCATCCTTGGGATACTCATAGCTCATGTGCCCTTTCCTGTTCCGGCGTTCCCCGCAAAATGCCGTCCACATTCTGCTTGATAATACCGTATTCTTTCATTGCCTTTTTCGCTTCGCCGTACTGCGCGTACAGCCGTTCTTTTTCATCGGCCATCCGGTCATATTCCGCTTTGAGGGCAGAAAGATCGGGCAGTTTCGTTACGCTATTTTCTTTTAGCGCCCGCGCCGCCGCTTCATAGAGGATAAGGGCACTTTCATGTTCCCGCCGATACCGGGGCTTGTCCTTTGTGCGGCGGTAATCATCGGCCACCGGCTTTGTCTGCTTGTAGGTGGTGATTTGTTTTATCATCACAGCCATATCCGAAAGCCGCTTTTCCACGCCCTTGAGGGCGGCGGCGGCCCCGTCGCTGGCGGCAACCAGCTCTGCGACTTTTGTTTCCAGCCCGGCATATTCCGTGATACCGTGTTCGGTGAGAAAGTTCATCGTCTTTGCGGCGCGTTTCAGATTTTCGATTTTCGCCCACCGTTCATAACCCGCCGATTGCTGCGCCTTGATGCTGTTCTCAATGTCGATCAACAACGAAATGCCCTTGCGCTCCGGCTTCGGGGTACGGACAGGACGCTTGCCCTTGATGCGCTCCGTGATCGCGTCCTCAGTGTAATTTTCACCCAAGGTCTTACAGCGGGTAAAACGTTCTTGTTCGGGGGTGCGGAACGATATGTATTTACCACGCTTGGTTTCATAGCCCGCCGCTGCCATTCGGCGCAGGAAGTCGTCAAAGTCAGTGGATAAGGGAATGAGCGCGTCGATAGCGATTTTCAGTTTTGCTTTCCAGCTCGTCCCGGCTTTGTCTGCCTGATACTCGGCATAGCTCTTGCCTTTGTTCCGGCCCGGCTTCACGACGGACAGGCCGTTTTCCCGGCAAAGCCTGTCGCTGGTGCGCCGGATATAGGCGTAGCTCTGTTTATTGGAAATGTATTTCTTATGCTCGACCATATCCACGGCGCAAAAGATGATGTGATTATGGATATGCCCCTTGTCTGTATGGGTAGACAACACATATTCATACTTGCCCCCCAAAACATCGTCGGCAAGCTGCCGCCCGATCTCATGCGCTAGTTCCGGGGTAGTTTTGCCCGGCTCGAATGACTGTATCAGGTGATGGGCGATATTGTTGCCTTTCTGCATGGCCTGTTTGAGCGTCATTTCAAACTCAATGTCCGCTGTTTCATAAGAGCAGCCGAAAGATGACACAAGCAGCTTACCGTCCGTCTTGGCCGGATTTTGGATGTAGTCAAGGGCTTTCTTTACGGTGCTTTTAATAGGCTTAATCTTTGTAACCGCCATATCTCGTTAAGCGCCCCCTTTATGTCCTCAATGTCCTGGGCGTACACCGTCCCTGTTGCGTTTACCCGCTTTGCAATCTGATTGACGTTGACGCCGATCTTCTGTATCTCGGCGGTTTGCGCCTTGATGTCGGAATAGTCAACATTGATGATGTAGCCGTCAATGAGCATCTTCCGGGCGTAGGCCGAAAAATTGCCCGTGTACAGCAGCTTCATTTTTTGTTCTATCAGCGTCCGTTCCTCTGCCGTCACGGGAACGCGCAAGACGATATTCCGCTTCCTGTTTGCCATACTTCGCCGCCTTTCAATAAGGGTTTGGGACTATCCCAACAAGCAAACGGCCCCGACCCGGCAGGACGGCGGGGCGGGCTGTTTTTCGGGAGTGTGGCTACACTCCCTATGCTTGCTACGGTATCTTCTCACTCCCTACTACAACGGGAGAACCAAAAATGCCAAACAATCCGCATAAAAACGAAAAACCGCCGTGAAACATTGCGTTCACAGCGGTTTTCATCAATTATTCAGTTTCCGTAGAGTGTCATTTTTCCTCTGCGTCGGCTTCCCGTATGCCCTTTGCGGTAGCAGTCATGATCCGTAGCCCTTTGCTGTCCATCGTATCAAGCAGCGAGTCGAGTTGGCGACGCTGCGTATCCTTTTCTGCTTCGTTATTCGGAAAAAAGAATTGGTCTACCGATATATCAAAAAGGGTGACAAGCTCATAGAAAACTTGAAAACTCGGATGCTGCCCTTTGTTTTCAAGGGACATAATGTAACGAGGCGCAAGGTTTACCTCTTGTGCCAGCCGTTCCCGTGTCCATCCTCTGCTTTCGCGGGCTTCCTTAATGGCTTGTCCGATAGCCTTGAAATCGTATTTACCTTTATTGTACATTAACATATCACCCTGTATCATTCTACAAGTCGCCTAACAAAAGCTAAACGATTACACAAAATACTTAATGTACTTTTTAGTATCCTATTGTGTTTGTAATTTATGTACCAATGAGATATAATATAAAATAGAGAGGGATGTATAAACAATGGTATCAACAATTTTTTAGCCGTGCATAGCATAGGCTGTTGCACGTTAAAACAAATGAGATTACGGAGAATTATGATGGGCTTTAATTTAATTGATATAAATAATTGGGCACGTAAAGATTATTATAATCATTATATGCACGAGATGCGTTGCACTTATAGCTTAACCGCTAATATTGATATAACCGGTGTGAGAGCAGCATTAAAAAGCATGAACAAAAAAATATATCCTGCGCAAATCTATATGCTCACCACTATTGTTAATCGGTATCAAGAGTTTCGTATGAATACTGATGCTGATGGGAATTTGGGTTTTTGGGACGAGCTCAATCCGAGCTACACCATTTTCAATAAGGAAAAAGAAATGTTTTCGAGCATATGGACTATGTATAGTACTTCATTTATACAGTTTTATGGGCGCTGTATATCTGATATTGCCTGTTATTCAAGTGCCACTAATCTAATGCCGAAACCTAATGAACCACTCAATACTTTCAACATATCATGTTTGCCCTGGGCGAGTTTTACGGGATTTAACCTAAATGTATACACAGATGGTTATTATCTGCCCCCTATATTTACTATTTGCAAGTTTATCGAGCAAGATAAAAAGGTTTTAATGCCATTATCAGTACAAGTACATCATTCAGTATGTGATGGGTTTCATGTGGGGCGATTTATCAATGCGCTGCAAGAATGGGCAGACAACTATAACGATTGGCTCTACAACTAATCTTCACAGATTACTTAAGTATACGGGCAGAAAGGAATGTAAAAACAATGGTATCAACAATTTCTATGCCGTGCATAGCATAGGCTATTGCACGTTAAATTCAATATATGTAATAGCCTTTGCTATTCCTATCATTTGTATATATAGGAGGACGCACATGGGCTATACAAGCGCAATAAAGGTTTTGCCGGAAGACATGCTGAAACAAATACAAGAATATGTCGATGGGAAATCAATATACATTCCACGCAAAATATCAAACAGAAAGCAATGGGGCGAGGGTACCGACACAAAAGAGTTCATCCATTATCGGAATGAATGTATATTCAGAGAACATAGACAGGGTTTAAGCGCCGCCCAATTAGCAAAAAAGTTTTACTTAACTGAAAAAAGTATTCGAAGAATACTTAGGCAAAAAAGATAATGCAAAAGTGCCATATTCAATTTGAGTATGGCACTTTTTCTTTTAAGAAAAGTGTGTGTTCCAGATATTTCAAGAGCTTATGTTATAATGGTAACAAATAAATCTGCCCCAACGGGAATAAAAAAAACCGTTGTTGCGGCGGCTAAATAGTTATGTACTGAACATGGGCAAAGCTGAACGGCGGTTTTGATAAGTGAAAATCAAAGCCGCCGTTTTCCGTTTTTAAAAGCTAGATTGCGGAGGGTGTATTAAGTTTGCCCTTTTCTAAAAACACGGCGGTAAAAGGAGAATACCGCTGTGTTTGTTTGCATTCGACATAATTTGATACCATTCTACTTGTCAAAAAAAGTTCTGATATTCCGTGGGACTATTCCGGCCACATAGGTATTCATACACATCACATAATTAGATATTTTAGTTCTTGCGCCCGATTGGATTTCTTCCAGTCGGGCTTTTTTGTGTTTATTGAAATTTTTCTAAAGACATCACTCTCAACGTTTGGCATATCAGGCAAGCCACGTGTAGAGGGGAACGAAAGGGGAACCCATCACCCGCCTTTGCGGACGCGAAGGGAGGTGAGAACATGGAACCTGATCGTTTGGAGTGGCAGAAACGATGTGCTTTCAACGCTTTCTGCAAGCGGGTATTAGAAAACGAAGCGTCCAACGCCCACCGGGACGTTAAGCAAACGCAAGTTAAGATCGTGAGCTTTTCAGACCTAACACCGCAAGAGTCTGCGCAGCTTTATTCCCAAGACAATTATTTTGAGAATGAAGACAGCGACACCTTTATTGTGGGAGGAAGGAAGATCACAACGAAACTGCTTGCCGAAGCTCTGCGCACGCTCCCGAAGGAAAAGCGCAAAGCCGTCCTGCTGTACTACTTTTTTAACAAGTCCGACGTGGAAATTGGAGAGTTGCTTCATATCCCGCGCAGCACGGTACAGTACAGACGGACAAGCTCATTCGAACTGCTAAAACGCTATTTGGAGGAACACGCGGATGAATGGAACGATTGGTGAGAGCAGCGAACGCGGCTTGTTACCGTATCCGGTCATTTTAGCCGCATCCAAAGGCGACCCCGACGCCATGCGAATTGTCGTTCGGCACTACGGCAGTTACATAGCCAGCCTATCATTACGCAGGCTGTGTGATGAACGCGGCAACAAGTATTGGGGCGTAGACGAGGACATCAAAGAGCGCTTGCAATCCAAACTGATGCGGGCCGTCCTCACGTTTAGGGCAGAGTAATTTTGGCGAGCCGAAGCATGATATCCCCCTTTCTATGCTGTGGCTTTGCGCTCTGCTTGTGTTCCTTGACAAAGAAAGCGCGGAAGATAACGCCGTGGCAGTATAGGGCAAAGCGGATACGTTTGGTTTATGCCGAGCCGGGCGGCGGGTGCGCCACGACCTCTATTTTCAGAGCGAGCGACTAACACCACGCCGTAATGCGAGCGTGGCGGCTCGCGGGCAAAGACACATAAGCCAAAACAATGATACTCCCTTACAGCCACAGTCCGAGCGTTCAAAGCGTCGCAGGCAATGGGTAGGGCCGCGTGAGAACCACGCGGGGGTGAGATTCCCGTGAGGCTGCGCCAGCAGCCGTCCGATCAAAGCTTTTTTGAAATATCCACCTTTTAGCCATTACCATGAAAGGGGGTATTCCTATGGCAAAAAAGGAGACTGCCAGCGCCGCCGCGCCTGCGCTTCCCATGCTGAAAACGGTTGAGCAAATGAGTCGCATTTCAGGCATTGGAGAAAACAAGCTGCGTGAGCTGATGGAGCGCGGCGAGCTGGAATACATACAGAACGGCAACCGGCGCTTGATTGCCGACGCCGCGATCTGGAAATGGTACGAAAAAGCCAAAGTGGCAGCGTCCCCCTCTGTGGAAAGTGAGGGGTAACATATGGCCGTATCGTCCAGACAGGTACAGAATAAACGCGACGGCAACGGCGTTCTGACAGGAAAGCCGGGCACCGTCTACGACGTCAATATCAAGTACAATGCCCCGGATGGGAAAAAGACCTATTCCAAGAAGGGTTTTGCCACCAAAAAGGAAGCCGCACAGCATGAGGCCGAGATGAAAACCAAGCTGCTCAATCCGACTTATACACCGGCAACAGCCCCACAAGGAAAGTTGACTGTAAAAGAGTATTTGGAGGAATGGGTAGAAAACCATGGCAAGGCCAATCTGCGGCCAAGCACTTTTGCAGGCTACAAGAGCCACATAAAAAACCATATCATCCCTTATATCGGTCATGTGCAGCTCCGGCAGCTTTCTCCGGCTATGATTGATAATATGTTTCAGAAACTTTTTGATAAGGGACTTTCCAACAGCACAGTCCGATATGCACAGCGCATTTTGAGCGTATCGATGGAGGCTGCCCGGAAGTATCGCTATATTGAAACCAACCCTGCCCGCGACATCATTACCAAGTTCGGGAAACAGGGTAAGACGCCTGATCCCTATACCGTTGAGCAGATGCAGGAGTTTATGAGCAAGGTTATCGGCACCGAATGGGAAATGACGGTGATGCTTGCCGGTATGTACGGTCTGCGTTTGAGTGAAATCATCGGTCTGCGTTGGCAGAACGTCGATCTGCAAAACAATACCTTCGGCGTTGTGGAGCAGCTACCTTTCAATCTGCCTGCCGGGACAAAAAACGTCGCGGAAATGGCACCGACGAAATCCAACGACCGTGTCCTGCCTATCACAGATTTGACGAAACCTTACTTTGAACGGCAGCTTGCCATGCAGGAGCGCCGCAAGGAATTGACCGCAGCGGCGGGGGCAGCGTACTACGACAACAATCTGGTGGTGTCCAAGCCGGACGGTGCGCCATATCGCCGCGACACCGTATCAACTGCTTTCGGGCAGCTTATCCGGCACCTTGAAATGCCGCACATTCGCTTTCACGATTTGAGGCATACGGCGGCGACGAACATGCACCAGCTCACCGGCGACTTTTATACTGTAGGCGAGATATTGGGGCATACGCTTAAAGGCATCGGCATTTCCCTCGGTATCTCAACCAACCTTGAAGTGGTAACGGCACAATATGTCGATGTCCGGCTGGACAGAAAAAAGACCGTGCTGGATACCTACCATAAGGCGCTTCACCCGCAGAAAGAGCCGGAGAAGCCCGCGAAACCGGCGAAGCAGAGCAAAAAGAAAAGCAGTGAAATGGAGCTGTAAACGACGTAAGTTTTTATGGCTCCGTGCGGCTTCTTATAGCCTTTTAGAGAATGTGGGCACCATTTGGGCAGCTGTGTATACATTATTCGCGCATAAGAAGAATGGAGTATTTTTCCGTGTTGGATGTCGGGCACCATAAATCAGAGCACAATGGGCAACATTTGAACGGGAAGTGATAAAACAGGGCACCATGGAGAGATAGAGAAATCCCCTGGAAATGCAATATTTCCAGGGGATTTTGGCGGAAGCGGTGGGATTCGAACCCACGAGCCCTTGCGGGCTACCTGATTTCGAGTCAGGGCCGTTATGACCACTTCGATACGCTTCCATATTTAGTTTATTGCATAAACGGCGGCTCTCTATTCACTCTAACATGATTTCGAGTCAGCCCCGTTATGACCACTTCGATACCTCTCCATAAAACTTGATTGGTACCATCATCTTGGTAATTTCGGCCTTCCGCATTGCAACGGGAAGGATAGCTGTGCCTTCCAAACAGTAGCTGACCGGTACAGGTGCGCTGTACAAACAGGAACTTAACTATATGCAGAAAATAGATATAAATATAACCCCGCATCAGCCCTGATTGCATTCGCAACCGAAAAACCACACGTGGACTATTATATCTTATACGCTCAAGAATTGCAATAAAGTCCACACATGTAATCTGGGTTAACGATAGGTGAGATACAGCACAAACAAGGTGTAAGCCAAGAATAAACCGGCGGATAGAAAAGCAGCTGAAGTAAAGTTCTGCAGGCGCTTTTGCTTACGACAAAAAATGGCTGCGACAAGAATAATAATACCGATACTCCCAGATAGCCATGCAGGCATAGGTAGTTCCTCCTATATATTTATGCTGTCCGCTTTTATTGTAATCGTTGGAGACAGTTTGCGCAAGCTGTAAAACAGAGCAATCTGATTGCCTCCTGAGCCCGTGCTTTGCTGCATCGCTTACTCTGCGGAAGTTGCTTAAACGGAATCTTTACACGCCTTTTTCCATTGGAACTATTCTGGCCCTCCAACGCAACTTGCCTCTCCGGCAATCCAGCATATAATCCCGAGCTGCGCTGCTGGAAATGCCCTTGCGCGTGCTATTTCATTGTGCATTCGTTCTGTAATTGTCCGTAGATTGGATTCCATAAGCAGATCGTCATTTTCTAATATCTATTTTTCAAGATGCCTCCGCATTGGCAAAACCAAGCAAAAAGAAAAGTAGACATAGAAATACCAAAATTTTTCATATTTGCGGGTCGGTATTAAAGAGAACGGATGCATCTCATCCTATTCCACCTCGTGCTGCGTTAAAAAGCGTAGAAATTATCTGCTTATGCGCCCTCGCTTTCAACCGATAAAGTTTGAATAAATATATCGGTAATATGCGGATCAAACTGGCCGCCGGCATTTACTTTCAGCTCCTGAATTGCAGCCTCTCTGGGGATAGCTCTCCTGTAAACCCTATCGTTTGTCATGGCGTCAAAAGCATCGGTAATGGAAAGAATGCGGCATAGAAGGGGGATCTCCGCTTCCTTGATCCCACGAGGATAACCCTGTCCGTCCCATCGCTCATGATGGGAGAGAATAGAATCCGCGACCATAGCCAATTCGGGTGTCGCCTGGGCAATTCGATAGCCGATTTCGGTATGCCGCTTGATTTCCTTCCACTCTGTAAGTGTAAGGGGCCCCGGCTTTTGTAGAATAGCCATATTGATATTAACCTTCCCGATATCGTGCAGGCTTGCGAGAAGCGCTAGGGCGTCCAGTTCCTTTGGGGAAAGGTGAAGTTTTTCTCCGATGCGGCAACAGTGCTTCTTCATTCGCCTGGAATGCCCCTCCATTTCTTCGCTTTTTTCATGGAGTGCTGTGAGGAGCGCACTGATGATCGTGTCACGGTAGATTTTCCCTTCCAGTACCTTGCGGTGATACATTTGCTCTTCCGCCTGCAGCATAACCGCCCGCACGCTTTGCTCCATAGTTTCCTTTATGGCGCAGCCAAAGGACATGCTCATGCGCAAACTGCTCTGCTCAATATTGATGAAGTCATCCCGCATTTTTTGAAGGATGTTTTCCGCAGTTGCGAGGCTTGTGCCGGGCATGAGAATCACGACTTCGTCGCCGCCCCAGCGAGCGATCAAGTCGGTCTTTTGACAGTGCTTCGTCAAGGATATGGCCATTTGCCTAAGGAGCGCATCCCCCGCCGCATGACCAAAAACATCATTGGTAATTTTTAGCCCGTTCACATCTCCCATCACAATACAAAGGGGCAAGCTTTCTTCCGTATCCAGGCGTTTCATGGCTTCTTCCATATAATGCCTGTTAAAAAGCCCTGTCAATTGGTCATGGTAGCTTAAAAAACGAATTTTATCATTTTGCGTTTTCTCATTGCTTACATCACGAAAAACCATAACGACCCCAAGAATCTGCCCGTCCTCGGCCCGAATAGGAGCGGCGCTATCCGCAATGGGAATGGCCCGCTTGTGGCGGTTTATCAAATTTGTATGGTTGGCAAGTTCTATAATTTGCCCGGTTTCAAGCACTTTTTGAACGGGATTCTCCACAGGATGCCCGGTTGCTTCATTTTGCAGAAGAAAGATATCGGTGAAGGGCTTCCCGCATGCTTCGGAGCTTTCCCATCCGGTTATATTCTGGGCTGCGATATTAAGGCTGGTGATAGCGCCGGTGTTGTCCGTCGTAACAACGCCGTCACCGATGGACCGCAGGGTGGTTCGCAGCACCTCCATTTCCTGAAAGAGCGCATTCCGATATGCTTCCCGGTCCGTAACTTCAAAAAGGATGGAATAAAGCAAGTTGCATCTGCCATCGGGAATGAGGCATGAATAATCATCCATCAAGCGAATGTCGCCGTTCTTTAATCGGTATGGAAGAACGTGACGGTTTGCAATCTCGGCCTGAGGAGATAAATAGAGCGTTTCGAATTCTTCCGGCAGCGTGGTATTTATGTTTTCCAGAAGGAGTTGTTGCATCTCTGTTCTGGAATACCCGTAAAAAGCACAGGCCGCAGGGTTTGCATCAAGAATTCGCCAAGAGCAAGGGTCGATAATCAACATCATGGCGGAATGCCGCTCAAACATGGACTGTAGTCGCCGGGTAAGCGATGCATTTTCATTCTGTACCTGCTTAATAGCGGTAACATCTTTGCTGGAAGAGAGCAGATAATCGATTCCATTCAAGCCAAATATGGGGGTTATCTCCGTGTGCCAGATTCGTTTTCCAGATGGAAAATCATAAGATTGCTCATAGGAGACCGGATTCCCGGTCCGAATACACGTTTCATAATATTGGGTAAGCTTCTCGCCAAGTTCCTTCCCAAGCAACTCCGAAGGCGCCATATTTTGAAGATCGGAAACCCCCGTGATCTTCTTATGCAACGAATTGTTCAAAAAATAACGAAACTCGCCTTTGCTATGCCGCACAAGCAGCATGGCATCGTGCGTCCGGTTGAATATACGCGCCAAGGCTTCCATGGCAGGATCATATTCTAACGCTTGCTCGGATGCTGGAGCCGGGGAAACTGGCTCCCGAAACACAACGCTAAGAATCTCTTGATCCAAGGGAACGCTTGTAATCGTATAGAACCGCCCGGCCGGATTTATCCATTGGGTGGTTTCGTCCGTTTTTCCAGTACGGATTACCGTTTCAAAATACGAGATCCAATTAAAAGCAACGCCCGATTTGAGGCTAAGAATATCGACAACACTCTTTCCGATAATGCAGGAGGAGGGCAGATTCATGATTTTTTCAAACCCTGTGTTTACATCTAAAAAAACACAATTTGGGGCCGCGCCTGGCTTGCCTTGGATCAAACGCAAATACCCAAAGCCAACCGGAGGGGAACCGCATAGTGCTTGGTTAAAAATTCGTTCCATGTTTCAGCCTCCTTCCGTGATTTTGAGAAAACGTCCAGCGCTTCTGTGAAACATAATATAGAGCACCCACGAACCGTAGCTGGATCACAAAACAAAAGGGGAGGGTTCTTTTCCTTAAATAATCTATATGGCTCCCGCTTACCACAAAAAGGTAGCAAGCACCATACGTAAAAAACACGGCTTATGGGATTTTGTACGACAACCTCGCGCATGTTGAAACGGCTATTTGCTCGTATAATAATAGATCATTACATATCTGACGAAAAACGTCAATAGCGCCGTATAAATCGCTGATTTTTTGGCCGATGCAGGAAGGAAAGGGCGATGCTAGCTCCGCAAAAACCAAATCATCACTATGCTGCTTCCATCTGCGTACGAGCAAGGCAAATCTATATGTATGATTGACGGCATGATTCACCGCTTGATTTAGAAAAAACCATTTTATAGATATAAGTGTTCATATAAAGAAAGGATCCTATTTTTTGCCTGCATGAACGATAAGTTGTATAGCCTGCCATATCCAACCGGTAGGATTTTCTATTGCTGCATATAAGTTTGATTATGTGAGGAAAGGGAACGGGTACTTTGTAAGGAACAAAGTCGGCATTTTTGAAAGGACATCTGCGGCTGGTTTGAAAATTCATGCAAACTCACACACGGAACGCTTAAGAGGCGTCTCCTCCGGAAAGTTTGTCCATCGACGAGAAAAGGATGGATATTTGATCGGGATGTGGTAAACTATAAACATGCATCATATCGTATTCGACATGGAATGGAACCAGGCGGTCATCAAGGAGAAAATTATCCAGTCGCCCGTCTTCCTTCACGGGGAGATTGTGCAGATAGGGGCCATTAAACTCAATGAGAACTTTTGCTTGGTCGATGAATTTAAGCTAGATATTCGTCCGGCCTATTACACCCGTATGAATAGCAGGGTGCGGCGCCTAACGGGCATCAGCAATCAAATGCTTAAACAAGGCCTCCCTTTTCCGGTGGCCTTGGAACAGTTTAAAGCCTGGTGCGGGGTAGAGGGCCCTTTCAGTTTCATCACCTGGGGAACGGATGATATGCCGATTTTGCGGGAAAACCTCCAGCTTTATGAGTTGGATTTGAATTGGCTACCTTTCTGCTATGACCTGCAGCGCATTTATGATGCGCAAATTGCGAAGGGAAATCGCCAGTGGTCTCTTTCTACGGCTCTGGAAAAGCTGGAGCTCTCGCCTATTGGCCAAGCCCATGATGCATTAAACGATGCCCGCAATACCGCGCAGGTTTGCGGTGCCCTCAATATGCACCAGGGAATCGCCGAGTATGCGGCTCCCGTTCGGCATGAAAAGCGCCGGCACCGGGAGCAGCAGCAAATTTACCCAGGCTATACGGCCCGGAGCGAAGCCTTTGAAGATAGCAAGGCTCGGCGCTTTTATTGTCCGGCCTGCGGGCGGCGGCTGCGTTTCGGCAACTGGTCGGCCAGGGGCGGCGGCCGCTTTGTGACCACTGCCGTTTGTGCGCAGCATGGGGAATATTTTGCGAAACTTCGAATTAAGCAGGTTCCGGATGGAACCTTTACCCTCATTCGTACGCTCAGAACCATGGATGAGGAGGCTAGATCACAATTGGAGAAGCAATCATCCCACCGCAAGCACAGATGCCGGAGCAAGCCGTACCCAGCTTCGGCACAGGCGGAGCAAACGCTAAAAAAACCGCTTTAGAGCGGCTTTTTTAATAAATGCAAAGGCATTTTTGGCCCGGTATTGCACCCATAAGGCGGGGGGATTTCCCTTTGGCACAGGCGGCGCGAGCGCAACCGGCATGGCGTGCTTTTTAAGGAGACAGCTGGTTCCAAGCTCTTATTTTTAAGCTGCCCTTATTGCGGACGGTATCGTTTGACCAACTCCTCGGTCCATTCATAGGTAGGGGATTCCACCACGGTAATCACCCCTGGCGCGCCCTCGTATTCCGGGAAAAGGTAAATGGTGGGGCCGCTGCGAATGCGACCGGGCTGCAACTGTATATAGAAAAGGGCATATGGAATATAGCCTTCCCGAAAAACAAGAAGCGTACATTCGCCATAAGGCTGGGGAAGGAGACGGTTCTGCTCCCGATGGCGCTGAATCGGTAGGCTGAACACTTGCGCGCGCCCCATTTCATTTGTGGTGGCCTGTATACCGGAATCCGGAAAGACCAGCATGGCGTTTTGCAGCGGCTCCAAGCTATATGCATCCACCACCAAAACGTCCATATGCCCATATTGCTTTCCAGCAAAAGCGGAATATAGCATGAGGCCAAGGAGAATAAGACCGGTCGCGATGATAAGGGCGGGAAGCAGGCGATGTTTGCGGCAATCCATATGCATAGGGCCACCTCGAAAGGGTTTCATACAATAAACTATGCCAAAGGAGACAGGATATGTGGTATACTTACAATATCTACAGGCCAAATTTTGCGGGGAGGATATCCTTAAATTATGAAGCGGTATGAAGATCGGGCGTGGCGCAATTCCATGCGGATTCAGGTGGATTATAACAACATGCTCCAATCTCACGTAGGCAAAGGCGGGATTGACCCCGCGGAGCTTGCGGCGCACGCCCCGCAATATGCGGCGGCTGCGGAAGCCATGGATGCAAAGCGCGCCGCCTGGATGAAGTGGCGTAACCTGCCCCACAATCAGGATGGGGTGGTTGCACAATTGCTGGAGGCCGCGAACTATGTGCGGGGAAATTTTGATACCTTCGTGGTCCTGGGAATAGGCGGCAGCGCATTGGGACCCATTGCCGTGCAACAGGCCTTGTCCCATCTGCGCTATAACGACCTTCCAGCTGCAAAGCGGGGCGGCCCCAAGCTCTATGTGGAAGATAATGTGGACCCGGAGCGCATGGCCTCCCTCTTTGACGTAATCGATATAAAACGGACTTGCTTCAACATCATCACTAAGTCCGGAAGCACATCCGAAACCATGGCCCAGCTCTTGCTTTTCACCGATGCCTTGCGCAAGGAAACCGGAGCGGATTGGCCCAATCATGTGATTGCCACGACCGATGAGAATAAGGGAAACCTTATCAAAATCGCCAAAGAAAACAACCTGCGCACCTTCTTCGTACCCGATGGCGTGGGTGGCCGCTTTAGCGAGCTTTGCCCCGTGGGCCTTTTGACTGCGGCTGTCTGCGGCATCGATATCGAGGAGCTTTTAGCGGGAGCCGCCTACATGGACGGCCTGTGTTGCGAGCACGATGTCCATAAAAACCCCGCCTTCATGCTTGCTGCTCTGGAGGTTTTGGCCATGGAGCGTGGCTGCAACATCGGCGTGCTGATGCCCTATGCGGATTCCCTTAAATATATGGCCGATTGGTATGCCCAGCTCTGGGCCGAATCCCTTGGCAAAAACAAGGATTTGCAAGGTAAGCCCGTGCACACGGGGCAAACGCCCGTGAAGGCCTTGGGCGTGACGGATCAGCACTCCCAGGTGCAGCTCTATACCGAAGGCCCCTTCGATAAAGTAATTACCTTCTTGGCCGTGGATGCTTACCGGACCGAGGTTGCCATTCCCCATGCTTTTGACGGCATTGCGGATGTGGCCTTTCTCAGCGGACACACCTTTAACGAACTCATCGCGTGCGAGCAACGGGCCACGGAATATGCCGTTACCAAGAGCGGTCATATGAACAAGACCATCCGCCTGCCCCAGGTGAACCCTTTTACCATCGGCCAACTTTTGTATATGCTTGAAGTGCAAACAGCCTTTGCCGGAGAGCTTTTGAACATTGACGCTTTTGATCAGCCCGGGGTGGAGGAAGGGAAGAACGCTACTTATGCCCTGCTGGGAAAGCCCGGATACGAGGCGAAAAGGCAGGAGCTGGATATGGCGCCGGCCAAGGAAGCGCGGTATTGCATTTAAGGCAAAATGAAAACCGCGAAAAATGATGAAACTGTAAATTAAAAGGCAAAACGGCTGACAAGCGGGCCGTTTTGCATTATCATGGCTTTATTACTATGGAGGTGGAGTGTGAAAAGACGCATCCTGGCCCTTTTGCTCTTTGGAGCCTTTCTGCTTTGCGCCTGCGCGAAGCCATCCGGCGGGTCTGAACCAGGCTCCCTGGAGGAGGCCACGGCATCCGCTGCGTCCGAGTCCGCGGATGGCGGCTTGGGTGACCTGCTTGGCTTTGTCATTGAGGACGATGGACAGATGTCCACCTATATGATGATGCATGGCTTTTTGCGAACGGCCGAGAATCTGGGCCATCCCGCCAAGCTTTACAGGGCGGCGGATGGGGCGCAGGCGAAAGCTGCCGTTGAACAAGCCATGGCGGAGGGGTGCGGGGCCCTGCTTGTGGCAAATCCGCACGGCGCAAACGATGAGGCCGTCAAAGCCGCTGTTGCGGCGGGCTTATATACGGCCGTGCCCTACGATGCCTGCACCGTGGAAGGCCTTAGCGCCAACGTGGTGGCGGATAACACGGATTATATGGAAGAGCTTTCCCGGGGGATTGCCGAGCGCATGACGGAACGCAGCCTGAAATCGGGACGTATTCTGGTTTACGGCAAGGGGACGGCGGACACGTATGGCAAGATTCAGACGGCCATTGCGCAGTATTATCCCCAATATCAGGTGGTAAGCCTGGAACGGACGGGGGAGGGGCAGGCCGCCATCGACGAGCTGACGGAATACCTCCTCTATAATCGGGATATTAAAGGACTGTATGCCGTGGATACGGCTTCCGCACCTTTGGCGGTGCAGGCCCGGAATAAAGCCGTAAGCCGCTTTCGGGCGGAAGGCACGCCTTCTCCCAGCCCTGCTCTCGCCCTGCCCGCAGGGCAGACGCCATTGCCAACGCCGAATCCTGCCTTGCTTACGCAAATCTCCATTACGATTTTTGGATGCGGCCTGAGCGATGAAAACCTAAAGCTCTTTAACGACAACGATATTTACGGCCTTTGCATCGAGCCCTATTATGAAGCGGCGGCCAATGCCACCATGCAGTTGGATAAACTCCTGCTGGGAGAGGAGGCGGAACAGGCGATGCGTGTGAACCGGCCCATTGTTTACGCGGCCACTATCGATAAATATCTGGCCACCTATGAGCAGGTGCGGGAGCTCTTTGGGTTGGATTCCGCGAACGCGCAAGCCTAGCCTATGTTTGATAAGGATTTTTTAAAACAGATCGATTGGTTTACCATCCTTGTGGTCTTGCTCTTGGTAACCATCGGCCTCGTTAGCATTGCAAGCATCACGGCTGATCCTTTCAGCGGGGATGAAGCCGGCCTTTCCGACTATCTGCAAAAGCTAAACCTGTATTACGTGAAGAAACAGGCGGTCAACTTTCTGGTGGGCTTGGCGGCTTTCCTGATTGTGGTGGCTGTGGATTACAAGATATATAAATTCGTTGTAAAATACGCTTATTTTGCCATTGTGGCCCTTTTGCTGGTGCTCTTTGCAACCACAAAGGTACGCGGCATCCAAGGCTGGTTTAAGCTGGATTTTATCGATCGGGCTCTTCAGCCGGGCGAACTATGCAAGATCGCCATCATCGTGGCGGTTTCTCAGATTGTTGCCGGTTCTATGGACAAATACGGAAAGCTCACGGGCTTTAAAACCATAGCCTATGCGGTGTTGATCTGTGGGGCCCCCGCCATCCTGGTTATGCTTCAGCCGGACTTTGGAACGGCCTTCGTCTATATCTGCATTATGGTCTTTATCTTCTTTATCGGACGCATTTCCTGGGGCTACATCGCTACGGCGGCAGGAACCCTGGCCATTGGCGCACCTTTGGCTTATCGGTTTGTGCTTAGCCCGGAACAGCGAAAGCGCATCGATGTTTTCCTAAACCCGGAGCTGGATCTGACCAACTATGGTTACAACGTATCCCAATCAAAAATCGCCATCGGTTCAGGTCAGCTTTATGGGAAAGGCTTTTTCTCCGAAGGAACCTTGGCGCAGCTCCGCTTTGTGCCGGAGCGGCATACGGATTTTGTCTTTGCCGGTATTGTGGAAGGCTTGGGTTTCATAGGAGGTACGGTTATCATCGTCCTGTATTTCCTTCTGGTTTTCAGGTGGTTATATATTGCCATGGCCACAAAGGACAACTTCGCCAGTTGCCTGGTGGTCGGGGTATCCGGCATGCTCACGGCCCACGTGTATGAAAACATCGGTATGACCATCGGCCTCATGCCCGTCACAGGGATTCCACTGCCCTTCATCAGCTACGGGGGCAGCAATCTGCTTACCAACATGATCGGCGTGGGTATCGTTGTGAACGTTTGGATGCGAAGGCCCAGGAAGCATTAAACCAATCCCCCCGCACATATGCTTGAATGTGAGAAGGGGGGATTTTTATGTCTATTGACCGGATGGAGCACACGGGTTTTACCTCCGGGGAGGTTCAGGGGCGCATGCGGGTACCCCGTTATGTTGGAGGGGTCATCGGAAATTCGGCGCGCAAAGGCGCCAGACGGATGCGCCATACCGCCGTCTGGCCACGGGCGGGCGGAATTTTGGTAAAAGCGGGCCTGTGCGCGGCGGTGTGCGCAGGGGTGCTCTTTCTGCGGTGGGCTGAGTCGCAGGATAACGCCGTTATTCCCACGGTAAGTTTGCAGCAGGTTCTGGATGATATAGGGGTGGACCCCCAAGGAACCGATTTTGACGATACCTTGGGCAGGCTGCGCTTTGTGGAGTTGCCCAGCATCATTGAGGTGTTTTCCACAAGCGCAAAGCCGGATCTTGGGGTGGATTATGAGAGCGCAAACCTGGATGAGGAGAGCCTGCTGGCTACCTTTATCCTGGACCATGCGCAGCAGATCCATGTCCCCGCGGCCTGCAAGGTAAAAGAGGTGGGGGAAGATCCCTCGTTGGGAATCTATATACGGCTTTCTCTGACGGAAGCGGACAACGAGGTGGTCTATTACGGCCTTTCGGAAATCGTTGTGGAGGAAGGGCAGCAGCTTGCAACCAAGGATACGCTGGCCCAGGCGGAAGGCAGCTTCGTTTTGGCCGTATATAGCGCGGGAAGGCCGGCGAACCCGCTGGCGTATTTCGGCTTGGACGAGGAGCGCGTATAAGCTGTGCGGTTGGGTTACGTGGGAGAAACTTCCATAGAATGCAGCCCGCTCTTGCTGCTGCTGGTGGTTTGGCTTGCCATCTCCGGAACGCTGGCGGCCTGCTTAACGGTGCTGTTAGCCCTTTCGTTGCATGAGCTTGCCCATGCGCTTATGGCAAGGGGCTTAGGATTTCGGGTGGAGCGAATTGAGCTGCAGCCCTTTGGATTTGTAGCGAGAATTGAGCGGGCGGTTGGCTGGGATGCATTGGCCGTCTCCGCGGCGGGCCCTCTTTTCAGCCTTTTGACTGCCATGGGTTGCGCTGCTGCCGGTGCAAAATGGACGCTACCCTTTGTAGCGGCATTTGGAAAGGCCAATTTATCCATCGCCCTGGTCAATCTGTTGCCCGTGCTGCCCTTGGATGGCGGGCGAATGCTCCGGGTGTTTCTATCCCGCTTTTTTTCGGAAGATACATGCTTGAATTTGGGGGCCGCCATGGGCATGCTGGCAGGGGGCGGACTGTTGGTGCTGGGTATCGCCTTGCTGCTAAGGGGGGAACGGAACGCTACGGCGGCCATCTTTGGCCTGTTCCTGTTTTTGGCAGCCCTACGGGAGCGGCGGGAGGGGGGACACGCACGCATGGATGCTATGCTCCGCCGGCACAAAGCGTTACGGCGCGGAGAAAGCATCCGGGTGGTGCATATCGGCGTACATAAGAGCATGTCCGTGTCCGCGGCATTACGCCGCATGCAGGGCGGGGCCTATACCGTAATCGACGTGCTGGATGACGATATGCGAATGATCGGACGCGCGGAGGAGGCGCGCCTTCTGGCTTTTTTGGCTAGGTCAGGGGGGAACATACCAATCGGAGAGGCGATGAGGATTGACCGAGGCCCCAAAGGGTGATACACTAAAAATACAACGATTATACAATTTGTCCTTTCAAACCGCACAGCGGCACTATATGAGCATTGCGAGATAGTTAATTCATGCGAAAAGAGATCGTGATCGACATCAACCCATACCAAACCCGCGTCGTCCTTTTAGAGGATGGTTTACCCAGTGAAATCTATATTGAACGCCGGGGTAAAGAGCGCCTGGTGGGAAACATTTACAAGGGCAGAGTACAGAATGTGCTCCCGGGCATGCAAGCGGCCTTTGTGGATATCGGCTTAGAACGAAATGCTTTCCTCTATGCCGGGGATATCGTGCTGGATAAGGGGGATTTTCAGTTTGGAGAGCACACCAGCGCCCAAAAGGTAGACGAGGTGCCCAACATTAAGGATATCGTGCGACCTGGGCAAGATATCATGGTGCAGGTGATCAAGGAACCTGTGGGCACAAAGGGCGCCCGGGTAACTACGCACATCACCTTGCCGGGCCGCTCCCTGGTGCTCATGCCCACGGTAAATTACATCGGCGTTTCCCGGCGCATTGATGATGAAACGGAGCGGGCGCGGCTAAAGGCTTCTATCGAGGATCTGAAGCCATCCGGCATGGGCCTGATTGTTCGCACAGCGGCAGAGGGTAAAAGCAAGGAGGATTTTGCCAACGATGTGGCCTTCCTTACCCGCTTATGGGAACGAATTCGGCAAAAGGGCAAGATGCTTTCGGCGCCACGCCTAATTCACGCGGAAGAGCAGCTTATGTTCCGTACGCTGCGGGATCTTTTCACCCCGGATATAGACAGGCTGGTTATCAATGACAGGGCGTTTTTTGAAAGAATCAAGGTGGTGGCGGGTATTATATCCCCAACCTTGCAGGATCGGGTCGTCCTCCACGAGGGGTTGCCGGACGCCTTCGATACATATAAGCTGGAAAACGCCATAGACAAGGCCCTTTGTCACAAAGTATGGCTGAAAAACGGTGGGTATATCATTATTGACCAAACCGAGGCGCTCACTACCATCGATGTAAACACAGGGAAGTACATTGGGAACGACAGCCTGCAAGAGACCATTACCCAAACCAACTGCGAGGCGGCACGGGAAATTGCCAGGCAGCTCCGGCTACGGGATATCAGCGGCATCATTATCATCGATTTTATCGATATGGATGAGATTGTGGATAAGGAGCGGGTGCTGGAGACCCTCCGTACCGAATTAAAAAGGGACCGTACAAAATCCAATGTGCTGGGCATCACCCAATTGGGCTTGGTGGAGATGACCCGCAAAAAAACCCGTCAGTGCATCTCCAATACGCTGCAGGCTTCCTGCCCTTATTGCGGCGGGGACGGCAAGGTGCTTTCCCGGGAAACCATTGTGCTGAAGGTGCGTAAGCGCCTCATGCGGGCCCTCTCTGAGGGCGGCTCCGGCGCATATTTGGTGCGCCTTAGTCCTTCCGTGGCGGATCTGATCGAAGAGTACAGCGAGGAAGACACTCCATTGCTTCCCAAGGTGCCGGGCCACGCCATCTATATTCAGCCGGTTCCCGGCATGCACTTGCAGGAATTCACCATTTCTCCCATTACATCGCAGGAGGAATTGAAGCACGTGCGAGGCGTTGCGAAGGCGTATTAAAAAAAGATAAACATGGCCCGCGCACACACGCGGGCCATAAATTTATTCTGGCGGCATCCTGCCGCCGGTCTGACCCCACGCCGCCGCGGGGCCAAACTTTATGCAACCGGGGCCGCCTTTAGGAAAGCAGCGCGCGGTCGTTTGCAAATTTTTGGCCGCTGACCTGGGAGAAGCGGGCGATGAGATCCTCAACGGTAAGCTGCTTTTTTGCATCTCCGGCAATATCCAGAGCGATGCTGCCTTCATGCATCATGATGAGCCGGTTGCCGTGTTCAATGGCATCCCGCATATTGTGGGTGACCATCATGGCCGTGAGGCCATGCTTGGCGATGATATGGTCGGAAAGCGCCAATACTTTGGCCGCCGTGCGGGGATCCAAAGCCGCCGTATGCTCATCCAACAATAGAAGCTTGGGCTTTTGCAGGGTAGCCATCAAAAGGGTGAGGGCTTGGCGCTGTCCGCCGCTCAAAAGGCCCACTTTGGTAGAGAGCCGTCCCTCCAGCCCCAGATCCAATGTCTTTAGCTTTTCGCAATATTTCTCCCGCTCTTTGGCTGAGATACCCCACCGCAGGCCACGGCTCTTTCCCCGGCGGTAGGCCATCGCCAGGTTTTCCTCAATGCCCATGCCCGCAGCCGTACCCATCATCGGGTCCTGAAAGACCCGGCCCAGCAGGCGGGCCCGTTTGTGCTCGGGCATTTTTGTGATATTCTGCCCATCCAGCATTACCTGCCCGGCATCGGCCGGATATACGCCGGCAATTAGGTTTAATAACGTACTTTTACCCGCACCGTTTCCACCGATGACGGTTACAAAGTCCCCTTCTTGAAAAGTAAGGGAGAGGTTCTCAATGGCTACCTTCTGGTTGATGGTGCCCTTGTTAAAGGTTTTGCTCAGGCAGCTAATTTCCAGCATGTTATTCATAAGCGCCTCCTATCTGCCCGAAATGGACTTCTTCAGGGCGGGGATAGCCAGGGCAAAAGCCACGGTGGCTGCGCTGAAGAGCTTAAGATCGTTCGTGTTTAGGCCTGCCTGTAGCACGAAAGCGATGATGATGTAATACACCACGGCGCCCAGGATGATGGATCCCATGCGCAAAGCAAAATTCGCTTGCTTCCCCACGATTACTTCACCGATAATGACGCTGGCAAGGCCAATCACAATGGCGCCACGCCCCATCTGCACATCCGAGAATCCCTGATATTGCGAGAGCAGCGCACCCGAAAGTCCCACGAGCCCGTTGGAGATGGTAAGGCCCAAAAGCTTCATAGTATCCGTATTTACGCCTTGGGCGCGGGCCATATGGCCATTGTTGCCGGTGGCGCGGATGGCACAACCTACCTCTGTTCCAAAGAACCAATACAGAATGCAGATTACCACCAGGGCGAAAAGACCGCCCACCATGATGGCTTGGGGAATACTTTGCAGGGTGATGATGGTTTTCTGCCCTAAGAGCGGTACGTTTGCCCGGCCCATAATACGCATATTTATGGAATATAAGGCCAGCTGGGTTAGGATGCCGGAGAGGATGGCGGGGATTCGAAGCTTGGTATGCAGCAGCCCCGTAATGGCCCCCGCGGCCATGCCGGCCAGCGTGGCGAAGAATAGCGTAAGCAAGGGATCCATCCCGTTTGTAATCAGAATCGCGCTCACCGCTCCGCCCGTGCAAAGGCTACCGTCCACAGTCAGGTCCGCGTAATCCAGCACCTTATAGGTGAGAAAGACCCCCAGGGCCATGATGCCCCAAAGGATGCCCTGCGAGACAGCACCGGGGCACGCCGCGAGAAAAGAAACAAGGAATTGCATGGAAGGTTACGCCCTTTCGTGTCATTGGATTTCTTCCGGCCCTACAGCGCAGGGCCGGAAGTTTTACGATGGAAGTTTATTTCAGATCCGCCGGGATGGTGATTCCCAACTGGGAGGCAATTTCTTCATTGATGGTGAGCTCCAAGTCGGCATTGCAGTATTCAATGGGCATGGTGGCCGTGTCTGCGCCTTCGGAGAGAATCTTTACGGCTTGGGCAGCGGTTTGCAAGCCAAGTTGCTTGTAGCTGATGCCATAGGTGGCAAGGCCGCCCGCGTTGACCATGTTGGATTCGCCGCAGATGATGGGGATGCCGGCGGGCGTGGCAACCATGGAGACGGTCGCCATGGTATCCGCCAGAAGGTTATCCGTGGGGATGTAAATGGCGTCCACTTTGCTCACGGCGGTCTGGGCAACAGCCTGCACCTCATTGGAAGCGGACACGGTGAAATCCATAACGGTTAGGCCTTTTGCTTCCAAAGCTTCCCGCGCCATGTTGGCTTGCAGAATGGAGTTATCCTCGCTGGAATTATACATGATGCCCACGGTCTTGGCTTCAGGAGCCAGTTTGATAAGCAGATCAACCTGCTGCGCCACAGGATTCATATCCGAGGTACCCGAAACATTGCCCCCCGGGGCTTCGTTGCTGGCGGCAAGGCCTGCGGAGACGGGGTCCGTAACGGCCGTGACCAGAATGGGGATATCCTTGGTAGCCTGGGCGGCCGCCTGGGCGGCGGGTGTTGCAATTGCCATAATCAGCTCCACACCGTCGTTTACGAACTTGGTGGCGATGGTGGAGCAAATAGCCTGCTCACCCTGGGCGTTCTGTACGTCGACTTCCACAGGCAGACCAGAAGCGTTCAGCCCCTCCAAGAAGCCTTCACAGGCCGCATCCAAAGCGGCATGCTGGGTAAGCTGGATTACGCCGACCTTGAAGGTTTTGGCTTCTGAAGTTTCGACGGGGGCGGCGGAATTTTCCGTGGAAGCAGCCTCGGTGGCAGCGGGCGCCTCGGTGGCGGCCGGAGCTGCGGCGGGAGCGGTACAAGCGCACAGGCTCAGAACCAGGGCCAATGCTACAACGATATGAATCATCTTCTTCATAACGGTTTCTCCTTCTTTTCCTGAAATCTATGAAAAAAGCGGCCCCGCCTTCAGGACGGGACCGCTTGTTTCATCCAAATTGGATTTAGCAGGCGCATCGTCTCTTCGGGCGAATCGCAGGGATATTCCTAAAGTAAAAGGAATAATAAAAGAGTTCGCTAAAGTAGCGAACTCCATTGGTAAAAGCGAACGCGCAAGAATCCACGCAGGAAGCAGCAGCGCGGTGACAGACGGTATGCATACTGGCGACAGCATGGGTTTTCATAGCGGCGCTCCTTTCTGCTTTACGGCAATTAAAACTATGGGTCAGATTATATATTATGTATCATTTTGTGTCAACCCCATTTTTTAAATACATCCGAAACAAAATATGGCTATTTTAAAGGCGCTTGAATCAAAATATGGAAGAGCGAGGATGCAACCTATGCATAAATACAAAGGAGCGGGAAATGCGGCGGCATTTCTCACTCCTTTGCAGGTCCCTTATGGTTGGAAGCTACGATACGTTAGAGCAAAATACAGATGAGTCCATTGCAGCCGTCGTTTACCATGCGCTGAACGGTGGATTGCAGCTTTTGCTGCACTTCGTCCGGCATGCGGTCCACCTTGGCGGCCATCCCGTCCTTGACCAGGTCATAAAGGGGCTTGCCGAAAATATTGGTTTGCCATAGATCATTGGGGTCCTTTTTATAAGCATCCGTAAGGTAGCGCATAAACTCCAAACTCTGTTCCTCGGTGCCAACCAGGGGCGATATTTCACTTTCCACATCAATCCGGATCAGATGCATACCGGAAGCCCTGGCCTTTAGCCGCACACCATACCGCCCGCCCTGCTGCATAAGGGACGGCTCCTCCAAACACATTTCTTCCATGGAGGGAGGAACCATGCCGTAGCCTGTGGCGTTGGCTCGCTGGAGAGCAAAGCGGATCCGATCGTACTCCCGCTTGGCTCCCACAAATTCCCGCATGGTAGCAATCAAGTGGGCATCATCCTTGATTTCGTATCCGCACTCCTCTCCCAAAATGGTATAAAACATGCCTTCGATCGGCCGGATTTCCAACTCCACTTGGCCACTGCCAAGGGATACTTGCCGAAGGGTGATCCGCTCAAAACCTTCAATATCTTGCAAGGCGTCGAGAACGGCGGTATAGTCCCGCATACGGGATACGCCGGGAAGGATGTTTCCCAGTGGTTCCATGATGCGCTTCATCAGCCAATGCTCCCTGCCGAGTGCGCTGAGCCAGCCGGGCATACATAGCTGCATCATACGCATGGGGAATTCATAGAGCATACTCTCCAGCATCCCGGTTGCCGCTTCGGCACTCATATGCATAGCGTCCAGAGGCTGCACCGGCGCTCCATACTTTGTTCCCAAGGAATCGGCCAACTGCTTTGTTTCCGCATCCTCGGGGTGGGTGCTATTAAGGAGAATGACGAAGGGTTTCCCTTGCTCCCGCAGTTCCATGACGACCCGCTGTTCCGCTTCCACATAGCTTTCGCGCGTAATTTGGCCGATGCTGCCATCCGTGGTGACAACCACGCCAATGGTGGAATGCTCGGTAATTACTTTGCGGGTGCCCATCTCCGCAGCGTCTTCAAAGGGGATATCATAATCAAACCAGGGGGTACGCACCATGCGAGGCATATCGTTTTCGGTATGACCCGTGGCCCCCTTAACCATATAGCCCACACAATCTACCATACGAATGCGCACTTCCGCGCCTTCCACCAGGGAAAGCCGGGCGGCTTCGTTGGGAACGAACTTGGGCTGGGTTGTCATGATGGTGGTTCCTGCCGCGCTTTGCGGCAATTCATCCCGCAGCCGTGCTTTTTCGTGTTCATCCTGCATGCCGGGCAGCACCAGTATATCCATAAAGCGTTTGATAAAGGTGGATTTGCCCGTGCGCACCGGCCCAACCACGCCAATATAAATATCCCCGTTCGTCCGCTCGGCAATATCCCGATACAGCTCTATGCGATCCATATACCGCTACCTCCCCGCGATTTGCATTAAGCATTAGCATTAGATATATATGTGGCGGAGGGCATATTATGCATGAAAAGGCAGGCGGATCCGGGTTGTTGTAATAGCCAAAGCAGGGATATATACTAGAGCCGGGGAAGCGAAGGAGGACAGGGGATTTGATCACCATTTTTAACCGCCGGGAAGTATGCATTACCCGCTTGGCGAAGGAGCGGATTCGGGTTCGCTCCCTACTGGACGGCCTTGGCATTGAAAATCAAACGGTTGTGGGTACGCTTGGAAGCGCAGGCAGATATCACGGTATGCCGGGCATCCGTTGGGAGCATGCCTATGAATACCGTGTGTATGTTCAAAAAAGGAGATTGACAGAGCCATTGCAGCGGTAAGAAAAGGATAAAAAAATCCGCGTCCTTTTCACGCGGATAAAGGTTTATCGCTTAAGCTCATCGTCTTTGCCACGCTGGCGGATGATCAGCCGGATGGGCGTGGCATCCAAGGAGAAAGACTTGCGCAGATAATTCTCCAGATAGCGCTTGTAAGAAAAATGCATCAGTTCCGGATCATTCACAAATAGGACAAAGGTAGGAGGCTTAATGGATACCTGGGTTGCATAATAAATTTTCAGCCTTCTGCCCTTATCGCTGGGGGGATCGGTAACGGTAATGGCCTCGTTAACAATATCGTTCAGGGTGCCGGTGGAGACCCGCATGCAGTTTTGCGCATAAGCATGCTGCACCAAGCCCAATACCTTGCTTACGCGCTGGCCGGTTTTGGCGGAAATGAAAAGGATGGGCACATAATCCATAAAAGCCAAATCCGCATAGAGCTTTTTCTTAAACTGATTCATGGTGTGGGTATCTTTTTCAATAAGATCCCACTTATTTACGATGACCACAGAAGCCTTGCCTTCCTCGTGAACATAGCCGGCAATGCGCACATCCTGCTCGCTCATCCCGTCGTTTGCATCAATTACAATGAGTACCACATCCGCACGGCGGATCGCGCCCAAAGAACGGATGACGCTATAGCGCTCAATGGTGGCCTCGTCGATGGCGCGTTTGCGGCGGATACCTGCCGTATCCACCAGCATATAATTTGCACCGTCGTATTCAAATGGCGTATCGATAGCGTCCCTGGTGGTGCCTGCGATTTCGCTCACAATGGTGCGCTCATAACCCAGCAGCGCATTTACCAAGCTGGATTTCCCCACGTTGGGCTTGCCCACAATGGCGATGCGGGTAACTTCCTGCTCCGCTTCCTTTTCGTCGGCCTGGGGGAAATAGGAGACCACCTCGTCCAGCAAATCCCCAAGGCCAAGGCCTTGCTCACCGGAGATGGTGATGGGGTTGCCGATACCCAGGCTATAGAAATCATAAACCGTATCTTCAAATTTCGGATGGTCGACTTTGTTTACGCCCAACACCACGGGCTTGCGGGAGCGGCGAAGCATTTCAGCCACATCCTCGTCTGCGGCGGTAATGCCTTCGCGGCCGTCCACCAAAAAAATGATTACATCCGCCGTTTCGATGGCCAATTGGGCCTGGCGGCGCATTTGTGTGCTGATGATATCCTCTTTAACGGGCTCAATGCCGCCTGTGTCCACAAGCATAAATTCGTGGTTGAGCCAGGATGCGTCCCCATAAATACGATCCCGCGTAACGCCCGGCGTATCTTCTACGATGGCGATTCGCTTGCCTACAATACGGTTAAAAAAAGTGGATTTTCCCACGTTCGGGCGGCCTACCACCGCCACCAAAGGCTTTGCCATAGTTTCCTCACTTTAAAAAGGACCCGCAGGCCCCGATATCCTTTTCATAGAATACACGAAAATCGCTCATCCTGCAAGCCTGGACGCTATGCTGGACATAATTTTCTAAATTAAGGTAGTGACACATCCCCTAAAACTGTGCTATAATATCCATCGGCGCGGTTTAGCGCTTTATGCCAACGTAGCTCAGTTGGTAGAGCAGCTGATTCGTAATCAGCAGGTCAGGGGTTCGAGTCCCCTCGTTGGCTCCATTTTCGCGGGGCGTAGCGCAGTTTGGTAGCGCGTTTGGTTCGGGACCAAAAGGTCGCAGGTTCAAATCCTGTCGCCCCGACCAGAAAAAAGTCCTAAACCACTATGGTTTGGGACTTTTTGATTTTATCATGATCAATGCGCTCTGCCAATAACAAGCTACGCCCCAAAGAATACGATTATACTACTATGAAACATCTGTCGTTAAAAACCGGCGGATGTTTCATTTGCATATCTTATGGGAAAGGTTTCTTTGTAAGGTAAATAGAAAAATTACATCAAGCGCTTTTTGCAGGTTTGTTAGAGAGTATATAAAAAGGTATTGCCGCCAGCTGCGAAACCGTAGCGACCGCGATCATTGCGGGCATGCTGCACTCGTACAGAACACCCGAAAGCCAACTTCCTAAAAACCAGCATACACCGAAAGAACATTCAAAAATACCGTACCCCGTGGCTCGGTTTGCCTTGGGAACTATTGTGGCCACAACGGCTTTTAAGATAGACTGCTGCGCCCCCATTCCGACGCCCCATAAAGCTATGCCCAAGAACACTAAGGGAAGTGAATTCGTTCCGAACACAAGTATCGTGAACGGGGCCGATATGGCTGTGGATATCACAAGCGCCCTCGTGCCTTTTTTATCATAGAGCAGTCCAAATATTAGCGCCGCAATCGCATCTACCAGCATAGCGCCCGCGTAAAGAAGCGGCAGCGTTCCGCTGTTAACCAAGGAAGCGGTTTGCGATAACCCGGTGCCAACGCTAACGAAGCTTTTCGAAACATGCATGAGGATCAGGGAATAATCAACAAAGCCAAAAGCGAATAAGCTGATCCCCATAATATAGAACATAAACTCTTTTTTCAGCCTGAACGGAACGTATTCCTGAGGCTCCGGCTCAAATTTTTCAGGGGTGGGGAACTTTCGCCGGGTCACAACCAGCATAAGGAGGGTGATCGCTGCGGGGATCACAAGAACTGCAAAGCAGAGGCTATAGGTTTTGAACATGCTCTCATCCGCTTTAAAGAGCATCACAAGGTACAAAAGGACCGGCCCAAGGAATGCGCCAAGTTGGTCTAAAACCTCTTGGATAGCAAAGCTCTTCCCCACGCCCTCCTGCGATGCGGCAAAGGACATAATGGTGTTTTTTGCAGGCTTCTTGATCGCTTTCCCCATGCGCTCCAGGACGATCAGCGCGCAGGCCCAGATCCATCCGTTTTCACCCACCAATGCCAGCGCAGGCACAGCAAGAACGTCAATGCTGTACCCCACGATGGTCATGGTCCAGTATTTTTTGCTTTTATCGGTAAGCCTGCCGAATCCATAGCGCAGGGAATACCCCACAAGTTCCCCCAGGCCGGAAACAAAGCCAATGGTGGCGGCAGAGGCACCCATCAGTGATAAATAGGCGCCGCGTATGCTGGCGGCACCCTCGTGGGTTATGTCCGAAAACAGGCTGACGATACCGAATAATAGGATAAAAAGCATAGCTGAAGTTAGCCGATGCACATTCTTTTTCACAAGTAAGCCTCCATTTGCATAAAGCAAAATAACAATTACGATAGACTATATCACCATGCCGTCTGTTTTCCAACCTCCTTAAGAAAAAAACAATGGTTATCCATGGTCTTGTCGTATGCCGATATCGATAACAAATTGTTGCTATATTCAAAAAAACGGCGCGGCTATCCGCCCTTTCCTACTAGGCGGATTGTCCTGCGTGCGTTTTAAACTTTATCATAAAACATCCGCTCGCATGCAAATAAAATAAGTTGGCACAATGGTATTTTCATCTTTCAGCCCTTCCTATAACCTGCGCATGTTCCCTGCACAAACTTATTTTTCAAGGTTCAGGTTGCTACGATTGACAATCGATAATTCCTTGCGTACAATATTGGTAACCGGTTACTCATATTATTGGAACACAGGAAGTAATCCTACATGAAAGAAGAAGCGTATATTTTCGGAACTATTTTTACGTTATCCAACAAGCTGCAGTTGCTTGGTGATAAAATTGATGCAAAGTTGACGGTAAAGCAATGGTTTCTTCTTGCGGGAGTCCTCCATTGCGATATGGATGCGCCAACGTTATCAGAAGTGGCGGCACGTATCGGAAGTTCCCGGCAGAACATTAAGAAAATGGCATTGATCCTTGAAAGGCAAGGATTCGTTCTAATGGAGAAAGATGCTTTTGATGCAAGGATGCTTCGGATCAGGCTGACAGATGCCTGCAAGGCGCATTTAAAGCAGCGTGAGCAGGTGGAATTGCGGTTTATGCAAGAACTGTTTTCCAACTTTGCGGTAAAGGACCTTCTTCCCTTGTGCGGAGGTCTTAAAAAACTTGAAAGCAACGTAAAAATGATGGAACAAATCTATGATGGGGAAAAGAGAGCGTAAAAAAATGTGGATTGTGGCAGCTGGGGTTATTCTTATTTTTGTAGGGGTTGCGGTATTCTTTCGTATTCCGTTTTCGCCGACAAAGGCGCAATTTAAGCGGATGGTGCTTGGCTCTGTGGAAACGGCCGCAGTCCCCTCTGCCATCTTTACCGAAGCGGACATTGAGCGGCTTCCTATCCCAGTTCAGCGATACTTTCTGTATTGCAGATATTTGGGAACATCGAAAATGGCATACATGAAGGCTTGCCTAAGGGATGTGGACTTCGTCATGTCGGCGAGCAGAACGGTTAAAATCGATTATACACAATTCAATCTCGTCGAACGGCCGGTGCGGTATGCGCAGATTTCATCGTCTCTTTTCAGCATCCCGTTTGAAGGGCTTGATTTCTATAGAAACGGTGTGGGCAGCATGAAAGGGACGCTTGCCAAAATCATCCCCTTGTTTGACCAACGCGGAGAGGATATGAATCGCGCTTGCCTTGTTACCTGGCTTGCGGAATGCCTTATGGTTCCCCATGCCGCACTGCAGGATTTTGTGAAATGGGAACCTATCGACGATACGCATGCGAAGGCAAGTATTTTATGGAAAGGTATCTCTGCTAGCGGCGTATTTGCCTTCTCCAAAGCAGGGGAATTGCTTGCATTCCGCACTGCCGATAGAGTCGCCGTTGATATGGAAGGAAAGGAAAGAAAAGCGGAATGGTCTGCCTATTTCCGTGCGTATCATCCCATAAACGGTGTTCTGCAGCCGAAAATCATTCAGTCCGTGTGGCATTATCCGGAAGGTGACTGTGTCTATTTCAACCAAAATGAGGCGGCTGTGGTGATCCAGTATCACTAAATTGCATGTGGATGCTTTAGCAGGTATCCATTGCTCCAAGAAGCCAAAGGCTCTGTGCATCTGTATGTACGCCCCCATTAGGAAAGCCGGTAGATTTAGCTTATTAGGCCCATTTCCCATGCGTAAATGGGACGGCTTGTTGTCTGTAGCGGTATCTGTAGGCTAGTTTTTTATTGTCTGACAAAAAAAAGAAAGGTGCCCGACTCCCTAGAGAGTCAGGCACTGTCCATGATACGAACGTTCCTAAGGACAAGCTCGGGAACCCGCATGAGGTAACCTCTTGGTGGCATCAGCCAAGCGTAATTTACATCGCTATGCTAATACAAAGAGCCTACTCCTAATCCTTCGTTAAAGACCGGTGAAACCAATGTTGGAAGCCATCAGATCCGTTCAACTTGTTATTCGGCTTGCTGGCTTCCTCTATGATCTCTTGCTTTAAATAAAACAAACAGAGCTATTGCCAAAATGATATTTATACTGAATAATATGGATACAAAATTTGAGGCAGCGCCCCCAATAATTCTGCCGCAAAGCGTAATCAAATCCCATAAGAAATGTAAAATGATTAACGGGATTATGCTGGTCATCCGCAAAGCCAAAAAGCCGAATGCCACGCCCGTAATAAAGGTTAAACCAAGCTGAATAACCATTAGCGACGGGGACAGGCCACCTAAAACATTAATACTGTGCAAAAGTGAAAAGAAAAGAGCACTAATTAAAACCGCCATAATGCTCCGCCCATTGTTGCACAAAGTGTGCAATAAAATACCACGAAACATTGTCTCTTCAGCAAATCCAATCATAGCAGCCATAACGGCAGTTATTACGATTAAAGCGAATTGCTCACTTGTCAGACTATTAACACCCTGCGCAAAAAGAACAAGCCAGCAAACCAGCATGGTGCCAACAACCAAGGCGAGCGGTACAAACCACCAAAGGCCTTTTTTATCTACCTGGGAGAATCCAATATTTTTAAACCCAAAGATTGTTTTTGCTATTACAAAAACAAAAGCACTCAATATTGCCATTACAAATACCATAATTTTAACCATGCCAGCCTCTTGATATGTGTAGTTAAAGCAATCATGCATCACTGCCATTCCTATAGCCATAATAGCTATATAAACGATTGAAAACATAATTGCTGCTTTTGTTGTTGATTTTGAACGGAAATTCATAAGCGCCTCACCTTCTCCCTGATATTTCCCATATTTTTCAATAGGACTTGGAACGTCCAAGTAATAGCCGTGGTTTGCATGACAGACGGCAAGTAGTGTTTTCACAGGTAACAGGTTAAATCATGGCAATGGATTGCGTCAGGCTTTCTTTGTCGATTTCATGGCGGCAAAAGCTATGATGGATACTATCACATAAGCGGCAGTGGCAATGGCGGAGGATTCAATTCCGAACTTCCCGCCGGTAACCAAAAAAGAGTTCGATGCAAGCTCGTACGTATACAGGGCGCTGGATGGCGCAAGAAATGTGGGCGAGCCTATTTTAAATATACCGCCAAGAATAACGGTGTTCCATAGCCCGTGTATCAAGGCGCTATTCCAAACCGATCCGGTAGCATAGGTAATAAGCGAAAACATTACGCCGACCAAAGTTCCGGCGACGAGAAGGAAGACAAGGCTCAGGGCATCCAGGTTTGTGCCAAAAGCATGTAACAATGCAAAAAATACGGACGGAATGATGATGGCGATGGGTTTGCCAAAGCGATTCTCCAGAGAATACATGATCACGCCGCGGAAAACCAGCTCCTCCGTAACGCCGGGGCCAAATCCAATCACGAAAAGAGCCAAAGATACCCGGGATGCAATTTCCACAGGGTGCATGGCGTTTTGGGTAAGTACGCCGGGCGTCAGTGAAATGGCAACAGACACGGATGCGGGCAGCAAAAGCGCGCAGATAAGCCAAGCGGGCTTAATCTGCAACTTGCTTATACGAAATCTCTCCAGAGGGGATTTCAGCACGCCTTCACAAAGCAGCTTAAGCAAAAAGTACACAGCTAGGATACATGCAGTACCCGCTACAAAATAAACGAATATCATAACGAAGGGGGAGAGTTGTAAAAGTCCGGCTAGCGCCTGGGACGGCAACTGTCCGATAATCAGCGCCGCCAAGGATAAAACAACAGCTAAAAGGATTTGCAATACAGATAATTTTTCTTTCATTTCTGTTCCCTTCTTTCGCCATGCGTATTATTAATTGAATATCGCCAATAGTATGCGACAATACCATTGTCGCATGTCCTATCCTTGATTTTTTAGTATACCCTGCAACGTTTTTGCTTTCCGCCAGCCCAATCATGCACAAACGCATCCAGTTCATGGCATGCTTGAATAAAGGCCGGGTCATGCCCGTTTGCATCTTCGTATCTCCTATAAATCCCTTTTGGTGTACCAGTTATCTACAACCCGTATTGAGAAGAATATACCATATAGATAGCTGAAAAAAAAGATCCAAACAAAAACAGGCCGATGGTAGTCAGCCTGTTTTCCTTATGAGCCTCTAAGTATTCTAGTATGGCACGAGTATTCATAACGGCAGACTCGGGAACCCCCATAAAATAAAGGCTTGTGGCAGCGAGCAACTGAATATTACATTACCCATATATACAGTGAATAACCCAGTCCAATCAATATGATCCTTCCTTGGCTTATCTTTTATATTCCCGGACAGGGATACCTTCGATGTAGCCGCGCGCCCCTATTGGAGCAAGCTGAAATCTGGGCCCATCTTCCGGGGCCCAATCCCAACCGAAATGCTTTGGATCGTAACGCTTGATAGCATCCCATACGATACCGATAGCTTCGCCGAAATTTTCATCTTCAAACGGTTCGCTTTGAAAAACCATGTACTTACACGCGGATAACTCGATCATTTCAAAGCCGTCGGGAATATCGCCCGTAAAGTCGGCTGGGACTTCAACCCCCTGGCAATATTCCGATGTACCTGATTTACGCATGTTTACAGGGAGCCAGGCTCCGATGGATTCATATAAGGCCGCCTTAATGCTTTCGAGGATACCCCATATATCGCACCCCACTTCTTTGCAATAAGCAAAATACTCTGTTGCCTTAATTCCTCTTTTCAAAATAAGATTCCGTTTGGGCCTTTCAATAACCTGTGTAAAAATAATTGTGCTGGACATGGTTTCAATTTTCCTTTCCAATAATTTGTAATAGTGGCGGATTGGATAATAGGAAAAAAGCTGTATCGGCGGTGTCTCTTCGCGGTATTTTTGCGGAGATATGGCAAACATGTGTGAAAAAGCTTTTGTAAATCCTTCGTGAGATCCGAATGCAGATTCCAAAGCAATGTCAAGAACGCTCCTATTGGTATCCCGCAATTTTTTTGCTGCTACTGATAATCTGACCATTCGAAGGTACTCAAATGGTGTTTTTCCTATTGTTTCGGAAAAAGTGCGTAATGCATGCCAAGGGGAATACATTGCGGCCTTGGCTAAATCCTGCAATGTGATTTCCTCTTGATAATGCGCCATAATATAGTCCTGCATTCGTTGTACGGCATTTATCTTTTCCCAGTTTTCATCCATTCCTATCACCCGAAAAAAGCATATCATATTTAAGCGTAATGCTTCTTGAACAGAATTGCTCTATGTACAAAAGGCCGGCTGGCTTTCTGTCCCGTTATCTTAAGTATACAATGTTTTGAATATCATATAAACAAAAACAGGCTGACGACAGTCAGCCTGTTTTTCCTTGGGAACCTCTAAGTATTCTAGTATGGTCTGGGTGAGAGGATTTGAACCTCCGGCCTCTTGAACCCCATTCAAGCACGCTACCAAACTGCGCCACACCCAGATTCTTATCTCGAACGAAATATATCTTACCATTTGGCGCTAGTATTGTCAAGGTATAAAAACGAGTGCTTTGCACAATTTACCTTTTTTGTTATAATGGCAATATCATCCTTACGGGCGCGGGAGTTGCGAGGGTATGAAACAGCGATGGAAACGGGCTTTGATCCGCCGCAGGTTGTTTGTGGCGGTTCTGCTTATAGCGCAGGTGGCCTTTTTAATCTATTTGATCCATAGTACCAGCAGTACCTCTGAAGTATTGCAGGCTTTGCTATTCCTTATGAGCCTTGGCGTAGCCTTATATATCATCGGAAAGCCCGGCGATCCAAATGCAAAGCTCAGCTGGGTGTTTTTAATTTTGCTTTCGCCTCTCTTTGGAGGACTTTTTTATCTTTTTTGCAGCTTTCAAAGCGGAACAAAATATGTGCGCGATCTGATGAATGCCCGGAATACGGCGCTACAGCCCTTCTATAGCCTTCCCAATAGCAGCTCGGGCGACCCGGATCCAAGCTTGGCAGGTTCCGATGCACCGCTTCTGCGCTATATTCACGCCTGCGGATATCCGGCTTACATTGGTACGACGGGGGAATATCTTAGCCCGGGGCAGGCCTTTTATGTACGGTTGCTGGAAGAATTGGAAAGAGCGGAACGGTACATCTTTCTGGAGTTCTTCATCATAGAAGAAGGACGGGTATGGAATTCCATTTTGGATATTCTGGAACGCAAGGTAAAGCAGGGGCTAAATGTGCGCCTAATCTATGATGACGTAGGCTGCTTTTTAACTTTGCCTTCCAATTATGATAAAATTTTAGAGAAAAAAGGGATTCAATGCCGGAAATTTCATCCGTTTCGCCCCTTGCTTTCGTCTATGCAAAATCAACGGAATCACCGTAAAATCTTATCCATTGACGGGAAGGTTGCTTTTACCGGCGGCATGAATTTGGCGGATGAATACATCAACGCATTAAAAAAGCATGGTTATTGGCAGGATGCGGGAATATGCTTTGCGGGGCGGGCAGCCTGGAGCTTAACGCTGATTTTCCTTCAGCTTTGGGATTATTGTGAGGAAATTAGCCTGGATGAAGTGCGTATGCTCTATCCATGGCGGGATGCGCCCGTACCCGAATGGGGGGACGGTTTAGTTCAGCCTTATGCGGATAGCCCCATGGATAAGGAGCTCACTGGCCAGAGCGCCTATTTGCGCATCATCCAGTATGCACAGGAATATGTCTATATCGCTACGCCCTATTTGATTATTGACGATATTCTCATGAGCGCTCTAACTTTGGCGGCGAAAAGCGGTGTGGATGTGCGCATTATCACCCCACATGTCCCTGATAAGCCATTCGTGCACCGCACCTCCCGCTCTTATTATGCAGAACTGATTAACGCAGGGGTAAAAATCTATGAATTTACGCCCGGGTTCATGCATGCAAAGGTGTTCGTTTCCGATGATTCCCTAGCCTCGGTGGGGAGCATTAATTTGGATTATAGAAGCCTATACCATCACTTTGAAGCAGGTTGCCTGCTCTACGGCTGTAAGTGTATTGCCGATATCAAGGAGGACTATCTGGTTACGCTGGAAACATGCCACCAAGTAACGCCCGCAGAATGTAAGTTTGGGCTTCTCAAACGATTGGAGCAGGAAATTCTCCGTCTGTTTGCGCCGCTAATGTAGTGCGTTCAATTAATAGGAATATGGTGCGCAGTGGGCCTGCCAAGCGCAATGCGCCACGAGGAAACAAACCTTAGGATTAACGGTTAGCAGGGGCCGGGATAGAAGGGCCGCTATCTTTTTAAAATAACAGGGCAGGGGAACCATCCCCTGCCCTGTAGCGCTTCTTATGGGGGTCCAAACGCGCCTGCCGCCTCGCCGGCAAGGCTTTAGCAGAGCGGATGCGTGGAGACTCATACCTTGGAGCAATGCTGCTTAGATGAGGTTCTTATCGATATATTTGGCCAATTTGCCCATACAATTCACATAACATCCAAACTCGTTGTCATACCAACCAAAAATCTTGGCATGGGTTACCGGGATGTTCATATCGGATGTGACCTGCATATCGTGCCGCCGCAGCATTTCCGTTCCAAGGGACAGGAAGCCTGTTCTCGTATGGTTTTCCAGGCCCTCTATTACAACTGCCGCCCGGCAGCCCATCAGATCCGAAGAAACATTCTGCTGCTCGCTGAAAATCAGCAAATCCTTTTGTGCGCCAATCGCAGCCTTTCTGTAGATATCGTTGATGAAGTCCTGCGTGATCACAGGGTTCCCGTTTTCGTCGAAAAGTGTGGGGAAAGTGAGATTGAGGGAGATCAGGGAAACCGTGCTGGTGGGCACGCGAATAGAATCCGCCATGAATCCCACCTTTTTAATCTCCGGAATGATTTCCTCCAAGGCGATTGCGGCGCCGGTGGAGGTGGGAATTATGTTATTGAATACGGCGCGGTTCCGCCGCAAATCCTTGCTTCCCGCTTTGGGCGGCACGTCCAGAATGCTTTGGTTGTTGGTGGATGCGTGGACTGTGGTCATAGAAGCAGTGATGATTTCGGAGGTCTCTTTTGTATCCACAAGGGGCTTTACCATATGGGCCAAGCCCGTAGTGGTGCAGCTTGCAGCGGAAATAATATTATGCTTTAAGGGATTGAACGACGAATGGTTGATTCCATATACGAACGTAGCGCTATCTTCAGGTAGCGTACGGGTTACATCCGCAATTTTGAAGGGCGCACTTACGATAACCTTTTCCGCTCCGGCCTCCAAATGGCCGCGAACGCTTCCTTTGGGGTGATCCGAAGGCCGTGTGGGATCCAAGAACATTCCCGTACAGTCGATAACCAGCCTGACACCCTCTTTTGCCCAGTTGATGTCCCGGGGATTTCTGGCCGTTTTTAAAATTTTGATCGGAATTCCGCACAGTTCGATGAGGCATTCGGCTCGATCTATAATTTTCACATTGCACGTTTGTCCCGAATAGCCATAGAGGAAACGGTCCAACGTGCCATAAGTGGAGTCGGTCGTAAGATACGCAATGGCATCCTCAAGCTTTTTGCCGATCTCCCTACCTGCATTTACCACAATGCCATCATAGTATTTCTGATGGAGATTGTTCCAAAGCGTGAGTTTTCCGATCCTACCGATACCGTTGATTCCCAGGATCCTTTTGCCTTCCAGTTTAATTTCCAAGACCTGTGCCTCCTTTGGTTGGTTATTTTTCTAAAATATCATAATTGCCGGCATAAATGCTGCCAACATCGCCATCGATAGAAATCGGATCCCCTGAATGGAATAAATGCCCATTGATGCTGCATACCCGCTGGGATTCCTTTACCTGCAGCCCTTCGCATTTTACGATACAAACCTTCCCCAGCCCCACGGCCGTTACCGCTGCATGGGATGTTGCGCCGCCCTTTGCCGTGAGAAGCCCATTGCAAACGAAGAGCATGGGAATATCGTCCGGCACGGTGTCCGGCCGCACAAGGATGATCTTCGCTTCCGGAACCTGCTCTTTTATGCGGTTCATATCCTCCATGTCAAAGGCTACTACGCCGGATAAAATGCCGCCGCTTACGCCAATACCGCGCCCCACAAGCTGCATTTCGCTGGGGGAGACGGCAAAATGACGGTATGCCTTCTGGCTCGTAATCTTTTGGTTGCGCGTTTGCAGGATATAAACATTTTCAGGCCGTTCTCCATCAAAAGTAAATTCTATCTCCTGGTGAACAAATCCGTGCTGCTCAATCAACTGCCTGGCGTATTTTTGCAGCGTCTGGTATACCTGCGGGAAGGCGGATTCCAGGGAAGACGGCCCATTGTACTGTTTCTTCCGCTGCGTTTCGGATATCGGCAGGGTGTTTACAAGGCCGGATACCACATCTTCCCCCTGGCTGCAAATGGCGAAGTCGCCATAAAGGTTAATGCTGGAATAATCCTTCAAGGGGCTGCTGGTAAACACAACGCCCGTGCCGGATTTCTCGTTCAGATTGCCAAGAACCATCTTTTGCACCAAGACGGCCGTACCCCATTCTTCCGCAATCTGCATATAATCCCGGAAAGAAACGGAACTTTCGGACGACCACGAATCCAACACGCAACGGATGGCTGTCTTTAATTGCTCCATGGGGGAAGGCTCAATTCGGATGTTATGATCCAACAACACCTTTTTATAGTCGTAGGCGATATCCCGCATTTGCATATTTGTAAACTGAATTTTCAGTTCCACGCCTTGGCGCTCTTTGTGCTCGGACATCACGCTGTCGAAAACATCGCGATCTACGCCGAAGGACATGCCCCAGCTCTGCAAAAAACGCCGGTAACAATCCCACGCCGTCCAGCCAAACTTCTCCTTGGAACCCCATGCCTCCGTAATTTCGTCATTCATACCCACATTCAGGAAGGTCTTCATGGCGCCGGGGAAAGAGATAAAGGAACCGGAGCGGACGGAAAAGAACAGGGGATTGTTGGGATCGCCAAATGTTCTGCCAGCCTGCTGCTCCACCAAGGCAATAGACTGCTCAATGGACCTGACGAAGTCCTGCTGCATATAGGGATGGCCATAGAGGGGTTCAATATGCCGGAATGCCTCCGTGGTAATGACGAACCCCGGTGGGATGGGAAACCGATAAAAGGAAAGCTTCTTCAGGAAGAATGCCTTTGCCCCCAGGAAGATGGGGTTATCCACCTTTTCGGTGCTTTGGGAAAGCAGGCTGAAGGTAAGATCCGGATCATAGGTCAGCATGTTTTCGATAAATTTATCCGAGTAATTGTCGATCATGTTCCGCAAAATGCCGATGGTATTTGCGATGAACAAATCCAACTCCTGAATGAGAAATGCGGACGAAAGCACATCCCGGAAGAATTTTTCCATTTCCATCTGGATTCTCTCCCGCGTATGCGCTTGGGGGGGGACATTCTGCTCCGTGAGCACTTGGGGAATGATGACGGCCAGCGGCCGCTCGTAGATATTCAGGAAATACCCCCGGATGATCTGGCTCACATCCTGCCCCAGAAACTGAAAAATGTTAATATATTGGCTCAAGGAAAAACTGGGGGATGCCAAGCTGTAGCGGAACATCTCCAGGTGCGATTCAAAGCTTTGGTCGTAAATACCATCCAGCGAAAGCCCCTCTTTGAACAAAAGCAGCACATCGTAAATATGACGCAGGGTTTTGGCCGTGAGATATTCATGCGAAAAGGCCTCCAGAATTTGGGCCATCAGCTGCGATACCACGCGTTCCAGGCGGTACATAAGCCCCAGGGCTTCGAATTTCGGCTCTTTATATTGGCCGTAGGTGGAGGGAATCCCCGCCGCAATATGCCGCTTATATTGGATGTTCTCAAATGCCTCGGTCTTTTCGGGATTCAGAATGACGGACTTGAGGTGGTTCATCATCTTGTAGAGCAAAGCAATGGCGGCCTCGTTGCGGGCGCCGTCCAAATCTTCGCTGAGTTGCTCCAAATCGTCTTTTGTGAAGAAATGGGCTTTTTCCACCAGCGAAACCACATTTTCCGTTTCAAATGAATACTTTTCCAACAGCAGGTCATGAATATGAATAATATCCACAACCTTATTTAAATGCATATCCGGTGCGGAATAGATGGACTGTACCCTGCTTTTTAGCTTTTCGACGTTGAGCTTAAGCAATTCATCCAAGCTTAAGGAAAGATCGCCGCACAAGGCGCAAAGCGCGTTATGGGCTTTATCATACCATTCCTGATCCTCTTCAAGCGTTTCGTAAAGCTCTTGCGGCAAAAGCTCCCGGAGGGGCTCCTTCTTGCCGTCGTACCAATATTGGATGATTCTTCTCGTAAGAACCACATTGGTATTGTTGCTTTCTACATGGATTTGTACCCGCAGAAAATGAATCAGCCGATCCTTTCGCATGGAAAGGCCGTCAATGGCGGTCGTAACCTCTCTAAGCGTTCCTTCCGCGCCAATATCCTGAAAGAACACAGGGAAAATACGGGTGAGCTGCTTTATCTCCCGGTAGACCGCCCCAATATTGGAGTTAAGCAGCTTGGTAACATCTCGCTGAAACAAATCCGTATCGGAAATATAAATGCCGCCTAGCTTTAGCTCCACGATGAGCGCATTGAGCAATTCCCGCATGGCGGAGGGATCTTTTTCGATCAGATCTAAAAAGACGCGAATATTCTTAACATGGTTCGTATTAAACTGAACCTGCCAGTCATTATTCAGCTTCAGGTTTCCAGGGTAGCTAAAGCCAAATCTAATCAGAATGTTTATGAAGTGTGAAATGCTCGCCTTGTTTTTCGAGGCGATGACTTCTTTTCCAAGCGTTGCAATGCAGTCAAGCACGGTCCTTGCATGCTCGGCCTTAAGCTCCTGCAGCTCCCAGATAATGTTATCCAAGAAACTGGCGATATTTTCCGACTCCAACTCCTTAAACACGCTTCTGAGGTTGCGGTTTATATCATAAAGAAGATGGTCGAAAAGTTTGGACATACCGGGCAGATGGAGCAGATAATAGAGATAATGAATCGTTTCCAAACTGGACACGAACTCTTTGGTGAAGCTCCGAAAATAGTTGGAAATATCGTTATAAAACATGACGTGTCGGAGCTCTTCCCATGTTTGGGCATGGGCGCGCTCGGCACGCAGATGCTCAAAGAAAGGATGGCCGATCTCTTTGATCTTTTCCGCATCCATCACGCTGAAAAGACGACTTTTGGACGAAAACCATTCTTCAGCCGCGGATGTTTCCTCCCAATAATCAAAGCAGCGATCCAAAACATAGGAAGTTGTACGCAAAACAATGGGCAAAAATTCAGGAACCTGGGCAATCCTGTCAAGACAGGTTTTAAAATATCCTGAATTGCGAATGTATAGAAGCGTATTTTTTTCGAGATCTTCTTCTATGATGGAAAAGCACCTGAAAATTATCGATTTGGGGAAATCATCCTGGGTTGAAAGGCGGTCCATGAATTTGATGAGCGTTGTAATGAGAAGCTCGCGGTTGGCATCGTCCTTGACGGATTTAAAAAGAATATCAAAAATATCGATCAGGACTGCCAGAGCCTCATCCGAGTTTTCCAAAGAATTATAGAACCAAAAATCCTCCAGGCATATACTGTGCAGAAGTTCGATAACATGCCTATCGTTTCGGAACCTATGGTTTAATTCGGTCAAAAATTCTTCAATGCGGTTATGGATTCCCCAAGTGGAGCTGGAAAGAGAGGCCAGCCACTTTTGCTTTTCCGGGATTTCTTGCACCTTATCATAGGTGTGCGATAGATTGACTTCCAATGCCTTGGATGAAAGCGTTTTTTCCATGATCACAACTCCAAATATAGAATCATCCTTCATCATCATACCACAAGAAAAAATAAAGTATAGGGGGATTTTATTTTCCACCCATTTTTTATCAGAATTTATAAATTTGGATCCTGGTTTTTGAATATAAAATGAACGAAAAATGGCATATCTGTGGGACAAATACCTAGGTCATTTCGCATCATCACGTGTGCAAAGATCCTCAAATATGGTGGTGCCAATCATAGATTTGCTTAATTCACGCAAAAAAATGCCAAGGCAAATAAAGTCCTCCTTTGAGAGGGTGGTATAGAAATGGTTGGTTATGGCTGCAATCAGCACATTTAGCTCGCATGGATCCATCATTTTATCACCTTAGGCATTATATGCGCCTGATAAAAACCTGGTCCAACGACGAAGCAAAAGTGGCCTGTCATGGCGGCAGCTTTGTTTGCGAAAAGGGCGTGACGCATCGGATAAGGAACGCGAATCGTGGCGAGAAGAGAAGGCGGGCACCGGATACATTATATAGGTAGACCCCAAAGCAGGGCCTTTTGACGTAGACGAAAAAAAGAAAATGGGCGGTGTTTCCGCCCATTCCGATCGCCCGTCAAATAATTCAGGCTCTGTCAACACCCGCTCAATAGAACGGATTTTCCGAACACCCGTAAATGAATCGAGCATCGCCAAGGTTTTTCGGCATGATCTTCATCGATATCACCTTGATCCTAGTATGCCCGGGTCGAAGACGCATATGCAGAAAAATTTTAGAAATATATGGTAAAAAAACCTTCGGAAAGATACGATTGCCGGAAACGTGGCCAATTCCCCGCTTGATAAGCCCGTCGGCACTCGAGATAACCTTTCTTTAACATGCTAACGTTCCATCCAGCCTCTACTTATATGTCATAGGCGTAAAGGGCTGCCTTGCCTGCGTATGCGCGATTATTTTACAGAATCCCTTGCGAAATTCCAGATGCTGGATGTATTATGAATATGGGATATTGCACATTGTGCAAAAAAAAGGACTTATAAGCCAGCCCTGCCAAAGGGTGAGGGCAGAAAATCTTGGAGGACTTCTGGATGTACAACCCTTATAAAATCACGGACGATATGCATTGGGTGGGCGGGAGCGACAGACGACTGGCCCTTTTTGAAAATGCGTTCCCCATTCCGCGGGGCATATCCTACAATGCCTATTTGGTTTTGGATGAAAAAACTGTGCTGCTGGATACGGTGGATCGTGCTGTAAGCGGGCAACTTTTTGATAACCTGGAGCATTTGTTGCAGGGAAGAACCCTTGATTATCTGATTGTAAACCATATGGAGCCGGATCACTGCGCTTCCATGGAAGAGCTTGTGAGGAGATATCCTGCGGTGCGTATTGTGGGAAATGCCAAAACATTGGGCTTGATCCGTCAGTTCTTCAGCTTTGCTATTGACGATCGGGCTGTAAAGATTTGCGAAGGGGACGTTCTATCTACCGGCCGGCACACATTCCGTTTTCATATGGCGCCCATGGTGCACTGGCCGGAAACCATGGTTACCTATGATACCGCGGACAAGGTTCTGTATTCGGCCGATGCCTTTGGAACATTTGGGGCGATCAACGGCAACCTTTATGCGGACGAGCTAAACTTCGAGGCCGATTGGCTACCGGATGCGAGGCGGTATTATGCTAACATTGTGGGAAAATACGGCGTGCAAACCCAGGCTTTGCTCAAAAAGATGGCCGGCTTGGACGTAGCCGTTTTGTGCCCGCTTCATGGGCCCGTTTGGCGAAAGAACATAGGCTTTTTTGTGGAGAAATATCAGCGGTGGAGTTCGTATACGCCGGAGGATGAAACGGTGATGATCGCCTATGCCTCCATCTATGGGGGCACGGAAAACGCCGCAAATATTCTGGCGGTTAAATTGGCGGAGCGAGGCGTGCGGAACATTGCCATGTACGATGTTTCCAGCACCCATCCGTCCATAATTGTGTCCGAAGCATTTCGTTGCAGCCACCTGGTATTCGCCTCCTCCACTTATAATGCAGGCATATTCAGTAATATGGAGACGGTCCTGTTAGATTTGAAGGCGCACAACCTGCAGAATAGAACCGTTGCCGTTATGGAAAACGGTTCCTGGGCGCCTGCATCCGGCACGCTTATGCGGGGTATCCTGAACGGGATGAAGAATATGACCATACTACAGGAAGGCGTGTGCCTTAAGTCCACCGTAAAGGAAGCCCAACTGGCCCAAATTGATGCGCTTGCGGACGCGCTGGTTGCTTCCATGCAAAGTGCTAAAGCCGCGAACGGCACGGGGGTACCGAAAACCAAGAAAGCCGGAAAAGGATTTGTATGCAAAGTTTGCGGCTATGTATATGAGTCGGAAGACCTACCCCGGGATTTTGTTTGTCCGCTTTGCAAGCATGGTGTGGATGATTTCGAGCCCCTTCTATAAAAGAAATTTCCGTTGCTAAAGGCGAGGGAATTAACGCTATACGGCCCGCATAAGGGCTGGGAAAGGAAGAATAAAACTTATGAAGCAGTATGTATGCGATGTTTGCGGGTATGTTTATGACGAGGCAAAGGGCGAACCGGATTCGGGCATTGCTCCCGGCACCGCTTGGGCCGATGTTCCGGACGATTTTGTATGCCCCGTTTGCGGAGTAGGCAAAGAATCCTTCAGCGAAGCATAAAACGAAAAGTATCCCCCGGCAAACGTCGGGGGATACTTTGTAGATGGCATAATTAACAGAGAAAAGGAAGCATTTCTTTGCCCATCATTATGGGAATCCCAGATAGGGAGAAATGACCGTAAAAAGTTGCATAATGTTCACGAAATTGGCCGTATAGGACGAAAGATTGCATTGCAAATCGGTACGGGGTGTGTTAACCTATACTTCGTATGACGGTATGACCGTATATAGTAAAAGAAAAGCGTAACGTTCGGAGGTAAACATGGCGACTATGGAAAAGCTCGAGGGCAGCAAAATTAAGCTGACCATCGAGGTATCGGCGGCACAATTCGAAGAAGCGAGCCAGAAGGCTTATCACACTGCGGGCAAGAAATATAATGTGCCCGGCTTCCGTAAAGGCAAGGCGCCCCGCAAGGTGATTGAGAACATGTATGGTGCCTTGGCGTTTTTCGATGATGCCTTTGATATTCTCTACCCCGATGCTTACCAGAGCGCCATTCAACAACACGGCATTGAGCCTGTTGACAGGCCGGACGTCTCCATCGAAAGCTTGCCGGAAGGCGAGAATCCCTTGGTTTTTAGCATCCAGGTGGCAGTTAAGCCCGAGGTGGAGCTGGGCCAGTACAAGGGTATAGAAGTAGAAAAGCGTGCGTATAATGTTACGGACGAGGACGTGTCCGCCGCTATTGAACAGCTGCGCGAAGGCGTAGCGCGTATGGTGGATGTGGAGCGTGCCGTGGAGAACGGCGACACCGTGAATCTGGATTATTCCGGCAGTGTGGACGGCGTTAAGTTCGAGGGCGGCACCGCAGAGGGCCAGACCCTTGTTATCGGTAGTGGCAGCTTTATCCCCGGCTTCGAGGCACAGATGGTGGGTATGAAAATTGGCGAGGAGAAGGATATCGAAGTCACCTTCCCTGAGCAGTACCACGCCGAGAACCTGGCGGGTAAAAAGGCCGTGTTTACCGTGAAGGTGAACAACGTGCAGGTTCGGGAACTTCCGGAGTTGGACGATGAGTTTGCCAAGGATGTTTCCGAGTTCGATACCCTGGAGGCGCTGAAGGAAGCAAAGCGGAAAGAACTGCTGGAGCAGGCCGAGCGGGATGCCAAGACGGAAAAAGAGAATGCGGTTGTCGGCACAGCTGTCGAAAATGCTACTGTAGAAATTCCGGATGCGATGGTAGAACGGCAGATTGACTCCTTCCTGAACGATATGCGCTACCGGCTGCGCATGCAGGGCTTATCTCTGGAGGATTACCTGAAATATACCAATACGGAGCTTGCAGCGCTGCGCGATCAGTGCAGGGCGGACGCCGCCTTGCGCGTTAAGAGCCAGTTGGTCATCGAGGCCATTAGCAAAGTTGAAAAAATCGAAGCCACGCCGGAAGAAATTAGCCGGAAGGTGGCCGAATATGCCACAAGGTTGAACCCTGAAGCAGCGGAAGATTTTGAGAAGAACCTTACCGCTGAGGATAAGCTCTACTTCGTGGATCAGGTTGTGGCGGATAAGACCTTGGCCGTGCTGACGGAGAGCGCAAAGGAAGTAGCGCCCAAGAAAACAAAGGCCAAGGCAAAAGACAAGTCCGAAACCTCTGCGGAAACAACGGAGACGGAGAAAAAGAAGCCCGCAAAGAAAGCCACCGCCAAGAAGACGGAGAATGGCGAGGAAAAGCCTGCTAAGAAGAAAGCTCCGTCCAAGAAAAAGGCGGGGGCAGACCAAGCGGAAGAAGAATAATATAGAGAAGGCGGGCGGGGCCTGCCAAAGCACCAAAGGAGGTACGTATATGGGCGGATTAATACCTATGGTTGTGGAACAAACCAACCGTGGCGAACGTTCTTACGATATTTATTCCAGGCTGCTCAAGGATCGTATTATATTTCTGGGCGGCGAGGTGGATGATGATACGGCCAACCTGATCGTGGCCCAGATGATCTTCCTTGAAGCGGACGATCCGGATAAGGACATCAGCCTATACATCAACAGCCCGGGCGGTTCCGTAACGGCAGGTATGGCTATCTATGATACCATGCAGTATATTAAGTGCGATGTCAGCACAATCTGTATCGGCATGGCGGCCAGCATGGGCGCGTTCCTGTTGGCGGCGGGCGCGAAGGGGAAGCGCAAAGCGCTGCCGAACTGCGAGGTCATGATTCATCAGCCTTCGGGTGGCGCCCGCGGGCAGGTTACGGATGTAACCATTCAGGCCGAGCAGTTGTTGAAAATCAAGAAAAAGATGAATGAGATCCTGTCCCAGCGCACGGGCCAGCCTTTTGAAAAGGTAGCGCAGGATACCGAGCGCGACAATTATATGGATGCCCAGGCGGCGCTTGCCTATGGCATAGTGGATGAGATTATCCCCCCAAGGAGGTAATGGATGACAATTTTTGAGGATAACGGCTCGGTCCATTGTTCTTTCTGCGGCAAATCCCAGGATGAGGTTCGCCGCGTGATTGCAGGACCGGGTGTGTATATCTGTGACGAGTGCATTGAGCTTTGCCAGGAAATCATCGATGATGATTACTTCAAGGCTGATGGCGATTCTGAGCTGCGGGAGATTCCTAAACCCCAGGAAATCGCCAAAACTCTGGATCAATATGTAATTGGTCAGGTGATGGCCAAACGGGCCTTGGCGGTAGCCGTATATAACCACTACAAACGCATCACATCGGGCAAACAAGCCGGCGATGTGGAGCTGCAAAAAAGCAACATCATTATGCTGGGGCCCACGGGTTGCGGAAAGACCATGTTGGCCCAAACCCTGGCTAAAATATTGGATGTCCCCTTTGCCGTGGCCGATGCCACCTCTCTTACGGAGGCGGGCTATGTTGGGGAAGACGTGGAGAACATTCTTCTCAAACTGATTCAGGCAGCGGACTATAACGTGCAGCGGGCTGAAAAGGGGATCATTTATATCGATGAGATCGATAAGATCGCCCGCAAGAGTGAAAACCCTTCCATTACCCGGGATGTGTCTGGCGAAGGCGTACAGCAGGCCTTGCTTAAGATATTGGAGGGGACGGTAGCCAATGTGCCGCCGCAAGGTGGCCGTAAGCATCCCCAGCAGGAGTGCATTCAAATCGACACCACGAATATTCTCTTTATCTGCGGCGGGGCTTTTGCAGGCATTGAGGATATTATTTCCAAGCGCACGGGCAAAAAGCTCATGGGCTTTGGGGCGGATGTCAAAAGCCACGAGGAAAAGGATATCGGCGAGATCCTCAAGCATATTTTGCCCGAGGATTTGCTGAAATTCGGGTTGATCCCGGAGTTCGTTGGCCGCATGCCCATCATCGTGACGCTTCACCAGTTGGACGAAGCGGCTTTGATGGATATTCTTACCAAGCCCAAGAATGCCCTTACCCGGCAATATAAATATCTTTTCGAACTGGACGGCGTGGAGTTGACGTTTGATGAGGATGCCTTGGTCGCCGTGGCCCACAAGGCCATAGAACGCAAAACCGGCGCCCGTGGCCTGCGGGCGATTCTGGAGGACGTGATGCTGGAGATCATGTTCGATATACCCAGCCGCAGCGATATCAAGCGCTGTGAGATAACCAAAGATGCCATAGAGAAAAAGTCGCCTCCTCATCTGATTTACAGGGAGGAGCAACCCAGGTTGGAAGCGCCTAGGCGCGAAAGCGACGCATGCTGACCTTCTCATTTGGAGGCGAGCACGCTGCATATCGGCAACATTCGTTCGGCAGGGTTATCTAAACCTTGCCGAACATTTTTTTACGTCGTTTGATTAAATTTATCACGGAGGTGGATTATGCAAAAGGATGTTGTTATTGTGGGCGCGGGTCCGGCGGGCATTTTTACAGCCTTGGAAATGCTGAAAAAAGGCAGCAAGCAAAGCATTTTGCTGGTAGAAAAAGGACAAGCTATTGAAAACCGTCGCTGTCCCAAAAGCAAGGTAGGCCATTGCATAAGCTGCAAGCCCTATTGCCATATTACCACAGGCTTTTCCGGGGCGGGGGCCTTTTCCGATGGGAAGCTGTCCCTTAGCCATGAGGTCGGGGGAGACCTACCAACTTTAATTGGGGAAAGGGTTGCCCAGGAAACCATTGAATATACGGATAAAATCTATTTGGACTTTGGCGCGTCCAACCAAGTGGAAGGCATTTCGAATACCCAGGAAGTAAAGGATATCCGCAAGCGGGCGATTCGCGCCGGCCTTAAGCTGGTGGATTGTCCCATTCGGCATATGGGTACGGAAAAGGCACAGGATATTTATCTGGCCATCGAGAAGTATTTGCAGGAGCGAGGGGTGGAGATGCTCTTCGGCTGCGAATGCACCAACCTCATTTTGGAGGGTAACGTATGCCGTGGCATCTACATAAATGACGGCGGGGCGGAGCAGGCTGTTTTTGCCAAGCGGGTGGTGGTGGCTACAGGCCGCCGGGGCGCGGATTGGCTGGAAAAGATCTGCGCTGAGCACTGCATTGCCCACCAGCCCGGCACAGTGGATATCGGGGTACGGGTGGAGGTACGCAACGAGGTTATGGAGCGCGTAAACACGGTTCTCTATGAATCCAAACTCATCGGTTATCCGCCTCCCTTTAAGAATAAAGTGCGAACTTTCTGCCAGAATCCGGGCGGATTTGTGAGCCAGGAAAATTATGATAACGATCTGGCGGTGGTAAATGGCCATTCTTATAAGGAGCTTAAGAGTGAGAATACCAACGTGGCCATTCTTTGTTCCCATAATTTCAGCGTCCCCTTCAACCAGCCCATTGCCTATGCACAAAAGGTGGGCGAGCTGACGAATATGCTGGGCGCGGGCCATATTCTGGTGCAGCGTTTTGGTGACATATTGGATGGAAAGCGCACCTGGCCCAAGGAGCTGAGCCAAGCGAATGTGAAACCTACCCTGCCGGATGCCGTTGCCGGGGATATTACCGCGGCCATGCCCTATCGGGCCATGATTAACATCATCAATTTTATCAAGGCCATGGATAATGTGGTGCCGGGCTTTGCCGCGGAAGAAACATTGCTCTATTCCCCGGAGCTTAAGTTTTACAGCAACCGGGTGAAAATGGATGAGGCTTTTAATACCAGCTTACAGGGGCTACACTGCCTGGGCGATTCCAGCGGCTGGACTCGGGGATTGATGATGGCTTCCGTGATGGGCGTGCTCATGGGTCGCCAAATAGCGGAGGAAGGTTAATAATATAAACGATTTGTCCCGGCATGCGGCACGGCGTATAGGTATGCGCCGTGCCGTTGATTTTTCAAAAAATAGAAAGGATAAACCCTGCAATTCCCACGAAGGAGCCGGGGGGAACTGCACATACTATCCCATAACGAGGATGTTTCAATAGATGGAGGATTTGCGTATGCAAATGGTGTGGATTTGGCTGGTTGTCCAGGCGGCGGCAATTGGTATTATGGTTTTGATCTCCCGCAGGACCACAAAAGGAATGGCGCCGGAACCTAAAAAGAAGCCACGGCAGACCCGGGAAGAAAGCCACGAAATGCGCGAATTGCGGCAAATGCGAGCTCGCTCCTTGAACCTGCCCCTTTCGGAGAAGGCGAGACCAGCGCAAATGGATGAGATTATTGGCCAAGCAGATGGTATTCGTGCGCTTCGGGCGGCCCTTTGCGGCCCGAATCCGCAGCACGTGCTCATTTATGGTCCTCCAGGTTGTGGCAAAACCTGCGCAGCTCGGCTTGTTTTGGATGAAGCGAAACGCTGCAGCGATTCGCCCTTTGATGCGGATTCCCGCTTTGTGGAAGTGGATGCTACCTGTGTGCGCTTTGATGAGCGGGCGATTGCAGACCCGCTTCTGGGCTCCGTCCATGATCCAATCTATCAGGGAGCCGGCGCTTTGGGCGCACAAGGCGTGCCACAGCCGAAACCGGGGGCTGTAAGCCGGGCGCACTGCGGCGTGTTATTTTTAGATGAAATCGGCGAATTGCATCCCGTGCAGATGAACAAGCTGCTCAAGGTGCTGGAGGATAGAAAAGTGTTTTTTGAAAGCGCATATTATTCGGACGAAAACACCAATATTCCCCGATACATTCATGATATATTCCAAAATGGCATGCCCGCGGATTTTCGGCTGGTAGGAGCTACGACCAGGCGGCCGGAGGAATTGCCGCCCGCCCTGCGATCTCGCTGTGTGGAACTTTATTTTAAACCTTTAAATGAGGGAAATCTAGCGCGGATAGCCCAAGGCGCGGCCCAGCGATTGGGTTACGAAATAAGCTGGGAAGCCTGCCTGCTGCTGGCTGCTTATTGTGAATCCGGCCGCGATGCGGTAAATCTGATACAGCTGGCGGGGGGCGTAGCCTATGGAGAGAGCCGGCATGAGCTCAGCCCCGAGGATGTGCGGTGGGTAGCTGAAATCAGCAACTGTCAGCTTCGCACGCCTCCTAAATTGCCGGAGAAGCCCCGCGTTGGCGTTGCTGTGGGGCTGGCTGTAACGGGAGTTGGCACGGGCATGGCTGTGGAAATTGAGTGCATGGTGGATAGATCCCGCGGTACGGATTCCGGCACCCTGGATGTAGGAGGAGCGGTGGATTATGAAGAATTGGAGATGCGAGGCCGGAAACTGGGCCGCAAAGGGACGGCTAAAACCTCCGCCGAAAATGTGCTGGGGGCCTTTCGTAAACGCTTCGGTTGGGATTACAAACAATATGATGTACGCTTTAACATCCCAGGCGGCCTGCCAATGGATGGGCCCAGCGCGGGTATCGCGCTTGCCGTTGCCCTCATGAGCGCCATTTGCGGCAAAGCACCTATTGGGCACTTGGCGCTGACCGGAGAAATCACCGTGCAGGGGGAGGTGCGCCCGGTGGGAGGGGTACGGGAAAAACTTACCGCTGCCATTGACGGCGGAGCCAAAATCGTCCTAATTCCCAAAGCCAATTGGGAGAATACTTATGCTTCTATGGATGGGGAGGTGCTCCCGGTAGAGGATATTACCCAGGTGATGCGGACAGCCTTCGACATTCCTTACGAAACCGCCCTGGAGGAAGGTGTGCTGCCCCTTCTCTGCACCACGGCTTGATATAATAACGATCTGCAAGTATGCAAAAAATATGGTATACTAGGGGCCATGAAGCAAAAGACAAGTAATTGCACATGGCCCTGTTTAGCTTGGCGGCTGCCATGGCTGCTGCTGATTTTTATTGGACTTTGGCTGCCAAAGCTGGCGGAATCTTATCCGCAAAAAGCGGAATGGTACGCGGAAAAGATATATCCTGTTATTGCGGGTATTCTAGGGTTTCTAAGCAGCATATGGACCTTTTCCTTGGTGGAATTTATCCTATACGGAACGGTGCTGGGAGCGGTGGTTTCCTGCCTTGTTTATTTGCTGCTCTGGATACGCAAAAGGATTCCGCTCGCTAATCTTGTTAGCTTTTTTATGAGCCTGGCAATTGCGGGAGGCGTAATTTTAAACGCCTTTTATTTGACGTGGGGGTTTAACTATGCTCGTCCAACCCTTTATCAAATCCTGGATTTACCGCTGCAGGAGCGGCCGGCCGACGAATTGAAGGAATTATGCGATTCCCTTTGCATGCAGGCCGCTTCGCTTCGGCTCCATGTATCGGAAGACAAAGAGGGTGTGTTTACCCTGCCCGATGGGTGGCGCGCGTATTTCCGAAAAATACCCCAAGCTTACGAAGCTTTGGGGCAAGAGATAACGCTTTTCTCCCAGCGGGTATATCCAGCAAAGGGAGTGGTGGCATCGGAAGGGATGAGCTATGCGGGCATTGCGGGCATCTACATCCCCTACACTGCCGAAGCCAATGTGAACGTGCATCAGCCCGCCCTGCTGCTTTTATCCAGCGCAGCCCACGAAACCGCCCATTATCTGGGGGTGGCCAAGGAGGATGAAGCGAATTTTGTGGCATACCTGGCCTGCACGAAGTCCGATGACCCCGCAATCGCCTATTCGGGCATTATGCTGGCCCTGATTCACTGCATGAATAAGCTTCGCGAGGCGGACCCGGTGGCTTTTTTAGAGGTTCGGCAGAAGTATAGCGACGCTATGGTGCGGGATATTCGCCAATACAACGCCTATTGGGAAGCCTACGATGGGGCGGTACAAGAGGCGGTGGACAATATGAACGATGCTTATCTGAAGCATAACCAACAGGAGAACGGGGTGAGAAGCTACGGTTTAATGGTGGATTTGCTTTTGGCCTGGCATTTTCAATGAAACAAAAAAGCGCCCCGCCTTTACGCCGGGGCCGTTTTTAATATCCAAGCTTAATGGCCCGGGCAAAGAGCTTTGCGGAAATGGGCGCGGCCTTGCTTCCACCGCCGCCCGCCTGCTCCAGAATGATGCAAATAGCCAGCGGATGCTCGTCATCCTGAACAAAGCCGGTGAACCAGGCATGGGTGTTCACGCTTTTATCGGAGGAGATTTCAGCGGTGCCGGTTTTCCCGCCCACAGCATAGCCTTTTATGGCCGCTTTCGTGCCCGTACCGCTTTCGACCACGCCAAGCATGGCTTCTTGAACAATTTCCGCTTCCGCTGCGGAAAGAATCGTCTTGTATATTTTATTGGTCTGGGTAGCCCGAACATAGTTGTTCTTTGTAACCACCTTGGAAAGAAGCCGGGGCTGCATCATCACACCGTCGTTGGCTACCGCGGCAGTGAGCATGCACATTTGCATGGGGGTCATACTGTCTTTATATTGGCCTACGCCGCTCCAGGCAAGATTCAGCTGCGTATCGGGCGTCTGATAACTGCTGGAATAAAGCAGAAGGTCGTCAAAAAGAAACGAGTCGCCAATGCAGAGATCCTGAGCCGTTTGGGCCATCTTCGCAGGACCGATTTCCATGGCAAGCCTTGCAAACACGTTGTTACAAGATTTCGCATAAGCCTCAAACAGGGTGAGCTCTCCGTGGTATTGGCTCTGATAATCCCGGACAATGCTGTATTTTTGAACGGTATCCGGCTCTGCGCCCGTATCCTCCGCACCCTCCTTATCCCGGTCGTATGCTTGTTCGCTGCTTTGAACGAATTCCGAATCGTCCACGGCGACATCCGGCAGGAATTTTCCCGTTTGCTTATCAAACACCAAAGCTCCCGAACAATCAAAAGTTCGTTCCGTAACGCCGGGGAGGTAACGTAACGCGGCAATCAGGGTTACCGTTTTGAAAGTGGAGCCCGGCGTATATTTACCCATGGTAACCCGGTTTACCATGGCGCTGGCGGCCAGTTCCCGGGTTCCCTCGATATAATCTTCCATATAATTTGGGTCAAAGGTGGGTTGGCTGACGGAGCAGAGAATCTCGCCGGTTTTATAATTGAGCATGACGATGGCGCCCCAATAATCGTCCATCAGATCATAGGCATAATCGCATAAATCCGCGTCAATGGTGAGCATAACGGAAGAACCCACCCGCACACCCGAACTGAACGTTTCCATAAAACGGTCCGCCACATCTTGATCAAACCCAAGGAGATATTTGGCAAACATGCTTTCCGCCCCTAAGGTTTGGCCGTAGCTATCCCCCACAACATGGCAGATGGCGCGGCGGCGCGCTTTGTCCGTGGAATAGCGGCGGGTGCCCGATTCGGTTGTATAGGCCAGGAGGGCACCGTTTCGATCCGCGATGCGCCCGGCCTGTACATTGTTTTTTTGGGCCTGGACACGGCTGTTGTAGGGGCTGGTAAACCATCGGGCGCCATAAGCTCCCACGATGTAAACCAGGTATATGCATAGCACCAGAAACATGGCGCAAAAGAGCGCAAGCATGGCTTTGATATAGTTGCGTGTATTACGCTTCATGGCCGCCTCCTTTCCCCATACTTGCCAGCCTGTCTCGCTCCATGGCTTCGTCCATGGCATCCTCCAGCATATCTCCGTTTCGCATGGCAATGCCTTCCAGAATTCCAAGGAGCATCATGGAGGCGATGAGGGAACTGCCCCCGTGGCTCACGAAGGGCATGGTAATGCCCGTGAGGGGGATGAGCTTGATGACGCCGCCTATGATAATGAAGCTTTGAAGGGTAATGAGCACGGTGCAGCCAAATGCCACCAGCATCAGATACCGGTCCCGCGCATAAAGCGCCACCAAAGCGCCCCGTATGATAAACACAAGATACAGCGCGATGACGGCAATGCCGAAAATAATGCCGAATTCCTCGCAAATGACGGCAAAAATATAATCCGTATTGTAGGCGGGGATGGATTTGGGCAGGCCCTGGGTAAGGCCCAAGCCCCATATGCCGCCGGAGGCGATAGCCATAAGCCCCTGGGCGATCTGGTAACCGCTGGTTTCGTAGGTAGCCCAAGGGTTGCGCCAGATGGCCACTCTGGCGCGCACATGGTCGAAGATGAAATAGCTGGCTACCGCGCCGATACAGCCGGCGCCCAGGCCAACAAGCGTCACCTTCACATCCCCGGTAGCCGTGTAGAATATGATGAGATAGGTGCCCGCAATAAGCAAGGCAGCGCCCAAATCCCGCTCCATTACAAGGATGCCGCAAACGAAAATGGCAAAAAGCGCCGATGGCAGCCAATCCCGCCAGCCATTTTGTTCGGTGAGGTAATTGGCGGCCACAAACACGAGGGCCACCTTCACAAATTCCGAGGGCTGGAAAGAGAAGCCGGCGATGGTGATCCAGTTTTTTGCGCCGCCCTGCTCTTTCCCTATGATAAGCAGCACACTCAGAATGGCCAAACTGCCCACAATCATCACCCAGTTGAGCTTTTGAAAGAAGGATGGCTTATGCATGAGCCCCACACAAACAAACATGGCTACCATGCCCAACCCGTAGAGCAGTAGTTGACGAAATGCCGTTTCCGGTGAGAGCCGATATTGTACGATCATACCGATGGCCGCGAGAAGATTGGCGATAACCAGAAGAAAACGGTCCGCATAGCGGGAGATCCACTGCAGGCAAATATACTGCAAAAATAGCAGCACGATCAACGCCAGAGCAAAACCCAGCGCCCAAGGGTCAAAGCTTTCATCCCGCAGGGAAAGCAAGGCGAAGGCCATGAATTCAAAAAGCATTACGATGCAGAGCAACCCCAGGGCGCTCATATGCCGCACTCTGTTCATGCCTGTCCCTCCCAAGGCGTGCGTTTAAGCTTATAGTGAAATTCCACTTGGCCAAGGCGCACCAAATCTCCATCATGCAACAAGGCCGTCCGCTTTTGCGGCCTCTCCCCGTTGATCCATATCTTCGCCCGGCCCTTGGGACGGATATACCCTTCGCCGCGCTTTTCAAAAAGCAGCGCATGGCGGCGCCGGACGCTTCGATCGTCAATATATATATCACACCGAGGGCTGCGGCCAATGAGATTGGAGCGCACCAATACATAACCGCCCTCCTGGGTATCGTAAGGAGGCAGGAATTCGATGTGCCGCGCATAACCGTCCTGTAGCCAGTGCAGGGCCCGGCGCTGCTCCTGATATTCGCTGACAGAGTGATATATGATGCGGGAGAGGATATACAGAATGATTCCCACAAACACATAGCGCATGATCAGCGTAGCAAGGGAATAGGCATTGGCTGCCATAGATTCCTCCTAGTGTTTTCCTATAGGAGATTATACCATATCCTGCGGCGCGAACTATGTCCGGTTTTTGAATTTTGGGAAGGCTGCCTGCTTTTCTAAGGAGAAGTTTTTTCAAAGAAAAAACGCTTCGCAAACGAGAACGAAGCGTTGCAATTAAACAGGAAGAGCTGGCGTACGATTCCTCAATCCAGCAAGGAAGAGGAGAGAAGCAGTTGCTTGGTACTTTCCAAGTGGGTGCGTAGAAGCGCGGTGGCCAGCTCGGCATCGTGGCTTTCGCACGCGTCGATCAACTGGCCGTGTTCCTCCACGGAATAAAGCTGGGCGCTCCCGCCGCCATCAAAATAGGGATAGAGGTAACGGTCTACATTGGCGTGCATCTGCTCAATCAGCGTGAGCAAAAAAGCGTTGTCACAGGGCGCATACAGGGCGGAATGCAAGGACAGGTTGAGCCTGTAGCTATTGTAATAATCTTGTCTTTCGGCAAAACGGTCTAAAAACTCACGGGCTTTATCGATATCCCCCGGGCTTATAAAAGGAATCGCGGCGCGCAAAGCCCCCAACTCCAGCATAATACGGGCATCCATTACGTTGCCCATTTCCTTTTGGGATAGCTTCGTTACCACTGCGCCCCGGTTTGGGTAGATGCGAACCAAACCTTGCGATTCCAACTGGCGGAAAGCTTCCCGCACGGGAATATGGCTCACATTAAGAGCAGCGGAAATTTCATCCTGCTTGAGGGGCATGTTTCCCGGCAACGCGCCGCGAATGATAGCGGAGCGAATTACCTGAAACACCCAATCACGGGCGGCCATAGAGCGGGGAAGCAGTTCTTCGGCAATTTTCTTGAGTTCCATAGCTATCTTCCTTGCACCATATGCTTTCTATCGTAATATTTTCCACCTCCTATGGTAACGATTCCCGGCGTAAGCGTCAAGCCATAAGTTTTTTAATTTATGCCTTTAGGCGGCCGGCGTGGGAGAGGGCGAAGCCTTGGGCCGAACAGATGCGGAAGGGGTCGGAGAAACAGCGGGAATGGTGATGGGAATTTCAATATCGATAACGGCCTCCTTGGTGGTAACGGCCTTTTTGGGGGAGGCCGGGCCTTGAACGCGCTTGTTTCCTACCCGCATTTCCGCATGAACGGGCAAAACATAATAGGTATAGGTTCGTCCGGCAAGCGCTGCCTCGTCCGTATAGCGAACCGCACCCTTACCTTGCCATTCCTTTACCATTGCGGGGCTTTCCAGCCCCTCCTGGCGGTAAAGCTGGTAGACGGCAAAGCTCTCCCGGCCTGTGAAGGAGATAAGCGGACGGCCATCCGTGCCGATGGAAACGGAAAAGCTTGCAGGCGGGGAAGGAACGACCCAATAATTGCTTTCGGCGGTAGGCTGGCTTCCTTCCACAAACACCTCGGAAAGGATGGCGCTCTTGGGGGTGAGGGCAGTGGCCAACACGGCTTCATGCGCGTTCTCCAGGGTGCGTTTATCCAGCTTATATACGTTTACACCTGCGGGCATGGAAAAATCACGGGCCTGTCTATCCGCATAGATATCCCGAAAAAGCTCTCCCAAAACTAGAGCGGGGTATTTTCCCCCCGTGGCGTCAGAAGGCAAGGCGCCATCTTCGCTGCTGTCGTACCCCATCCAGACAGCGGCGGCATAATCGGAAGAATAGCAGGCCATCCAGGCATCCCGGTTCCCTTCCTCCTGGCCGACGGTGCCTGTTTTGCCCGCCAAGGGAATGCCGAGTTCCCCTAGCCTGTGCCCGGTTCCGTCCTCGATGGCGCTTTGGAGCATGCTGGTGAGAATATAGGTATTCTGTTCAGAAAGCACCCGGCGGCTTTCGGGCTGATACTGATAAAGCACATTTCCGGTGCTGTCCGTGATTTTTTCAATAACGGTGGGGGTATTGTATAGGCCGCCGGAGGCAAAAGAGGCATAGGCGGCCGCCATCTGCCAGGGAGATACGCCATAGGTAAACCCGCCCAGGGCAAGGGCTAAACTGGTATCATCCGGATCAAAGGAAATACCGCAGTTTGTTGCAAACGCCTTGCCGTCGCGCAGGCCGATATCCGATAGGACTTTCACGGCCGGCACGTTTAGCGAACGGGTTACGGCTTCCCGCAGCGTGACCCAACCGTAGTATTTGTTCCCATAATTGTTGGGCGTGTAATCTGCAAAGCTGGTGGGCTCATCTAAAATCAGGGTTGCGGCCGTATAGCCATGGGACTCGAGCGCCGGAGCATAGGCGATAACCGGCTTAATAACGGAGCCGGGCTGTCTGCGAATATCCGTAGCTCTGTTAAAGGCCATGGCGGTTTCATATTTACCCCGGCCGCCCACCAAAGCGCGAACATAGCCCGTATTCGCTTCCTGCACGACAATGGCTGCTTGCGCGCCTTCCGGGAAGAGGGAGTCTTCCTGAAAGATTTCCTCACAACTAGCTTGAAGAGCGGGATCCATGGCGGTATAAATACGGTATCCTCCTGTAAGCAGCGCATCGCTATCCACGTGGAGCAATTCCATGGCGGAACGCAGAGCCGTATCCACATAATAGCCCCTTTGTTCTTTAGCTGTACCATCATGAAGAATAACCATTTTTTCGCTTTCCGCGGCGCTGCGTTCCGAATCGTTGAGATAACCGTATTCCCACATAAGGCCCAAGATGGTGTTTCGCCGGCCTACAGACGCTTCATAATCCAGATGCGGGGCAAATTTGGAAGGGGATTTGAGAATGCCGGCCAGCAATGCCGCCTGAGACACGGAAAGATCCTTGGCATGAACGCCAAAATATCCCAGGGCGGCCGCTTCGATCCCATAATAACCGCCGCCAAAATATACATAGTTCAGATACATTTCAAGAATTTCATCCTTGGAATACATGGTCTCCATTTGGCAGGCCAGAACGGCTTCCTCGAGCTTGCGGGATATGGTTTTGGTGGAGGTGAGATGGCTGAGCTTGATGAGCTGTTGGCTTATAGTGGAAGCTCCCTGCACATAGCCTCCCGCTTGGATGTCTTTCCAGGCCGCGCCTGCAATGCGAATCACATCGATGCCGGGGTGGTCGTAAAATCGGGCGTCTTCGGCTGAAATGAAAGCCTGACGCACCTGCAAAGGGATATCGTCTATGGATAAGGGCACCCTGTCCTCGCTGCTATGCAAACGGGTGATCTCTTCCCCCGTCCCATCGTATAGCACCAGCGTTTGCTCTGCATCCAAAATATTGTGCGGATCAAAATCATGCCAGGCATTTAGATCCCAGAACTTGGCGGCGACAAATAGCACGAAAAACAGCGCCGCAAGCATCAGCGCCAAGGCCAAGCCCCGTATAAAAAATAACAACCGGCCCCTCTTTTTGCTACCCTTTTTTCCCACGGAATGCGCCTCCCCCTATAAAACTTGCACAAGTCTAGCATTGCCCAAATAAGGAGAGAAAAATCACCTGCAATTGGGATTTGCCGCTGGAAAACGGGCGGCAAGATGAACCTTGCGCGGGCGGGGTAGGAACGGTTATAATAAGCATACTGTGAAAATCAAGGTAATTTTAGGAAATGCGGACCAAAAACCATGCAATGTGCTAGCCTTACCGGCCAGCCGGCAATGCGTACGCTTCATGCCAGGCAAGAGAGCCGGAGACATGGGCATAACCATATGGATTATACACAGAGGGGAGGGCATGTTATGCGGGAAAGCAAGAAAACGAAAGAGACGCGCATTCGGCATATTTTGGACGCGCTGGCGGAAGCCTATCCGGATGCAGCGCCCCAACTGCATTTTTCCAATCCGTTTGAGTTGCTCATCGCAACCATGCTTAGCGCCCAGTGCACGGATAAGCAGGTCAATAAAACCACCCAAGCACTTTTTCCCGTTTATAATACGCCGGAAAAATTTGCCGCCGCTACGGAAGCGGAGCTGGAACCCTACATTAAAGCGTGTGGTCTGTTCAAAACTAAGGGCAGAAATATTATTGCGTCCTGCCGTATTCTTATGGAAAAATACGGCGGGGAAGTACCGAAAAGCCTGGATGCGCTTACAACCTTGCCCGGGGTCGGCCGGAAAACCGCCAATGTGGTGCTTTCCAATGCCTTTGGCCAGCCTGCCATCGCGGTGGATACCCACGTGTTCCGGGTGGCCAACCGCATGGGGCTTGCCAGCGCGAAGGATGTGCTGCATACGGAACAGCAGCTCATGGAAAACATACCGAAAGAAGAGTGGTCCATTGCCCACCACTGGCTGATTTTTCACGGCAGGCGGGTTTGCAGCGCCCGCAATCCAAACTGCGATGCCTGCACTGTACAACCTTATTGCCTCAATCAGCCCCCAAAGGGCACGGAAAGGAAAAAATGAACCATGCAATTTGTGGATAAAACGAAAATCGCCATCAAAGCAGGAGACGGGGGAGACGGATGCGCAAGCTTCCACCGGGAAAAATACGTGGCAAAGGGCGGGCCGGATGGCGGGGACGGCGGCCGAGGTGGCAACGTAGTCTTTTTTTCGGATCCCAACATGAGCACGCTGCTGGACTTTAAGTTTATGCGCCATTACAGGGCGGAAAAGGGAGAAAACGGGAAGGCGAAGCTCTCCCGCGGCCGGAACGGCGAGGATCTGATCGTGCGGGTGCCCGTAGGCACCCTGGTGCGAGATATCGAAAGCGGGCGGATCGTGGCGGATATGAACAAACCGGAGAAAAGCCGCATCGTGCTCCATGGCGGCCGGGGCGGGAAAGGTAACGCCCGCTTTGCAACCCCCACCCGCCAGAGCCCCCGATTTGCCCAACCCGGCCAGAAAACCCTGGAGCATGAGGTGGAGCTGGAATTGCTTACCATTGCGGATGTGGGCCTGGTGGGCTTGCCCAATGTGGGGAAGAGCACGATCCTTTCGGTTCTAACCAGCGCCCGCCCAAAGATCGCGAACTATCATTTTACCACCCTCACCCCAAACTTGGGCGTGGTGCAGCGCTATGATAAAAGCTTTGTTTTGGCGGATATTCCCGGCCTTATTGAAGGCGCGGCCGAGGGGGCTGGCCTAGGCCATGATTTCCTCCGCCATGTGGAACGCACCCGCATGCTCGTGCATGTGCTGGATATTTCCGGTTGCGAGGGCCGGGATCCCCTAGCGGATTACCGGCAAATCAACGAAGAACTCAGCCGTTATAGCAGCCGCCTGGCCGGATTACCGCAACTTATTGCTGCCAACAAGATGGACATAACCGGGGCGCAAGAGAACTTGGAGAGGTTGCGGGAGGAATTGGGCGAGGATGCCCGCATATTCCCGGTCTCCGCAGCCACGGCCCAGGGCTTCGACCCGCTTCTGGATGAAATCCTTCGTACGCTTGCGGATCTGCCGCGAAGCTATTCCTTTGAGGAAGAGGATATGGTGGAGGGCCACCGCTATGAGCCGGGCTTTGAAATCGAATTGGACGGGGACGTATTCGTGGTGCGAGGCGGAAGCGTGGATTATCTGCTGGATACCACCTATGCGGACGATGAGGAATCCATGCGGCGCTTTCAACAATTTTTGCTCAAGGAAGGTATCATAGATGCGCTGCGCCAGCGGGGCGCCAACGAGGAAAGCACCATCCGAATGGGCGAGTGGGAATTTGACTTTATTGATTAAGACGGAGAGGTATTTATGACAGGAAAAGAGCGGGCCAAGCTGCGCGGCATGGCCAACACCATACAACCCATTTTTCAAATCGGAAAAAGCGGCATTGGGGAAACCATGGTCGAGCAACTCGGCAGGGCCTTGGATGCACGGGAACTGATTAAAATTACCGTGCTGGAAACGGCCGACGTAACCGCCCGGGAAGCCTGCGGCCAGCTTTGCGAGGCCCTGCGGGCCGAACCCGTGCAGTGCATCGGCCGGAAGATCACCCTGTATCGCCGCAACGAAAAGGAACCGAAGATTGAACTTTAACGGGATGCGGTTGTGTTATTATCGGCCTGCCCCAGAGCATACGCCATGGCGCCGAAGCTGACGCAGGCGGCTGCCATGAGCCGATAATAGAGCGGATAGCGTACAAAGAAAGATGCCGCAAAGAGACCCAGGGCACAAAGAAGGTATCGTCCGGTTCTGCCCCGCTCAAAAGGCCTGGAGAGGGCTTTTTTCCGTTTCTCATGGGCCGCGCCTTCCCGGGCAAGAATAATGGAATCGATCTCCGCCTCGGTGGGAAGCATAGCTTGGCGATCGCCTTGTGAAAGAATATCTTCCAGTGCCAGAAACGAAACGGTAGAGCCGACATAATCCGCGGCCAAAGATTTCGCCGCGCCGTCAACCGGCCCCGTATGGAGGATGGTAACGGACTCTGCCCCTCGCTTTTTGGCGGCGGAGGCTGCTGCCAGCACATCATCCTCCATGACAGGAGAGGTTCTGTGAAGCGTAAAGATAATTTCCGTTTCCTTAAAGCGGGCTGGATTGGCCTTTGCATAGCGCCGCAGCCGTGCTAGCTGCTCGTCCCGGGGCATAATGAGCAGCCGTTTCTTCAGAGTTTCCATGGCGATGCATTGCCGTTCTTTGCGGATAAAGCGATCCATGCGCATGCTTTTTGCAAGCTCAATGGCCACCGAACCAAATGCCACTGCCACGATGCTCATTAACCCAGCCATGGCGACATTGGAAATGATGGTGGAAAAATGCAGGTAGCAGACCAGCAAACCGATTACCCGCAGGGAGATGAAATCCATCATTCGGGCGAAGGAACTTCGCCCGCCATAAAGCTTGCGTTTGTAGTAACGCGTAAGCACACGCCTGCGCCGCATAAATACACCCCCTAATATTATATTGGTATTTATCTTTAGTATTGGCATATAATTGCAGGATATACGCGGAAGGCTCCAGGGTGTATAATATAAAGGAAGATAAGCATTTGGAAAGGACGAAGCATAGGCTTATGCGCCTAGGCGTATTTGGGGGTAGTTTTAACCCCGTGCATATGGGGCATATCCACATCGCCCTGGCGGCCACGAAAGAAGCGGCATTGTCCCACATGCTGCTCATGGTAGCGGCAGACCCGCCCCATAAGGCCATTGCCGGAGGCGTAAGCGCCAAGACCCGCTTGGAGATGGCCCGGCTGGCGCAAGCGGAATATCCCTCGTTGACGGCCTGTGGTCTGGAGCTTTTCCGAGAGGGAAAAAGCTACACGGCGGACACGGTAGCGCAACTGAAAACGGAATATCCGGGCGCGGAGGTTTCCTGGCTGATCGGTGAGGACATGCTTTTGACGCTGGATACCTGGCATGACCCCGCCCGTTTGATGGCATCCACCCACTTTCTTGTTGCCGGCAGGCCGGGCAATCCCGGCGCGGAGCAAGCAGCCCAAGAGTTCCGGGAGAAATTTGGGGCGAATATTACCATGCTGCACGTTAGCGGGCCGGAAATATCCTCTTCCTCTATTCGTGCGCGCGTGGCTGCGGGGCTGCCGATCGAAGGGCTTACCTGCGGCAATGTAATCCAATATATATATGAAAAGGGACTGTACTTGCCGGAAGATTTGCGCGCCACGGTGGAACACCTAAAGGCGGAATTAAAGCCGAAGCGTTTTGCACATACCATGGGCGTGGCGCGATGCGCCGCCGTTTTAGCTCAACGGTATGGCGTTGACCCGGCCAAGGCTCGGTTGGCGGCTTTCCTCCATGACTGCGCCAAGGACAATACGGCGGAGCTGGCCCGCCTCTATGGTTTAAGGGTAGAGGATAGCCCGGAACCCATTCGCCATGCGCCCGTGGGTGCGGCACATGCAAAATGGGCCTATGGAATAACGGATCGGGAGGTTCTGCAAGCCATCTCCCTGCATACGGTTTGCGGGAGCAATATGACGGCGCTGGATAAGATCATATATTTGGCGGACAAAATAGAACCGGGCCGCAGTTATGCGGGCATGGAGGAGATACGGCAGGCTATGGCGCGCAGCTTGAACGAAGGTATGCTATCCTGCATAGACCATACGGCGGCGTATCTCACAAAGACTGGGCAGAGGATGCATCCCGCCACGATTGCTGCGCGGGAGGAAATACAAAATCAACAAAAAAGGGGGTAATCCATTGGAGCAAACCATGAAAGAAAAGGTATTGGGGCTTTGTAAAATTCTGGACGACAAGAAGGCTGTGGATATTAAGGCTATCTATGTGGCGGACAAAACCATCCTTGCGGAATGGTTCGTTGTATGCTCGGGCCGTTCCAGCGTGCAGGTGAAAACCTTGTGTGACGAATTAGAAGAAAAGGGCCCGGAGCTGGGCTTTATGGTGCGCCGTAAGGAAGGCTATAACGAAGGCCGGTGGATCGTGCTGGACTTCGGGGACATTCTGGCGCACATTTTCCATCCGGAAGAGCGGGAATATTATCACCTGGAGCGCCTCTGGGAAGATGGAGGCTGTATCGATTACTCCCTGGAATACGGCCAAAGCTGAGAAATTGAATAAATCGCTTATTAAATGAGAAAGCGGAGGGAAAATTCCCTCCGCTTAATAGCATTTGCTTTAAACATCGTCAGCCCTACGCATCCAAAATAGCCAAGGCCCGCACGGGTGCGCCGTCCGCGTGGACAAACTTGAGAGGGAGGGCGCAGAAGGTGAAAAGGCCGGAGCCGATTTGATCCAGGTTGGTTAGGTTTTCCACGATTATGGTTTTCCCGCCGGAAAGCAGCTGCCTATGAATGGGCAACGCCCCATCGGTTACCGGGTCGGCGCTAATGGTATCCAGACCAATCCCTTTTTTCCCACAAGCAGCGATATATGCTGCCACAGTGGCATCGATGCAGGGGAATCCTTCATAATAGGCGGCGCTTCCCCATCTCTTAGACCACCCGGTATAAAATAGAAGAAACTCGGCGGCATCCAGCGCGCGGCCCGCGCGTTGTAACACATCCATGCCGATGAAGCCGGATTCCTTGGTGCAATCCAAAACCAAGCCTTTTCCCAGGAATTGGCCTGCAGGGAAGGCATCTAATGGAATCCCTTGGGAGAATAGATGGGCGGGTGCATCCATATGCGTGCCTGTATGGGAATAAAAGGAGAGCAGGGTTTCCGCAAACCCATCCTGCGCAATAGTATTGGCAGGGGAAAGGGCAGGCGGCTGCGTCCCGGGAAACACGGGCATGTCCGACCGGATCGTATGGGTCAGATCAAGAATATGCATTAGCGGCGTCCTTTATAGCGGTAAGCCGTGCGGCGCCGGTGCCTTCTGCGGTAACGGCTGTTAACGGCCAATTTAATCACAACAAAAAGAATGAGAACACACCCCAGAATGATGAACCAAACCAAGAAGGGATTGCCTTTTGGCTTTTCGTCATCCATGAGCAGAGGGCTGGCGGAAGGATCCACATCCACCACGTTGCCAATTTCATCGATGCTTCGCTGGGCAATAAGGTCGGCTGTAAAGATGACCTCGCCTTCATAACTATAAGCTACCTGGCCCACCATATCCCCGGCGTTGATAGGCGCGGTGATGGTGCCGTTCGTATAGGTTTGGGAAGCGGTGATAGAGGACGGATTGGACTTGATGGCATTGATCTTTTCCGCAAAGCCAGCAATTGCGGCATCCGGCTCAATATTTGCCTGCACGGCCAGAACCCCGCCAGTCTCTTCAGCAAAGGAAGCATTGGATACGGGGGCGGAAAACTCCAGGGGCAGGTTTAACTGCGCTACTTGAACCGACGTATAATTGGCAAAGCCCCAATCAAAAAATTTGCTGGCGTTTTCAAAACGGTATTCTGTAGGAACTTGGCCTTCGATGTCCCCAAGCAGGGCAATGACAAGCTCCACCCCATCCTTTTGCGCGGAGGCGAGCAGGCAACGGCCCGCATATTTTGTATCGCCGGTTTTGATGCCGGTGGCGTAGGCATACTCGAAGTTCTCTTTATCGGCCTTGGTGAAGATGAGACGATTGGATGTCTCTAGGGAACGCGCCCCATTTTTATTGGTGGCGGGAACCTCGAAGGTCTTGGTGCTCACGATTTTGCGGAATGCCTCGTTTCTCATGGCATAGCGCCCCAATAAAGCCATATCGTAAGCCGAGGAGTAATGGCTCTCGTCGTGGAGACCGTTGGCATTGGTAAAATGGGTATCGTTCATGCCGATTTCGGCTGCCTTTTGGTTCATAAGAACGGCAAATTGTTCCTGGCTCCCTGCCAGATGGATAGCCAGCGCACTGGCCGCATCGTTTCCGGAAACCAGCATGATGCAGTAAAGCAGGTCGATAATGCGCAGCTCCTCGTTCCTGGAAAGGGGAGGCGTGGTAGCGGAACCGCTGGTATCAAACTGATTGCCAATATTGATGACTTCGTATAGATCATCGCACATCTCGATGGCCAAGATGGTGGTCATAATTTTGGTGGTGCTGGCCGGGTATGCTTTTTCATGCGCATCGCGCTCGTAGAGAACTGCGCCGGTTTCCCGGTCCATCAAACAGATATGGGGGGTGGATATGGACTCCGGATCAAAATCCGCCAGAGCCGCTCCAGGCACAAGGGTTAGCAGAAGCAATGCTGCCAGTAGGGCTGTGATCGTTCGTTTCAAAAGCAAAACGTCCTTTCGTTGCGCATTAGGAATGTTTTATCCTTCGACAATATGTCATTATATCAAACTGCATGCCGATTTGTACAGCCATTCACCTGTATTTTTTGTATTTACTGGTTTCAGATGTATGGTTTATGGTATAATCTCTATTGAAATCATTGCATGCGGGCGGGGGCATTTTGCCCGGCGCTCAGGCTGGAGGCAAAGCCATGGCAAAACGAATCCTGCTCGTAGATGACGAGCCGCTCATTCTCAAAGGGCTCAAATTCGCCTTGGAGCAAGACGGCTACGAGACCGATAGCGCGGAGGACGGCGAGGCCGCCCTTGAAAAGATCCTAAAGGGCGGGTATGATCTGGTGCTGCTGGATGTGATGCTGCCCAAGATGAACGGCATTGACGTATGCCAGGCCGTACGGGAAAAAAGCGACGTGCCCATCATCATGCTCACGGCCAAAGGCGAGGATATGGATAAGATTCTGGGGCTGGAGTATGGCGCGGATGATTATATGACCAAGCCTTTCAATATATTAGAAGTTAAGGCTCGGATTAAAACCATCCTCAGGCGGACAGGCTCGAAGAACGATGCATCCCGTATGATCATCACCTCGGGGGACATCACCATTAACCTTGGGAACCGGAGCGTTCAGGCCCACGGCGAATCCGTAAACCTGACGGTGAAGGAATTTGATTTGCTCAACCTGTTCATTTCCAACCCGGGCAGGGTCTACAACCGGGATGAGTTGCTGGAAACCATCTGGGGATTCGATTATATCGGTGATTTTCGCACGGTGGATGTGCATATCCGCCGCCTCCGTGAAAAGATTGAGGCCGATCCCGCAAACCCGAGCCATATTATGACCAAATGGGGGGTAGGGTACTACTTTGCTCAATAAACACTTTGGCTCCATTCGGGCGCGCATGTCGGGCATTTATTTGCTGATTACCGTGTGCGCGCTCTTTTTTATCGGGAAGATGGTATCCGACCTCATGGAGGACTTCCTCGTTTCGCAGCGCACCCAAAACCAGCGCCAGGAGACGGCGCGCTTGGCCCTGGAAATTGGCCCTGAACTGGGGGAAAACGATGCGGAAGGCCTTTATGCCTATGTGCAGGAACGGGCCTATTCGATGGGAGGGCGCGTTCTGGTGCTGGATACGGACGCGGTTGTGCAGGCGGATTCCGCCTCCCAGCATAACGGCTTCCGCCTGCCTTACAGGGAAGTGCGGGATGTGCTTCTGGGCGGTTTGGAGACCTCCTTCGGCTTCCACCATGTTTATCGGGATGAAGAAAAAACAGGCCTGCTCACCATAGGCGAGGAGGCCGTTTGGACTGTGTATTATACTGCGCCCATCACAGTAGACGGCGTGTATGTGGGGGCGGTTCTTTATTGCGTTTCCATTCAGGATGTGGTGGACAGCATCAACGATGTGACCCGCCAGATCGCCATGATTTTCATTATTATGATGATTACGATTGTGATCCTTGTCTTCCTTCTTTCCGGCTGGCTTACCAAGCCCATTGTGGATTTGACGGCGGCCATCCGTAGGATGGGGACCCAAGGTTATGGCGTTCGGGTGAAGGTTTCCGGCAGCGGGGAAATCGCCGAGCTGGGCAACGCGTTTAACCGCATGAGCGAGCGCATCGAGAATCACAACCGGGTTCGGGATGAGTTTATCGCCAACGCCTCCCATGAGTTAAAGACCCCCCTCGCAACCATGAAGTTACTCAGCGAGACCATCCTATACCAGGAAAACCCGGACCCCGCCATGATGAAGGAATTCTTTGGGGATGTGAACCACGAGATGGACAGGCTTTCCAGAATTGTCACGGAGCTATTGCGCTTGGTACAGGAGGACGCCGGCGCCCAAGAACTCGTTCGGGAGCCCATCCGGCTGGATACCCTGGCGGATCAGATTTGCAAACGGTTGACGCCCCTGGCGGCGGATAAGAACATTGCCCTTAAGGCGGACGTCAACCCGGTAACCGTATATGCGGACATGGCGCGTATGGAGCAGGTGGTAATCAATTTGGTTGAAAATGCGGTGAAATATACGGATACGGGCAGCGTACGCGTTCGGGTATATGCGGGAGACAACGAGGCGGTTTTCCAGGTTTCGGATACCGGCATCGGCATTCCGGAAGAGGCGGTAGTCCATCTGTTCGAGCGGTTTTACCGGGTGGACAAGGCGCGCTCCCGCGGCACGGGCGGCACGGGGCTGGGCCTTGCCATTGCGGAAAAGATCGTGGCCCTTCATGGGGGATACATTCAGGTTAGCAGCAAAGTAGGGGAAGGAAGCACATTTACCGTGCATTTGCCCTTCAATACGGAGGCGAATTATGGCGCTTAGCAAATGTGTTTATGTTCGCGTTGTTTCCTTTGCGTTGGGAATCTGCCTTCTTTTTTGCGGATGTGGCAGCAGCGTCATCGCGGAGGATCGGGTTAAGGATGATCTGCCCCTCCTTGACCCAAAGGATGGGGTGGCTAAGGACGTGAGCGTCGAGCTTTATTACCGGTTGACCGGGGAAGCTTATTTAGTGCCCATTACAAGAAATGTTTCCGTACGGGCGAATGAACGCACCGAAACGGCAATCATCCGTACGCTGCTGGAGGGCGTGCCGCAACAGACCCTCTCCTCTAACGTGAGCGCTTTGTTCCCTGCGGGAACCAGCATTGTTGATGTTAGTTTGGATAGCGGTATCCTGTATGTGACCCTTTCGCCGGAATTTTTGGACGAATCGATCGTGGAGTCCGTTCGCCGGGCGGGCAACGCCTTTGGCTCCTATGAAGCTGCGCTCCAAAGGGCCGAGGAAGAGCTGTACCTTACGAGGCGGCTGGGCATTTACTCCTTGGTAAACACCCTCACGGGCTACGTGGAAGGAAAGATGCGGGTGCAGATTCTGGTGGATACGGATGGAACGGGAAAAGGCTCCCGCCTGCCCATGGAGACCCTGGGCCTCAGCACCGGCAAAGATTTGGACAGCGATTTGATAGAACCTTTGGATTACCATGCAGAGGCGGTGGTTTCTCCCGAACGAATCGTGAGCTGTATGCTTTCGCGCATGGTGAACGGTGAGTTCGAGATGGCTTACGCGCTTTTCATGGAAGCGGCTGCGGGTGGTGTGCAGAAGCCGACCTATGCAAATTTTGAAACAGAGATGCTGAGCTTAGGAAACATAACCGGGTTTACGATTCTTCTTTCGAATGAGACCGAGGAAGGAACCGCCGTTATAACGGCAAACTTGGATTTTAAAAACGCCGTCGGCGACCTGCATCATATTGAAAATGCTGAAATCCTTCTCAAACGGGAAGGCGATCTATACAAAATCGGCTATGGGCCCTTTAAAAGCATTCTGGAGGCGGCGTCATGAGAAAAGCCTGGAGAAAAAACTATATACGGGCTGCGGCGCTGGTTTTAAGCGGGTTGCTTTCAGGCTGCACGGTGGCAGGCGAGACTACGCCCCAGCTTGCGTTAAGCACCCAAATGCCGCCGGTGCTTTCGGAGGGAATCGAACGCGAAGGCAGCTTTGTCGCAAAGCTCTATTTCCTTTCGGAGGATGGGCTGCGCCTTACGCCAGAAACCAGGGATATTAGCTACACGGGTAATATTAGCCGTGCCCAGGCCGTGGTGGAAGCCCTGGCCCGGGGCCCCAGCGGCGGCGTGCTGCGCCCCTCTCTGCCGGACAACATGAGCTTGGAACGGGTGGAGCTTTCGCAGGATGCCTGCAATGTATATCTGCTTTCATCTTCCCTGCCGGATGCGAGGGCGTGGTTAATTGCGCGGGCAGCCGTGGCTGCTACGATAAACGAAGCGGAAGGCGTGGGCTCTATTAACCTGTATTTAAACGGGGTGGAACCCGGCCTTAACGGCCGTGCCCTTGGCGCCATAAGCCCCATTGCCGAAGGGTTGGACACCTATGTTGCCAGCATGCAGCAGGAATATGATACTTGGTATACCGAGGCGGGCACGGAAGCGGGAAGCTTTGAGGAACGCACGGCTACCCTCTATTTTACGGATTTCGAGGGCAAGCTCCTTATCGCGAGAAACAGTACGGTCAATTATGACCGCAGCGAGGATGAGGCCGGAATTGCCGCCTTGCTGGTGGCCAAACTTTTGGATGGCGACACCAGCCTGGAACCTGTTATGCCTGCCGATATGACATTGGCCGAGCCGCCTGTGATCACCCCGGAGGAAGAAATGCTGGCCTCTCTTTTTCCACCGAGCGAAGACGGGGATACCCCCCACCCTCAGGATCCGAATCAGGAAGGGCCGGGGAAAATTATTATCACGCTGCGTTTTAAACATCCTTCCTATGATTACGATCCAAACATTCTGGCGGGGGCGCTTACGATGACCATTGCGGGCTATATCCCAAATGTAGCGGGCCTGGTTATCTCCGTGCAGCAGAAGGACGGAACCTATCATAATCTTGCGGGCGCCGCGGGATATTTTGCACGGACGGATTTTACGGATTTCATCGGCTCCAGCATATACCTGCCTTTCCCGGATGCGGAGGGCAGCATGCTTCATAGGGTACCCCGTGCTGTTTCCAGCAAAATCTCTTATGATCCGCGGATGCGTCTGGAAGAACTGTTCAAAGGCCCGGCGGATCCGGGCGTGCTGTATCCTCTGTTTAGCGCAGAGGATATCAACAGCGTGTATGTAACCGGCAACCTGGCGGTCCTGAATTGGAAAAGCGGGTTTTCGGAAAAACTGGTTGCTCTCATCCATACGGACGAATCAAACCTGCCGGCGGATCGAAGAGAGAGGCTGTTTATCTATAGCGTGGTAAACGCCATTACGGAGATACCGGGAATCCAGCGGGTATGGATGCTGGAGGATGGGAAAAAATTGGGGACGATTAAGGATATTTATCTGGGCAATGCGCTTTTGCGCAACCCCGGGATTATGATTGATGATGGATAGAACAAAAAAAATTGTGCTCGGTATGTCCGGGGGCGTGGATTCCTCCGTAGCGGCCCTGCTTTTGAAGGAGCAAGGCTACGATGTGTTGGCCGTATACATGAAGAATTGGGAAGAACAGGACGACGAAGGCGTGTGTACGTCCGCTGCGGATTATGAGGATGTTCGGCGGGTTTCGGACACGTTGGGCATCCCCTATTACACGGTGAATTTCGCCCAAGAATACCGAGACCGTGTGTTTTCCTATTTCCTAGCGGAGTATAGCGCCGGCCGTACGCCGAACCCGGATGTGCTGTGCAATTGCGAAATCAAATTTCGTGCGTTTTTGGATTTTGCCATGGGATTGGACGCGGCAGCCTTGGCCACGGGCCATTATGCCAGGCTGGAAGAAACGGGGGGGCAACGGCGTCTTTTGCGCGCTGCCGACCTTTCCAAGGATCAAACCTATTTTCTGGCCGGCCTTTCCCAGGCGCAACTTCAAAAGGCCATGTTCCCCATCGGCGCCTTGCAGAAGCGGGAGGTTCGCCGCCTTGCGGAACATGCGGGACTTGTAACTGCCAAGAAGAAAGATTCCACAGGGATTTGTTTTATTGGGGAACGCAACTTCAAACGTTTTCTTATGCAGTATCTACCCGCGACACCCGGCGACATGGTGGATCTGAACGGCAGCGTTATAGGCCGGCACGACGGCCTGATGTATTATACCCTTGGCCAGCGCCGGGGTCTGGGAATCGGTGGTATGGCCATGGGCTCCGGGGAAAGCTGGTTCGTAATAGGCAAGGATCTGGATCGAAACCTGCTTATCGTTCAGCAGGGCGAGCGGGAGGAACTTTATTCCCTGGGGCTTCGGGCGGAGAAGGTAAGCTTCGTTGCCGGAAACGCGCCTTCAAAAAGCTTTGCCTGCACGGCAAAGTTCCGCTACCGGCAGACCGATCAACCCGTGCGCGTGACCATGCACGGTGCGGGCTGCACCATGGATTTTGAAACCCCCCAGCGGGCTGTTACCCCGGGCCAATGGGCCGTGCTCTATGATGGGGACGTTTGCCTGGGCGGCGGCCCTATTGATGAAACCAGAGCTTTGCGGCCCATCCGCATCGGCGGGAGGACTCTATGACTGAGATGACACGAAAATGCAAGGAAGTGGGCCGTTCGGATGCAAAAAGCCTCATCCAAATTCACGTGGCGGTTTTTTTTCTGGGCCTTTCAGCTCTAGCTGGAAAGTGGAGCACATTAAATGCCCTTTCCCTTACCTTTGGGCGGGTATGGGTTTCTTCCCCGGCTCTTTTTCTCTACCTGAAAATGCGGCGCATGCCCATGCGCCTCCATTCCCGGCGGGATTATGGGGTCATGGCGGTTTTAGGCGGCCTGTGGGCGGTTCATTGGGTGGCTTTCCTGCAATCCGCCCAACTGGCTACGGTCGCTATCGCAACCATCACCTTCTCAACGTACCCCGTGTTTGTCACGTTTTTGGAGCCCTGGCTTTTCCACGAACGCCTGCGGCTTTCCGCCGTAGTAGAAGCCCTTTTAATGCTGGCGGGCGCTTCCATCATCGTGCCCTGGCAGGCCGACGGCGCGCTTTTGCCGGGCTTTATCTGGGGCATGGCAGCCAGCGTTTTGCATGCGGCTATCGTTCTTCTTAACCGCCGTATGGTGGTGGACTATTCCGGCGAGGTGGTTGCATTTTATTCACAGGCCTCTGCGGCTTTGCTGCTCTTACCCGCAGGGATCATGCTGCGGCCGGCCTTCACGGGGCACAACCTTACGGCTGTTTTGGTGTTAGGCCTTTTATGCAGCGCATTGGCCCAGGCTTTGGTGGGATGCGGTTTAAAACGGGTGAAAGCCCAAACGCTGGCCCTTATCGGCGGGTTGGAAAGCGTATACGGAATTGTGCTGGCCGCCATACTCTTGGCGCAGCCACCTACCCTGCGGGAAATCCTGGGGGGCGTGGTGGTTCTGGGTGTGTCCATGTATGCGACACTGGAGAAACAAACAATTGCGCAGCGAGGTATGAAGGAAAAAACTTGATGGGCTATCGGGGCATAATAGGATGATCCCAAAATGAAAACTTAGTTTAATGAATGATGGAGGGTTAAAAATGAACACCAAAGTATTCCGTAGCATGTCCTATGGCGTATATGTAACGACTTCCATGGATGGAGAACGGCCCGTAGGGTGTATCACCAACAGCATCATGCAAATTACGTCCCAGCCTGCCACCGTAGCCGTGAGCGTCAACCATGATAATTATACCAACGGCTGCATCGAAAAAAGCGGTAAATTCGCCTTTTCCATTTTGGCGGAAGGATCGGAACGCAGCCTGATCGGGCGCTTCGGCTTTAAATCCAGCCGCGACGTGGATAAGTTCGAGGGCCTTTCTTACAAAATGGCGGAAGGATTGCCCGTGCTGCTGGATGGTTGCGGTTATGTGATATGCAAGGTCGTCGGGAAAATGGAGACATCCACCCATACCGTGTTCCTGGGTGAAGTGATTGAGGCGGAGGTGTCGGATAAGACGCCGGCTATGACCTACGCCTATTACCATGAGGTGATTCGCGGCAAGAGCCCCAAGAATGCCCCCACCTATATTCCGGAGGAGGATAAGAAGCCTATCGCGAAAGCGGAAAAACCCGCACCCAAGGTGAAGTATGTTTGTAAGATTTGCGGGTATGTCTATGATGGCGATCCGCTGCCGGCGGATTTCATTTGCCCCATTTGTAAGCATCCCGCCTCGGATTTTGAGAGGGTAGAAGAATAGCTGGCTGGAATTTTGCAAGCTCCGTATAAAATAAGGCGTGGCCATCCCGCATGGGGGCCACGCCGTTTTGCATAATAGATTATCGGGAAAGCAACTGATCGAAAAGGGATTTATATAGAATAGGATCTCCGCTGGTGTGGAATTCTACCAAGGCAGAGCCTTCTGTGTTCTCAAGGCCATGCTCTTCCAATACCCTTGCAAGCTGATGCGCCGTTCCCTCGTTCCCATCGTATAATGTGCAGGGACCATGCAAGTGGCGTGCGGCAGCACGCCGAAATGCGCCGGGAATGAACACATAATGGGTGCAACCCAAAACGATGCCGTCTGTATCCAACCCTTCATAAGGGCGGAGATGTTCGTCGAACAAGTCGTCAAAATCCGCATCCGCAAAGAGACCGCGCTCGATTCTATCCACAATGCCGGGACACGGGATGTTGATGATCCTGGAAGGGTCGGGCATACGTTGCTGTAAAGCCAGATACCGTTCAAAACGGGTGGTGGCGAGGGTGGCCATCATGAGAACTTTTCCTGTGCCCGGCTGCGAGCATGCCGGACGGATGGCCGGCTCCACGCTGACTACCGGTACGTTCAACTCCGTACGGATTATATCGATGCAGTTGGCGGTTGCGGTGTTGCAGGCGACCAAGATCGCCTTGCAGCCCATATCCAGCAACTGGTGGACACACCGCAAGGAGAGTGCAGTAATCTCATTTTCCGGGCGGTCCCCATAAGGAGCGTTGCCGTTATCGCCGTAGTATAGGTAGTTTTCCTTAGGAAGCAGCCGGAGCGCTTCACGTAACACGCTGGCACCGCCTAAGCCACTATCGAACACACCGATGGGCGCACTATTTTTTTTCATAACAAAAATCTCCTTCCCGTTATTATAACGCTGGGAAATGGGAAGTGCAAATATGAAAAAAGCCTAAGTATCGGCCTATTTTACGGCGACGACAAAATAATGCAAAAAAATTGAAAAAAGGGATTGACAATAGGGGGGACGTTTGGTATCATAAACAAGCTGCTTCGCGAGGCAAGCGAAAAGCGAGAGCGAGAAGCGGCAAAGCACCTTGAAAACTATATAGTGCAGACGAACAAGAAACGCAATGTAATTTG